>NC_016587.1 GCF_000283655.1 Azospirillum lipoferum 4B | reverse complement strand
CCCACCAAAGGTGGGGGAGGGTAAGGGAGGGGGTACCCGAAGCCTACGCTTCGCAATAACCCCGCTCACTCCGCCGCGACGGTCTCGCGTACGGCTTCCTCGGCAGGCACCGTGCGGATCAGGTGGTCGAAGGCGGCGAGCGCGGCCTTGGCACCCTCGCCCATGGCGATGACGATCTGCTTGAACGGCACCGTCGTCGCGTCGCCGGCGGCGAACACGCCGGGCAGCGAGGTCTGGCCGCGGTTGTCCACCTCGATCTCGCCGCGCGGGGTCAGCGCCAGCGTGCCCTTCAGCCATTCGGTGTTGGGCACCAGACCGATCTGCACGAAAATGCCTTCCAGATCGACCCGCTTCAGCTCGCCGCTGTTGCGGTCCTTGTAGGACAGGCCGACCACCTTGTTGCCGTCGCCATGCACCTCGGTGGTCTGGGCCGAGACGATGACGGTGACATTCGGCAGGCTGTGCAGCTTGCGCTGCAGCACCGCGTCGGCACGCAGCTGGCTGTCGAACTCGATCAGCGTGACGTGCGAGACGATGCCGGCGAGGTCGATGGCCGCCTCGACGCCGGAATTGCCGCCGCCGATCACCGCCACGCGCTTGCCCTTGAACAGCGGTCCGTCGCAGTGCGGGCAGTAGGCGACACCCTTGTTGCGGTATTCCGCCTCGCCCGGGACATTCATCGAGCGCCAGCGGGCGCCGGTCGACAGCACCACGGTGCGGGACTTCAGCGAGGCGCCGCTCGCCAGCTTCACCTCGATCAGCCCGCCTTCCTGCGTGGCCGGCACCAGGGCGGTGGCGGTCTGCAGGTTCATCACGTCGACCTCATAGTCCTTGACGTGCTGCTCCAGCGCCGCGGCCAGCTTCGGCCCCTCGGTGTGCGAGACGGAGATGAAGTTCTCGATCGCCATGGTGTCGAGCACCTGACCGCCGAACCGCTCGGCTGCGACGCCGGTGCGGATGCCCTTGCGGGCGGCGTAGATGGCGGCCGCGGCGCCGGCCGGGCCGCCGCCGATCACCAGCACCTCGAACGGGGCTTTGGCCTTGATCTTCTCGGCGGCGCGGGCGACGGCGCCGGTGTCGAGCTTGGCGACGATCTGCGCCACGTCCATCCGGCCCTGGGCGAAGGGCTCGCCGTTCAGGAAGACGGTGGGGACGGCCATCACCTGACGCTGCTCGACCTCCTGCTGGAACAGCGCGCCGTCGATGGCGACATGCTTGATCCGCGGGTTCAGCGCGCTCATCAGGTTCAGGGCCTGGACGACGTCCGGGCAGTTCTGGCAGGTCAGCGAGAAATAGGTCTCGAAGCGGAAATCGCCGTCCAGGTTGCGGATCTGCTCCAGCAGCTCCTCGGACTCCTTGGACGGATGGCCGCCGACCTGCAGCAGCGCCAGGACCAGCGAATTGAACTCGTGCCCCATCGGCAGGCCGGCGAAGGTGACGCCGATGTCGCTGCCATCGCGGTTGATCGCGAAGGAGGGCCGGCGGGCGTCGGCGCCGTTGCGGTCCAGCGTGATCTTGTCCGACAGCGAGGCGATGTCTTCCAGCAGGCCGAGCATCTCCTGCGACTTCGCCCCGTCGTCCAGCGACGCGACCAGCGTGATCGGATGGGTGATGCGTTCCAGGTAAGCCTTCAACTGCGTCTTCAGATTGGCGTCCAGCATGGCTTTCGTTCCCAACGTCTCGTGTCCGGGGCGGATCGCCTGCCCGATATGGCGGCGGTCCGGGCGGAGAAAATGGTGGCCCGAGTCGGAAAAGCCGGTCGGGCGGGAGGTCCGGTTTTGAAACAGTGAAGAGTTTGAAACGTCATCGTCCTCCCCGCGCAGGCGGGGATCCAGATTTTGAAAGGACTGCGACAAAACGCGCGTCTGGGTGCCCGCCTTCGCGGGGATGGGGAAACCGACGACGGACCCTGTCACGGGCGGGCTTTGAAACCGGCCCGTGGAAACCGCCCTTGTTGGCCGTTCCGGCCGGCAAGGGTACTGTGATGAACACCCGCCGGAGGGCGGGGGGTGGGGGCCGGCCGGAACCGGCCCCCGATCCTCAGGGATCCCGAGGGGGTTCCCGAAGGACCCTTAGATCTTGCCGACGAGGTCGAGCGACGGGGCGAGGGTCTTCTCGCCTTCCTGCCACTTGGCCGGGCAGACCTCGCCCGGGTGGGCGGCGACGTACTGGGCGGCCTTGACCTTGCGCAGCAGCTCCTTGGCGTCGCGGCCGACGCCGCCGGCGGTGATCTCGACGATCTGGATCTTGCCGTCCGGGTCGACGACGAAGGTGCCGCGGTCGGCCAGACCGGCTTCCTCGATCAGGACCTCGAAGTTGCGGCTGATCGCCAGCGTCGGGTCGGCCAGCATGGTGTACTGGATCTTGCCGATGGCCGGCGAGGTGTCGTGCCAGGCCTTGTGGCAGAAGTGGGTGTCGGTCGAGACGCTGTAGATCTCGACGCCCAGCTTCTGGAACTCGGCATAGTTGTCGGCCAGGTCTTCCAGCTCCGTCGGGCAGACGAAGGTGAAGTCGGCCGGATAGAAGAACACGACCGACCACTTGCCCTTCAGGTCGGCGTCGGAGACGTCGATGAACTTGCCGTTCTTATAAGCCTTGGCGTTGAAGGGCTTAATCTCGCTGTTGATCAAGGACATTAGTGTTCTCCGATGGAGTGCGATGAATGGTTGTCGCCTCAATCCCCGGCCGGTGGCCGTGACATGCCCGACTTAGTGCGGCGCACCGGGTCGAACAAGGGGGGCCGTTTCAGGTGGCCGGGGGTGGGGCGTCGTTCCGTTGTCCCGTTGACCCGAGGAGGAATACGGGAAATCAGTGATCAAGAGAAGTAGAAAATACCAATTGAACTGATCGATAAATCCGATTACATAGTCCGGCATGAAACCGCTCCCCACCCTGCGCCAGCTCCGCTATCTCGTTGCCGTCGTCGACCGCTGCCATTTCGGGCAGGCGGCGGAGGCCTGCCTCGTCAGCCAGTCCACGCTCAGCGCCGGCCTGCAGGAATTGGAAGACCTGCTGGGTGCCACGCTGGTGGAGCGCACGCGCCGTTCGGTGCTGCCGACCCCGCTCGGCCGCGAGATCGCCGAACGGGCGCGCCAGCTGCTGAAGGGGGCGGAGGAGCTGGTGGAGATCACCCGCTCCGCCGCCGACCCGATGTCGGGCGCCCTGCATCTGGGGGTGATCCCGACCATCGGCCCCTTCCTGATCCCGCGCGTGATGCCGGCCCTGCGCGAGGCCTTCCCGCGCCTGCGCCTGTATCTGCGCGAGGACCAGACCGCCCGGCTGCTCGGCCAGCTGAATGCCGGCAAGCTCGACGCGGCTTTGCTCGCCTTGCCCTATCCGATGGGCGACCTGGAGACGGAGGACATCGCGGAGGACCGCTTCTCCTTCGTCTGCCCCACCGGCCACCGGCTGAGCGGCGGCGATCCGGCGCAGCCCGTCGCGGTTCCGTCGGAGGATTTGCTGCTGCTGGAGGATGGGCATTGCCTGCGCGACCATGCCATGGCCGCCTGCGCGCTGGACGCCACGCCGCACAACACCGCCTTCCAGGGCACCAGCCTGCACACGCTGGTGCAGATGGTGGCGAACGGGCTGGGGGTGACGCTGCTGCCGCAGATGGCGGTCGATTCGGGCATCCTGCGCGGGCTGGATCTGGCGGTGCGCCCGCTGGCCGGCGACCGTCCGGGGCGCCGCATCGCGCTGGCCTGGCGCCGCACCTCCGGCCGGAAGGAAACCTTCCAGCGGCTGGCCGAGGCGCTGCGGGCGGAGATGACGCGCAACGACGCTTGACGGGCGCGCGATCAAAGTATCGCTTGGTCCGGCGGGCCTGAGGTGGTTTAAACGGGACGGTTTTTCGCCATTCAACCCGCTTCCGGGACACTCTGCGTCATGGTCACCACCGACACCGCACCTCTGTTCGACCGCGTCGCCATCGTCGGCATCGGTCTGATCGGCTCCTCCCTGGCGCGGGCGCTGGCGGAGTATGGGATCGCGCGGCAGGTCGTCTGCGCCGACCGCAACCCGGAGGCCTGCGCCAAGGCGCTGGAGCTGGGCATCGTGGCGGAGGCCACCACCGATCTGGCGGCGGCGCTTGCCGGTGCGGATCTGGTGGTGCTGGCGACCCCGGTCGGCAGCTTCGCCACGGTGGGCGAGGCCATCGGGCCGTTGCTGAAGCGCGGGACCATCGTCACCGATGTCGGTTCGGTCAAGCAGGCGACGCTGCGCGACATCGGGCCGCATCTGCCCGACGGCGTCCACCTGATCCCCGGCCATCCGGTGGCGGGCACCGAGCATTCCGGTCCCGAGGCCGGCTTCGCCACCCTGTTCCAGGGCCGCTGGTGCATCCTGACCCCGGCGACCGGCGCCGACCGCCAAGCGCTGGCGCGGGTGACGGAGATGTGGCGCCGCGTCGGCTCGACCGTGGAGATCATGGAGGCCAGCCACCACGACCGCGTGCTGGCGATCACCTCGCACCTGCCGCACCTGATCGCCTACACCATCGTCGGCACCGCGTCCGACCTGGAGGAGGACACCAAGTCCGAGGTCATCAAGTTCTCCGCCGGCGGCTTCCGCGACTTCACCCGCATCGCCGCCAGCGATCCGGTGATGTGGCGCGACATCTTCCTGAACAATCGCGAGGCGGTGCTGGAGATTCTGCAGCGGTTTACGGAAGATTTGACGGCGCTGCAGCGCTCCATCCGCTGGGGCGAGGGCGAGCAGCTGCAGGACCACTTCACCAAGACGCGGGCGGTGCGTCGGGGGATCATCGACGCCAAGCAGGCGTAGTTTGCAAGTGGGGGTGTCGGCTTCGATTGCCCCCACCCTAACCCTCCCCCGCTGGGCGGGGGAGGGGATAAGTGCTTGATCGGAAAGGCAGCGGCAGTCCCTCCCCCGCCCAGCGGGGGAGGATAGGTGGGGGTTTAACCTAGACGTCCAGCAACGTCCTCTACGACGCCCGCAGCGCCCCCAGGAACCCGTCCACCTCCTGCCGCATCCGTCCGGCGTCGTCATGCACCGTATCCACCGAGCGCACCATCGCGCCGCTGGCCTGTTCGGCGGATGCGGCGGCGGCGGTGACGGCGGCGATGTTGGCGGAGACGCTGCGGGTGCCGTCGGCGGCGTCCTGGATGTTGGCGGCGATCTCGCCCACGGCGGCGGACTGCTGCTCCACCGCGGCGGCGACCTCGGCGGCGATCTCGTTGATGCGGGCGATGGTGCGGGTGACGGCGCCGATGGTGTCGACCGCGGTGCCGGATGCGCTCTGGATCTCGGCGATGCGGGCCTGGATCTCGGCGGTGGCCTTCGCCGTCTGGCCGGCGAGCTGCTTGACCTCGCTGGCGACGACGGCGAAGCCCTTGCCGGCCTCGCCGGCGCGGGCCGCTTCGATGGTGGCGTTGAGCGCCAGCAGATTGGTCTGGCCGGCGATGCCGGAAATCATGTCCACCACCTTGCCGATCTCCTCCGCCGCTTCGGCGAGGCTGCCCATCACGGCGGTGCTGCGTTCGGCGTCGCGGGTGGCGTCGGCGGCGATGCCGGCGGAATCGGCGACCAGACGGGCGATGCCGGCGAAGCTGGCCGACAGCTCGGCAGTGGCGGCGGCGACGTTGTCGACATTGGCCGAGGCGCGGCCGGCGGCCGACGACACCGCGTCGGAATGGCGCGCCGTCTCGGCCGCGCCCTCGGCCATCGCAGCGGAGGCGGCGGCCATCTCGGCGGTGGAGGCCGACAGCGCTTCGACAAGCCGCTTCACCGTCGCCTCGAATCCGTCGGCGAGCGTGCGCAACTCGCGGCGGCGCTCCTCGGCGGCGGCGGTCTTCAGCCGTTCCTGCTCCTGCTGGAGGCGTTCGGTGTCGAGCATGGTGTCGCGGAAGACGCGGGCGGCGGTCGCCATCCGGCCGATCTCGTCGCGGCGGCCTTCCTCGAAACTGACGGAAAAGTCGCGGGCGGCCAGCCGCTCCAGGGCGCTCGCCACGTCGAGGATCGGGCGCGAGATGCCGCGCACCAGCACGACGCCGAAGCCCAGCGCCAGCAGGGTGCACAGCGTCACCCCGCCCAGCACCATGCCGTGGGCGCTGCGGTAGACCTCCGCCCCCTGGTCGGCGACGGCGCCGGCATCGGCCATCGTGCCGTCGACCAGCGCATCCAACGCCTCCTGCACGCGGGCGAAGGCGACGGCGCTGGGCCGTTTGAAGACGCTGACGGCGGACTGGGCGTTGCCGTCGCGGGCCTGGGCGCGCACCCGGTCGGCGGCGGCGGCATAGGCGGTCCAGGCCTCGTCGAATGCCGCAAGCCGCGCCGCCCCTTCCCCGGCGGTGAAGCGGGTGCCGGCCTCCTGCCGGCGGGCCGTGACATCGGCCACCGCGTCGGTCCAGCCCTTTTCCGCCTGGTTCACCTGCATCTCGTTGGTGGCGAGCGCATAGGCGGCTTCGGCGATGCGATGACTCTGCGCGGCGGAGGTCAGTTGAGCGGCCAGCTGGGTCGCCGGCAGCGACCGGCTGCGCATGGTTTCGGCAGCATTGTTTAGAATTTCCAGCCGGCTGAGCGTGAACAGGCCGAAGGCGCCGGCCATCACCACGGTGCCCAGCACGGCGACGATGATCTTGGCGCGGATGGTGAGGCGCCCGAATGCACGAAATTTAGCCATCTTGCCTGCATCCCCGCCAAGGCATCGGCAAGAGAAACTCTCCACCGATGGAATTATTCGACCCTCAACCTTTCTAATCCGAACGTTTAAAATTATCAACACGGAAGGTGAGCGGATCGGTCGGAGATTGCCGGCGAACGGAAATCCGAAAACGAAACGGCCGCCGCACCCGGTCGGTGCGGCGGCCGTTTCGGGACCGGCTGAGGATGGAGATCAGGCGGCCTTGCGAACGGAACCCAGCTCGGTGAACAGCTTCACCACCGCTTCGACGAACTCGTTCAGCTGGTCCTGGCCGAGCGCCGAGACCGTGACGTCGTCGACGACCAGGGCCTCGTCGCTGATCCGGCCGCCGGCGGCGGTCAGGTCGGCGCGGTAGGCTTCCGGGGCGGCCAGCAGGCGGCCGCGCAGCTTGCCGGGGATGGCCAGCAGCTGGATGCCCTGGTCGATGGCGGCGATCGGCTTGCCGGCATCCAGGAAATGGCCGACGATGCGGCGGGTGTGGGCCGACTGCTGCAGCTTCGCCACGCTGCGCTCACCGCCCGGCAGCAGCAGCATGTCGAAGTCGGCGCCCAGCGCCTCGCTCAGATGCTTGTCCACCGGGAAGTAATGGCCCCAGGACTTGCCGTGCCAGCCGTTGACCAGACCCGTCTCGGTGGAGATGGTCCGCAGGTTTGCGCCGGTCTTGATCAGGGCGCGTTGCGGCTCGGTCATCTCCGCTTCTTCGAAGCCGTTGGAGACGAGGATGGCGATGGACTTTCCTGCGAGCGATTGATCCATACTGTCTTGTCCTTTCATCGTTTCACCAAAGAACGCCGGATCATCTCCGATGGCATGTCCACCAGGGGAGAACCCGCCGGGGCAAGTGGCGGTCGGGAAACGGTCATCGCCGCGCAAGGGGCTGCGCGGCGGCCAGTTCCGCCCGCCGGGCCCCCTGGGTCGGGTGCCGGCGTGTGGGACCTTTACGTCCCGGATCGGTTTGTTTTCAGCATGCGGACTTAATTGGTCCCGATGCGGTGCCAAGTCAACAACGGATTCCGCGCCGCACCCAAGGCTGGCGGCCTGCCGATCCGCGCTCCGGCAAGGGATTTGGCGGTATTTTCCAGCCCCGTTCAAGACTTTCGGGCCAGCCGGGCCGTACCACCGGTTGATGCGGCGCAGGGCTGCCATACCATGGGGGCTTGGCTTCGCGGGCGGCTTATCCCGAACGAACCGCTTCGGAGTCTTTCGGACACAAAAAAACGGCCGGGGGGAAGGCCCCCGGCCGTCGGCAAGTCAAAGCATCAGCCGTTCGAAAAGATCCAGCTCGCACACTGGATCACGGACCAATCCCGTTGATCGGAACCTGCGATCAATGGAACTGGTCAGCCTCGGTGGAGTCCTTGTACGCGGTGGTCGAGGAGGTGCCGCCGGAGATCGCCGTGGCGACCGCGTCGAAGTAGCCGGTGCCGACTTCGCGCTGGTGCTTGGTGGCGGTGTAACCGTCCTTCTCGGCCGCGAACTCGGCCTGCTGCAGTTCGGAGTAGGCGGCCATGCCGCGCTCGGCGTAACCCTTGGCGAGCGTGAAGGCCGAGTAGTTCAGGCTGTGGAAGCCGGCCAGCGTGACGAACTGGAACTTGTAGCCCATGGCGCCCAGCTCGCGCTGGTACTTGGCGATGGTGGCGTCGTCCAGGTTGGCCTTCCAGTTGAAGGACGGCGAGCAGTTGTAGGCCAGCATCTTGCCGGGGAACTGCTTGTGCACGGCCTCGGCGAAGCGGCGCGCCTCGTCCAGGTTCGGCTTGGAGGTCTCCCACCACATCAGGTCCGAATACGGCGCGTAGGACAGGCCGCGGGCGATGCAGTGATCGACGCCCATGCCCTTCTTCAGGCGGAAGAAGCCCTCGGTGGTGCGGCCGGCGTCGAAATCGATGAAGGGATGGTCACGCTCGTCGATGTCCGAGGTGATGAGCTGCGCCGACTCCGCGTCGGTGCGGGCGATCACCAGGGTCGAGGTGCCGCAGACGTCGGCGGCCAGACGGGCGGCGTTCAGCGTGCGGATGTGCTGCTGCGTCGGGATCAGGACCTTGCCGCCGAGATGGCCGCACTTCTTTTCCGAAGCCAGCTGGTCTTCCCAGTGCACGCCGGCGGCACCGGCCTTGATCATCGACTTCATCAGCTCGAAGGCGTTCAGCGGGCCGCCGAAGCCGGCCTCGGCATCCGCGATGATCGGCGCGAACCAGTAGGTGTCGCCCTTGCCCTCGGAGGTCTGGATCTCGTCGGCGCGCTTGAAGGCGTTGTTGATGCGCTCGACCACCGCCGGGACCGAGTTGACCGGATACAGGCTCTGGTCCGGGTACATCTGGCCGGCCGTGTTGGCGTCGCCGGCGACCTGCCAGCCCGACAGGTAGATGGCCTTCAGGCCGGCCTTGACCGCCTGCATCGCCTGGTTGCCGGTCAGCGCGCCCAGCGTGTTGATGTAGGGCTCGGTGTTCAGCAGTTCCCACATGCGCCGCGCGCCCAGCTCGGCCAGCGTGTACTCGATCTTGACCGAGCCGCTCAGACGCTTGACGTCGTCCATGGTGTAGTCGCGGCGGATGCCCTCGTAGCGGGCGGCGTGGATGGCGGCCTTGGTCTTTTCGTCGAGCGACATGGGTCAGGTTCCTTATTGTCCGGTGCGCCCGGTCGATCGGGGCGGAACTGGGGTCTCGGGGCGGGCCTTTTGTCGGTCCCGACAACCGGTTGTGCGCAGTGGCGTTTCCTCCCGCCCTTGCTCTGCCGCCGGTGTCTTCGGGGCCGCTTGCGCTTTACAGCGCGGCCGTGAACCAAGACTTAAACCCGGCCCGAGTGCGTTGCAATAAGCCCTTGTTTGTAAAAAGGTCCGTTTGTAAACTGCCGTTTTCACAATCCTGTAAATCGGTAAATCTTGTAAAGCGGAGAGGCGCGGTGGCGACCATGGAAAAGAAGGCGATGCTGGGTCCGAAGGTCCGCCGCCTGCGCCGCGACCACGGCCTGACCCAGGCGCAGATGGCGGAGCAGCTGGGTATCTCCCCCAGCTATCTGAATCTGATCGAGCACAATCAGCGCCCGGTGACGGTGCCGCTGCTGCTGAAGCTGGGCCAGCAATTCGGCGTCGATCTGCAGGCCTTCGCCGAGGATGAGGAAAGCCGGCTGGTCGCCGGCCTGCGCGAAGTGTTCGCCGATCCGCTGTTCGACGGCTCCGACATCAAGAACCAGGATTTCCGCGAACTGGCGGCGGTGGCGCCGACGCTGGGTCAGGCGGTGGTGGCGCTCTATCGCGGCTTCCGCGGGGCGCGCGACGACCTGCAGGCGCTGGCGGAGCGGGTGGCCGACCGCGAGAAGCTGCATCTGGTGCAGAGCGCCGGCTTCCCCCAGGACGAGGTGCGCGACCTGTTCCAGACCCATTCCAACCATTTCCCCGACCTGGAGGCGGCGGCCGAAAGCCTGTGGCAGGACGGCAAGCTGGAACGCGGCGACCTCTATCGCGGTCTGGTCGACTGGCTGAACACCCAGCACAGCGTGCGCGTCCGTTTGCTGCCGTCGGAGGTGATGGGCTATGCCGTCCGCCGCTTCGACCGCCACAGCCGGCGCATCCTGCTGTCGGAGATGCTGGCGCCGTCGGGCCGCACCTTCCAGCTGGCCTGCCAGATCGCGCTGTTGCGTCACCGCGACCTGCTGAACGGCATCGTCGAGTCCGCCAACCTGTCCGGCGACGAGGCGCGGCGGCTGGCCCGCATCGGGCTGGCGAACTATTTCGCCGCGGCGGTGCTGATGCCCTACGCCCGCTTCCACGAGGCGGCGACCCAGGTCCGCTACGACATCGAGATCCTGCGGCGGCGCTTCGACGCGTCGTTCGAGCAGGTCTGCCATCGGCTGACCACCCTGCACCGGTCGGGGGCCAAGGGCGTGCCCTTCTTCTTCATGCGGGTGGACAGCGCCGGCAACGTGTCCAAGCGCTTTTCCGGCGCCGGTTTCCATTTCGCCCGCTTCGGCGGCGGCTGTCCGCGCTGGATCGTCTACGAGGCGTTCCGCACGCCGGGCAAGATCCACAGCCAGATGGCGGAAATGCCGGACGGCACCGCCTATTTCTCCATCGCCCGCACGGTGGTGAAGGCCGGCGGCGGCCACCGCAGCCCGCCGCAGCAATTCGCCGTCGCGCTGGGGTGCGACGTCCAGCATGCGGCTCAAGTCACCTATGCGGACGGGTTCGACCTGTCCAACACCGACGCGGCGACCCCGATCGGGGTGAATTGCCGGCTCTGCCCGCGGCTCGACTGCTCGCAGCGGGCGTTTCCGCCGCTGAATCATCGGCTTATCGTCGACGAGAACCTGCGCGGCTTGTCGCCCTACCTGTTCGCGCCGCCCAGTGCGGAATGAAGCGGCGATTGACCGGGATCAATGTTGTACGGCGTGGATTGTGTTGTTTGTCGGAAAGCCCGTCATTTGACTGGTATAAATCCGTGGCCTTCGACCGGGTTTGTTGATAGGTTTCGGCCGTTGCGTCGCGGCAGCTCCGCTTGCGTGTCTGCGCACCGGCCACCTGATGCAGCGTCCCGGACAATGGCTAGAACAGTGCCAACGGAGTTGGCCTCGACAGGTTTTGGAACGCCCCCATGAGCAACTTGATCAAAGAGCGCGTGCTGACCGTTCACCACTGGACCGACACGCTGTTCAGCTTCACCACCACGCGCGATCCGTCCTTCCGCTTCCTGCCGGGGCAGTTCACCATGATCGGGCTGGAGGTCGACGGCCGGCCCCTGCTGCGCGCCTACAGCCTCGTCAGCGCGCATTACGAGGAGACGCTGGAGTTCTTCAGCATCAAGGTGCAGGACGGCCCGCTGACCTCGCGCCTGCAGCACCTGAAGGAAGGCGACACGCTGCTGGTGAACCGCAAGGCGACCGGCACGCTGATCACCGACAACCTGCTTCCCGGGCGGAACCTGTATCTGCTGAGCACCGGCACCGGCCTGGCGCCGTTCCTCAGCATCATCAAGGACCCGGAGATGTACGAGAAGTTCGACCGGGTGATCCTGACCCACGGCACCCGCACCGTGGCGGAATTGGCCTATGACGACCTGATCCATCACAGCCTGCCGGAGAACGAGTTCTTCGGCGAGCAGGTGAAGGAGAAGCTGCTGTATTACCCGACCGTGACGCGCGAGCCCTTCCGCAACCAGGGCCGTCTGACCACGCTGATGGAGACGGGCAAACTGTACAGCGACCTCGGCCTGCCGGAACTGGACGCCGAGAAGGACCGCGTGATGATCTGCGGCAGCCCGGCGATGCTGGCCGAGACCACCGCGATGATGGAGAAGCGCGGCTTCGTCATGGGCACCAACGGCGAGCCGGGCGGCTTCGTCATCGAGAAGGCGTTCGTGGAGCGGTGAGTTTTTCGGAGGGGTGTTGGCTTACGAATGCCCCCACCCTAACCCTCCCCCGCTGGGCGGGGGAGGGAACTCCGCTGCGCTCCTTCAAAGCTCCTGCCCCCTCTCCCTCGAAGAGGGGGAGGGATGGGGAGGGGGCCGAGGACTTCCCCACAAAGTCACACCCCCCGCCGGAATAATCTCCCCTTCCGCACGTTTACAATTCCGTGACGATGGCACGTCACTCAATCCTTGACCGACTGGGCGCGTCTCCTCCGGGGGGTGCGCCCATTTTCCGTTCGGAGCCGGTGAATAAAAACGCCCTTCGGCCTGTTGGTGCGACGGTCCTCGTTCAAACCGTCAAGGCTTTGGTGTAGACATCCCGCCCATGCGCCCGATCCTCATCCTCGCCGCGATCCTCGTCGCCGGCTTCGCGAATCTCGCCGTCTGGTCCCTGCCGAACCGCCCGGTGCCGCTCGATCCGCCGCCGGGGGGCAAGCTGCGCAGCGTGTCCTTCGCCCCCTTCCGCGACGGCCAGAGCCCGCTGACCCAGGTCTTCCCGACCGATGCCCAGATCGAGGAGGACCTCGCAGCCCTGGCGCCGCAGGTGGCCGGCATCCGCACCTACACCTCGTTGGAAGGCTTGCAGGTGGTGCCGGAGATGGCGCGCCGGCACGGGATCCAGGTCACCATGGGGGCGTGGCTGTCCTCCAAGGCCGAGAAGAACGAGGCGGAGATCGCCTCGCTGATCGATCTCGCCAACCGCTATCCCGACGTCATCACCCGCGTCATCGTCGGCAACGAAGTGCTGCTGCGGCGCGAGCTGACGCCGGAGCAGGTGACCGGCTACATCGACCGGGTCAAGGCGGCGGTGAAGCAGCCGGTGTCCTATGCCGACGTGTGGGAATGGTGGCTGAAATACCCGCAGATCGCCGATCACGTCGATTACCTGACCATCCACCTGCTGCCCTATTGGGAGGATGTGCCGGCCGGCGTCGAGGGCGCGACCGAGCGCATCCGCCAGAGCTACCGCAGCATCGCCCAGCGTTTCCCCGGCAAGCCGATCCTGGTCGGCGAGACCGGCTGGCCGACGCAAGGCCGCTCGCGCGGGGCCGCCGTGCCGGGGCTGGTCAACAAGGCGAAGTTCGTCAACGCCTTCGTCCGCATGGCCGAGCAGGAGGGCTTCGACTACAACGTGATCGAGGCCTTCGACCAGGAATGGAAGGCGAAGCTGGAGGGCACCGTCGGCGGCCATTGGGGCCTCTACAACGCCGACCGCACGCCGAAATTCTCGCTGGCCGGTCCGGTCGTCGGCACTGTCGCCTGGCCCTGGCTGTTCACGATCTCCAGCGGGCTGGCGCTGGTGCTGCTGGGCGGGCTGGCCCTGCTGCGCCGCCATCTGCCGGGCAGCGGCTGGGTGGTGCTGATCCTGCTGGCGCAGGCGCTGTCCACGCTTTATGTCCGCGCCGGCTTCGTCGCGGCGCATGGCAAGCATTACTGGCAGGACACCACGCTGGCCGTGGGCATGCTGGCGCTGACCGCCGCGCTGGTGCTGGCGGTGCTGCTGACCGCCCACCGCACGCTGGCCAGCGGCGGACTGGCGCTGGAGCCGCTGGTCGGCCTGCGCCATGCCCGCCCGGCCCTGACCCGCACCGAGCGGGTGGGGCGGTGGAGCGCCGTGGCGCTGGGCGGCGTGGCGCTGGTCTGGTCGCTGCTGATCGTCTATGACGGCCGCTATCGCGACTTCCCCAACCCCTACCTGCTGATCCCGGCGGTGGCGCTGCCGGCGCTGGGGCTGATCCGCGCCGCCCGCCGCCCGGTGGGGGCGGAAACGCGCGATACGCTGGGCATCGCCAGCCTGTTCCGCCCGGCGGTCCCGGTGGACGATGGCGAGCCGCGCGGGCTGTGCGGCGCCGTCCGCCGCATGCCGGTGGAGTCGCTGCTGGGCTTCGGGCTGCTGCTGGGTGCGCTGCTGACCGTGGTGGCCGAGGGGTTCGTCCCGCTCGAATCGCTGATCTACGGCCAGCTTCCCTTCATGGAGGCCCTGCACGAGGTCGATTGGACCCTGCCGAACTGGGAGGCGCTGGGCTGGGCCGCCCTGCAGGTCGTGCTGGCCTTGCCGTTCCTGGCCGGGGTGTGGAGCGCCCGGCGCCCGCTGCGGCGGATCTGAGGTCGCAGTGACCCATTGCGCGGGCCGCAGCGCTGTGGATTGATTGACGGGTTCCTGGCCTTAACCGGAGACCCGTTCGATGTCCCCCGACCTGTGGCTCGCCTTCGCCGCCGCCTCCGCCGTCATGCTGATGATCCCGGGGCCGACGGTGCTGATCGTCGTCTCCTATGCGCTGGGCCATGGACGGAAGTCGGCCATGGCGACGGTGGCGGGGGTGGCGCTGGGCGACTTCACCGCGATGACCGCCTCGATGCTGGGGCTGGGGGTGCTGCTGTCGACCTCGGCGGCGCTGTTCACCCTGCTGAAATGGGCTGGCGCCGCCTATCTGGTCTATCTCGGCATCAAGCTGTGGCGGGCGCCGGTCAGGACCGCCGAGACGCTGGCCGACGAGTCGGCGGTGCGGCCCTGGCGCATGATGCTGCACACCTATGCCGTCACCGCGCTGAACCCCAAGAGCATCGTCTTCTTCGTCGCCTTCCTGCCGCAGTTCCTCGATCCCGGCCGGCCGCTGGCCGAACAGATGGTGGTGATGGAGGCGACCTTCCTGGTGCTGGCGACGCTGAACGCCGCCGCTTACGCCCTGCTTGCCTCGGCGGCGCGGCGCGCGGTGCGGACGCCGTCGGTGCAGCGCACGGTCAACCGGGTCGGCGGGTCTCTGCTGATGGGGGCCGGGCTGCTGACCGTCGCCTGGAAGCGGACCGCCTGAGCCGATCGCCGGCCCCAGCGATGGGCATAGGCGATGGGCCCAGCCGAACCGCATAGGCAATGCGCGACACACGCCCGCAGTCGGCGATTTGTTGACAAAACAAGATAACTTCACTGAAAATTGTCGCCAACCAGGGGGATGCACGCGTCGGTAACTTTCATGGAGCCGGCGGAAGCGAATCGATCCGCGGGGGCGGTGATGGTCGACGTCTGCAACAGGGGCGGGATGGCGGAAGAGACCCGGCGGGAGCCCGCCGGGGATGTGCTGGAGTTCGCCGCCGAGACCGTCGATGCGGCCGACGTCCGGCAAAATCCGCCCTGGCAGATCCTGATCGTCGACGACGACCACGAGGTCCACGCCATCACCCGAGTCGTGCTGGGCGAAATGACGTTCGAGGAGCGGCCTGTCCGCTTCCTGTCCGCCTACACCGCGCGGCAGGCGCGGTCGCTGCTGGCCGAAAATCCGGGGATCGCCGCCATCCTGCTGGATGTGGTGATGGAGACCGACGATGCCGGGCTGAAGCTGGTCCGCCACATCCGCGAGGAGATGGGCAACCGGCAGATCCGCATCATCCTGCGCACCGGCCAGCCGGGTCAGGCGCCGGAACGGCAGGTGATCGCCGCCTACGACATCAACGACTACAAGGCCAAGAGCGAGCTGACGGCGCAGAAGCTCTACACCGCCGCCATCGCGGCCCTGCGCTCCTACCAGCACATCGCGACCATCGAGCGCGGCCGGCAGGGGCTGGAGCGGGTGATGGAGGCCGCCGTCCATCTGGCCGGCCTGCGGTCGCGGTCCCAGTTCCTGGCCGGTCTGGTGGGGCGGGCGTCGGCCCTGGTGACCGACGCCACCGCCGCGCTGCTGTGCGGGGTCGGGGAGGACGGCGGCGTGGCGATCCTCGCCGAAGCCGGGCTGCCGGCCGATCCGCCGGCGGCGGCCTTGGCCGACATCGCCGCCGCATTGAACGACGGACAGGTGCGATGGGGGGTGCGCCATGGCGTGGCCGTGCTGCGCGGCCGCGATGTGGCACCGCTGGCGCTTTGCCTGCTCGGCGGTCCGTTTGCCGAGGGCGACCGGCCGCTGCTGGAGCTGCTCTGCACCAAGGCGGCGGTGGGGCTGGACAATCTGCGGCTCTACGAGCGGCTGAACGAGGCGCAGGTCGCCACCGTCCATGCGCTCGGCAAGCTGGCGGAGTACAAGGACGAGGTCACCGGCGACCATGTGAAGCGACTCGGCCGCTGGGCGACGGCGATCGCGCGCGAACTGCACGCCCGCGGCGACTTCGCGGGCGAGTTGGACGACTGGTTCTGCGACACCATCGGGCTGGCCAGCGTGCTGCATGACGTGGGCAAGGTCGGCATCCCCGATGCCATCCTGCGCAAGCCCGGCCGGCTGGACGATGCGGAAATGGCGGTCATGCGCGACCACGCCTCCATCGGCGGCAGCATCCTGCGCGACGCCTGCGGCGGCGACCGCCGCGGCTATCTGTCGATGGGTGCGGAGATCGCCGAGAGCCATCACGAGAAGTTCGACGGCAGCGGCTATCCGCGCGGGCTGGCGGGCGACGCCATTCCGCTCTCCGGCCGCATCGTCGCCGTCGCCGACGTCTTCGATGCGCTGCTGCACCGCCGCCCCTACAAGAAGGCGTGGGACATCGGCGAGGTCCTGGACCTGCTGCGCGCCGAGTCGGGCAGCCATTTCGACCCGCGCGTGGTCGACGCCTTCCTGGCGGTGCTGACGCGGGAAGGGGCGGGGGTGTAGGACCGCCGCCGCCCACCAATTTCAGACGTTTGAGGGTCAGAGGCCCAGCACGTCCCGCATGCTGTAGAGGCCGGGCGTCTTGTCCTGCGCCCACAGGGCGGCGCGGACGGCGCCCTTGGCGTAGATCTGGCGGCTGGAGGCCTTGTGGGTCAGCTCGATCCGCTCGCCCTCGCTGGCGAACATCACCGTGTGGTCGCCGATGACGTCGCCGCCGCGCAAGGTGGCGAAGCCGATCTCGCCGCGCGGACGGGCGCCGGTGTGGCCGTCGCGCACCTTCTGCCAGACATCCTCCAGCCTGACGCCGCGCCCGGCCGCCGCGGCATGGCCGAGGCCCAGCGCGGTGCCCGACGGCGCGTCCACCTTGCGGCGGTGGTGCATCTCCAGGATGTCGATGTCGAAATCGTCGCCCAGCCTGTGGGCGACCTGCTCCACCAGCGCCAGCAGCAGGTTGACGCCCAGCGACATGTTCGGCGACTGGACGATGGCGGTGTGGGTGGCCGCGGTGGCGATGGCCGCCTGCTGCGACGGGTTCAGGCCGGTGGTGCCGACGACCAGCACGGTTTCCGACTGGGCGGCCAGCGCGGCGTGCCGCTCCGTCGACTCCGGGCTGGTGAAGTCGATCACCGCGTCGGCCTCGGCGAACAGGGCGACCGGATCGTCGATGGCGGTCACGCCCAGCGGGTCCAGCCCGGCCAGCACGCCCAGATCCTTGCCCAGCGCCGGGCCGCCCACCCGCTCGGTCCCGCCGGCCAGCGTGCAGCCCGCGGTCGCCGCGATCTCGCGCACCAGCATCTGCCCCATGCGCCCCGCGCACCCGACGACACCGATCTTCATGACGCCAATCCCCTGTTCAGCTCTTCCGGCCGGCCTTCCCGTCCTTACAGCGGTTTAGCACAGGCCCGGCCGGGGCTTAAGCGCCAAGGCAGCCGCGCAGCGATGCGGCGAGGTTGCGCAGCAGGGTGGGGTAGAGCGCCTCGCCCTCCGGCAACCCGGCACCCTCGGGGTCGAGCACGCCGGTCCTGGCCTTGGTGCCCTCCACCACCGTCTGGACCAGCGCCGGTTCGAACTGCGGTTCGGCGAAGACGCAGGCGGCACCCAGCCCGCCGATCTTGGCGCGGATCGCCGACAGCCGCTTGGCCGACGGGCGGCGGTCCGGGCTGACGGTGATGGAACCGACCGCCGACAGGTCGTAGCGCGCCTCGAAATACTGGTAGGCGTCGTGGAAGACGACGAAGGGCTTGTCCTTCACCGGCGCCAGCGTGGCCTTCAGCTCCGCATCCAGCGCGTCGAGCTGCTGCAGGGTGCGGTCGGCGTTGGTGCGGTAGGCCTCCGCATCGGCCGGATCCTTGGCGGCAAGCGCCTCCGCCACGGCCTTGACGATGGCGCGGGCGTTGGCGGGGTCGAGCCAGATGTGGCTGTTCAGCTCCTCATGCTCCTCGTCATGGTCGTGGCCCTTGTGGTCGTGTCCCTTATGGTCGTGGCCCTTGTGACCCGCTTCATGGCCGTGGTCGTGCGCATCCCAGGCGCCGCCCTCGCGGGTTTCCAGCAGGGTCAGGCCCTTCAGCTCCATCAGGGTCAACCGCGTCGCCTTGGGCGCGTTGGCCTTCAGCGGCTTTTCCAGGAAACTCTCCAGCTCCGGCCCGACCCAGACCACCAGATCGGCGGCCGACAGCGCCTTCGCGTCCGACGGCTTCATCGTGTAGCTGTGCGGCGATGCGCCGCCGCGCACCAGCAGAGCCGGTTCGCCCACCCCATGCATGACCGAGGCGACCAGGGAGTGGATCGGCTTGATCGACACCACCACCTTCGGCACCTCGGCCTGGGCCGGCAGTGCGGTAGCTGCGGCAAGGGCTGCGGTCAGGATGGCGGACAGCGCGAATCGGCGCATGGGAGGGATCCTCTCGACTTGCTGGACAGGCTGCTGGTTTCAGCGCATAGGGAAGCCAGTTTCACTTTGGTGTCACGTTATAACGTAACATGTCAACACCCCACACACGCCGTGATGCCTCCGCGCTCTTCGCCGGTCCGCTCGCCTGGACCGAGGATCTGACCGTCCGCTTCGGCCGCCGCACCGTGCTGGACCGCGTCAACGTCGCCGTCCAGCCGGGGGAGGTGGTGACGTTGATCGGCCCGAATGGGGCCGGCAAGACGACACTGGTGCGCGCCGTGCTGGGGCTGGTGGCGCCCGATGGCGGGCGGGTGCTGCGGCGTCCGAACCTGCGCATCGGCTACATGCCGCAGAAGCTGTCGGTGGATCAGACGCTGCCGCTGACCGTGCGCCGGTTCCTGAAGCTGTGGCGGCCGGTGGCCGCCGACCGGGTGGAGGCGGCGCTGGAGGAGGCCGGGGTGGCGCGGCTGGCCGACTCGGCGGTGCAGACCATCTCGGGCGGCGAGATGCAGCGGGTGCTGCTGGCCCGCGCCCTGCTGGGCGACCCCAACCTGCTGGTCCTGGACGAACCCGATCAGGCGGTGGACGTCCATGGCCAGGCGGAGTTGTTCAACCGCATCGCCCAGGTGCGGCAGCGGCGCGGCTGCGGCGTGCTGCTGGTCAGCCACGACCTGCACACGGTGATGGCGCGCACCGACCGGGTGATCTGCCTGAACGGCCATGTCTGCTGTTCCGGCCGGCCGGAGGATGTCAGCCGCCACCCCGAATATCATGCCCTGTTCGGCGGCCATGCCGGCGACCTCGCCGTCTATGTCCATCACCACGACCACGCCCATGCCGAGGACGGCAAGGTCGTGCCCGACCATGACGGGGGCTGCTGCCATGGATGATTTCGTGATCCGCGCCCTGCTCGCCGGCGGCGGCATCGCCCTGCTGGCCGGGCCGCTGGGATCCTTCGTGGTGTGGCGGCGCATGGCCTATTTCGGCGACACGCTGGCCCATTCGGCCCTGCTGGGGGTGACGCTGGGCTTCCTGCTGGGCGTCAACCCGATGGTCGGCGTGATGGCGGTCTGCGTGACGCTGGCGCTGGCGCTGGTGGCCTTGCAGCGGCGGCGCACGCTGGCGGCCGACACGCTGCTGGGCATCCTGTCGCACGGCTCGCTGTCGCTCGGGCTGGTGGCCCTGGCCTTCCTGGAGACGCTGCGTGTCGATCTGATGGCCTATCTGTTCGGTGATATCCTGTCGGTGACCGACGGTGACCTGATGGCGATCTATGGCGGCGGCGCGGTGGCGCTGACCGGGCTGGCGCTGCTGTGGCGCCGGCTGCTGGCGGTGACGGTCGACGAGGATCTGGCGCGGGTGGAGGGCATGCCGGTCGACGCCCTGCGGCTGGCCTTCATGCTGCTGATCGCGCTGGTGATCGCCATTGCCATGAAGATCGTCGGCATCCTGCTGATCACCTCGCTGCTGATCATCCCGGCCGCCGCCGCCCGCCGTTTCGCCCGCACGCCGGAAGGCATGGCGGCGCTGGCCTCGATCCTGGGTGTCGTGGCGGTGGTTGCCGGGCTGTTGGCGTCGCTGAACTGGGATCTGCCGGGTGGGCCGAGCGTGGTGGTGGCCGCCGCCGCCCTGTTCCTGCTGGGATCGCTGGTGCCGCTGCGGCGCTGATTGCAATCAGGAAAAGAGCACGATTGCATGGAATTCCCGTTTGCGGACGTGGCCGCCTGCGCCATAGTCCGCGGGCGGACGCGATGGCGGGAGGGCCGCCACTGCGTCCGTACCAATGGAGGGCTGGAGGATGGAGAAGATCCTCACTCTCCTGATCCTGGTGCTGGAGATCGTCAAGCGGTTGCTTGACCTTCTGATGCACTAAGATCGGGCGGGCGGGCCGGGGAGTACCAGTCCCTGGTCTGCCTACCCCCGATATTGGTGCGGCATCCCATCGCTGTCAACGGGCAGCCCGAAAACACTCATTCGTCGATGTTGCGCGCCAGCACTTCGCGTTTGCCGGAGTGGTTGGGCTTGCTGACCACCCCTTCGGTCTCCATCCGCTCGATCAGCCGGGCGGCGGAGTTGTAGCCGATGCGCAGCTGGCGCTGGATGAAGCTGGTCGAGGCCTTGCGCTCGCGGCAGACCACTGCCACCGCCTTGTCGTAGAGGTCGTCGCCGGATCCGCCGCCGGTGCCGGTCAGGGCGCCGTCGTCGAAGGACTCCTCGCCCTCCTCGTCCTCCAGGATGGCGTCGACATAGTTGGGCTCGCCCTGCGCCTTGAGGAACCGGACGATCTGCTCGACCTCGTGGTCGGAGACGAAGGGGCCGTGGACGCGGGTGATGCGGCCGCCGCCGGCCATATAGAGCATGTCGCCCTGGCCCAGCAGCTGTTCGGCGCCCTGTTCGCCCAGGATGGTGCGGCTGTCGATCTTGCTGGTGACCTGGAAGCTGATGCGGGTGGGGAAGTTGGCCTTGATGGTGCCGGTGATGACGTCGACCGAGGGGCGCTGCGTCGCCATGATCAGGTGGATGCCGGCGGCGCGCGCCATCTGGGCCAGCCGCTGGATGGCGGCCTCGATGTCCTTGCCGGCGACCAGCATCAGGTCGGCCATCTCGTCGACGATCACGACGATGTAGGGCAGTTCGGTGAGGTCGAGCGGCTGCTCCTCGAACAGCGGCTTGCCGGTGTCGGGATCGAAGCCGGTCTGGACGCGGCGGGTCAGCGATTCGCCGCCCTCGCGTGCCTCGCGCAGGCGGGCGTTGTAGCCCTCGATGTTGCGCACGCCCAGCTTGGACATGTTGCGGTAGCGGTCCTCCATCTCCCGCACCGTCCATTTCAGGGCGACCACCGCCTTCTTGGGGTCGGTGACGACGGGCGTCAGCAGGTGGGGGATGCCCTCATAGACCGACAGTTCCAGCATCTTGGGGTCGATCATGATGAAGCGGCAGCGCTCCGGCGGCAGCCGGTAGAGCAGCGACAGGATCATCGTGTTGATCGCCACCGACTTGCCCGAACCGGTGGTGCCGGCGACCAGCAGATGGGGGAAGCGGGCGAGGTCGGCCACCACCGGCTGGCCGCCGATGTCCTTGCCGAGCGCCAGCGCCAGCTTGCCGCCATGCTTGTCGAAGCCTTCCGCCGCCATCAGCTCGCGCAGCAGCACGGTCTCGCGCCTGGCATTGGGCAGCTCGACGCCGATGACGTTGCGGCCCGGCACCACGGCGACACGGACCGACACCGCGCTCATGGAACGGGCGATGTCGTCGGCCAGCCCGATGACGCGGGACGATTTGGTGCCGGGGGCCGGTTCCAGCTCGTACAGGGTGACGACCGGGCCGGGATGGACCTTCTGGATCTCGCCGCGCACGCCGAAATCGGCCAGAACGCCCTCCAGCTGGCCGGCGTTGCGCTGAAGCGCCGCCTCGTCCAGCTGTTCGCCGCGGATGCCGGTGGGCGGCGCCTGCAGAAGGTCGAGCGGCGGCAACTCGTAGCCAGTCGGACCCTCCTCCTCGCCCAGGGGCAGGCGGGTCTGGCGCGGGTCGGCCTTGGCGGCTTCGCGCTCCGACGCGGCGGACTTGGGCGGAGTGACGATGGGGACCGGGCGCAGCGGCTTCTCGGCGACGGACGGCGTGGCCGACAGCGGCACCGGGCCGGCGTCCAGGCCGGCGGGGGGAAGCGGATCGACGCGCACGGCATCGTCGAAGCGGGGGCCTTTGCGCTTGGGAACCTCGTCGCCGCGCAGCGCGTCGTCCACGGCGATGGAGGCGGTCTGCACTGCGGCCTGGGCCGCGTTGCGGCCATGGCGGCGCAGGGCGTCGACGCCGCTGCGGGCACCGTGGCGGATCAGATGGACGCCGTTCACGGTGCCGCGGCCCAGCGCGCGGAAGCTGGCGATCCATTCGCCGATCGTCAGGCCGGCCGCCAGGAACAGCACCAGCCCACCGCCGACCGCGGCGACCGTCGCCACCATCGGCTCCGCCCCGAACAGATTGCCGACTCCGCGCAGCAGGATCTGGCCGATGCTGCCGCCGGGCAGCGGGGCGAGCGGATCGCTGGAGGCGTCGGACAGGCTGGCTAGCGCCATCGACACCAGGATCACGCCCCACAGGGCCAGAACGGTGCGGAACAGCGGGTTGCCCAGCTTGCGCTGCGCACCGAGCCGCCAGCCCCAGAACATCGGCACCAGGGCGATGACGAAGGCGGACCAGCCGATATACTGGATCAGCAGGTCGGCGACATAGGCGCCGGGCGGGCCGAACAGGTTGTGGGTGTCGCCCGCCGTGGCGGGGACCGAGTTCAGCGAGGCGTCGCGCGGGTCGTAGCTGCCCAGCAGCACCATCAGCAGCAGGCCGAACAGCCCCAGCACGAAGCCCATCGCCTCGCGCGCGCGGGCGACGACGAAGGCGCGCATGGCCGGGGAGAAGAAGGGCGGCTTTTCAGGCCGGCTGCGGCCGGCGCGCAGGCGGTCCTTCCCCGGATCCTTGGATCCCAGCTCCTTCGCGCCGTCGCGGGGGGACCCCTTGCGCGGGCCGGGGGCGGTCCGTCCCAGGCTGGGCCGGGGGCGCGCGGAGGTGGGGCCGGCGGGTCGGGCCATGGGGCGGGAACCTCGTGCTGTAGAAACCGAAATGACGTGCTGGCCGGAACCGGTCAGCCGAGAATGCGGACGATGGCGGCGCAGGCCTGGGCGACGGTGTCGGTGTCCTGCACCAGGGCGACGCGGATGAAGGCGTCGCCGGGGTTCGGCTCGCCGGGGTTGCTGCGCGACAGGTAAGCGCCGGGTAGCACGCGGACGGCGCCCTCCGCCCACAGCCGCTTCGCCGCCTCCTCGCCGTTGCCGACCTCCAGCCACAGGAAGAAGCCGCCGGCCGGCCGCTGATAGCCGTAGCGCCCGCCCAGCTCCGCCTCCGCCGCCGCGAACTTGGCGCGGTAGGCGGCGCGGTTCTCCTCCACATGCGCCTCGTCGCGCCACAGTGCGGTGCTGGCGGCCAGGATCGGCAGCGGCATGCCGGCACAGCCGTAGCTGCGCAGGCGGGAAAAGCGCCCGATCAGTGCCGGGTCGCCGGCGACGAAGCCGGAGCGCAGGCCGGCCGCGCTCGACCGCTTGGACAGGGAATGGAAGACCAGCAGGTTGGCCCAGGGCTTCCCGTCCTCATGCGGCAGGGCGGTTGCGACCTGCAGCGCGCCGGCGGGCGGGGCATCCAGCCAGATCTCGGCATAGCATTCGTCGACCGCCAGCACGAAGCCGTACTGCCGCGCCAGCCCGATGGCCTTGGCGAGATAGCCCGGCGTCGCCGCCGCCCCCTGCGGGTTGGCGGGCGTGCAGAGATAGAAGAGCGCCGTGCGCTCCAGCAGGTCCGGCGTCAGGGCGTCGAGGTCGGGCAGGAAGCCGGTCTCGCGCGTCGCCGACAGGAAGACCGGTTCCGCCCCCGCCATCACGGCCGCCCCCTCGTAAGGCGCGTAGAAGGGGTTGGGCATCAGCACCGCCGGCTGGCGCCCGGCCTTCCGCGTCGGCACCGCCAGCAGGGCCAGCATGAACAGCGCCTCGCGCGTGCCGGACAGCGGCAGGATGGAACTGTCGGCATGCAGCAGCCCGGCCGGGAGGTCGTAGCGGCGGGTCAGCCAGTCGCCGGCCGCGGCGCGGAACTCCGGCGTGCCGCCGACCGGCGGATACTTGTTCCAGCCGGATGCGCTGGCGCGCAGCGTCTCCTCGATGATGGCGGGCGGGGTGTGCTGCGGCTCGCCCACCGTCAGCAGGATGGGGGCGACGTTGGCGCGCGGGGTGATCGGCGCCAGCAGGTTGGCCAGCCGGGTGAAGGGATAATCGGTCAGCAGGTCGAGCCGGTCGTTGCCGATCGCCTCGGTGAAGACGGCACCGCTGTTCACGCTGAAATCGGCAGAGACCATGACGACCGCAACCCTCTTCCCACCCTGGTGCCGTACCCCGGCCAGGGGAGACGGCCACGCCTTACGAGCGACCGATCCTATCGGCGGGGCACGGGGGGCACAAGCGCCCAAAACCCTTGGTCGCGGCAGGTGGCCGAACGGTCACAGGGGGGGAAGAATCCCTCTCCCGGGACGGGAGAGGGAGGTCCACATTAAACCCGGATAATATTGACGCCCGCATTCCACCCGGATAAAATTCCGTCCGCACAACCGGAGCTCCGTCCATGTCCGTCACCGCCGAGACTCTCTGCACCGCCTTTCGTGGCGAGCGACGCCTTGCCGCAGGGGATGCGCTGAGCGTGGCGCGGGCGTTGCGGGCGGCGCTGGACGCGGAGCCGGATGGACCGCCGGTGCTGGTGTTCGACGATGCCACCGGAAAGGCGGTCGACCTCGATCTGCGGGGAAGCGATGAGGAGGTTGCGTGGCGTCTCGCGCCGCCGCCGCGGGGGCCGGGCCGGCCGAAGCTGGGGGTGGTGGCGCGGGAGGTGACGCTGCTGCCGCGCCATTGGGACTGGCTGAACGCCCAGCCGGGCGGGGCGTCGGTGGCGCTGCGCAAGCTGGTGGACGAGGCACGCAAGGGCAACGAGGCGAAGGACCGCGTGCGCCATGCGCAGGAGGCCGCTTATCGCGTCATGCTGGAGCTGGCCGGCGACCGGCCGGGCTATGAGGAGGCGGTTCGGGCGCTCTATGCCGCGGACCGCGCGCGGTTCGACGCGCTGACGGCGGACTGGCCGGCCGACCAGCGCGACTATGCCCGCGCGCTGGCGGCGGATGCGTTTGCCGGCTGAGTTTGCCGGCTGAAAGAGCGGACAGGCGCGCAGACGCGCGCCCGCCATGACCAGTGGCCTTGGGGCCTGCAGCCTTACAGCGCCTCGGAGTTGGTCTCGCCGGTGCGGATGCGCACGGCCTGGGCGATCTCCAGCACGAAGATCTTGCCGTCGCCGATGCGGCCGGTGTTGGCGGCCTTCTGGATCGCCTCGACCACCTGTTCATACTGGTCGTCGGACACCGCGACCTCGACCTTCACCTTGGGCAGGAAGCTCACGGAATATTCGGCGCCGCGGTAGATTTCCGTCTGGCCCTTCTGGCGGCCGAAGCCCTTGACCTCGCTGACGGTCAGGCCTTGAATCCCGAGCGACGTCAGCGCCTCGCGCACTTCGTCGAGCTTGAACGGCTTGATGATGGCCATAACCAGTTTCATGTGGCTTCCCCTTAAAGCGTTGTTCCGGCCGCGGATAAAGGCTGTGGCCGCCTTGTTGCGGTTCCGGTCCGGCCAGACAGCCGTTCCGTCCCTCCCGCCGATGGCCCAAGCCTGTTCGCGTCGACCGCAAAAAGCAACGATTACAAGAATCGTGCCGGTTGAAATGCGCTGCAACAGCGGGAATATGCCTGTTGATTGGGCGCTCAAAAGGGCGGCATCTGCCTATAAATTGCCCAGCGGCAATCTGTCCGGTGCGCGCCGGCCGCCGGCCGGGGACAGGAGACTGGACAGGACGCCCCCGTGCGACAATTGTTTCACCGCGCGCGGCACCCGGCAAGGCTCACGTCCGGCCGGTCGACCGCAGCGCAGGCGCAAGAAGGCGAGAGGGCAGCGAGCATCATGGCCGTACCGGGCACCGAATCGGGCAACGCGACCGTTCCTCCCCAGGGGGGCGTCGGCGGCGACATCACCACCGAGGTCGTGGTGCTGGGCGGCGGTCTCGCCGGGCTGACCATGGCGGCGGCGCTGGCCAGCGCCGGCGTGCCGGTGGTCTGCATCGACCGGGACAGCCCGGAACGCATGGGCGGCCAGGATTTCGACATCCGCACCACCGCCATCTCCTACGCCTCCAAGATGGTGCTGGAGTCGGCGGGCGTGTGGCACCACATGGCCGACCAGGCCGGCCCGATGCTGGACATCCGCATCGCCGACCAGTTCTCGCCCCTGTTCATCCATTACGACCACACCGAACTGGCGATGGAGGGCAGGCACCAGCCCTTCGGTTGGATCCTGGACAACAAGGACATCCGCCGCGCCCTGTTCACCCGCGCGGCCGAACTGCCGGGGCTGGTCCATCTGGCGCCGGCCCAGGCGACCGCGGTGGAGCGCACGCGGTCCGGCGTGTCGGTGCGGCTTGCCGACGGGCGCACGGTGCGCGGCCGGCTGCTGGTCGGCGCCGACGGGCGGCGATCGCTGGCGCGCGACAGCGCCGGGATCAAGGTGCGGCGCTGGTCATACGACCAGAGCGCCATCATCTGCACCATCCGCCACACCGAGCCGAACAAGGGCGTCGCGGTCGAGCATTTCCTGCCCAACGGCCCCTTCGCCGTGCTGCCGATGACCGACAACCGCTGTTCCATCGTGTGGAGCGAGAAGACGTCGCTGGTCGACACCTATCTCAACCTGCCCGACGACCAGTTCATCGACGAACTGCAACGGCGCTCCGGCGGCTATCTGGGCGAGATCGCGCTGTTGACCAAGCGCGAGGCCTGGCCGCTGTCGGTGCTGCTGGCCGACCGCTTCGTCGCCGACCGGCTGGCCCTGGTGGGGGAGGCGGCGCACGCCATCCACCCGATTGCCGGGCAGGGGCTGAACCTGGGCATGCGCGACGTCGCGGCATTGGCCGAGGTGGTGGTCGACGCCCACCGCCTCGGCCTCGATGTCGGCGGGCCGGAGGTGCTGGCCCGCTTCCAGCGCTGGCGCCGCTTCGACACCGTTCTGCTGGCGGCGGTGTGCGACGGGCTGGTCCACCTGTTCTCCAACAGCATTCCGCCGTTGAAGCTGGCGCGCAACCTGGGCATGGCGGCGATCAACCGTCTGCCGCCGGTCAAGCGCTTCTTCATGAAGCATGCGATGGGCGTGGTCGGCGACCTGCCGCGGATGATCCGGGGCCAGCCGCTTTGAAGCAGCCACTTTGAAGCAGCCACTTTGCCGGCACCGGTAATCCTTGGCAGCGGCGGGCGGACGCCTTATGTCCGCCTCACTGCCCGATTAGGGATTCGGGATCCGAACGACCAAGGATGAAGACCGTGCTTCGCCGCCTCTCCCGCTCTCTGTTTCCCGCCGCCCTGCTGTGCGCCGCCCTCCTGGCTCCGCTGCCGGTCGTGCTCGCCCCGTCCGCCGTCGCCGCCCCGGCCACGCCCGTCTCGCTGTCGGCGCAGGATCAGGCCGTCGTCGCCAAGGTGGAGGAGTATCTGAACGGCATCGCCACCCTGCAGTCGAAGTTCCTGCAGGTGGCGCCGAACGGGCGGCAGGCGACCGGCACCTTCTATCTGTGGCGGCCCGGCCGGATGCGGCTGGAGTATGACCGGCCGCTGAAGGACTTCATCGTCGCCGACGGCAGCTTCGTCTTCTATTGGGACGGCGAGATGCGCCAGCAGTCGAGCGCTCCCATCGGATCGACGTTGGCCGACTTCATCCTGCGCAAGGATATCCGCCTGTCGGGCGACGTGACCGTCACCGAGGTGTTCCAGGCCCCCGGTGTGATCGAGGTCAGCCTGCTGGAGACCAAGGATCCCGGCAAGGGCACCCTGACGCTGGTGTTCGAGGACCGTCCCTTCCAGCTGCGCAAGTGGCGGGTGCTGGATGCCCAGGGCATGACCACCGAGGTCGCCCTGCTGAATCCGCGCACCGACGTCACCTTCGACCGCGACATGTTCTATTTCAAGGAGCCGGCGCGCGGATCGGATTTCGGCCGCGGCAACTGAGCGGCCGGACATCTTCGATACCGGGCCGGAAACAAAACCCTTCGCCTCCTGTTGTCATTTCGCAAGACGGGCAGCGGGAGGCGTTTCATGTCCTATGATCCGGCACAGCGGGCGACGCGTGAGCCCGCAAGCCGCCTGCACAGCATGAACATGCTGCTGGCGCGCAACTGGTGGGCGCTGGCGCTGCGCGGGGCGGCGGCCATCCTGCTGGGGATCCTGGCGTTGACGATGCCGGGCGTGACGGTGGCGACCCTGGCGCTGACCTTCGCCGCCTATCTGCTGTTGGACGGCGTCTTCGCCATCCTGGCCGGCATCCGTGCCTCCCGCCACCATGAGCGCTCGCTGCCCTTCATCCTGGAGGGCGTCGTCAGCCTGATCGCCGGCGTCGTCGCCGCGCTGTGGCCGGCCGCCAGCCTGTTCGCCCTGGTCTTTCTGATCGCCGCCTGGTCGGTCATCACCGGCTTCGCCGAGGTGATGGGCGCCTGGCGCATGGACCGCAGCCACGGCAAATGGGCCTGGGGCGTGGCCGGCGTGCTGTCGATTCTGTTCGGCTTCAGCATGTGGGTGCTGCCGGCGCTGGGCCTGCTGGCGCTCGCCTGGGGGGTGGCGGCCTATCTGATCGCGTTCGGCATGCTGGCGCTGGTGACCGCCTTCCGGCTGCGGCGCTGCCACCAGGAAAACAGCGGTTCCGGCGGCGGGATGGCGAAGGCGGCGTGAGGGGGGCGGGAACCGTCTGCCGCAGCCGGCCGTTTTCCCGATGCGGGTCATGTCGACCGCTGGGGGAGGACGGAACGGAATGGATGGCGGATTGACGGACTGGCTGGTGCACACCATGCACCACCTCCACTATATCGGGATCTTCCTGCTGGTGGCGCTCGCGCGGATCTTTCCGCCGCTGCCGGCCGAGTCGGTGATCCCGCTGGCCGGGATCGGGGCGGCGACCGGCGAGTTCACGCTGGTCGGGATCGCCATCGCCAGCGGGCTCGGCTCGCTGGCCGGGCAGCTGGTGTGGTTCCTGCCCAGCCGGCTGATGGGCCGCGACCGGCTGGAGGCCTTCCTGAAGAAATACGGTCCCTGGCTGACCATCGACCCGAAGAAGGTGCGGCGGAGCACGGACTGGTTCGCCAGGCATGGCGGCATCGCCGTGCTGTTCTCGCAGCCGGTGCCGGGGGTGCGGACCTTGATCTCGATTCCGGCCGGGGCGTGCAGGATGTCGATCCTGAACTATTCGCTGGCCTCGGGCATCGGCTCGATCCTGTGGACGGCGCTGCTGGCCTGGACCGGCTACATACTGTCCACCTGGCCCTTCGCGCACCGGCTGGTCGGCTATGTCACCGTCGGGCTGCTGGTGGTGCTGGTCGGGCTCTATCTCTGGCGGCTGGCCGGGCACCTGCATCTGCTGCGCAAGGGGGGCGGCAGCGACCAGAGCCCAACCGTCACGCCGCCGGCCGGCTGTTGACCGCTTCAGGCCATGCCGGCGAGGCCGGTGGCGGCCATGCCCAGCGCCCACAGGCCGAAGGCGCCCAGCGCCACGCCGGTGCAGTGGTTCAGCATGGTCAGCCCGCGGTCGGAAATGCGGTGGCGCACGGCGGCGACGCCCATCGACAGCGTCATCCACCACAGCGACGATCCGATGAAGACGCCCAGCACCAGGGTCGAGGCCTCCAGCCGGTTCAGCGTGCCGCCCAGCCCGAAACCGGCGAAGATGGCGATGAAGGCCATGATGGTCGCCGGGTTGGTCAGGGTCAGCGACAGCCCGGTCATGAAGCCGGTGAACCAGGATTTGGTGTCGGGAGCGGCCGCCGCCTCCCGCTCTTCCGCGTCGGGCTGCTGGCGGAAGGTGCGGACCGCCACCACCAGCAGGAAGATGCCGCCGATCAGCTGGAAGGCCGTCTCGTGCCCGCGCAGGAAGCTGAGCGCCGCCGACACGCCGAAGGCGGCGATGGCGCCATAGATGGTGTCGGCGACCGCGGCGCCGAATCCGGTGAAGAAGCCCATCAGGGGGCCGTGCTGCAGGGTGCGGCGGATGCACAGCAGACCGATCGGCCCGACGGGTGCGGCGATGGCGAATCCGAGAGCGATCCCCTGCAAAAGCACCCAGACTTCGTCCACCGAGCGTCGCCCCCCGAACCTATTGCCAGATCCTGTCGCCAACACCTGTGGCCTTGCCGGCTTGCCGCTGCAAACCGCAACCGGTTCGATGCAACGACCATCGGCGGGGGTGATAAACGCCCCCGTTCCCGTCGTCAACCGGGGGCGCCGCGATTTGCTGCGCCATCTCGCCCGCTTTCCCTGTTGTGCGGAATGATGGCGCGGTTATCCTTTGGGTCAAGTTTCGGCTATCCGGAGTGGGTGGGACATGAAGACGCGTATCCTTGCCGCCATGCTGGCGATGACGGCGGCCGTTGCTGTCGGGCCCCAGGCGCGGGCGCAGGACTTCTCGCCGGCCGTGGTGTTCGACCAGGGCGGCAAGTTCGACAAGTCCTTCAACGAAGCCGCCTACAACGGCGCCGAACGCTTCAAGAAGGAGACCGGCACCGCCTATCGCGAGTTCGAGGTCACGAATGAGGGGCAGCGCGAGCAGGCCCTGCGCACGCTGGTGCGCCGCGGCGCCTCGGTGATCGTCGCCGTCGGCTTCTCGCAGACCGCGGCGGTGGAGAAGGTGGCGAAGGAATCGCCCAACACCAAATTCTGCCTGATCGACGACAAGCTGGAGGCCCCCAACGTCCAGTCCGTGACCTTCAAGGAGGAGGAGGGCTCCTTCCTGGTCGGCATGGCGGCGGCGCTGGCGTCGAAGACCGGCAAGGTCGGCTTCATCGGCGGCATGGACATCCCGCTGATCCGCAATTTCCTGACCGGCTACGAGCAGGGCGTGAAGCATGTGACGCCGGGCGCCGAGGTGTTCGTCAACATGACCGGCACCACGCCCGCCGCCTGGAACGATCCCGGCCGCGGGGCGGAGCTTGCCAAGAGCCAGTTCGGCCGCGGCGCCGACGTGGTCTTCGCCGCGGCGGGCGCCACCGGGCTGGGCGTGATGCAGGCGGCGTCCGATGCCGGCAAGCTCGCCATCGGCGTCGACAGCAACCAGAACCACGTCCATCCCGGCAAGGTGCTGACCTCCATGGTCAAGCGGGTCGATGTGGTCGTCCATGACTGCATGAAGGCGGCGAAGGAGGGCAGCTGGAAGGCCGGCCACCGTGTCGTCGGCCTGAAGGAGGACGGCGTCGGCTATGCGCTGGACGAGCATAACCGCAAGCTGATCACGCCGGAGATGGAGGCCAGGCTGGAGGAGGCCGAGAAGCAGATCATCGCCGGCTCGCTGGCGGTCAAGCCGTACAAGCCCTGAGATCGGCGCCTCCGATGATGCAGGAAAGCCCGCGGCCTGCCCGTTCCGGCATCGCTCTGGAAACGGTGGCGATCAACAAGTGGTTCGGCACCAACCATGCCAACCGCGACGTGTCGCTGTCCGTGCCGGCCGGAACGATCCATGGGGTGATCGGCGAGAATGGTGCCGGAAAGTCGACGATCATGAGCATCGTCTACGGCTATCTGCGCGCCGACGGTGGGGAAATCCGGGTGAACGGCAATCCTGCCGCCATCCGGACGCCGCGCGACGCGCTGGCCGCCGGCATCGGCATGGTCCACCAGCACTTCATGCTGGTCGATCCCTTCAGCGTGCTGGAGAATGTACTGCTGGGGGCGGAAGGCGGGGTGACGCTGGCGGGCGGCCTTGCCCGCGCGCGGGGGGAACTGACGCGGCTGGCCCGCGACTATGGGCTGGAGGTCGATCTCGACAGCCCGGTCGGCGACCTGCCGGTCGGTGCCCAGCAGCGGGTGGAGATCCTGAAGGCGCTCTATCGCGGCGCCGACATCCTGATCCTTGACGAGCCGACCGGCGTGCTGACCCCGCAGGAGGCCGATCACCTGTTCCGCATCCTGCGGGCGCTGCGCCAGCAGGGCAAGACGGTCATCATCATCACCCATAAGCTCCGCGAGATCATGGAGCTGACCGACAACGTCACGGTGATGCGGCGCGGGCAGGTGGTCGCCAACGTCGCCACCCGCGACACCAGCCGGGAACAGCTGGCCGAGTTGATGGTCGGCCGCAAGGTCCTGCTGCGAGTCGACAAGACGCCGGCCAAGCCGGGGGCGGAGGTGCTGCGGGTCGAGGGGTTGCGGGTGCGCGATCCGTCGGGCGTGGAGCGGGTGAAGGGCGTCGGCCTGTCGGTGCGGGCCGGCGAGATCGTCGGCATCGCCGGGGTGTCCGGCAACGGTCAGTCCGAATTGCTGGAGGCGCTGGCCGGCATGCGGCCCATCGCCGGCGGCTCCGTCCGGATGCGGGGGGAGGAGTTGGCCGGCCATGCCAACCGCTTCAACGCCCGCGCGCTGCGCGGACTCGGTGTCGGCCATGTGCCGGAGGACCGGCAGAAGGTCGGCCTCGTCACCGGGTTCTCGGCGGAGGAATGCTCGATCCTGGGATTCCAGGACGATCCGGCCTGGAACGGGCGGGTTCTGCTCGACCGCGACGCCATCGCCGCCAACTGCGCCCGCCAGATGGAGGATTACGACACCAGACCGCGCGACGGCACGCTGGCGGCGGCCAATTTCTCCGGCGGCAACCAGCAGAAGATCGTGCTGGCGCGCGAGATCGAACGCAATCCCGACCTTCTCCTGGTCGGGCAACCGACCCGCGGCGTCGATATCGGCGCCATCGAGTTCATCCACCGCCGGCTCGTGGCCCTGCGCGACCAGGGCAAGGCCATCCTGCTGGTCTCGGTGGAACTGGACGAGATCCGCGCCCTGTCCGACCGCATCGTCGTGATGTTCGACGGCCACATCGTCGGCGAGGTTCTGCCGGACGAGGCGGACGAGAAGACGCTGGGGCTGATGATGGCCGGCTGCAACTGACCGGCCGTCAGCTCTCCGGGGTCTTTACTCCACCATCCCCAGCGCTTCCTTGTAGAGCTCCAGGATGGCTTCCTGCTCCTGGCGGTCGGCCTTGTCCATCTTCCGCAGGCGGATGATCTGACGGATGATCTTGGTGTCGAAACCGGTGCCCTTCGCCTCGGCGTAGACTTCCTTGATGTCTTCCTGCAGGCCGCGCTTTTCCTCTTCGAGACGCTCGATGCGCTCGACGAAGGACTTCAGGCGATCAGCCGCGATGCCGCCGACGTCGGACATGGCAAAACCTCAAACGATGGGGGTGTTCTGGAACAGGGGCGGGACAATATCGGCGGGCGGGGGGATTGGCAAGCCGACGATGCGCCCCGGCCGGACGGTACCGGGCTGCGCCTGCGTCATCGCGTCGCGGTTGTTCCTTCGTACATCCTGGGTCACCGCGCGGATTTGAACAGCCCGTGGCTGATTTGTCCTAATATCTGAAACAATCGTACGATGGACTCACGTAGCCATTCCCTTTGTTGCGATGCACTGTATAGGCTGGTATTACCATCAAGGGGGTCGGCTTCACAAAACCACGGAGATGCGTCATGAATGCGCGTCGTCTGGGCCGATGACCCATGGGGGATGCCGGGATCGGCGTATCTGAGGCAGGGGAGTCTTATCTAATGAAAGTCGCCATTCCAAAGGAGCGACGTGCGGGCGAACTTCGCGTGGCCGCCTCACCGGAAACGGTGAAGAAACTGAAGGGTTTGGGACTGGACGTGGTGGTGGAGAGCGGGGCCGGTCTCGGTTCCAGCATCACCGACGCGGCCTTTGAGGCGGCGGGGGCCGCCATCGCCGCCGATGCCGCGTCCGCGCTGGCCGACGCCGACATCGTGCTGAAGGTGCAGCGGCCGCTCATCGCCGCCGAAGGTGGCGAGGACGAGCTGGCGCTGATGCGCCGGGGCACGCTGCTGTTCGCCATCCTCAACCCTTACAACAGCCGCGACCATGTGAAGGCCTATGCCGATGCCGGCGTGAACGCCTTCGCCATGGAGTTCATGCCGCGCATCACCCGTGCCCAGGTCATGGACGTGCTGTCCTCCCAGGCCAACCTCGCCGGCTACAAGGCCGTCGTCGATGCCGCCTCGGAATACGGCCGCGCCTTCCCGATGATGATGACCGCCGCCGGCACCGTTCCGCCGGCGCGTGCCTTCATCATGGGCGTCGGCGTCGCCGGCCTCCAGGCCATCGCCACCGCCAAGCGCCTCGGCGCCATCGTCTCGGCCACCGACGTGCGCCCGGCGGTGAAGGAGCAGGTGCAGTCCCTGGGCGGCAGCTTCGTCGCCGTCGAGAATGAAGAGTTCAAACAGGCGGAGACCGCCGGCGGCTATGCCAAGGAGATGTCGGACGACTACAAGCGCCAGCAGGCCGCCTTGGTCGCCGAGCACATCAAGAAGCAGGACATCGTCATCACCACCGCGCTGATCCCCGGCCGCAAGGCGCCGATCCTGGTGACGGCGGAGCATGTGGCGTCGATGAAGCCGGGTTCGGTCATCATCGATCTGGCGGTGGAGCAGGGCGGCAACGTCGAAGGCGCCAAGCTGGGCGAGGTGGTGACCACGGCCAACGGCGTGAAGATCGTCGGCCATGCCAACTACGCCAGCCGCATCGCCGAGTCCGCATCGCTGCTCTACGCCAAGAACCTGCTGGCGCTGCTGACCTCGCTGCACGGCAAGGAGACGGGTGTCGCCGTCAATTGGGACGACGAGATCGTCAAGGCCATCGCGCTGACCCGCGATGGCGCCGTCGTCCACCCCGCCTTCGCCGGCTGACCGGGCGCCTGAGGAGACTTACCGCAATGGACCAGACCCAACTGTCCGCCCGTATTGCCGAGCTCAAGGCGAATCTCGCGGCGCTGAGCCAGCAGGCCGACCAGCTGGCCGCCCAGGTCGCTCACGCGGCCCAGCCCGCCGCGGAGGCCGCCGGCGGCCACGGCGATTTCTTCGTCACCGGCCTGACGGTGCTCGTGCTGGCCTGCTTCGTCGGCTACTACGTCGTCTGGCGCGTCACCCCGGCTCTGCACTCGCCGCTGATGGCCGTCACCAACGCCGTGTCCTCGGTCATCATCGTCGGCGCGCTGATCGCCGCCGGCCCCGCAGGCTTTGGCTTCTCCAAGGTCCTGGGCTTCCTCGCCGTCATCCTGGCAAGCGTCAACATCTTCGGCGGCTTCCTCGTGACCCAGCGCATGCTCTCCATGTTCAAGAAGAAGGGCAAGTAAGACCATGGAAACCTTGTCGGCCCTTCTCTATCTCGTCGCCTCCATCTGCTTCATCATGGCGCTGCGCGGGCTCTCCAGCCCGGAGACCTCGCGCCAGGGCAACATCTACGGCATGGTCGGCATGACCATCGCCATCCTGACCACGCTGGCCTCCCCCATCGTCCAGTCCTATTGGATGATCGTGCTGGGCATCGCCATCGGCGGCGCCATCGGCTATGTGGTGGCCAAGAAGATCGAGATGACGGCGCTGCCGCAGCTGGTCGCCGCCTTCCACTCGCTGGTCGGCCTCGCCGCCGTCTTCGTGGCGCTGGCCGCCTTCTACTCGCCGGAGGCCTACGGCATCGGCGTGGCCGGCGCCATCGCCAAGGGCTCGCTGGTCGAAATGGCGCTCGGCACCGCCATCGGCGCCATCACCTTCACCGGCTCGCTGGTCGCCTTCGCCAAGCTGCAGGGCCTCGTCACCGGCAAGCCGCTGGTCTTCCCGATGCAGCACCCGCTGAACGCGGCGCTGGGCGTGCTGACCGTCATCCTCATCATCTGGCTGGTGCAGTCGAACTCGTCGGCGGCGATGTGGCTGATCGTGCTGGTGGCGCTGGCTCTCGGCTTCCTGCTGATCCTGCCGATCGGCGGCGCCGACATGCCGGTGGTCATCTCGATGCTGAACAGCTACTCCGGCTGGGCGGCCTGCGGCATCGGCTTCACCCTGCAGAACAACCTGCTGATCATCACCGGCGCGCTGGTGGGCTCTTCGGGCGCGATCCTGTCCTACATCATGTGCAAGGGCATGAACCGCTCGATCTTCAACGTCATCCTCGGCGGCTTCGGCGGCGAGAGTGCCGCTGCCGGCGGTCCTGCCAAGGGTCCGCAGGGCTCGGTCAAGGCCGGCTCGGCCGAGGACGCCGCCTACATCATGAAGAACGCCCAGTCGGTCATCATCGTCCCCGGCTACGGCATGGCGGTGGCCCAGGCCCAGCATGCCCTGCGCGAGATGGCCGACGTGCTGAAGCACGAGGGCGTGGATGTGAAATACGCCATCCACCCGGTGGCGGGCCGCATGCCCGGCCACATGAACGTGCTGCTGGCCGAAGCCAACGTCCCCTATGACGAGGTGTTCGAGCTGGAGGACATCAACCGCGACTTCGGCACGGCGGATGTCGCCTTCGTCATCGGCGCCAACGACGTGACCAACCCGGCGGCCAAGACCGATCCGACCTCGCCGATCTACGGCATGCCGATCCTGGATGTGGAGAAGGCCAAGACGGTGTTCTTCATCAAGCGCGGCATGGCGGCGGGCTATGCCGGCGTGGAGAACGAGCTGTTCTTCCGGCCGAACACGATGATGCTGTTCGGCGACGCCAAGAAGGTCACCGAAGAGGTGGTGAAGGCGATGGAAGCCTGATCGGCGTCCATCTGCGGCATCCATCTGCAATTGACCGGAAAGGGCGCGGGGGCGAAGCTTCCCGCGCCCTTTTCTTTGGGCCGAAAAAGACAAGAGAGGATGCGGAAACCATGGCCGCCTACATCATCGCCGACGTGCGCGTGACCGACCCGGTCGCCTATGAGGTCTACAAGTCGCTGACCCCCGATGCGATCGCCAGGAATGGCGGGCGCTTCCTCAGCCGCGGCGGCGAAACGGCGGTGCTGGAAGGCGACTGGCAGCCCAACCGCATCGTCATCCTGGAATTCCCGGACTTGGGCAGTGCCAAGGCCTTCTACGACAGCCCGGAATACCGCAAGGCGCGCGAAGCCCGGCGCGATGCCGCCGACTTCAAGATGATCGTGGTGGAGGGGCTGTAACGCGCCGGAGGGCGCCGTTACCAACCGTTACACAAGGCCGTCCGCGGGACACATGGCGGCAACACGGCCCCGCTATCGCTTGCCGTCACCAGGAACCGGCGGGGTCCGCCCCGCCGCCTCCCCCACAGTGACGGAAGTCCGGATATGGACGACGACGACTTTGCCGAACCGCTCGATTCGCACATCGCGCTGTGGACCCGCATCGCGGTGGCCATCCTGATGGTGGGTGTCTCGCTCTGCGGCGTCTCGCTCTACCTGTTGACGGAGATCTGAGTCCGGACCGCCTGCACCGCGCCGGACCCGCAATTTCCGCGGTTTTCGCCTATTCCGACTCCTTAAATAACATCAACTTTGTGTGCTATTGCAAATTCCCGTGCACGATCATGTGAAAATCTCTCTTCCCCAAACGCGCAACCGTGCTAAATAGCGTCGGAACCCCAGTCGAGGATGATCCGATGCTCCGCCTGACCCGTCGCTCCACCCTTGCCGCCCTGGTCGCCCTCGCGTCGGCTGCCGCATCGGCCGTCGCCGTCATGCCTGGCACCGCGCGCGCCGCCGATCCGGTGAAGCTGGAGATCGGCTACATCCCGATCCTGGCCGCGTCGCCGCTGTTCATCGTCGACGGGCAGGGCTGGGCCAAGGAGGCGGGCATCCAGCTGAAGCTGACCCGTTTCGAATCCGGCCCGCACGCCATCCAGGCGATGGCCGCCGGCCAGATCGACCTGCTCTATGCCGGTGTCGCCCCGGTGCTGGTCGCCCGCACCAAGGGCGCCGACATCTCGGTCATCGCCAATTCGGCGGTGGAGGAGATGGTGGTGGCCGCCCGCGGTCCCTTCGCCAAGGCGGTGGGCGCCAACCCGACCGCCGAATCCTTCAGGAAGTTCGCCGCCGACACCGGCCGCAAGCCGAAGATCGGCACCCAGCCGCCGGGGTCGGTTCCCGACACCGTACTGAAGCACTGGCTGTTCAAGGTGGTGAAGGTCGATCCGGCCGATGTCGAGCTGGTGCCGATGGGCATCGAGAAGACGCAGCAGGCCCTGCTGGCCGGTGCGCTCGACGCTGCCACCATCCGCGAGCCGACGGTGACCGTCACCCAGCAGATGGACCCGAACGTCGCCCTGCTCGCCACCGGCGCACAGATGTTCCCGGACCAGCCCGGCACCGTGGTCGCCGCCCGCGCCGAAGTGCTGAAGAAGAGCCCCGAGGCCATCAAGGCGCTGGTCAAGGCCCACATCCGCGCCGTCGACATGATCGCCAAGGATCCGGCCGCGTCGGCGAAGCTGGTGAACAATTATCTCGGCAAGGGCCTGATGGAGCCGGCGACTCTGGAAGCTGCCTTCAAGGGTCCGGGTTCCAAGTTCGTCGCCGATCCGCACAAGGTCGTGCCGGCGGTGGAGGCGATGATGGCCTTCACCAAGGAGATCGGGTCGGCCAGCGAGACCATTCCGGTGGCCGAAGCCTTCGATTTCAGCTTCTACGACGCCGTCGCCAAGTAATCCGGCGCGCCCAGGGATATCGGAAAGCCGATGAAGACCTATAACAAGATCGCCCTGTCGGCGCTGGGCGTCGTCGTCTTCCTGCTGGCGTGGGAAGCGGTGGCGCGCAGCGGCGTGGTGCCGGCCCGGCTGCTGCCGTCGCCGAGCGCCGTGCCCGCCGCCTTCCTGACCGAGTTCAAGAGCGGCACCTGGCAGGCGATGGTGACGGCCAGCCTGTCGCATTATCTGGTCGGGCTGTCGCTGGGCACCTTCCTCGGCGTGTCCTTCGGCACGGCGGCGGCGCTGTGGGGCAAGTGGGACGCCTTCCAGGCCTGGGTCGTGCGCATGCTGCGCCCGATCCCGGCCATCGCCTGGATCCCCTTCGCCATCATCTGGTTCGGCGTCAGCGAGGCGGCGGCGTCCTTCCTGATCGCGCTGACGGTGTTCTGGATCAACTATTACGCCAGCTACGCCGCGGTGCGCGGGGTGGACAAGGACCTGATCGAGCTGGGCTATGCCTTCGGCCAGGGCGGGCTGTTCCCGCGGCTGTTCAAGATCATCCTGCCGGGCGCCCTTCCGGGCATCCTGTCGGGCCTGCGCGCCGGGCTGGGGCAGGGCTGGATGACGGTGGTCGCGGCCGAGCTGTTCGGCATCTCCGGCCTCGGCATGCGGATGATGGAGGCGTCGGGCCTGCTGGCGACCCACATCGTCGTGCTCTACATGGTCACCATCGCGCTGCTCTACGGCGTGTCGGATTTCCTGTTCATGCAAGTTCAGTCGCGGGTGCTCTCATGGCAGCGGTGACCCTCTCCAAGACCACCGCCGCGTCGGTCATCGACCTGGAGGACGTGTCCATCGGCTATGGCAAGGATGCGCCGCCGGTGCTGGTCGACGTCAACCTGTCGGTCGAGCGCGGCAGCTTCGTCGCCATCGTCGGCCCGTCGGGCGTCGGCAAATCCACGCTCCTGCGCGTCGTCGCCGGGCTGCACACCGCGCGCAGCGGCGGCGTCACCATCCACCAGGACCAGCGTCCCGGCCACCGGCCGGTCGGGCTGGTGTTCCAGGATTCCCGCCTGCTGCCCTGGCGCCGGGTGATCCGCAATGTGGAATTCGGGCTGGAGGGCCTGCCGGTCAGCCGCGACGAGCGGCGTCAACGGGCGGAGGCCGCGCTGAAGCTGGTCCGGCTCGACGGCTATGCCCGCCGCTGGCCCTACGAGCTGTCGGGCGGCCAGCGCCAGCGCATCGGCATCGCCCGCGCCATGGCGGTGGACCCGGACATCCTGCTGATGGATGAGCCCTTCGGCGCGCTGGACGCCATCACCCGCCACAACCTTCAGGACGAACTGCGCCGCATCCACCAGGAGACCGGCAAGACCGTGCTGTTCGTCACCCACGACCTGGAAGAGGCGGTGCATCTGGCCGACCGCATCATCGTGCTGGGCGGCACCCCGGCGCGGGTGGTGCGCGACGTGCGCAACAGCGCCGGCCGCGACGGCTCGGTGTTCCGCGATCAGGTGGAGCAGCTGCGCTCGGAAATCGCCGACAATTACAGCATCTGATCGGAAAAAGCCCGGAGAGTGCTCCCGCCCGTGGGGTGCGGGGGCATTCGCCGCTCCCTGGCCTCACGATCATAAGTCCATCGTATAATTTCCTATACGAACGGTCTCTGGCAGCCTGAAGTCGGCATGATGTTTGCTGCGTTGCGGCAAACCGGCTGCGAGGGGCTGTGTCATGGGACCGCACCGACCGTCTTTTGGGCACACTGCCGGCCGCCTTGACGGGGGCCGCACAGGATCTGTGCAGAACAACATCCTGGCCGCCGCGGCTTGCGGGGTGTCCGGCTTCATCGCCGCGCAGGGCGGCTGCCCCGACCGGGTGTTCCACCGCGCTGGCGTGGAGGAGCGGGCGCTCGGCCAGCCGACGGTGGCGCTCGACCTCCGCGCCTATGTGGCGATGATGGAGGTGGCGGCGGCGGAGACCGGCAACGACAATTTCGGCCTGATGTTCGGACGGCAGTTCCAGCCGGAGATGCTGGGGCTGATCGGCTCCATCGCGCTGGCCGCCCCGACGCTGGGTGCGGCGCTGGACCATCTGGCCCGGCTGTTCCCCTTCCATCAGCAGGCGACCGAGACCCGCTTCGTCCGCGAGGGCGAGCTGCTGCGGCTGGAATACCGCATCCTCGACGGCTGCATCGTCGAGCGGCGGCAGGATGCCGAGCTGACCATGGGCATGTTCGCCAATGTGGTGCGCGCCTGCCTGGGGCCGCAGTGGATGCCGGAGGAGGTGCATTTCGAGCATCCCAAGCCGGAGGGTTGGCGCCAGCACGAGGCGCTGTTCGACGCGCCCGCCCATTTCGGCCAGCGCACCAACGCCATCCTGCTGCGCGACCGCCATCTCGACCGCCGCATGCCCGGCGGCGACATGGCCCGGCTGACCGGGCTGTGCGGCACGCTGATCGACATCGCCCGCGGCACCGGCACGCCGCCGCTGCTCGACCGCGTGAAGGCGGAGGTGCGGGCGCGGCTGCCGGAAGGCCCGCCCTATGTCGAGGACATCGCCGACCGGATCGGCATCGCCCGCTGGACCCTGCAGCGCCGGCTGGCCGACGAGGGGCTGAGCTTCTCCGATCTGGTGGAGGGGGTGCGGCGCGATCTGGCCGCGGTCTACATCCGCCAGCGCCATGTGCCCATCGCCGACATCGGCGCGCTGCTCGGCTATTCGGAGGTCAGCGCCTTCAGCCGGGCCTTCCGCCGCTGGTTCGGCGTTTCACCGGCGAGGATGCGCGAAGGGCGGGGCTGAAGCAGTTCCCGCCCCCCATCCGCTCCTGCACGGTCGCCAAACGAGCAAGGGATGACGGGCGAGGGATGGTCGTGTCCACAGCGTCCGGACCGTCGGCCGTTTACGAACGCAGACGGCGAATTCCGGCCGGATCATTCCCCTGCAAATGTGCGGACCTGCCATTGATATATCGTATAGAGTTTTTTCTTGAACGTCCGTTCAGCTATGTCAAAAGGACACCCGACGAATGTGGAAACGGCACGGAATGGCGTTCTGATAAGCGCCGTGAGAGGAAGGGTGTTCTTTCATGTTGAATAACCTCAGCATAACGAAAAAGATTCTTGCGCTTGTTGCGCTGGCATTGTTTTGTTCGTTCGCCATCGTGTTTCACAACTTTACAAGTCTGAAGCAATCGATGATCGAGGATCGCAAGCAGGCGATCCGCAACATCGTGGAAACAGCCGTCAGCATCGCCGACTATTACAATCGAGAGGCGATGAGCGGCGCGCTTCCGGTGGAAGAGGCCAAGACGCGCGCGAAGAACGTCATCCGCGCCCTGCGGTATGGCAAGGGCGATTACTTCTTCGTCTACAATACGAATGGCGTCACCGAGGTCCATGGCACGCGCAAGGAACTCGAAGGCCAGATGCGTCTGGAGGAGAAGGACGTCGACGGCTTCCCCTTCCTGCGTCATCAGATCGCCAACGCCCAGGCCGGCGGCGGTTTCACCACCTACCGCTTCACCAAGCCGAATGGCGGCAGCGCCGTCTATGCCAAGATTTCCTACGACGCCCCCTTCACCCCGTGGAATTGGGTGATCGCGTCGGGCGTCTATGTCGACGACATCGACAACAGCTTCGCCGACAAGCTCTATCGCGCCCTGGCGGTGGTCGCCGGCGTGATCGCGGTGCTGCTGATCGCCTCGACCTATCTGGGCAAGGCGATCACCGGGCCCATCGCCGCGCTGTCGGCCGCCATGCGCCGGCTGGCCGATGGCGACCACGGCGTGACCATCTCAGGAGCCGGGCGGCGGGACGAGATCGGCGCGATGGCCCAAGCCGTCCAGGTCTTCAAGGACAATGGCATCGCCATGGAGGCCCTGCGCCGCAACACCGAACAGGCCGCCGAACAGGCCGCGGCCGACAGGCGCAAGGGCATGATGGATCTGGCCAACGGCTTCGAAACCCAGATCAAGACCATCGTCGACAGCGTTGCCGAGCAGGCATCCCAGCTCCGCTCGACCTCGGGCGTGCTGACCGACATCGCCCGGAATGCGGCCGAGCAGTCGGACCACACCCTGCGGGCGGCCTCCGAAGCCGGCAGCGGCGTGCAGATCGTCGCTGCGGCGGCGGAGCAGCTGGCTTCGTCGATCCAGGCGATCAGCGCCGAAGTCAGCCGGTCGACCAGCATGAGCCAGAAGGCGGTGGACGAAACCCAGCGGACGGCCGAGATCGTCGCCGGCCTCACCGCCGCCGCCGGTAAGATCGGCGATGTGGTCAACCTGATCAACGCCATCGCTTCGCAGACCAACCTGCTGGCACTGAACGCCACCATCGAGGCGGCGCGGGCCGGTGAGGCCGGCAAGGGTTTCGCCGTGGTCGCCGGCGAGGTCAAGAACCTCGCCAATCAGACGGCGAAGGCCACAGAAGAGATCAGCGCCCAGATCGGGACGATCCAGTCCGCCACCCGTTCCGTCGTCACTGCCATCGACGACATCAGCAGCACCATCACCGGCATCAATGAGACCGCAACCACCATCGCTTCAGCCGTCGAGGAGCAGGGAGCGGCGACCCGCGAGATCGCTCGCAACGTGCAGCAGGCGGCCAACGGGGCGCAGGAGGTGGTCAGCCGCGTCCAGGGCATGCAGAAGATGGCCGGCGAAACCGGTAGCGGCGCCAGCCAGGTGGAAGAGGCCGCCTCCGATCTGCTGATGCAGTCAGAGGAGTTGACCCGCCAGATGGACCGCTTCATCGGCGGCATCCGCGCCGGCTGAGTCATGCCGCAAAGCTCACGCCGCGGCGGTTGGAACGCTCAAAGGCCGACCTCCACCGCGGCGTTGACGACGTAGATCTGTTCGTTGCGGTCGTTCTTGTCGGCGAGGAAGATGCCGCTCGGCGCCAGCATGCCGCCGCCGGTGACGTGGATGGTGACGGCGCCATAGGGGAAGACGGCCTTCACCGCCTCGTGGTCGAGCCGGTCGGCATCGGCCGGCACGGCAAGGTGGACCCGCACCTGCATCCTGCCGGTGTCGCCGTCCACCAGGGCGCGCATGCCGGGCATCGAGTTGCGTTCTATGGCGTTGCGCACGGCGCGGACGGCGGCCTTGGTCACGTCCTGGCCGTGCAGATCCACCCCCATGCCGAGTTCCACGAACATCACCTGCTTCATCGCGCCGGGCTTTCCTGTCGGTGTCGGGTGAGGAGGATGATGGCGCGCGGAGGCGGGGAGGGCCAGGGGGCGGGGGTGGGATTTTCGGGGGGTGGAAGCAGCGGGTTTTTCCCCTCCCTAACCCTCCCCCGCTGGGCGGGGGAGGGTTAGGGAGGGGGGCAGCCGCAGTAGCCCCACTCACTCCATCGGCAGCCCCACGTAATTCTCCGCCAGCGCGGTCATGGCGGCGCGGGAGTGGACGACATAGTCCAGCTCGGCCAGATGCACGCGCTGCTCGAAGGGCGATTCGTGCTCGTTCCGGTGCAGCATGGTGGTCATGTACCAGGAGAAGCGTTCCGCCTTCCAGATGCGGCGCAGGCAGGTGGCGCTGTAGCGGTCCAGCCCCTCGCTGCTGCCGGTCTTGTAATAGGCGGTCATGGCGCGGGACAGCACCAGCACGTCGGCGACCGCCAGGTTCAGGCCCTTGGCGCCGGTGGGGGGAACGATGTGGGCGGCGTCGCCGGCGATGAACAGGCGGCCGTGCTGCATGGGATCGCAGACGAAGCTGCGCATGGCGATGATGCCCTTCTGGAAGATCGGACCTTCCTTCAGGGTCCAGCCGCTCTCGTCCTCCAGCCGGCGGTGCAGTTCCGACCAGATGCGGTCGTCGGACCAGTTGGCGATGTCGTCCTTGGGATCGACCTGGATGTAGAGCCGCTGCACCTCCGGCGAGCGGGTGCTGAGCAGGGCGAAGCCGCGCTCGTGGTTGGCATAGATCAGTTCGGGGTGCGACGGCGGCGCCTCGGTCAGGATGCCGAGCCAGCCGAACGGATAGACGATCTGGTATTCGGTGCGCGTGGCGGCGGGGATCGCCTGCCGGCTCGGCCCGTGGAAGCCGTCGCAGCCGGCGACGAAATCGCAGCGCAGTTCCTCCACCGGGCCGTCCGGGCTGCGGCGGAACTGCACGCGCGGCGTCTTGCCGTCGAGGTCGTGGAACTGCACGTCGGACACGCCGAACAGGATGCTGCCGCCATCCTCCAGCCGGGCGGAGACGAGGTCGCGGATCACCTCGTGCTGGGCATAGACGGTGACGCGCTTGCCGCCGGTCAGCTCCGCCATGTCGATGTGGTGGCTCTGCCGGTCGAAACGCAGGGTGATGCCGGAATGGAAATGGCCCTCGCGCATCATGCGGTCGCCGAGGCCCATGTCGTTCATCAGGTCGACCACCCACTGCTCCAGCACACCGGCGCGGATGGTGCCCTCGATCTCCTCGCGGCTGCGGTGCTCCAGGATCACCGACTCGATGCCCTGGCGGTGCAGCAGGTGGGACAGGAACAGGCCGGCCGGGCCGGCGCCGACGATGGCGACCTGTGTACGGGTCGAACTGGTGGTTTGCATGTCTCTCGCCCTCTTCGGGAAGCCGGATTCGGCGCTGCGGCGCCAATTGTTTTGTGCGCCGATGATTATTGGTCATGCTATTCCCGGAAGCGGACGGCCGGACATAGACGAACCGGTGAAAGCCTTGTACTTTTCATCGCCAGACCGTCGGAGCCCGTGCGATGTCCGCCCAGCTTGCCCACAGTGCCGAACCCATTCCCCGCTATTGGCTCTATGGCGAACCGCCGGCCGTCCCGGAGCTGCGCTTCGTCCATATCGAGACGATCCCGGAACGGATGCGCTTGTACAATTGGGAGGTCCGGCCCCACCGCCACGACGGGTTGAGCCACGCGCTTCTGGTCACCGGCGGCGGTGGGTGGCTGACCGCCGATGGGGTGGAAACCGCCTTTCGCGCCCCCGCCCTCATCGTCGTTCCGGCGCAGGTGGTGCACGGCTTCCGCTTCGATGCCGGCACCGACGGCCATGTGCTGACCATGTCGGAGGGCTTCCTGGCCGGCGTGCTTGCCGCCGCGCCGGAGGCGGAGCTGCGCGAGGCTCCGCCCCTGCCGCTGGCCTGGGATTTGGAAGAGGGATCGGACGAGGCGGCGGCGCTGTCCCATGCCTTCGCCGCCATCCGGGGGGAGTTCCGCGCTCACCATGTCGGCCGCGCCAGCGCGATTTCGGCCCATGTGATGCTGCTGCTTGTCGCCGTGGCGCGGCTGAAGGCCGGCCGGCGGGACGGGGCGGGCCGGGACGGGCCGGGGCAATCCCCCGACTTGCGGTTGCTCGCCCGGCTGCGGCCGATGATCGACGAGCGGTTCAGCCAGCATTGGCCGGTGGAGCGCTATGCCGCGGCGCTGGGCGTCACCCCCGGCCGGCTGAATGCCGCCTGCCGCCGCGTCACCGGCCTGTCGACCCTGCAGCTGGTCCATGCCCGGCTGATGCTGGAGGCCAAACGGTCGCTAATCTATACCAGCCACGGCATGGCGGAGATCGGCTATGCCCTGGGCTTCGAGGATCCGGCCTATTTCTCGCGCTTCTTCACCAAGCGGGAAGGGCGGTCGCCGCAGGCCTTCCGGCGGGCGCACGCCGGCGATGGGCACGAGGCCACCGGCGCAGCGGGAGGCAGCCTTGATGGCAACGGCCTTGACCGGACCGGGGGCGTCTCACCACAGTAGCATCCTTCGGATATGGCGAGCGGATATCGCGGGGCACGCCCCGCGGGAAGGGGTGATGGCGATGGACAGCCTGGACGTTGCAGTGCGGGAGGCGGCGGAATCGGTCGAACAATCGCTGTGGCGCCGCCTGCGCGCCGATGCCGCCCGCGTCGCGGAGGAGGAAAGCGGCCTCGCCCCCTTCCTGTATGACGCGGTGCTGGCGCGCGACGGCTTCGGCCCGGCGCTGGCGGCGCTGCTGGTGCGCAAGCTGGCCGACCGCGCCATGCCGGAGGACCGGCTGGCCGCCGTTGTGCGCGACGCCATGGAGTCCGACCCGGCCATCGTCGACGCCGCCGCCGCCGACCTCGCCGCCATCCTGGCGCGCGACCCGGCCGCCGACGGCTGCCTGACGCCCTTCCTCTATTTCAAGGGCTTCCACGCCCTGCAATGGCACCGCGTGGCAAACTGGCTGTGGAAGCGCCAGCGCCACGACCTCGCCCATTTCCTGCAGAGCCGCGTGTCGGAGGCCTTCGCCGTCGACATCCACCCGGCGGTTCCGGTCGGGCGCGGCGTCTTCATCGACCACGGCACCGGCGTGGTGATCGGCGAGACCGCGGTGATCGGCAACGACGTCTCGATCCTGCAGAACGTCACGCTGGGCGGCACCGGCAAGGAACATGGCGACCGCCACCCCAAGGTCCGCGACGGCGTGCTGTTGTCGGCCGGGGCCAAGGTGCTGGGCAACATCACCATCGGCGCCCACGCCAAGGTCGGCGCCGGCAGCGTCGTGCTGAAGGACGTCCCCGGCTGCGCCACCGTGGCCGGCGTGCCCGCCAAGGTCGTCGGCTGGTGCCGCGACGAGCCGGCCCCGGCACTGACCATGGACCAGAGCCTGCAGCAGGGCGATTACAGCATCTGACCCTCTGGCGGCCCGAGCCGGCCTTTCTCATTGCGTCCGGAACCGTAGCGACGGCGGTCGACCGGAGCCCGCATCGACCGCAGCCCGCTGGGCCTCGCCCCCGACGCGGCATCGACGCCGGGGGCGGTGGCCCAGGTCGATGCCGCGCGCGTGCCGTGGCCTATGGATTGTCCATGCCCGTCACCGCCATGCGGCTGTGATGGCATGATCGACGGACGGATAGAGATCGGGCTCGATGCTCATCGTCCCGGCTTCTGGCGGGGCAAACCCTGCCATGGCCTGAACCAACCCCGCCACCATGGAATCCAGCAGCACGGCCCCGTCGGCCGTCTCGATGCTATCCATGTGATGCTCGGCGCCGCTGTACCAGTCGGCGATGGTCACCTTGTCCGCCGTGCCGACCACCTGCACCTCCAGGTCGTTGCCCGTCTTGGTGAACCACAGCTGGCGGGCGTCGATCCCGGCCTCGAACACCAGCCGGTCGGTGCCGATGTCGCTGTCATTCTCGACGATGCGGTCCCGGCCGTCTCCGCGACCGAACCGGTAGACATCGTCGCCCAGCCCGCCGCCCAGCGTGTCGTCCCCGGCCCCGCCGCTCAGCGTATCGTCGTTGAGGACCGATCTGGACACCACGACGCTGTTGGAGGCGAAGCCGACGATGTCGGCACGCCCGTCGCCGTCGACATCGGCGGTCTGCCGCGGATAGGTGTTCTGGGTATTCCAGCCACCATAGCCATAGTCGTCGGTGCCCTGGCGAATCCGGCTGAAGGTGCCGTCCGCCTGACCGAACGACACGTAGGCCCCGTTGCTGGCGAAGCCGACGATGTCCATCCGGCCATCGCCGTTCACGTCCGCCAGTTGGCGGGGATACTGGTCCTGGGTCGTCCAGCCGCCCGTGTACTTGGTGTAGTTGTCGCTGTAGGCGACCTTCATCGGGGCGAAGGTGCCGTCGGCCCGGCCACGGGCGACGAAGACCTGATTGCCACCGAAACCGACGATGTCGGCCATGCCGTCGCCATCGACGTCACCCAGAAGACGGGGATAGTCATTGTTGTTGGTCCAGCCATAGCCGGTCGTGAAGCTGCCGTTGTAGGCGAGAGTGACGGACCCGAAGGTTCCGTCCGCCTGCCCCAGCGCGGTCACCACGCTGGTGCTGGAGAAGCCGACGATGTCCGCCCGGCCGTCGCCGTTCACATCCCCGAGCAGGCGGGGATATTGCCCCATGCTGGTCCAGCTCGTGCCGGAGGTCAGAGTCCCGCTCAGCGCCGTCTGCGCGGTCGCGAAGGTTCCATCCGCCTGCCCCTGGGCCACCCGCACCACGCCGCTCGCGAAGCCGACGATGTCCATCCGGCCGTCGCCGTTCACGTCGGCCAGTTGCCGGGGATTGACGTTCTGACTGTTCCAGCCGCCATAGGTGGGCGTGAATTCCCCGTTGTAGGCGACCTGAACCGGTCCGAAGCTGCCGTCCGCCCGCCCCAGGGCGATCTGGACCGACGTGCTGGAGAAGCCGACGATGTCCGCCCGGCCATCGCCGTTCACGTCGCCGAGCAGGCGGGGAACATGATCCTGCGTGTTCCAGGTGACGGAGAAGGCGCCGCTGAACACCGTCTTCATCGTATCGAACATGTAGGTGCCGCTTCCCGCCCCGGCATCGCCGACCAGACTGTCGTTGCCGTCGCCGCCTTCCAGCACATCCCGTCCGGTGCCACCCACCAGCGTGTCGGCGCCGGCCCCGCCGGAAAGCCGGTCATCGTCGGCGTCGCCTGCAAGCACATCGTTGCCGTCACCGCCCTCCAATGTGTCCTGTCCTGCGCCGCCCACCAGGATATCGACGCCAACGCCGCCGTCCAGGCTGTCGTCACCGTCGCCGCCCGACAGGCTGTCGTTGCCGCCGCCGCCCAGCACGGTGTCGTTGCCGGCCTCGCCATAGGCGACGTCATTGTCGCCTGAGCCGGCAAGGTCGTCCCGGCTGTCCAGCAGGTCGTCACCGTCGCCGCCCGATAGTCTGTCGCTGCCGGTGCCGCCCACCAGCGTGTCGTTGCCGCCGTAGCCGGCCAGCACATCCTTGCCGCCCTGCCCGTCGATCCGGTCGCCGTTGACATAGCCGGCCAGAGCCTCGTCACCGTCGCCGCCGACCGTTTCCAGCCGCAGTGCGGAATCGGACAGCAGCACCTCCGTTCCGTCGTGGAAGCGGACGGTCTGCAGATAGTTGGCGCCGTCTCCCCCGCCGCTGAAGCGGTTGGAGATGACCACCTGTTCCGGCCGGTCGCGGAAGCGCAACACCAGATTGTTGTCGAATCGCGCAAAATAGAGCTGGTCGGCCGCGAAGCCTTCGCCGAACAGCAGCGTGTCGTTGCCGCCGCCGCCCAGGACGGTGTCCCGGCCGCCGTCATAGACGACCAGATCGTCCCCGGCGCCGGTGTCGATGGCATCGTCGCCGGCGCCGCCCATCAGGGTGTCGTTGCCGGCATCGCCAAAGAGGATGTCGTTGCCGTCGCCGCCGAACAGGCGGTCGCCGTCGGCCCCGCCATAGAGCGTGTCGTGACCCAGGCCCCCCGAAAGCTCGTCGGCACCGGCATCGCCCATCAGATAGTCGTTGTCCGCCCCGCCATCGAGGCTGTCGGCCCCGTCGCCGCCGAACTGGGTGTCGTTGCCGGCACCGCCCTCCATCGTGTCGTCGCCGGTGCCTCCCATCATGGAGTCGGTCCCGGCCAGCCCCTCGATCCGGTCGTTGCCGGCATCGCCATAAAGGGCGTCGCCGCCGCCGCCGCCGCGCACGGTGTCGTTGCCGTCCTCGCCATAGAGGCTGTCGTGGCTGGCGTCGTCGTCGCTGCTGTCGATCAGGTCGTTGCCGGCCCCGCCGCGGACCAGATCCCATCCCGCCCCGCCATACAGGCTGTCGTCGCCGCCATAGCCGTGGATGGAATCGTCGCCGCCGCCGCCGCGGATGGTGTCCGATGCGGCATAGCCTTCCAGCGTGCGGGCGGTCGCATCGTCCCGGGTGTCGATGACGAGGCCCGGATCGCTCAGGTCGACGGTTCGTCCGTCGGCGAACAGCAGCGTCTGCAGGTAGTTGGCGCCGTTGCCGGCTCCGCTGAAGCGGTTGGCGACGACGATCCGGTCGGGCTTGCCGTCGAAGCGGACATGCAGGTTGTTGCCGTAGCGTTCGAACCGCAGGTCGTCGCGGCTGAAGCCGTCGCCGAAGGACAGCGTGTCGTTGCCGCCGCCGCCGACCACCGTGTCGGCACCGCCCTGGTAGAGCACGAGGTCGTCGCCCGCCCCCGTCACGATCCAGTTCGCGCCGGCACCGCCGGCCAGCGTGTCGTTGCCGTCCTTGCCGTCCAGCGTATCGGCATCGTCGCCGCCGGACAGCATGTCCGCGCCGATACCGCCATCCAGCGTGTCGGCCCCGGCCCCGCCGGCCAAGATGTCGTCGCCGGCATCGCCGGACAGGTAATCGTTGCCGTCATCGCCATGAAGGGTATCGTCGTCCGCCCCGCCGTGCAGGCTGTCGACGCCCGCCCCGCCGCTCAGGCTGTCCCTGCCGGCATTGCCCTCGATGCTGTCGTTGCCAGCGCCGCCCAGGATCAGGTCTTCGCCGTCGCCGCCATGGAGCGCATCGTTGGCGGCACCGCCATAGAGCGTGTCGTTGCCGGCCTCGCCATAGGCAACGTCGCCGCCGGCCGTCTCGTCCCGGCTGTCGATCAGGTCGTCGCCGTCGCCGCCACGCATCTCGTCGGCGCCGGCGCCGCCATACAGCGTGTCGTTGCCGCCATAGCCATAGATAGCGTCGGTGCCGCCGTTGCCGCGGATCACATCGCCGACGTTGTAGCCCGCCAGCTCATGCCCGACGTCGCTGTCGCGGGTGGCGATCGCCAGATCGGTGCGTGACAGGTCCATCGTACCGCCGTCGGCGAAGCGCAGGGTCTGCACATAGTTCGTCCCCTCGCCGTTGCCGACCGCGCTGAAGCGGTTGGCGACGACGATCCGCTTGGCCAGGTCGTCGAAGACCAGGTGCAGATCCTTGCCGAAGCGTTCCAGCCGCAGGCCCGCCTGGGTGTAGTCCTCGCCGAAGACCAGCTCGTCGTTGCCGCCGCCGCCGACGATGGTGTCGGTGCCGCCTTCGTAGAGGATGCTGTCATTGCCGGCGCCGCCGTCGATGGTGTTGGCGCCCGCGCCGCCCGACAGCGCGTCGTTGCCGGCCCCACCATACAGCGTGTCGTTGTCGGCGCCGCCGGACAGGCTGTCGGCACCGTCGCCGCCTTCGAAGTAATCGGCGCCGGCACCGCCCGACAGCGTGTCGTTGCCGGTCCCGCCATACAGCGCGTCGTTGCCGTCCCCTCCGGTCAGCAGGTCGTCGCCGGCATAGCCATAGAGGGTGTCGTTGCCGCCGCCGCCATCGATGCTGTCGTCGTCCTTGTAGCCGTACAGGGTCTCCGCCGCCGCCTGCCCATGGGTTTCCATCACGATGGTCTGGGCCGACAGGTCGATGGTGCGTCCATCCGCGAACTTAACCGTCTGTACGAAATTCGCGCCGTCGCCGTCGCCGCTGAAGCGGCCGGCCAGGACGATGCGGTCGCCGGTGTCGCGGAAGATCAGGTGCAGGTCGGTGCCGATGCGCGAGAGATACATCTGCTCCAGCGTCAGCCCGGCTCCCAGTTCGAGCGTGTCGTTGCCGCCGCCGCCGGCGATGCTGTCCACACCGTCACCGGAGATGAAGCGGATCAGGTCGTTGCCGGCCCCGCCGTCGATGGCGTCGTTGCCGGCCCCGCCGTCCAGAGTGTCGTTGCCGGCCTGACCGTAGAGATAGTCGGCCCCGGCGCCGCCGAGGACGGAGTCCGCGCCGTCCTCGCCATAGAGGTAATCGGCGCCGCCGCCGCCGTCGATCAGGTCGTCGCCGGCCCCGCCATAGGCGACGTCGATGCCGCCACCGCCGTAGAGGGTGTCGGTACCAGTACCGCCGTAGGACAGGTCGTTGATGCCGGCGGCGTTCGGGTCGTCACGGTTGTCGATCTGGTCGTTGCCGGCGCCGCCATGCATTTCGTCGGAGCCGGCTCCGCCGAGGATGGTGTCGTTGCCGGCGCCGCCGAGGATGGTGTCGTTGCCGCTGTCGCCCGTCAGGCTGTCGTCGCCCTGGCCGCCGCTGAGCGCGTCGTTGCCGGCGCCACCCGTCAGAGAGTCGTTGCCGACAGGTTCGGTCGCGGATGGGGAGGGCAGGAGGGAATTCAGCCCCCATACGCCTGCAGCGTAGGACTCCCAAACATAAAACCCGGCAGCGACAGGATAGCCATCGACCTCAATGCCGGCGATGAACACGGCCGTGCTATGCCTTTCGCGTCCATGCGTATAATCGTACACACTGATGACAAGCTGACTTGCCTGACTGATATCCCTTAACGTGAACTTATAATCCCGCAGTTCTCCATTATAAATCGTTTCAACCCGATAAGGACTGAGATGCGAATAATGGACGTAGACCGTCTCGTCCATAATCACCCGACCATCGAGAGTGACGATGGTTCGGGGCCAATTTCCACTGACACTGTGTCCACCCATTCGAATCCGAATGGTGATCACCTCATTCCCAGTGGGAGAAATACCATCGCCCCAAAGGCGGTCCTCGCCGTTTCCGCCCGCAACGGTATCATTTCCACCACCGCCGAAAGCCAGATCGTTGCCCTCCCCGCCATCGACGATGTCTGAGCCATCGCCACCATCCAGCAGATCGTGATCGGTTCCGCCTGTCAGCGTGTCGTCGCCACCATAACCGTAAACGGTGTCGTTGCCGGCCTGTCCGTCGAGGGTGTCGCCGACATTGTACCCCTCCAGCTTGTCGCCTCCAGCGCCGCCGATCGTCTGGATCACCAGATCCTTGCGGGTCAGATCCTCCCGCGATCCATCGGCGAACAGCAGGGTCTGCGCATAGGCCGCACCGTCGCCGGCGCCGTTGAAGCGGTCCTTGACGATGATCTGATCCGTCCGGCCGGTGAAACGCACATAGAGATCATTGCCGAAACGGGAGAAATAGAGCGCAGCCTTGTCGAAGGACTCATCCAGTTCGATGACGTCGCTGCCGCCGGTGTTGTAGACGATGTCCTGGCCGCCATCGAAACGGATGACGTTGCTGCCCGTTCCGCCATAGAGGGTGTTGTTGCCGGCCCCGCCGATCAGCGTGTCGTCGCCGGCATCGCCATAGAGCGTGTCGTCCCCCTCGCCACCGTCCAGCGTGTCGAGGCCGTCGCCGCCCTCCAGCCGGTCGACACCGGTGCCGCCGATCAGCGTGTCGTTGCCCGCATCGCCATAGAGCGTGTCGTTGCCGGCCCCGCCATCCAGCGTGTCGTTCCCGCCATAGCCATGGATCGTGTCGTTGCCGTCCACGCCCTGGATCAGGTCGCCGACATTGTAGCCCTCCAGCTTTTCCGACGCCGTGGTCGCCAGGGTTTCCAGCTTCAGCGTCGGATCGGTCAGGTCCACCTCCTGCCCGTCGGCGAACAGGATGCGCTGGACATAGCTCGCCCCATCGCCGGCCCCGTTGAAGCGGTCCTTCAGAACGATCTCGTCGGCCGCGCCGCGGAAGCGCAGATACAGGTCGTTGCCGAAGCGGGCGAAATAGAGGTCCTCCCGCCTCAAAGCGGTGCGGATCACCAGAACGTCGTTGCCGCCCTCGTTGGTGATGGTGTCGCGCCCGCCGTCATAGCGGATCACATCGTCGCCCAGCCCGGCCAGGACGGTGTTGGTGCCCGCCCCGCCTTCCAGAGTGTCAGCGCCATCGCCGCCCTGAAGGTTGTCGTCGCCGCCGCCGCCTTGCAGGCTGTCGTTCCCGGCGTTGCCCTCCAGCCAATCGTTGCCGGCATTGCCCTCCAGCCGGTCGTCGCCGTCTCCACCGGCGAAGGTCTCGCCCGCATCGCCGCCCAGGATGGTGTCGTTCCCCGCCTCGCCATAGGCGACATTCAGCGCGGCGCCGGTGCCGGTGTCGTCCCGGTTGTCGATCAGGTCGTTGCCGTCGCCGCCGTAATACTGGTCTTTACCGGCGCCGCCGGTCAGCGTGTCGTCGCCGGCCCCGCCGGTCAGGCTGTCGTTGCCGTCGCCGCCCTGCAGCAGGTCGTCGGCGTCGGCGCCCTCCAGCCGGTCGTCGCCCGCCCCGCCGATCAGCGTGTCATTGCCCGCATCGCCATAGAGCGTGTCGTTGCCGGCCCCGCCATCCAGCGTGTCGTTCCCGCCATAGCCGTGGATGCTGTCGTTGCCGCCCACGCCCTGGATGAGGTCGCCGACATTGTAGCCCTCCAGCGTCTCCCACGCCGCGGTCGCCAGGGTTTCCAGCTTCAGCGTCGGGTCGGTCAGGTCCACCTCCTGCCCGTCGGCGAACAGGATGCGCTGGACATAGCTCGTCCCATCGCCGGCGCCGTTGAAGCGGTCCTTCAGAACGATCTCGTCGGCCGCGCCGCGGAAGCGCAGATACAGGTCGTTGCCGAAGCGGGCGAAATAGAGGTCCTCCCGCCTCAATGCGGTGCGGATCACCAGAACGTCGTTGCCGCCCTCGTTGGTGATGGTGTCGCGCCCGCCGTCATAGCGGATCACGTCGTCGCCCAGCCCGGTCAGGACGGTGTTGGTGCCCGCCCCGCCTTCCACCGTGTCGGCGCCGTCGTCGCCCTGAAGATAGTCGTTGCCGTCGCCGCCTTGCAGGCTGTCGTCGCCGGCATCGCCGTACAGCGTGTCGTTGCCGACGTCGCCGGTCAGGCTGTCTGCCCCGTCACCGCCCTGCATGTAATCGTTGCCGCCGCCGCCGAGGATCAAATCGTCGCCCGCACCGCCATACTGCAGGTCGGCATCGTCTCCGCCTTCCAGCGTGTCGTTGCCGTCGCCGCCTTCCAGACGGTCGGCCCCGCCGCCGCCGTTCAGACGGTCGTTCCCGGTTCCGCCGAACAGCACGTCGTTGCCGGTGCCGCCAGCCAGCAGGTCGTCGCCGCCATAGCCACGGATGGTGTCGCTGCCGCCCAGGCTGCTGATGGTGTCGTTGGCGTTGTAACCCTCCAGCGAGTCGTTGAGTTCGCTCGCCACCGTTTCCAGCACCAGGGCTGGATCGGTCAGATCGGCGCGGTCGCCATTGGCGAACAGCACGGTCTGGACATAGCTCGACCCGTCGCTGTCGCCGCTGAAGCGGCCGGTCAGAATCACTTCGTCGCTGCGATTGCGGAAGCGCAGATACAGGTCGTTGCCGAAGCGGGCGTAATAGAGATCGGCCTTGGTCAGCCCGCCGCCGATCTCCAGCACGTCGGCGCCGCCTTCGTTGGTGATGGTCTCGCGCCCGCCATCGAAGCGGATGGTGTCGTTGCCGGCCCCGGTCGACAGGGTGTCGGTGCCGTTGCCGCCCACCAGCGTATCGTCGCCGTCGCCGGCCCGCAGGCTGTCGTCGCCGTCACCGCCCTCCAGCAGGTCGTTGCCGTCCCCGCCATCCAGCGTGTCGTTGCCCGCCCCGCCGGTCAGACCGTCATTGCCGTCGCCACCCGACAGGAAGTCGGCGCCGTCGCCACCGGACAGGGAATCGGCTCCCGCCTCGCCATAGAGGCTGTCGTTGCCGGTGCCGCCGGAAAGCAGGTCGTTGCCGATGTCGCCATACAGGGCGTCTGCTCCGTCGCCGCCCTCCAGGACATCGTCGCCGCTGCCGGCATAGAGGCGGTCGTTGCCGCTCCCGCCGTCCAGGCTGTCGTTGCCGGTATAGCCGTGAATGGTGTCGTTGCCGCCCTGGCCGAGGATGATGTCGCCGACATTGTAGCCTTCCAGCGTCTCGCTGGCGTCGGTCGCCACCGTTTCCAGCGCCAGATCCTGCGCTGTGACGGCATAGTCCGTGCCGTCGGCGAAGCGCAGCGTCTGCACGAAGCTGGTCCCGTCGCCCGCCCCGCTGAAGCGGCCGGTCAGGACGATCTGTTCCGCCGAATTGCGGAAGCGGATGTAGAGATCGTTGCCGAAGCGCGCGAAGTAGAGGTCGGCGCGGGCGAAGCCCGGCCCGATCTCCAGAATGTCGCGGCCGTCCTCGTTGGCGATGGTGTCGCTGCCGCCGCCGTAACGGATCAGGTCGTCGCCGGCACCGCTGTAGAGCGTGTCGTTGCCGGCGCCGCCGGCCAGCGTGTCGTTGCCGTCCCGGCCATAGATGGTGTCGGCACCGGTGCCGCCGTCGATGCTGTCGTTGCCGTCCTCGCCATCGATGCTGTCGTTGCCGCCGCCACCGTCGATGCTGTCGTCGCCGGTACCGCCAAGGATGACATCGGATCCGCCGCCGGCCAGGATGGTGTCGTTGCCGTCGCGGCCCAGGATCACGTCCCGTGCGCCATCGGTGCCGGGATCGTCGCGGCCGTCGATCAGGTCGTCGCCCATCCCTCCGTCGATCGAGTCCGATCCGGTGCCGCCGATCAGCGTGTCGTTGCCGGCATATCCCAGGATCGTGTCGTTGCCGGCCGTTCCCTCGATCCGGTCGCCGACATTGTAGCCCTGCAGGTATTCACTGGCGTTGGTCGCCACCGTCTCCAGCGCGATGTCGGTGCGGGTCAGCTCGAAACTGCTGCCGTCGGCGAAGGCCAGCCGCTCCACGAAGCTGGTTCCGTCGCCCGCCATGTTGAAGCGGCCGGTCACCACGATCTCGTCGGCCGGCCGGCCGCGGAAGCGGATGTGGAGATCGTTGCCGAAGCGCGCGAAGTAGAGGTCGCCGCGGCCGATGCCGGGACCGAACTCGATCCGGTCGAAGCCGGCGCTGTCCAGGATGTAATCGCGGCCGTCGCCGATGCGGTAGACATAGACGTCGTTGCCGGCGCCGCCGTCCAGCGTGTCGTTGCCGATGCCGCTGATCAGCGTGTCGTTGCCGCCGCCGCCGCTCAGCCGGTCGTCGCCGTCCTGGCCCAGCATCACGTCTTCGGTGGCCGTCCCGGTCAGCAGGTCGCCGCTGCCGCCGCCCAGCACCGCCAGCTCACCCAGCGGCATGGTCGTGCCGTCGGCAAAGTTCAGCCCGGCCAACCCGCCGGTGCCGTCGCTGGCGGAGAAATGATTGACGATGCGGACCTGCCGCCCGGTGGCGCGGACCTGCACGATCAGGTCGCCGCCGGAGCGCGTCAGCACCACGTCCTTCCAGTCGAGGCCGCTGGGCATCCCCACGATGTCGCCGCTGCCGGGGAACACCATCAGGTCGGTGGCGATGTTGTCGAAGCGGAAGACCGACGGCCCGTCGCCGCCGATGAAGACGTTGCCCGCCCCCAGATTCCACGGCGCGCCGGCCGAGAAGGTGACCTGATCCAGCTGGTTCCGGAAATGGTTGACCACCAGCACGTTGACCGTGCCGTCGGCCGACAGGATGCGCAGGTCGTCATGCTCGCGCACCAGCCGCAAATTCGTTGGGGGAATGCCCGCGGTGAAGGCCAGCCGGTTGTCCTCGCCCGCCGGGTGGATCGTCACCGGGCCGCTGTTGGTCGCCACGCTGTAGCTGTTGTTGCCGAGGCTGCCGATCAGGATGCCGTTGCCGGCGACCGTCCAGTTCTGCCCGTCCGCATAGGCGACGGTGGCAAGGCCGGAGCCGCTGCCCGCCACCCCGGTGGGGCCGAAATGGTTGACCGCCACCAGATCGATGCTGCCGTCGTCGGTGAAGATGTGCAGGTTGACGCCGTCCCGCTCCATCCGCACCAGCGCCGGATCGACGCCGGGACCGAAAGTCAGCCGGTCGGTGCCGCCGCCGGCGAAGATGTATTGCCGACCCTGGCCGGGAAACACGGTGAAGTCGTCCGTCCCCTGCTGGCCGAACATCACGTTCTCGCCGAAGACGTCCAGCGTGACGCCGCCGCTGAAGGTGATGGCGTCGAGCCCGCGCGACAGGCCGTCGGTGGGTGCGGTGAAGTGGTTGACCACGCGCACCGTGCGCCCGCTGCCGATGAAGACCACGACCAGATCGACGCCGTCCTGCCGCAGGGTCACGTCGCCGGGCGAGACGTCGGGGCCGAAGTCGATCTGGCTGCCGCCGCCGCCGGCATGGATGATCTGGCTGGCCGGCCCGGTCCTGCCGATGGTGAAGCGGTCGCCGCCGCCGCCGCCGATCAGCGTGTAGGGCGACGACAGGTCGAAGGTCCGTCCGTTGGGGAACTCCAGCTGGCCGACGCCGCCGAAATAGTTGAGGACGGTCACCACCTGCTGCGTGCGGTCGATGAAGATCTGCAGGTCGGAGCCGGTGCGGATCAGCCGCACCTCCGTGCTGTCGATGTCGTCGAAGACCACGCGGTCGCCGCCCTCGGCATAGATGGTCTTCGACCCGCTGTCCTCGCCGACCAGGAAGACGGTTCCGCCGGGGCTGCCGAACAGCAGCCCGTCGCCGGTCAGCGGCAGGACGGAGCCGTCGGGACGCTGAAGCGACTCCATCGGCGTGCCGGCGAAATGGTTGACGATGGTCAGCGCGTCCGCGGTGCCGTCGATGGTGATGCGCAGATTGTCGCCGACGCGCGCCACGCGGATCTTGGATCCGTCCACCGTGTCGACGAAGCGAAGGGTGTCGTCGCCGATGCTGTCGGGATAGACGATGACGTCGCCCATGCCGCGCTGGATCACGAATTCGTCATGGCCGGTGCCGCCGATCAGCACCCGGCCGCCCTGGATGTTCCAGGTGGTGCCGTTGTCGAAGACCAGATCGCCGATGCCGTTCATGGCGAAGTGGTTGACGACGATCATCTCGTTCGGCTGGCCGACGATGCTCAGATGCAGGTCGTTGCCGACACGCACGACGCGGGTCTTGCCCGGGTCGGCGTCGATGGACAGACGCTGGCCGGGCGCACCGGGATAGATGAACATCGGACCCGCGGGGATCGTTTCCGCCCCGGCGCCGCTGATGAAGACGTTGGTGCCGGCAATCGGCCAGACGACGCCGTTGGGGAAGACGATCTCGGGGATCGTCACCACCCCGCCGGTGGCGAACTGGTTGACGATGGTCATGCTGTCGGTGCCGGCGGTGACCCGCAGGTCGTTGCCGACCCGGGTCAGCCGGACGGTGGACGGGTCGACGCCGGGCGCCACCTCGATGCGGTCGCCGCCTTGGCCGCCGCCGCCATAGATCACGACATTCCCCATGCCGGGCGACAGGACGAAGCGGTCGGCGCCGTCGGTGCCGATGCGGGCATTGGGGCCGCCGACCGTCCAGACCTTGCCGTCGGCGAAGGCGATGTCGCGCGCCTCGTTGCCCAGGAAGTGGTTCAGGACCTTGACCGAATCGCTGCCGTCGCGCATCACGATCTCGAGATCGTCGCCGTCCCGCCGCACCAGCGTGTTCAGGCTGTCGAAGCCGGTGCCCAGCCGCAGGCGGTCGCTGCCGCCGCCGGGGAAGAGCGAGACGTGGCCGATGCCGGGTTCGGCGGTGAAGGTGTCGGTGGCGCTGGTCCCGACCATCAGACTGGCGCCCCAGATGTTCCAGGTGTCGCCGTCGATGAAGCGCAGCGTGTGAACCCCGCCGCTTGCCCCGCCGGAGAAGTGGTTCAGCACGGTCAGCTTGTCGGGCAGCGTGCGCAGGCCGATCACCAGATCGTCGCCCACCCGCTGCATGGTGACGCTCGCCTTGTCGATGCCGGGACCGATGACGATCCGGTCGTTGCCGCCGCCGGGCAGGATCGACATGGCGCCGCTGCCCACCGTCAGGGTGTAGCTGTCGTCGCCGGCCCCGCCGATCAGCATGGCCGGATCGGACAGGTTCCAGAAACGCCCGCCGGCATAGACGTTCTCGAGCAGCGACGCGCCCCAGCCGCTGGCGAAATGGTTCAGCACCGTGACCTTGTCCGCCGATCCCTTCACCGAAATGACCAGGTCGTCGCCCTGGCGGGTGAAGCCCAGCGCGGCGGCGCCGATGGTGGAGGCGACGTTCAGCGTATCGACGCCCTTGCCGGCGAACAGCGTGACGGCGCCGTCGCCCGGCTTGAAGGAGAACACGTCGCCGGTGTCGCCGCCGATGCGGAACCCGGTGCCGGGATCCAGCGGCCACACCGTGCCGTCGGCGAAGCTCAGGCTGCGCAGCACGCCGTTGCCGGCGCCCGTGCCGTTGAAGTGGTTGAGCACCACCACCCGGTCGGTGCTGCCGGCGATCTGGATCGCCAGCTTGTCGCCGTCGCGGCGCAGAGCCACCTGCGACGGGGCGATGCCGGCCGCCAGGACCAGCCCGTCGCTGCCGCCGCCGGTCGCCAGCACGCGCTCTCCCAGCCCGGCGCCCAGCTCCACGCTCTCGTCGGCGGCGGTGCCGGCGATCAGGCGGGTGTTGTCGATGGCCCATTCGGTGCCGTCGCCGAAGCGGATCGTCCGGTAGCCGTCCGGATCGCCGTCGAAATGCTGCTCGATCAGCCAGGACGCGCCGCTGCCCTCATAGGACAGGCGCAGGTCGTCGCCCTCGCGGCTCAGCCGCATGCGGTCGGGATCGATGGTCGTCGCGAAGGCGATTGTGTCGGCCCCGGCGCTGCCGTAGAGCGTCGTCTGCCCGCCATCCAACCCGAACACCACGCGGTCGTCGCCGCCGCTGCCGATCACCACGTCGCTGCCGCGCACGCGCCAGCGCGTGCCGTCGGCCAACTCGACCGCCTCGACCCCGCCATTGCCGGCGCCGGCCAGCGCCTCCGCCGAGAAATGGTTGAAGAGCAGCAGCGAGCGGTCGGTGCCGGCGATGCGGATCTCCAGGTCGTCGCCCTTGCGCGACAGGCGCAGGTCGTCGGCGGTCACGTCGTCACCGAAGCGGATGACGTTCACGCCGGCATCGGCATGCAGGCTGTGGCTGCCGAACCCCGGTTCGATGGCGACGGTGTCGTCGCCGGTGCTGCCCAGCAGCAGGTCGTCGCCCCATACCGGCCAGACCACGCCGTCGGCGAACTCGATCCGGCGGACGCTGCCGTCCCCCGCCCCGGCGGCGCCGTTGGCGGCGAAATGGCCCATGATGGTGACGCGGTCGCGGGCATAGCCGTCCTCGCCGGCCGGACCGCCCTGGGCGTCGAACAGGACGTGGAGGTCGTCGTCGATCCGCACCAGATGCGCGATCTCATGCCGGAAGCCGGCGCCGAACCGCACCGTGTCGTCGCCGCCCTCGCCGAACACCACCACATGGCCGACGCCCGACGGCGCGGTGAGGATGTCGTCTCCCGCCGTGCCGGTGACCAGGAGGTCGCCGAACATCCGCACGCCATCCTGGACATAGATCGTGGTCGTGCCGCGGCTGTACTGGTTGTAGAGGACGGAGCCGACGGTCTCGGCACCGCCGCGCTTCCAGCCGGATTCCTTGAAGGTCACCAGGTCGTCGCGGTTGCCGGTGACATAGAGCGGCGCGCCGCCGGTGTCGGCGAGAATGCCCTGCTCGTTCAGGATCAGGACCTGGCGGCCGGAATGGGAGAGGTCGATCGTCTCCAGGCCGTGAACCCCGCCGGCATCGGCGCCGGTCACCACCAGCCGCTCCCCCTCGAAGCGCAGGGTGTCGAAACCGCTGCCGCCGTCCAGGCTGGCGAATCCGTCGTCCAGCACCCGCAAGGTGTCGTCGCCGGCCCCGCCGGACAGGCTGTCGGCGCCGCCGCGGCCGTCCAGATAATTGGCGGCGCCGTCGCCGGTCAGGCTGTCGCCGAGCCCGGTGCCGATCAGGGTCTCCACCCCGTCCAGACGGTCGCCCTCCGCATGCCCGCCGCGGCCGATGCCGGTGGCGAGGTTGACCGACACCGCCGCGTCGGACGCCGAATAGTCGGCGGTGTCGATCCCAGCCCCGCCGCTGAGCGTGTCGGCGCCCGTCCCGCCGATCAGGGTGTCGTTGCCGCCGCCGCCGCGCAGGCGGTTGGCTTCGCCATCGCCGGTCAGCCGGTCGTCGGCGGCCGAGCCGGTCAGGTTCTCGATCCCGGTCAGCACGTCGCCCGCGGCATCGCCGCTTTCCGCCGTCCCGTCGGCAAGGCTGACCGTCACCCCCGCCGCCGAACCGGTGTAGTCGGCGGTGTCCGATCCGGCGCCGCCGGTCAGCGTGTCCGCACCCGCGCCTCCACGCAGGGTGTTGTCCTGCCCGTCGCCGGTCATCAGGTCGGCGCGGGCGGAGCCGATCAGGTTCTCCACCCCGATCAGCACATCCCCCTCCGCCGTGCCGCCAAGCCCGGTTCCGGCCGCCAGATCGACCGTCACCGCCGCCCCGGACGCCGAATAGTCGGCGGTATCGCTGCCGGCGCCGCCGATCAGCGTGTCGGCGCCGGCACCGCCCAGCAGCGTGTCGTTGCCGCCCGCCCCGTCGAGGATGTTGGCGCCGCCGTCGCCGGTCAGCCGGTCGCCGAAGGCGGAACCGGTCAGGTTCTCGACGCCGGTCAGCCGGTCGCCCTGGGCGTCGCCGCCTGAACCGGTGCCGCTCGTCAGGCTGACGGACACCGCGGCGGCCGAGGCCAGATACTCCGCCGTGTCGATGCCGTCGCCGCCGATCAGCGTGTCGGCCCCGCCCAGCCCGGCCAGCGTGTCGTTGCCGCCGCGCCCGTCGAGCCGGTTGGCGTTCGCATCGCCGGTCAGCCGGTCGTCGTGATCGGAACCGGACAGGTTCTCGACCCCCGTCAGCACGTCACCCTCGGCATCGCCGCCCGAACCGGTGCCGGCGGCGAGGTTCACGTCGACGCCACCGGTCGAAGCCGCATAATCGGCGCTGTCGATTCCGTCGCCGCCGATCAGCGTATCCGCCCCGGCGCCGCCGGACAGCCAGTCGTCCCCGCTGCCGCCGTCCAGCCGGTTGCCGCCCGCGTCGCCCGACAAGCTGTCGGCGGCGGCGGAGCCGGTGACGTTCTCGATCCCGGCCAGCCGGTCGCCCTCGGCATCGCCGCCGGAACCGGTGCCCGCCGCCAGATCGACGGTGACGCCCGCACCCGACGCGGCATAGTCGGCGGTGTCGGTCCCCTCGCCACCGGTCAGTGTGTCGGCGCCGCCCAGCCCGGCCAGCGTGTCGTCGCCCGCACCGCCGTCCAGCAGGTTGGCGTTCGCGTCACCGGTCAGCCGGTCGTCATGGGCCGAGCCGGTCAGGTTCTCGATCCCCGACAGCAGGTCGCCCTCGGCGTCGCCGCCGAGACCGGTCCCGGTCGACAGGTCCACCGCCACACCCGCGGCGGAGGCCGAGTAATCGGCAAGGTCGATGCCGTCACCGCCGACCAGCGTGTCCGCCCCGCCCAGCCCGGCCAGGATGTCGTCGCCCGCGCCGCCGTCCAGCCGGTTGGCGTTCGCATCGCCGGTCAGCCGGTCGTCATGGGCGGAGCCGGTCAGGTTCTCGATGCCCGTCAGCAGGTCGCCCTCGGCGTCGCCGCCCGAACCGGTGCCGGCGGCGAGGTTCACGTCGACGCCACCGGTCGAGGCCGCATAATCGGCGCTGTCGATTCCGTCGCCGCCGATCAGCGTATCCGCCCCGGCGCCGCCGGACAGCCAGTCGTCCCCGCTGCCGCCGTCCAGCCGGTTGCCGCCCGCGTCGCCCGACAAGCTGTCGGCGGCGGCGGAGCCGGTGACGTTCTCGATCCCGGCCAGCCGGTCGCCCTCGGCATCGCCGCCGGAACCGGTGCCCGCCGCCAGATCGACGGTGACGCCCGCACCCGACGCGGCATAGTCGGCGGTGTCGGTCCCCTCGCCGCCGGTCAGTGTGTCGGCGCCGCCCAGCCCGGCCAGCGTGTCGTCGCCCGCACCGCCGTCCAGCAGGTTGGCGTTCGCGTCACCGGTCAGCCGGTCGTCATGGGCCGAGCCGGTCAGGTTCTCGATCCCCGACAGCAGGTCGCCTTCGGCATCGCCGCCGCTGCCGGCGCCGGCCGCCAGATCGACCGTCACGCCGGTATCGGAGGCCGAATAGTCGGCCGTGTCGGTCCCCTCGCCGCCGACCAGCGTATCCGCGCCGCCGGCCCCGGCCAGCAGGTCGTCGCCAGCCCCGCCGTCCAGGAGGTTGGCGCCGCCGTTTCCGGTCAATCGGTCGCCATGGGCCGAGCCGATCAGGTTTTCGACGCCGGTCAGCCGGTCGCCCTCGGCATCGCCGCCGGCCCCGCTGCCGGCCGCCAGATCGACCGTCACGCCCGCGCCGGACGCCGCATAGCTGGCGGTGTCGATGCCGTCGCCGCCGTCGATCAGGTCGGCCCCGCTGCCGCCGTCCAGCAGATCGTCGCCGGCCCCGCCCGACAGGCTGTCGTCGCCGGCCCCGCCGGCCAGGCTGTTGTCGCCGCCGTCGCCGGCCAGCGTGTCGGCGCCGCCGCCGGCCAGGATCGTCTCGACGCCGGAGACATGGTCGGCCATCCAGCCGCCGTGACGAACCTCGCCGCTTTGCAGATCGATGGAGATCGCGCCGGTTTCCGCCGAATAGTCGGCGATGTCGATGCCGTCGCCGCCGATCAGCACGTCGTTGCCGCCGCCGCCCTTCAGCACGTCGTTGCCGGCACCGCCCAGCAGGGTGTCTGCGCCCAGCCCGCCGGCCAGCGTGTCGTCGCCGTCGCCGCCGTCGAGATGGTCGCCGTTGTAATCGGCGCCCACCGTCAGCCGGTCGTTGCCGGCGCCGCCGATCAGCGTGTCGCTGCCCAGGCCGCCGTCCAGCGTGTCGTTGCCGGCCCCGCCGTCGAAACGGTCGTCGCTCCACACGCCTTCGCCGTCCGTCACCAGATCGTCGCCGTCGCCGGCAGCCACCACGTCCCGGCCGCCGCCGCCGACGATGGTGTCGTACCCGCTGCCGCCCTCGATGCTGTCATCGTTCTCGCCGCCGTCGATCCGGTCGTCGCCGGCCCCGCCGCGGATGCTGTCGGCACCGATGCCGCCGGCGATCAGGTCGTTGCCGCTGCCGCCGTCCAGCGTGTCGCCCACGTCGCCGCCCAGCAGCGTGTCGTTGCCGCTGCCGCCATAGAGTCGGTTGGCGTCGGTTCCGCCGTCCAGCAGATCGTCGCCCATGCCGCCATGCAGCAGGTCGGCGCCGCTGCCGCCCAGCAGCGTGTCGTTGCCGGTTCCGCCGTCCAGCGTGTCGTCCTCGCTGCCGCCGTCCAGCGCATCGTTGCCGGAGCCGCCGAACAGACGGTCGCTCTGCGATTCGCCGCGCAGCGTGTCGGCACCCGACCCGCCGCGCAGGGAATCCTCGCCCCAGTCGCCGGTCAGCACGTCGTCGCCGGCACCGCCCAGCAGCGTACCGCCGCCGCCGCCGCTGCCCAGCGTGTCGTTCCCGGCCCCGCCGTCGAGAGTCTCGGCCTGCCAGTCGCCCGTCACCGCATCGTTGCCGCCGTCCTGCGCCTCCGCCGCCTCCAGCGCCCGTTCCTCGGCCGGCGACAGCCCGTCGATGTCGGCGGCGCCGTCGTTGCGGGTCGCGGTCACGCCTATGTGGAAGACCCGGTCGGTGGCGAGGCCCCCGGCATCGGTAGCGCGGACGGTCACCGCATGGGCGGGAGCCTGCGCATAGTCGAGGTCGGCCCCGGCGGCGACCGACAGGACACCGGTCGCCGCGTCGATCGCGAAGCGGCCGCCGGCATCGTCGGCCAGGCTGTAGGTCAGCGCCTCGCCGTCGGGATCGCTGCCCCGCGCGGTGCCGACAACCGTCCCGGCAGAGGCATCCTCGGCGATGGCCGCACCGTCCAGCGTCACGGCGGACGGGGCGTCGTTGACGCCGTCCAGCGTGACGGTGACGGTCTGCGCGGTCACCCCGCCCCGGCCGTCCGACACGTCGATGCGGAAGCTGTCGGTGCCGGCATAGTCGGCGTCGGGCCGGTAGGTGAAGCGGCCGTCGACCTCCAGCACCAGCCGGCCATGCGCCGGACCGGCGCCGACGCCGTAGGACAGAGCGTCGCCGTCGGGGTCGATTGCGCCGACCGAGCCGGTGACCGGCATGTCCTCCGTCCCGGTCAGCGCCTGATCGGCGGCGACCGGCGCGCGGTTGGGCGCCGCGACGACCATCCCGGCCAGATCGGCCACCGCCACCGGCCGGCCGTCGACCGTCACCTCCAGTGCGTTCCAGTTGTTGGCGTCCACCCGGATCGCCTGACCGGTGAAGACCTGTCCGTCGTCGCCATGCAGACGGATGAAGTCCGCCAGCTGGACGAGGTCGGCCGCGACCGCGGCGGTCACCTGGTTGGCGGTCAGCGCCACGCGCAGCCGGTCATAGCCCGCCCCGCCGTCGAGCGTGTCGTTGCCCGCCTGATCCGACAGCACATGGTCCAGCGTGTCATCGCCGCCGCCAGCGCGGACCAGATCGGTCCCGGCGCCGTCGGCCAGCCGGTCGGCGCCCATTCCGCCGGTCAGCGCATCGTCGCCGTCGCCGCCGTCCAGGGAATCGCCGCTGTAATCGTCGCCCACCGTCAGCCGGTCGTTGCCGGCCCCGCCGATCAGCGTGTCGCTGCCGTAACCGCCTTCCAGCGTGTCGTTGCCGGCCCCGCCGTCGAAGCGGTCGTCGCTCCACACCCAGGCGCCATCGGTCACCAGATCGTCGCCGTCGCCGGCTGTCACCACGTCCCGGCCGCCGCCGCCGAGGATGGTGTCGTTGCCGCTGCCGCCGTCGAGGGTGTCGTCGTTCTCGCCGCCGTCGATGCTGTCGGCCCCGTCGCCGCCGGAGAGCAGGTCGTTGCCCGTCCCGGCGGAGATCGCGTCGTTTCCGTCGCCGCCGTCCAGCGTGTCGTTGTTGCTGCCGCCCAGCAGCGTGTCGTTGCCGGCGCCCCCGAGCAGGCTGTTGCTTCCGGTCCCGCCGTCCAGCCGGTCGTTTCCGTCGCCGCCGTCCAGCCGGTCGTCGCCGTCGCCGCCCTGCAGCGTGTCGTTGCCGGCCCCGCCGCTCAGCGTGTCGGCGCGCCAGTCGCCGGTCAGCAGATCGTCGCCGTCGGTGGTCACGGTGCTGGTCATCGGCTTGTCCTCCGGAAATGTCGGCCCGGTTGCTTGGGGGCCTTGCGGCTGTGGGTTCGGGAAAGGTTCGGGACTCAGCGCTCGCGCATCGCGTCGTGGACGTGGGCGAGCACCGGGGAAAGCAGGTAGTCGAGGATGCGGCGGCGGCCGGTCTTCACCTCCGCCGTCACCGCCATGCCGGGAGCCAGCGCGATGTCCTCGCCGGTCTCGCCGCGGATGACGGTGCGGTCCAGCGCGATGCGCGCCGAGAATTTCGGGCCGTCGCGGTCGGCCGCCGCCACCGGTTCGGCCGCCCCGGTGCGTGCCGCCGCCCCGTCCGGCGGCAGGATCACGTCGTGCGAAACCGCCGCGACCGTGCCGGGCAGCAGCCCGTAGCGGGTGAAGGGAAAGGCATCGACCTTGATTTCCGCCGGCATGCCGGGGTGGAGGAAGCCGATGTCCTTGTTTTCCACCTGCACCTCGACGACCAGGGTGCGGTTGGCCGGGACGATCACCATCAGCGGTTCCGCCGCCGTGACCACCCCGCCGACCGTGTGGACGGAGAGCTGCTGGATCACCCCGCCGACCGGCGCGGTCAGAAGCTGGCGCTCCCGCCGCCGCGCCGCCTTGGTCAGTTCCTGACGCAGGGCGGCGGCGCGGTTCTCGGCATCGGCGAGGTCGGTCATCGCCCTGCCGTCGAACTCCGCGATCACCCGCCGCCGCTCGTCGCCCAGCCCCTTCAGCGCCGCCTCGGCCTCGGCCTCGCGGTTCTTCGCGGCGACGGCGCCATACTCGACCTCGGCAAGCTCCTTCTCCAGCTCCAGCAGGTCGAAGCGCGGGCTGTAGCCGCGCTGGGACAGGTTCCGTTTGGCCTGCACCTGCTCACGGATCAGCGGCAGGGTGGCAGCCAGCCGTGCCTTCTCCGCGGCCAGCGCCGCGATCTCCGCCCGGCGCTGGCGCTCCTGGCTGCCGATGGCGTCGAGCGCGGCGTCGCGGGCTGTCAGCTGGTTGGCGAGGATCGAGCGCTGCAGCGCCACCAGCGCGGCGTCGGCGGCGGGCGGCGGGTCGAAGCCGCGCCGGCCGGCCAGGGCGGCGCGCAGGCGGGCCGCCTCGGTCTCCGCCACCGCCAGCTCCCATTCGGCGCGCCCGGCGTCGGCGGCGCTGTCGGTGGGGTCGAGTTCCAGCAGGACCGCGCCCTGTTCCACCTGCTGCCCTTCGGTGACGCGGATGGCGCGGACGATGCCCGGCTCCAGCGTCTGCACCAGCTTGTTGCGGTCGCTGGGGATGATGCGCCCGCGGGTGACGGCGGTGATGTCGATGTGGCCGATCCAGGCCCAGGTGACGGCGACGACGGCGAAGGCGACGATCAGCAGCGACACCGCCCTGGCGAACGGCGAGGGCGGCGTGTCCATCGCCTCCAGCGCCGCCGGCAGGAACTCCAGCTCGTGCCCGCGGCGGGGACGGACGCGGGGCGGCAGGGGCGGGTTTGGCGGCGGCGGGTTTGGCGGCGGTGCGGCGGCGGTAGCGGCCGGCGCATCCTGCGTCGCCGCCACGGGTTCGGTCGCGGTCTCAAGCGACGCCATGATCGGCCTCCGCCTGTCTGCCCGCCTGCATCCGCCACAGCGCCGCATAGCGCCCGCCGAGCCGGATCAGGTCGTCATGGGTGCCCTGTTCGGCGATCCGCCCCTCTTCCACCGTGACGATGCGGTCGCAGCCGCGCACGGTGGACAGGCGGTGGGCGACGATCAGAACCGTGCGGTTGTCGCAGATGCGGCGCATGTTGGCCTGGATCGCCGCCTCGCTCTCGACGTCGAGCGCGCTGGTCGCCTCGTCGAAGATCAGGATGCGCGGGTCGGTGGCCAGCGCGCGGGCGATGGCGACGCGCTGGCGCTGTCCGCCCGACAGGCTGGCGCCACGCTCGCCGATCACCGTGTCGTAGCCTTCGGGCAGGCCCAGGATGAAGCGGTCCGCCCCGGCCAGCCGCGCCGCCTCGACGATCCGCTCCATCGGCATGCCGGGATCGGCCAGCGCGATGTTGTCGCGGATGGAGCGGTTGAACAGCACGTTCTCCTGCAGGACGACGCCGATCTGGCGCCGCAGCCACGCCACGTCCACCAGCGACAGGTCCACGTCGTCGATCAGAACGCGGCCGGTCTCCGGCACATAGAGCCGCTGCACCAGCTTGGTCAGCGTGCTCTTTCCCGAGCCGGACGAGCCGACGATGCCGACCGTCTCCCCCGCCTCCACCGTCAGGTCGATGCCCTGGAGCGTCGGGGAGGCGTCGGGGCGATAGCGGAATCCCACCCGGTCGAAGCGGATGCGGCCGCGGATGGCGGGCAGCGGCAGGCGGCCGGGTTTCGCCGCCGGTTCCGGCGTGGTGTTGAGGATGTCGGCCAGCCTCTCGACCGAGACGCGCGCCTGCTGGAAGTCGTTCCACAGCTGCGCCAGCCGCAGCACCGGCGACGACACCCGGCCCGCCAGCATGTTCACCGCCACCAGCGCGCCGATGGTCAGCGCGCCGGCGATCACCTCCTGCGCGCCGACATAGAGCAGGGCCGCCAGGGTCAGCTTGCTGACGAGCTGGACGGCCTGGCCGGCGACCACGCCCAGGCTGGACGCGCGGAAGGCGGCGCCGACATAGGCGGCCAGCTTCTCCTCCCAATGGCGGCGCATCTCCGGTTCCACCGCCATCGCCTTCAGCGTTTCGATGCCGGAAATGCTCTCGACCAGGAAGGCCTGGTTCTCCGCCCCCAGGGCGAATTTCGCCTCCAGCCGCCGCCGCAGGATCGGGGTGACGGCAAGGCTGATCGCGGCATAGACCGGCAGCGACGCCAGCACGATGCCGGTCAGCGCCGGGCTGTACCACCACATCACCGCCAGGAAGACGACGGTGAAGACCAGATCGATGACCAGCGTCAGCGCCGATCCGGTCAGGAAATCGCGGATGCGGTCCAGTTCGCGCACCCGCGCCACGTTGTCGCCGACCCGGCGCGCCTGGAAATAGGGCAGCGGCAGCGCCAGCAGATGGTCGAACAGCCGAGCGCCCAGAGTCACGTCGACCCGGCTGGTGGTGTGCGAGAACAGATAGCTGCGCAACCCGCCCAGCACCGTCTCGAACAGCGACACCACCACCAGCCCGATGGTCAGGATGTCCAGCGTGGTCAGGCTGCGGTGGGCCAGCACCTTGTCGACGACGACCTGGAAGAACAGCGGACTGATCAGCCCGAACACCTGCAACATGAAGGAGGCGATCAGGATTTCCGAAAACAGGTGCCGGTATTTCAGCAGGGCCGGCACGAACCAGCCGATGCCGAAGCGCACCTGCGCCAGATCCAGGCCGGCGCGGCGCGCCATCAGCACCAGTTCGCCCGACCATGCCGGCTCGACCACCGCGCGCGGCAGCGCCAGCGGCTTCGATTCCAGCGGGTCCTGGATCAGCGCGCGGTCGCCGTCGATCTTGGCGATGATGAAGTAACGGCCGTCGCGCCGTCTGGCGATCGCCGGCAGCGGCGTGGCGGCCAGCCGTTCCCAGCGGGTGGTGACGGATCGCGCCTTCAGGCCGAATCGCTTCGCCGCGCGCAGGATGTCAAGCGTCTCCATCGCCCGGCCGCGGGCAGCCTGATCATGGCGGAGCTGCTCCGGATCGGCGGGATGGCCCATGAGGCGTAGCATGAGGGTCAGGCATGACAGTCCGGTATCCGGAATCACGCTGTCTTCCACCAGACGTGGCATGCCTCATTCCCTGGATTTCATCTCGAGACCATGCTTGCGTCGGCGAATGGTGCCGCTCGCGGACGGCAGCCAATAAGCTGTGGTCCCGCCGCGTGGCGGACCGGAGCGTGCATGTTCCTCAACAGATGAAAAAGTTACGAGTCCTCGGAAACTTTCTGCTACCTTGATAACCGAGGGCGCTTCCGGGAATCAACATAAATTGCGCTCGTTTTTCGCGAACCAGCCTGAGGTTGACGCACGAAAGCGATTGCATTGCCCGGAGAAGCGGGCGCAAAAGTAGAACTTGCGCGGCGAGTGGCGACCGCATTCGGCCGGCCTTCAGTTCGGCGATGATCCTGGCGGTGATTCGCTGATACAGGCTGGTCCGGTCCTGGCTGGACCGGGGGCGCGTTGTTGCGTGTGATATCGCGGATCTCCGCGACGGGCCGCCGCGCGCCTCTCCCGCATCCGGGCGTGAGACTTCCCTTTCGATATCGAACCCGTGCGGGTGTTGCCGATTGCCGGATGGGGCGAGAGGCCGCAGGATCACGGCAAGCTTGCGGCCATCGTCAGCCCCGCTATCCTTGCCGTCATCCTCTTGAGACCGATAGGGACGGGAGACCGCGTCCATTGCAGCCAACCCGGATATCACGATGTGTTGTGTTGGACGCACACCCACCGACGAGTCCAGTTCGGTGAGTTGCGATCCCACGCGTCTTGCCGTGTTGATCGACGCTGAAAATGTTCCGGTCTCGATCTGGCCGGTGGTTCAGAGGCTGCTTCCCCGGCTTGGCTGTTCATGGTTCGCCCGTGCCTATGCCTGCGGCGATAAGGGGGGATGGGGCGCCATTGACGGAGTCCAACTGGTCGATGCCGCTGGACAGGGCCGAGGCCAAGGAGGCCCGGTTCGTCGATGCGTTTCGGCGCTGGACCCCCGACCGCGGTTGCTGGGTGCACTTGTCCAAGTTTGGCGATTATGGCGCCGGCCAAGCCCTGAGCGATGAGCAGTACCGTCTGATCGAACCGCCGATCCCGCCACCCAAACCGGCAGGGCGACCGCGCAGCACGGGCATGCGCCATCTTCTGGACGGCCTGTTCTACGTGGTGCGCACCGGCTGCCAGTGGCGTGGGGCGCGGCACGGTTCGATGAGACACCCGGCCGCGGTGCAGCCCTACAGTGCATTCAGCCAGTCCGGTCGAGCCGGCGCAGGTGCAGCATGTAGAGCCGTGCGAAGCGGCTTACCAGATCGTGGAAGGGAAGCGGCTTCACGGCCGTGAAGGGCAGAGCCAGATCTCGCGGCCGGGCGCCGATGGCTTGGCGGGCCAGTTCCCGCCCCACCGCGGTGCCGAGCGCCATGCCGCGGCCATTGTAGCCCACCGCCCCGACCACACCGGGAGCCAGTTCGTGGAAATGGGGACGGAAATCGGCGGTCATCGCCAGATGTCCGCTCCAGTTCCGGGCGATCGCCGGATCGCCGGCCTGCGGGAAGACCCGGCGGATGCGCTCGCGCACCCGCTCTCGTGCCCGAGAGTCGGCGTTGGCGGAACGGACCAGGGTGCAGCCCGAAACCAGCCGGTTGTCGGCGGTCCACCGGAAGAAATACAGGTCGCCGCGCGTGTCGCTGCAGGCCATGTCCGAGGGAAGCACGCTGTCGCGCAGCCGGGCAGGCAGCGGCTCCGTCACCATCTGGAAATTCAGCACCGGCACGATGGAGCGCCGCAGGCCCGGCCAGAGACCGTCGGTATAGGCGTTGGTCGCCAGCACGACGCGGTCGGCGGTCACGCTTCCCTGCGGCGTCGCCAGCCGCCAGCCGCCGCCGGCACGGTCGATCGCCGTGACGGGGGAGGCGCCGTGGATCCGCACACCCAGGCCGATGGCGGCGCGTGCCAGTTCACGGGCCAGCGACAGCGGGTTCACATGGCCGCCGGTGGGTGCGACCATCGCCCCATGCCAGAAGCCGGTGCCCAGCGCCCGTTCGGTCTGGCCGGCGTCGAGCAGATCGACCTCCGCCCCCAGCGCCCGCCATTGCGCAACCCGCTTCTCCACCGCCGCCATGCGGCCGGGCCGGTGGGCCGGCTGGATCCAGCCCTTCTGCACCCCATCGCAGCGGATCTGGTAGCGCCGGATCAGGTCGAAGACCAGTTCGGCAGACCCGCCGACCATGCGGGCCAGCGCCGTTCCCGTCTCCTCCCCATAGGCGGAGGTCAGGTTCGCCGGGTCCAGGCGGGACAGGGTCGGAATGATCTGGCCGTTGTTGCGGCCGGACCCGCCGAAACCGGGTTCCTGCGCTTCCAGCACGACGGCGCGCACCCCCTGTTCGGCAAGATGGATCGCGGTGGAAAGGCCGGTCACGCCCGCGCCGACGATGGCGACGTCGGCCTGCACGGTCTCGTCCAGCGGCCGGATGTCCGGTGCAGCCACGGCGGTCGCCGCCCAATGCGAGTCGGGCATGGACTGATGGAGCATGGTCATTGCGCCGCCTCCGCCGGGAGCAGGGCCTTCGCCAACGCCACCCAATAGCTGGCGCCGATGGCGAGGTTGGCATCGTTGAAGTCGTAGGCCGGATTGTGCAGCAGGCAGCCGCCCTCGGCCGGACCGTTGCCGAGCCAGATGTAGCAGCCCGGCCGCTCCTTCAGCATGAAGGCGAAATCCTCGGCGCCCATCGAGGGCATGGGGTCGTGGTCGATGTTCTCCTCCCCGACCAGGGCCGCGGCCACCCCGGCGCACAGGGCGGTTTCCGCCGGGCTGTTGACGGTCGCCGGATAGCGCCGTTCGTAGCGCACGCTGGCGCTGCAGCCGAAGGAGGCGGCGGTGTGTTCCGCCAATGTCCTCAGACGCGCCTCCACCACGTCCTGCACGCTCTCCTTGAAGGCGCGCACGGTGCCGCGCAGCGTGACGTCGGACGGGATGACGTTCCAGGTGTCGCCGCCGAAAATCCAGGTCGGGGACACCACCGCGCTGTCCAGCGGATGCAGGCTGCGGCCGGGGATGGTCTGGAGCGCGGTCAGCAGATGGCCGGCGGCGGTGACGGGGTCGTTGCCCATGTGGGGCATGGCGGCGTGGCTGCCCTTGCCGTGGATCGCCACCTCGAAGATGTCGTAGCTGCCCATCATCGGCCCCGGACGGAGCGCGATGTGCCCCAGCGGCAGGCCCGGCCAGTTGTGCATGCCGTAGACGCCCTCCACCGGGAAACGCTCGAACAGCCCGTCGGCGATCATCTCGCGTGCGCCGCCCTCATTCTCCTCCGCCGGCTGGAAGATGACATGCAGCGTTCCGGCGAAGTCGGGATCCTCGGCCAGGATCTTCGCGGCTCCCAGCAGCATGGTCGTGTGGCCGTCATGGCCGCAGGCATGCATCCGGCCCGGATTGACCGAGCGGTGGGCGAAGGCGTTCGTCTCCTGGATGTGCAGGGCGTCCATGTCGGCCCGCAGCGCGATGGCGCGGTTGCCGGGACGCCGCCCCTTCAGCGTGCCGACCACGCCGGTGCGGCCCAGCCCCGTCGCCACCTCCAGGCCGAAGTCGCGCAGCTTGGCGGCGACGAAGGCGGCGGTCTCATGCTCCTCGAAGGCGGTTTCGGGATGGGCGTGCAGATGGTGCCGCCAGTGCCGCATTTCGGGAGCCAACGCCTCGGCGGCCGGGTCCAGGCGGACAGTCGCGGGAATGGTCATTCCGGATTCTCCATGCTGCCGCTTCCGGGCAGGCTGTAGCGGAAGTCGCAGTGGCTGTCGCCCTGCATGATGGTCCGGGTCCGGGTGAAGCGGGCATCCGGCAGGTAGCCGCACATGAACTCGCCGTCGCGGTTGCAGGACAGGATGTCGCCGATCTCCTGCACGCCCATCTCGCGGTAGCTCTCCGCATACCGGCACCGGGTGACGTTGAAGCCGAGCCGGTCCGGCGCGCTTTCGACCACCTCCAGCCGCAGGGCGTCGCCGGCGGTCCACAGGGCGAGCCGGTCGCGGAAGGTGGCGAGATCCGCGGTGCCGCGGGTTGCGCGGTCTTCCGCCGCCATGGCGGCCCCGGCCTCGCGCGCCATCGTCTCGATGGCGCGTGCGAGGACGGCCCGCGCCCGCTCCCGGCCGATCTCGGGCACCAGCTGGTCATAGAGCGCCTTGGCGAAGGCCGCCTCGACGCGCCGCCGGTCCAGGATCGGCATGGCGTTGAGTGAAGGCGGGGCGGGCGCTGCGGGGATGGGCGGGGTTTCGTCGGTGTGGGTCATCGATCCGCTCCTTCTTCAGCCGCCGAGATAGGCCGCCCGGACACGCGGGTCGGCCGCAAGGTCAGCGGCATTGCCGGACAGCGTAACCCGCCCGGCCTCCATCACGTAGGCATGATCGGCGACGCGCAGCGCCGCGCGGGCATTCTGCTCCACCAGCAGGATGGAGGTGCCTTCGCCGCGGATCCGCGTCAGCAGGTCGAAGATCTGCTTCACCACCATCGGCGCCAGTCCGAGCGACGGCTCGTCCAGCAGCAGAAGCCGCGGCTTCGACATCAGGGCGCGGGCGATGCACAGCATCTGCTGTTCGCCGCCGGACAGCGACCCGGCCTTCTGGATCAGCCGTTCGCGCAGGCGGGGAAACAGGTCCAGCATCTCCTCCATCCGTGCGGCACGGTCTTGGCGCAGGGCCCGCCCGCCCAGCAGCAGGTTTTCCCGAACCGTCATGGTGCCGAAGATCTGCCGCCCTTCGGGCGCCTGGGCCAGCCCGCGCCGCACCACCTCGTGGCTCGGGCTGTCGGTCAGGTCGCGGCCGTCGAACACGGTGGCGCCGCCGCTGCTGCGGTAGATGCCGGACAGCGCCCGCATCAGCGTGGTCTTGCCGACGCCGTTGGCGCCGAGCACCGCGACGATGGCGCCCTCGGCGACGTCGAGAGAGACGCCGCGCAGGATCTCCTGCGACCCCATCCGCACCGTCAGGTCGCGGACCTCCAGGATGCGGCGGACGGCGTGGGTGGCGGGGGCCGTGGCAGGGGCGGGGGCCGTGGCGGGGGCGTGAACTCCGTCAGGCGGCATCGTCTTCCACTCCCAGATAGGCTTCGAGGACGGCGGGGTCGCGCTGGACCTCGTCGGGCGTGCCGTCGGCGATCTTGCGGCCCGAGGCCAGCACGATGACCCGGCTGCAGCTTCCCATCACCAGCCCCATGTCGTGCTCGACCAGCAGGACGGTGATGCCGCCGGCATGCAGGCGGCGGATGAAGGCCGCCAGTTCGGCGGTCTCGGTGTCGTTCAGCCCGGCGGCCGGCTCGTCGAGGATCAGCAGCCGGGGCGAGGTCGCCAGCGCGCGGGCGATCTCCAGATACTTGCGCTTGCCGTAGGAGAGGTTGGCGGCGATCTCCCCGGCCTGATCGGCCAGCCCGACCCGTTCGAGCGCCTCCCAGCTGCGCTCGCTGACCGCGCGGCTGCGGGCGCCGCCATTGACCAGGGCCTGCCAGGGCGACTGACCGGAACGGCCCACCGCACCGACCGACACGTTGTCGAACACCGTCATGGTCGGGAAGACGCGCAGGTTCTGGAAGGTGCGGCCCATGCCCATGCGGGCGATCTGCCAGGGCTTGTGCCCGGTGATGTCGCGCCCGGCGAAGGTGACGCTGCCTTCCGACGGCGGCGTGAAGCCGGTGATCAGGTTGAACAGGGTGGTCTTGCCGGCGCCGTTCGGGCCGATCAGCCCGACCAGTTCGCCCTCGGCGATGGTGGCGCTGACGTCGCCGACCGCCAGCAGGCCGCCGAAGCGCCGCGTCAGCCCCTGGATGTTCAGAAGTGTGTCGCTCATGGTCCGCCTCACTTCCAGCCGACCGGCTTGCCGCCGGCGACGGTGGCCCAGCCACGGGCGAAGGCGCGGCGGACGAAGCCGAGCGCGACGCCTTCGGTCAGCATGCCCTTCGGCAGCAGCAGGATGGACAGGAACATCGTCACCCCCACGGCGATCATGCGGTAATCGCCGATGCCGCGGAGCGCCTCCGGCAGGACGATCATGAACAGGGCGCCGACGACCGCGCCGGGCAGGCTGCCCAGCCCGCCGACCACGACCATCGCCAGGATCAGGATCGATTCCATGAAGCGGAAATTGTCCGGCGCGATATAGGCGGAGGTGTGGGCCAGCAGGGCTCCGGCGATGCCGGCGAAGAAGGTGGCGACGACGAAGGATTCGATCTTCAGCCGCACCACGTCGACCCCCATGCTGTCGGCGCACTGGTCGTCCTCGCGCAGGGCCCGCAGCGCGTTGCCGTAGTAGGAGTGGGTCAGCCGGTGCAGCACCCACAGGCTGGCGACGGCGACCGCGGCCACCACCAGATAGCGGCTGAGCAGCGTATCGGCCTGCCAGCCGAACAGCTCGACCGGCGGGATGCCGCGGATTCCCATCGGCCCGCGGGTCAGATCCACCCAGTTCAGCAGGATCACATAGATCATCTCGCCGATGCCGAGCGTGGCGACGGCGAAATAGATGCTGACCAGCCTCATGGTCGGCAGGGCGACCAGAAGGCCGAACAGCGCGGCGATCAGCCCGGCCGCCGGCAGGGTGACGATGAAGGGCAGGCCGAGCTTGGTCGACAGCAGCGCGGCGGCGTAGGCGCCGATGCCGTAGAAGGCGGCATGTCCGATCGACAGCAGTCCGGCCGTTCCGGTGACATGGTTCAGGCTGGCCGACAGGATGACGAAGATCGTCGCCGTGATGGCGATCTGGGCGAGGTAGCTGGAACCCGTCGCGGCGATGGCGGCCGGCACGGCGCCGAAGGCGACGACCAGCAGAAGAAGGGTCCAGCCATGCTGCCGGCCGCGCCATGCGGCGGCGGGCAGCGCCGCGGTGTCCGGCATCGGCCGGGCGTCAGGCACGTTCACGTCCATGTCCGAACAATCCTTGCGGGAAGAAGACCAGCGTGATGACCAGAAGGCTGTAGGTGATCAGATCCTTCCAGCCGCTCGACAGGAATTCGGTGGCGATGCTCTCCGACACGCCGAGCAGAAGCGCGCAGGCGACCGCCCCCGGAATGCTGGACAGCCCGCCCATCACCATGGCGACGAAGGCCTTGACGCCGGGGGCGAATCCCATGTGCGGCGAGATGGCGCCGTCATAGAGCCCGACCAGGATTCCCGCCGTCGCCCCCAGCATCGATCCGACGGCGAAGGTGGTGACGATGGTGCGGTCGGTGTCGATGCCGACATAGCGGGCGCCCAGCTGGTTGTTGGAAACCGCCCGGATGCCCAGCCCGGTCTGGGTGCGGTAGAGCAGGAACTGCAGGGCGCCCAGCATCACGGCGGAGGTGGCGAAGATCACCAGGCTGCCGCTGGCGACCATCACCGGACCGATGGCGACCGGCCTTTGCAGCAGATAGCCGGCCGGAATGCCCTGCATGTCGCCGCCGAACAGGTGCATCATCACCTCCCGCGTCACGATCGACACGGCCAGCGAGGACAGCAGGGTCGCTTCGCGCATGGCTCGGGATTTCTGACTAGCCTCGTCGTTGAAGCGGCGGAAGGGGCGGAAGGCGATGCGCTCCAGCCCGACCCCGGCCAGCGCGCCGGCGGCCAGGACCAGCGGCACCACCGCCAGCAGCGGCGGGGCGAAGGCGGTGATGACCATCAGCCCGACGAAGGCGCCGACGGTATAGACCTCGCCATGGGCGAAGTTGACGACGTTGAGCACACCGAAGATCAGCGTGAAGCCGATCGCCATCAGGGCATAGACGCAGCCGATGGACAGGCCGTTGATGACCTGCTGAAGAAAGAAGATGTCGAAAACCATGGCAAGCTCCAGGCTTCGGGGGGCATGCCCGCCGGCTTGGGCGGGACTGGCCCCCGCGGCTTTCGTCCGTCGGACGGATCGGGCGTGATGCCCGGAGGTGGCAGGCGCGGGACCGTTCAGGGACCCGCCACCACCTGGAACCTGCCGTCCTTCACCATCATCCGCGCCAGCGACTTGGACGGTTCGCGGGTGACGGGATCGAAGCTGGTGGCGCCGGTGACGCCGGGATAGGCGGTGGTGGAGGCCAGCGCGTCGCGCAGGCTCTGGCGCGTCACCGCGGGGCCGGCCTTGGCCACGGCGTCGAGCATGATGCCGACCGCGTCGTAGGCCTGGGCGGCGAACATGCCTGGTTCCGCCTTGTAGCGCGCCGAGTATTCCGTCACGAAGCTGCGCACCGCCGGGTCGGGATTGTCCGGGGTGAAGGTGGTCGCCAGATGCAGCCCCTCGACCGATCCGCGGCCCAGTTCGATCAGCTTGGGCGAATAGAGGGAGCTGGTGCCGTAGAGCGGGATGGCGATGCCCAGCTGTTCGCGCTGCTGGGCCAGCGCCGCGCCCTCTTCATAGAACATGGCGAGATAGATCACGTCCGGCTTCTGCCGCGCGACCTTGGTCAGGATGGAGCGGAAATCGCGGTTGCCGGGGTTGAAGGCTTCGGTGGAGACGATCTTGCCGCCCTTGGCCTTGAAACCGGCGACGAAGCCGTCGAGCGCCGAGATGCCCCAGTCGTTCTGGATGTAGATCACCGCCGCCGACTTCAGGCCGCCGGCCAGGATCCAGTCGGCATTGTAGGGGCCTTCGAAGGCCTGGGTGGTGATGTTGCGGAACTGCCAGGGGCTGATCTTGGTGAAGTCGGGATGGGAAGCGGTCTGGGACAGCTGCGGCATCTTCTCGGCGGCATAGATCTCGCCGGCCGCCATCGAGACGGTGGAGGAGAAATCGCCGATCACCCCGACGATCTTCGGATTGTCCAGGAACTTGCGGGCGATGTTGCGCGCTTCCTTGGGATCGTCCTTGCTGTCCTCGAAGGCGATGGAGACGGTGGCGCCCGCCAGCTTGCCGGACTTGTTGAACTCCTCCAGCTTGATCTGCGCCGCGTTGCGGAACATCTCGCCATATTGGCTGCGGTCGCCGCTGAGCGGCGCCTGATAGCCGATGACGATCTCGCGGTCGGCTGCGGTTGCGGAACCGGCGGCCAGCAAGGTGCCGAGGACGGCGCCGAGGATGAAGTGCGTCTTCATGGTGCTGCTCCCTTTCGACGGGACCGGGGTCAAAGTGCTGCGGCCGGCGCCGGCCGGCCCGGCGTGATGGTCAGGTGGCAGCAGGTGCTGCGGCCCGGCTTCCAGGTGTCGACCTCGATGTCGAAGCCGGCGGTCTCGAAGGTGCCCTTGTCGACCGATCCGGCGAGTTCGCACAGCGTCTCCACCGTCTCCACCGGCAGCTTCGCCTCCATCCAGGCCTCCTTCAGCGGGCAGGTGTGGAAGCGGATCTCCAGCACCTCGTCGGTGCAGCGCACGACCTCCGGCCCGAACTGGGCCTCGGCGTCGGGGATGAATTTCAGGAAGGCGTCCCTCAGGCCGGCCAGATCGGCGGGAGCATGGGGAGCGAAGTTGTGGGCTATCGCCGCACCCCGGCGGTAGATGGTGCGCGCCATGATCTCCCTGGCCTTGCCGTCGCCGATCTCCTTGCGCATCTCGTCGAAGGCGGCCTCATAGACCATGGCGCGGCTTTTCATCGCGTCCCGCAAGAGCTTGCGAAAATCGTCCATCGGTGAAGTCTCCTGTTCGTATCGGCTGCTTTTCTTGGTGGCGACAGCTCGATTTTTTTCTTTTGTTCAGAGCGGCGCGCCGCCCTGAAGGAACTGCTCGATTCTCTCCTCGACCGCGGCGGTGTCGAAGCCGGCCTGCCGCATCCAGGATTCGTCATGGTAGGTGTTGCGGTAGCGTTCGCCGGAATCGCAGATCAGCGTCACCAGCGACCCGGAGCGGCCGGCATCCCGCATCCGCCCGGCGATCCAGCACAGCGCGAAGAAGTTCGTCCCGGTGGAGCCGCCGACCTTGCGGCCGAGGCGCCGCGACAGCACCCTCATCGCCGCCAGCGATGCGGTATCCGGCACCTTGATCATCTGGTCGATCACCTCGGGGATGAAGGACGGTTCGACGCGCGGGCGGCCGATGCCCTCGATCCGCGATCCGCGCTCGCAGGTCACCGCGGTGCTGCGGCTGGTGAAGCTGTCGTAGAAGACGGAATGTTCTGCGTCGGGCACGCACAGCCGCGTGGCGAGGTGGCGGTAGCGGATGTAGCGGCCGATGGTGGCGGCGGTGCCGCCGGTGCCGGCGCTCATGACGATCCAGTCCGGCACCGGATGGTGTTCGTTGCGCATCTGGTCGAAGATGGACTGCGCGATGTTGTTGGCGCGCCAGTCGGTCGCCCGCTCCGCGTAGGTGAACTGGTCGAGATAGACCCCGCCGAGCCGGGCCGCCAGGGCGGCGGCCTCGGCATAGATCGCCTGCGAACTCTCTACGAACCGGCAGTGGCCGCCATAGAGTTCGATCGCGGCGATCTTCTCCGCCGACGTTCCCTGCGGCATCACCGCATAGAAGGGCAGGCCGAGCAGCCGGGCGAAATAGGCCTCCGAAACGGCGGTGGAGCCCGACGATGCCTCGATCACCGGCGTCCCGTCTCCGATGCGGCCGTTGCAGATGGCGAACAGCAGCAGCGACCGGGCGACGCGATGCTTCAGGCTGCCGGTGGGGTGGGTCGACTCGTCCTTCAGATAGATGTCGAGTCCGGCAAGCGCCGGGACGTCCAGTTTCAGCAGGGGTGTGTCGGGGGACCGCGCCGCCTCGGTCTCCAGCAACCCGATCGCCTGCCGAACCCAGTCGCTTCGGCCGGACTCGGGCAAAGGCGTGAAATCGAGGCGGACGGGGGGGAGCGAGGGCCGGGCGGCCGGCTGCGCGGACAGGATCCGCGGGGAAGCGGTCATGACATCCTCAAAGAGCGATGATGGCGTCGATCTCGACCGACGCGCCCAGGGGCAGGGCCGATACTTCGACGGTCGTGCGGGCAGGGAAGGGCGCCTGGAAGAAGCCGGCATAGACCTCGTTCACCGCCTTGAACTGGCTGAGATCGATGACGTAGACGGTCATCTTGACCGCTTTGCCCAGGCTGGTGCCGGCGGCGTCGGCGATGGCCGCGATGTTGGTCAGGCTCTGTCCGGCCTGGGCCGGCGCATCCGTGCCGGCGAAGCTCCCGGTGGCCGGGTCGATCGGCAACTGCCCGGAGACGAACAGCAGGCCGCCCGCGATGCGGGCCTGAACATAGGGACCGATGGCGGCCGGGGCTTTCTCTGTTGCGATGTGATCGGTCATCGATCTGCCTTTCCTGTGATAGAGGTCGCAATCTGCTTAAAAATCATGCGCACTGCCCTTTGCGGGGCACGCGGATGCACGCGAAATCGGCAATCAAGAAAATCTTTTCTTCAGCTGAGCAGATTTGACAAAATCCTTCGCACCATCATTCGTTTCCCTGAGCGTGCCCTATGACCATCGATGCCACCGACCGCAAAATCCTGGCGGCCCTTCAATCCGATGCGGCCCTTTCGCTCGCCGATCTCGGCAAGCAGGTGGGGCTGTCCACCACCCCCTGCTGGCGCCGCATCCAACGCCTTGAACAGGAAGGGTATATCCGCAAGCGGGTCGTGTTGCTGGACAGGGCAAGGCTGAATGTGGATGTGACGGTCTTCGTGGCGGTCCGCACCAGCAACCATTCCGCCGAGTGGCTGGAGAAATTCCGGAACGTCGTGGCCGGCATACCTGAAGTTGTTGACCTTTACCGTCTAAGCGGTGAGATCGACTATTTGCTGCGTGTGGTCATTCCGGACATCAAAGCATATGATGCATTCTACCGGAAGCTGATCGAGCGGATCGAGCTTCAGGATGTATCGTCAATGTTCGCGATGGAAGAAATGAAGTCAACAACTGAGATCCCCCTTTCCTATGCAGTATCATCGTGAGTGATGATGATTTGTGATCGGCGGGAAATAACCGGAGCCAACTTGATGTTCTGCCGGCCCATGCTTGCGATTGATAATATGCCATAGCTGCCATGATAATTTTTTACTTTTTTGGTTCGGCGCATAGCCGGTGGGAGAAAGTTTTTCTATAAACAGCGCGAAAATAAGAAATTCTTTGGCATCGTTGGGTGGGGCGGTGATGGTCCGAGGCTCTTTTGCCGTTTTTGCGGCGGGGCGGAGATCGGATAAAGCCCTGTCCGCCTCGTCTCTGCCTCCGAGCACGGTGCCGCCAGCAACGTGACAACACCACGCCGATCCACGGACAACGGGTAAAAGCACGCCGGCTATTGGTCGGACCGGCGACGTGCAGCGAGGACGCTTTCTGCGCCTCGGCGCGTCAGCCCCCATCGGAAAAGACTTGCGGTCGAACTATTCCGCTTCGAGTTCGTCCGACAGGAGCTCCAGGTCCGGTATGACAATCGAACTTTTGCCGGCCCGCTGAAGAAGTCCCCTGCGGACCAGTTCAGCAATGATGGTCGATACGGTTTGCCGGGTCGCACCGACTTGCATGGCCAAATCTTCCGCATTGGGGATCGATTCGATGAGAATGCCCCGCGAGGATTTCCTGCCATCGCGTTCAGCCATGTCGGCCAGCAGTCGGACCAGACGATGCTTGACGCTGTGAAATGCCAGGTCTTCGAGCATGCGGATCGATTTCTGCAGGATGCGATTCATCGCCGGCATGACCGACAAGCCAAGATCGGGTTCGCTCTGGGCCAATTCCCGGAACATGGACTCATGAAGAATTATTACTTCGCTGTCGGCTTTCACTTCAAGCATTGTTTGTGGATGAATAATAATGGCATCGCCAACGCCCAAAAAAAACAGTGTCAATTCCTTCCCTTCGTAGGAGGAATATGTGCGCATCTGACCGCTTCGCACAATGAGAATGGTTTCCCCCGCTTCCCCGGTTATCTCCGATCCATAAATGAGGCTGCCCGCCTTCGGTCTCCACACCGAGTGGTGCTCGCTGGGCGAGCCATGGAGCAGGCGTTCCAGAATCTCGTGGGGCAGTGGATATGTTTTTTCTGCAGGGCGTCCGGCCGTGGCGACCGGCTTACGTGCGTCCGGACCGGGTTTGGTGCGGATCGCGGGGGCGTGCGGCTTGTCCCCGGTTCCCGGCGTTTGCAGGCGGGCAAACAGGGTCGTGCCCCCTGTCGTCTGGACGACGCATTCGTCCGAGAATGCATTGCGGCGCACGCTGCTGCACCGCATGGCGAAGAGCTGGTTGAAGCGCACCATGCCGATTGCCGACCAGTCCAGCCCGAGCAGCTCGATGGCATGGCGGTTCGCCCCCACCAGCCGGTCGCCGTCGAAAGCGATCACCCCCTCACGCGGCCCGCCAAGAAGCAAGGGGTTGGAATGGAGATGCATCCGCTCCTGGCAGGCGAAGGTCTGCTCGAACAAGCGGCGTTCGATCTGCTCCGCAGCCCGCCGCAGCAGGGAAAGGGCATAGTGATGCGACACGCTGGATACCGTGGAAAGATCAAGCACACCGATGGTCGCGCCGACCGAATCGATGATCGGCACGGCGGAACAGCTCAGGATGCCGTGCGATTTGAAGAAATGCTCGCCGCCGAAAACGGTTATCTCCGAGCGTTCGACCAGCGCCATTCCGATGGCGTTGGTTCCGATGACGGCTTCGTTCCAGAGCACGCCGGGACGCAGCGCCAACTCGTCGGCCTCTCCGAGGAAGGCGGGGCTGCCGCATCGCGACAGGACGAAGCCGTCCGGGTCCGTGAGAACGACGACTCCCCCAGGGGATTCGATCTCGCGGCACAGTGCCTCGATCTCGGCCCAGGCGGCCTGAACCAGCAGTTCGTTCCGTTCCAGCGCCTCCCGCATCTCGTGCCCCGACACCGGCTCGACCGTCAGCTTCGTTTCAAGATCCAAGCCGTGCCGGGCGCTCCGTTGCCATGAACGCAGGATGGGTTGCGGAACGCTGGCGGGAGCATTGCCGTGTGCCAGGAATCCGCGCCGCGCGGCGATCATCGCTTCCAAATCCCACTTCGCCGTGGCCGCGACCCTTGGTGGTGCGACGGATGCCAACATCGCCCGGTTGTCGGCGCAGCTCATGCAATGACAGCCATCGATACGGCGGCTTTCCGGCACGTCATCTTTCAGCAGTTCCATCACAAGCCGCCTCCCTGGGCCAAAAATTCCTAACCGGCGCAGATACAGTCTTTGGTTTTTTTCTGTGGGTCGCCCGGGAGTTCATGGAAGGTCCCGCCCGCGACTTTGAAAGTCTAAAGTGGGAGGGGTGGGGCGAGCAACGCGACATCCTAACGCGCCCATGCCGGTGTGGCGCCGCAGGTCGCAGAGCCGACAGCCGGGCCCTTCCTACTGTCATTCGGCCGACACGAAAAAAATCGGCACGCTGTCGGCTGGCGGACAGACAATTCCTTCAGGATCGCCGATTTTGAGCAGGTCCGAGGCCACAGCCACAATGGAGCCCAAACCAGAAGGTCGCACAGCCGCAATTCCGTCAGCCCCGCATCGGAACATGAACGGATGAGGCTTGGTCAGCCCTGCGTCGAAGGGCGCGACACTGCAGTACCCCCCCCCACGCGTCGTGTTTGCCGGCGCAGGGCTGACCAAGCCTCCATCTGCCGCGCGTCGATCGCGTTCAACCGACGGGGCGCATCACGCTTCGTCCTGGCGCTCGCCGGGACTTTTTGCCATCGATCATCGCCCTTTGATACGGGTTCCTCACGGAAAGAGTGATCTGTCGCCATCAAAGTAAAACTCCGGCGCCGAACCGACGTGAAGCCGCGTGTTGCTGCAATCAGCAATCAATAGACAGCGCGCGATAAGCAGTCCTGAAACTTACCATGCAGGCAAGGCGGCGCTAAGGCTGAACCGTTGCAGCATGGTTTCGATGAGGCCATCGCCCATGAGCATGATGCTGATGATCCATCCGGACAAATGCACCGGATGCCGTAACTGTGAACTCGCCTGTTCCATGGAACACGAAGGGAATTTCCGGCCGAAGGCGTCGAGAATTCACGTCTACACCTGGGAACGGGAAGGGTTTTCCGTCCCGATGATGTGCCAGCAGTGCAAGGACGCGTCCTGCACCACCGTCTGCATGCCGAAGGCGATGACCCGCAACCCGGCCAACGGTCAGGTCGAGCTGGATCAGTCGAAATGCATCGGCTGCAAGATGTGCGTGCAGGCCTGCCCGTTCGGCTGCGCCTCCTGGGACTTTCTGGGGGCGCAAATCCTGAAATGCGACACCTGCAGCGGCAGCCCGTCCTGCGCCGCGATCTGCCCCACCCACGCGCTCGAGTGGGTCGAGGACACCGTGTCGGCGCAGACCCGCAAACGGACCTTCGCCGCCAAGCTCAAGAACGCCTTCGCGGAGGTCTGATCATGTATGGCTGGATTGGAAAAATCCTGAGGGTCGACCTGACTTTCGGGACGATTGCGACCGAAGCGCTCAACATGGACCACGCGCGCGATTACATCGGCGCGCGCGGGCTGGGCACCAGATACATGTATGACGAGGTCGACCCGACGGTCGATCCGCTGTCGCCGGCGAACAAGCTGATCTTCGCGTCGGGTCCGATGACCGGCACCTTCGCGCCGTCGGCCGGGCGCTACGACGTCGTCACCAAAGGTCCGCTGACCGGCACCATCGCCGCGTCTAACTCCGGTGGCGCCTGGGGGCCGGAGCTGAAATACGCCGGCTACGACATGCTGATCCTGGAAGGCCGCGCGGCCAAGCCGGTCTATCTTTGGATCCAGGACGGCAAGGTGGAGATCCGCGACGCCGCCCATCTCTGGGGCAAGGACGTGCCGGAGACCACCGAGGCGCTGAACGAGGAGACAGCGCCCGACGCCAAGATCGCCTGCATCGGCCCGGCGGGCGAGAAGCTGTCCTACATCGCCGCCATCATGAACGACATGCAGCGCGCCGCCGGCCGCACCGGCGTCGGCGCGGTGATGGGATCGAAGAACCTGAAAGCGGTGGTGGTGCGCGGCACGGGTGCCGTCACCGTCGCCGACAAGACGGGCTTCGTGGACGCCGTCGTCAAGGCCAGCACCATGGTCAAGGAGCATCCGGTCGGCGGCACCGGCCTGCGGCTCTACGGCACCAACGTGCTGGTCAATATCCTCAACTCGATCGGCGGCCTGCCGACCGCCAATTTCCAGGACGGTCATTTCGAGACGGCCGACAAGGTGGGCGGCGAAACGCTGGCGGCCAACCAGCTGCAGCGGCCGAAGGGCTGCTTCTCCTGCATCATCTCCTGCGGCCGCGCCACCAAGGTCAGCAACCCCAAATACAAGGGCGAGGGCGAGGGACCGGAATACGAGACCGCCTGGGGCTTCGGGCCGGATTGCCGGATCGACAATCTCGACGCGGTGATCAAGGCCAACTATTACTGCAACGAATACGGCCTCGACACCATCTCGATGTCCAGCACCGTCGCTTGCGCGATGGAGCTGTTCAACCGCGGCATCATCACGCTGGAGGACACCGAAGGGCTGGAACTCGACTTCGGCAATGTCGACGCGATGGTCGAGGCGGTGCGGCTGACCGGGCTGGGCGAGGGCTTCGGCAGGAAGCTGGCGCTGGGCTCCTACCGGATGGCGAGCCTCTACGGTCATCCGGAACTGTCGATGACCGTCAAGAAGCAGGAGATTCCGGCCTACGATCCGCGTGCGGTGCAGGGCATCGGTCTGAATTACGCCACCAACAACCGCGGCGGCTGCCATGTCCGCGGCTACACCATCAGCCCGGAAGTGCTGGGCGTGCCGTTCAAGGTCGACAAGGACAGCATCGACGGCAAGCCGGAACTGGTGGCTCTGTTCCAGAACCTGGCGGCGTCGATCGATTCCACCGGCTCCTGCCTGTTCACCACCTTCGGCATGGGCGCTCCCGAATATGCCGAGCTGATGACGGCGCTGACCGGCTTCGCCTACACCGGCGACAGCTTCATCGAAGCCGGCGAGCGGATCTGGAACCTGGAGCGGTTGTGGAACCTGAAGGCCGGCCTGACCGCAGCCGACGACACGCTGCCGCCGCGCCTGCTCAACGAGCCGCTCAAGACCGGTGCGTCGAAGGGGGCGGTCAGCCGCCTGCTGGAAATGCTGCCGGTCTACTACACCGTGCGCGGCTGGGATGCCGAGGGCGTTCCGACCAAGGAAAAGCTGAACGCGCTGTCGCTCTCCTGAGCCGGCCCCGCCACCGCCGCGGAGCATGCTTCGCGGCGGCGTGACGGCCGCCGGCAGCGCCGGGCGGCGTGCAAGGATGCGTGCTCCATGAGAGTTTCCTACTTCGCCCTGCTGCGCAACGCGACCAAGACATCCAAGGAAGAGTGGACGCAGCCGGCTGCGACCGTCCGTGACCTCATGCGCGATCTGGTGGCCAAGTATGGACCGGAATTCGCCCGCTGGGTCATGAAGGACGGGGAGCTTGCCGGCTTCTCGATCATCCTCGTCGACGGCCGCGACGTGCGCAGCCTTCAAGGGCTCGACACCCCCCTCACGCTTGAATCCGACATCTTCATTTTTCCCCCGCTTGCCGGGGGATGAGAAAGAGATGGGTCATGCTAGCCATAAAACTTCCCATCCTTCTGCTGCTTGGCGGCTTCGTCCTGCAACTTCTGCTCGCCCGGCTGCTGACACCCGTCGGCAAGGGCGTGCTGGCGACCGCGGCGGTCTTCGCCTCCTTCATCGCGTCGCTGACGCTGGTGCCCGCCAGCATGGACGGCGCCGTGATGCAGGCGGCACTTCTCGCCCCCTGGGACGGGCCTCTTTCCATCGGTCTGCGCATCGACGGGCTGAGCGTCCTGTTCATGGTGATGGGAACCGGCATCGGCGCCGCCATCCTGCTGTTCTCCGTCCGCTACATGGAGCATGAGGAGCAGGGCACCACGCGCTTCTACGCCATCATGCTGGTCTTCATCGCCGGGCTGCTGGTGCTGGCGAGTGCGGCCGACATGCTGGGCGCCTACATGGCCTGGGAGGTGATCGGGCTGTGCTCCTACAGCCTGGTCGGCTTCTGGTACCGCGAGAAGGTGGCGACCGACGGCGCCCGCAAGGTGCTGGTCATCACCCATCTGGCGGGCTACGGCTTCCTGATCGGCATCGTGCTGGTCTATTCCCGCGCCGGCAGCTTCGACTGGACCGATCCGGCCGTCGCCACCGCCTTCACCTCGGGCGTCGCGGCGCTGTTCATCGTCGCGTCGATGGCCAAGTCGGTGATGTTTCCGTTGCACACCTGGATCCCGGAGGCGATGAACGCCCCGACGCCGGTGTCGGCGCTGCTGCATTCCGCCTGCTACGTCAAGGCCGGCGTCTACCTGATCGCCCGCATGTATGTGGTGGGCGACGGCCAGTGGCATGCGGCGCTGGAAGTGCCGCTGCTGGCGGTCGGCTGCGTCACCATCCTGGTCGGCGTCATCTTCGCCATGGCGCAGACCGACCTGAAGCGGTTGCTCGCTTTCCACACGGTCAGCCAGCTCGGCTACATCGTCGTCGGGCTGGCGCTCGGCACCGATCTCGGGATGGCGGCGGCGCTGTTCTATTGCTTCAGCCATGCGCTGTTCAAGGGCACCCTGTTCGTCTGCGCCGGCGCCATCCAGCACGCCTGTGGAACGCGCGACCTGCGCCAGCTCGGCGGGCTCGCCACCGCGATGCCGGGAACGGCGAAGGTGTGGATCGTCGCCGCCGCCTCCATCGCCGGCGTGCCGCTGACCAACGGCTTCGTCGCCAAATGGCTGGTCTTCAGCGCGGCGCTCGACAAGGGGTTGCTGATCGTCGTTCTGATCGGCTGGATCGGCAGCATCCTGACCGCCTTCTCCTTCCTGAAGGCCACCGTCAACGCCTTCTACGGCGTGCCGTCCAAGGCGCTGCTCGGCAAGCACATCCACGAAGCCTCGCCCAGCATGCTGGCGGGCATGGGCTCCATGGCGGTGATGTGCCTGGTCTTCGGGCTGGCGCCGCAGCTGCTGATGGTGCCGATCATCGCCCCCGCCGTGCAGTCGCTGGGCTTCGACTGGCAGGTGCAGATGAGCTGGCTCGGCATCCTGACCGACCGCGGCAGCATCGCGATGACCGTCGGTGGCGCGGTGGTGCTGGCATCGGCCATGCTGGGACTGCTGGTCTACCGGCTGGCCCAGGCGCCGGCTCCCGGTCTGGTCTCGGTCTATTCCGGCGGCGAGCCGCTGCCGGCCGGCGACCGGCCCGGTGCGGTCGATTTCGCCGAGCTGGCCGAACACGCCTTCCATCCCGTCTATTCGCTCGATCCCGACCCCGTCTACCGCAGGATCTGGGACAGTCTGAACCAAGTGGCCGGCCATGCCCAGGGCATCGCGCGCACCATGCTGGAAGACCGTCCGCTCATCCCCATCGGTTTCGTCGCCACGGTGGTGACGGTTGCCGTCTGGCTGGTCTGAGCGCCGTCGCGATCCTCGATGGAGTTATCCATGAACACGGTGCTGATACCGCTTTTCGCCGGGATTGCGCTGGGCGTCGGATTGTACGCCAGGGCGATTCCACAGGGCGGCCGGTCCTGGTGGTGCTTTGCCGCCGCCACTGTCGCGCTCGCCGTCGCAGCCCGTCTGGCTGGACATTCCTGGCTCGCCACCCTGCTCTCCGGCGCGGCCGAACTGGTGGCCGTCGGCATGGTCTGGAGCAAGGGCACGCCCGAGGCCGTCGCCGCCGCGCGCAAATACCTGACGGCGGTCGTCCTGGCGTTCATTGCGACCACGACCGCGCTGGCCTTGACCGGCCTCGGCACGGTCCAGCCCGCCGCACCCTTCGACAAGCTGGCCGTGGCGCTGCTGACGATCGGCTTCGCCCTGAAGCTCGGGCTGGTGCCGGTCTATTTCTGGCTGCCGGCGGTGGCGCGCGCCTCGTCGGCGATGACCACGGCCCTGATCATCGCGGTGGTGGATGTCGGCAGCTTCTGCGAACTGCTGGCTCTGCGCGACACGGCGCCCTGGATGTTCGAAGCCTATTCCACCCTGTGGGTGGTCCTGGCGATGGTGTCCCTGCTGGGCGCCGCCCTGCTCGCCCTGGCGCAGACCGAACTGAAGCCGATGCTGGCCTTCTCGTCGATCGACGACATGGGCTACCTGCTGCTGGGGCTGACGGCCGGAGGCGCGGATGGGCTGGCGGGAGCGTGGCTGGGCATCTTCGGCCATGCCCTGGGCAAGATCGTGCTGTTCGGTGCGGTCGGCGCGGCGGAATGGCATCTGGGCCGGCCGGTGACGCTGGAGACGCGGGGGCTGTCCTCGGTGCTGCCGGTCGCCAGCGCGTCCTTCATGCTGGGGGCGCTGGGCTTCATCGGCATTCCGCCGACCATCGGCTTCGTCGGGCACTGGCGCCTGTATCTGGCCGGCCTGGAGCTGGGTGGCCCGATGCTGGTCGCCGCGCTGTACGCCGCCTCGGCCATGGGGCTGCTCTGCTACATCCGCGCCATCCATCGCGTGTGGCTCGGCCCGCTGGGCGTGGCGGACAGCGGCCGGGCGCTGCCGCGCATGGCCGCGGCGGTCCTGCTGGTCTTCGCGATCGCCCCGGTGGCCTTCGGCCTCGTTCCCAATCTGCTGCACCCCGACCTGCTGCACTCGGGCGTGAATGCCCATCCGCATGTGGCGGCGGTCCTGACCGGGAGTGTGAAATGAACCTCTTCGAGCGCGTCATCTCGATCGCGCGGCGCAAGTCGCCCTGGATCTGCCGTCTGAACGCCGGGTCCTGCAACGGCTGCGACATCGAGATCACCCCCCTGCTGAGCCCGCGCTACGACGCCGAACAGCTGGGCATCGAACTGCACGGCACACCCAAGCACGCCGACATCGTGCTGATCTCCGGCACGCTGACCCTGCGCTCGCGCAAGGCCATCCTCGACATCTACGATCAGGTGCCCAGCCCGAAGGCGGTGGTGGCGCTGGGGTCCTGTCCGGCGACCGGAAACGTCTTCGCCGGCAGCCCGCTGGTGCTGAGCGAGTCGCTGGAGACCATCGTCCCGGTCGACGTCTGGGTGCCCGGCTGTCCGCCGCGGCCTCAGGCCATCCTGGACGGTATCGCCCGCGCCGCAAAGCTGCTGGAGGACGGCGCAACCAAGAGCCAGTTCCGGAGGGCGTCATGAGCGAGGCATGGAGATATCTGCTGGCCTTCGGCGTTTGGCCCGGCCTGCTCTGCGCGGCCCCGCTCGGCTGGCTCGAACTCTGGTTCATGCGCAAGCTGGTGGCGCGGCTGCAGGGCCGCCAGGGCCCTCCCTTCTTCCAGCCCTTCTTCGATTTCATGAAGCTGCTGGGCAAGGAAACGGTGATTCCAAAGGGTGTCGGCCGGGGCATCTTCCTGGCGCTGCCGTTGGTGTCGCTGGCTTCGGTGACGGCGGCGCTCGCCATCGTGCCGCTGCCGGGCAACCCCATCCCGTCGCTGCCGGGCGACGTGGTGCTGCTGCTCTATCTCATGGAGGTTCCGATCCTGTGCGAGGTGCTGGCGGGCTATGTCAGCCGGTCGATCTACGGACAGGTCGCGGCGATGCGCGAGGCGATCCTGTCGCTGGCCTACAACCTGCCGTTCCTGGTCTCCATCATCGCAATGGCCCAGCATGCCGGCGGCTTCCAGATGCAGGCGCTGCAGGCGGCGCCCTACAGCGTCGTCCATGTCGTCGCCGCGCTGACTTTCCTGATGGCGCTTCCGGCGCGGATGAAGCTCAACCCCTTCTCCATCGCCAACGCCGAGCATGAGATCGTCGCCGACAGCCATATCGAATACAGCGGCCCGCCGCTGGCGCTGTTCAAGCTGTCGCACGCCATCGAGATCGTCCTGCTGACCGAGCTGTTCGCCGTGGTCTTCGTGCCGGCGACGCCCTGGCCGCTGCTGAACGGCGCGATCTATCTGGCCGTCGGCTTCGTGCTGCTGGGCCTGCTCACGCTGCTGGCGACATCCACGGCACGGCTGCGGGTGACGCAGGCCTTCCGCCTCTACTGGGTCTGGGGCGGGCTCGCCTCGGCCGTCACCATGGCCGCGACGCTGGTCTGGTAAAGGATTTCCGCCATGGGCATGCTGAAAACCGTCTTGAGCAACCTGCTCCGGCCATCGCGGACCCGGGACCCGGCGGACATGCCGCCCGTGCCCGCCGTCTACCGCGGCGCTCTCGGCCATGACGCCGGCCGCTGCACCGCCTGCGGCACCTGCGCCTTCGTCTGCGCGCCGAAGGCCATCACCTTCACCGAGGTGCCCGGCGCTTCAGTGTCCTGGCACTTCTACATCGGCCAGTGTTCGTTCTGCGGGCTGTGCGAGCAGAATTGCCCGACCAGGGCGATCAAGCTCCTCTCCGCCGTTCCGGACGCGATGAACAGCGGGACCGGCGACGGGATGAGGCTGGAAAGCGTCATCCGGCTTCAGGCCTGCACGCGCTGCGGCAGCGCCCACATTCCGCTGCCGGAATCCGCCATGGATGGTGCCTGGTCCGAAAAGGAGAAGGGCTATTGCCCGGACTGCCGCCGCTGGGCGGCAAGCGCGAAGCTGCGCGACGCCTTCGTCCCCGAGGGCGCCGGCGCACCGGCAAAGGAGGGCTCCGGCCATGGTCGCTGATCTGACGGGTGCTGATCTGATCGACAGTGATCTGATCGGCCGGATGAAGGCCATTCCCGGCGTCGTGTCGGTGGCGGCGCGCACCGGCGCGCTGTGGGTGGAGGGGCCGTTGCTGGACGTGGAGGCGATGGCCGCCGCCATGGAATCGCTCGGCATCCGCATGGGCACCGTCACCGCCATCCCGCTGGGACAGGGCGGCGAAACGGTGATGATCTATCATTACACGGACGAGAAGCAGGTCATCAATTTCAAGACGCGCACCCGCAACGGGATGCTGGCGTCGCTGTCGCCGTCTGTGCGCGCGGCTTCCTGGGCCGAACGGGAGATCAACGACCTGTTCGCTGTCGAATTCCCCGGCCACCCCAATCCGGTGCCGCTGCTGCGCCCCGAGGGGTTCGAGCCCGGGATGCTGCGCGAAGCCATGTCCACCCCGGCGGTCATGGCGAAATCCCCCACATCCCCGCTTGCGCGCGGCAAATAGGAGTTCCGGTCATGCCATACACCTTTCCGCTCGGCCCCTATCACCCCGCCCTGGAAGAACCCTTCAAGGTCAACGTCCAGTGCAAGGCGGAGGTCATCGAATCCGTCAATGTGGAGGTCGGCTTCAGCTTCCGCGGCATTGAGCTGCTGGCGCAGAAACGGAACTGGGTCGAGGTCATCACGCTGATCGAGCGTGTCTGCGGAATCTGTTCCAACACCCATGCCATGACCTTCTGCCTTGCGGTCGAGAAGATCGCGGACCTCGAACTGCCCAGGCGCGCGGCGCACATCCGCCTGATCATCGCCGAACTGGAGCGTCTCCATTCCCACCTGCTGTGGGCCGGCGTCGGTGCCGAGGACATCGGCTTCCATTCGCTGTTCATGGAGGTGTTCAACCTGCGTGAACTGGTGATGGACACGCTGGAGGCGATCAGCGGCAACCGGGTGAATTACGGGATGAACTGCATCGGCGGCGTCCACCGCGACATCCCCAACCCGGCCGATTACCTGCCGATGCTGGACCATCTGACCAAGGTCCTGACCGAGGTGGTCGTGCCGACCTTCACCGAGAATCCCACCGCGCTGGCCCGCACCCGCAACGTCGGCCCGCTGAGCAGGGAAAAGGCCGTCGAATGGGCGGTCGTCGGCCCGGTGGCCCGCGCCTCCGGCCTCGACATCGACGTGCGCAAGGACGAACCCTACCTGACCTACGGCGAACTCGGGTTCAACAGCATCGTCCGTCCCGAGGGCGACGTGCTGGCGCGCGTGGTGGTGCGGGCGCTGGAGATGCTGGAAAGCGTGCGGCTGATCCGCGAAGCGCTGCTGACCATGCCGGCGGGTCCCCTCAAGGCGGTCGACGGGCTGCCGACCATTCCGGTCGGCGAGGCGACGATGCGCACGGAGGCGCCCCGCGGCGAGGCCTTCTACTACGTCGCATCGGAGGGCGGGAGCACCCCGGCGCGCGTCAAGATCCGCACGCCGTCCTTCGTCAACATCCCGGCCATCGAGGCGATGGTGATCGGGCAGCCCCTTGCGGACCTGTCGATCATCCAGGCGTCGGTCGATCCCTGCATCTCCTGCACGGACCGCTGAGGTCGCCGGAAGCGGGAGGCGAGGCCATGCACGAGCTGTCGTTGAGCGAGAGCATCATCGCCCTGGTGACTGATTGCGCCGGTCTCGAAGGGGTCAGGCACGTTTCGCGCGTGACCGTGGACATCGGCGAGGCTTCGGCCGTCGATCCCCAGGCGCTGCAGTTCTGCTTTCCCCTCCTGTCGAAAGGCACGGTTGCGGAGGGTGCCGAACTGGTGATCAACCGGATCCCGTTGAAAGTCCGCTGCGCCGACTGCCGGGCCGAGTACCGGCCGGATTCGCCGATCGCTCCCTGTCCTGCCTGCGGCAGCCACGCCAGGGCGGTGCTGGAGGGGCGGGAGTTGCGGGTGGTCTCCTTCGACGGCGCGTGACGCGGCCGGGCAGCGCAGGTGCGGCCCCTCCCTATCGCTGGCGATGCCTTGCGCAACACGCATCAATCCGGTTCGTGGTGCGGGACGTCGGCGCAGCCGGTAAAGAGGTGGGCTCCGCCGCCGAGTACCCGCATGCCGTATAAGCACAATGAACCGCGCCGTCATCGGATCCCGAAGGCCAAGTACATGGTCGAGAACTGGGGAGAGTACAACCGGGCCCTTCGGCAACGCGGGAGCCTGACGAACTGGGTGACACCCGAGGCTCTCGCGGGAAGGGCACCCGCCGTCACCGGCCGGAGAGGCCGTCCAGCAGCCTGCTCGGACATCGCCATAGAGGCCGGGGTCATGAGACCGGGGTCACGCTGCGCTTGGCCTTTGGCGCCCCTGGCGGCAGATGGAGGGACTGCTGCGCTCCATTGTCCAGGTCCTCGGCATGGAGTTGCCAGTTCCCGATTACACGACGTTGGCCCGACGCAGTGCCCGCCTGAAATCCGGGAGATAGCGGGCAGTTTGCCCGGAGTCCGATTTATGCAACAATGCCGCTGGGGATCGGTCCCGGTCCTTGGATTGGTGAGATGTCTGCTGCTTACCGCACTTGGTAAGCCGATCACACACCACTCTCTAAGTGCTTGAAAGGGAATGGTGCCCAGGGACGGAGTCGAACCGCCGACACGGGGATTTTCAGTCTAGGGTATCCGGCTACGCCAGGGTATCCAGCATTGCGCTTTCATGCGATAAGCGATTGAAACTTAACATATCCGTCTGCGCCATTGGCCGATATCCCGTACCAAAATACTCTTTCTGGTGCTTACCGCTCGCTTACCGAGCTTCTGTGCTGAGCGCGTCATGGCTCTGATCCGCGGGAGAAGCGCCGATGCCGAAGCTTACCAAACGTGTGATCGACGGCATCAAGCCGGATACGAAGGAAACGGTCGTCTGGGACGACGAGTTGTCCGGGTTCGGTCTGCGTATCAAGCCCTCTGGGCGCAAGACGTATGTGGTTCAGTACCGAGGGACGGAAAAGATTCACGCCGCCTGACGCTGGGCACCCATGGCCCGATGACGCCGGAGCAAGGGCGTCGAGCGGCGTTGCAGGTGCTGGCGGCCGTTCAGCGTGGGGAAGACCCGGTCGCAGATGTGAAGGCCGGCAACGCCGCGTCGACGATGAACGACCTTGCCGACCGCTATCTCCAGCAGCATGCCGCGTCGAAGAAAAAGGCCAGCAGCGCCCGCAAGGATCAGGACAATCTCCGTCTTCACGTCCGTGCCCAAATCGGACGCAAGAGGGTCGCCGACAAAACCCGGGCGGATGTCGCCTCTCTTCATCACGGCATGCACGGCACGCCCGGTGCCGCCAACCGGGTGCTGGCATTGCTGTCCAAAATGTTCAATCTCGCCGAGAAATGGGGCCTGCGCCCCGATGGCAGCAATCCCTGTCGGCATGTGGAGCGGTATCCGGAACGGCGGATGGAGCGCTTTCTGTCGGACAAGGAATTTGCCGCTCTTGGCCAGACGCTCGACGATGCGGAGCGTTCGGGTGCCGAACCGACATCGATCATCGGCATCGTCCGTCTCCTGCTGTTCACAGGAGCCCGGCTTTCCGAGATCCAGACGCTTCGCTGGGATTATGTCGATCTCGTCGCGGGAAGGGCGCGCCTGCCGGACAGCAAGACCGGTGCGAAAACCATTCACCTCAACGCCCTGGCGGTCGGGGTCTTGACGGCGTTGCCGCGGACCTCGGGGTGGGTGTTTCCGGGCGCCGATCCGGCAGCGGCGCTGGTCAACCTTCGCAAACCCTGGCATCGCATTCGGGAAGCGGCCACCGTCCGCTTGTGGAGCGCCGATCCATCCGACCCGATCACGACAATCATCGCGGGGTTGCGTGACCGTCTGGAGCGGACGCCGAGTGTTGCCGAATGCCAGGACGCTGCTGCGATCGCCGGTATTGCGCTGCCGCCGGGGCTGAGCGATGTTCGGTTGCATGACCTGCGCCACTCCTTCGCGTCCGTTGGAGCGGCGAAAGGGCTGTCCCTGCCGGTCATCGGCGCGTTGCTTGGGCACACCCAGCCGGTGACAACGCAACGCTACGCCCATCTCGTGGCATCGCCGCTTCGCCAAGCGGCCGACGTCATCGGGCTTCACATCCAGGAGACGTTTCGATTGCGGGGCGAGAAAGCCACGTGATTCAAGGTGATGGGGACAGCCTAATGGATGATGGTGTGAGCGTTTCGGACGGGGGGACAGTTCCGGGGAGGCTGCCGCAGGCACAGCAACAACCCGCGACTTCTCACCGATCTAAGGGACAGCGCCAGCTCCAGTGGCTGGCAGGGGCGTCTTATTGGGCATGACAACGAAATGAGTTTCCTACGCCCTCGAGCTTAAACTTCAGGGGGGCTGGTGTCTCACCTTCATTGGCACGGAGGGGCAGGCTAACGTCAACGCCCAACTGCCGGGCGACCGCCGTCGCCTTCACCCCCGGCTGGAACGCTTCCTCCACCAGCCGCTGCTTCTCCTCCTCGCTGAACTGCCGCCGCTGCTCCGCACCCGTAATCACCTCGACGCGCTGGATAGCCATAGGGACTGCCATAGGGATAGCCATAGGGACAAGGCCCGATGATTCACCTTCCAGACCCCGTTCACAAGGCGGTCCTCGGCGCAGGAGTACGCCTCAAGCTTCTTAAGCGTCAGATGTATGGCAGAGCCAGCCTGGATTTGCTCCGCAGACGAACCCTCCTGGCGGCGTGATCCACGCAAACTGCGCAAGAACCACCCAACCGGGGCAAGATAATGGGTGCTGCTTCACATTTTCCAAGCCTGGCTGCAAAATGTTTGGAGAGGGTACACAAATATAGGGAAGTATTCCATTCGTTTGAATGGTGTGTCTTCGTCCGGATCAGTGCATCAAGGGTTTGCAGCCGCCGCAAATCGCGTCGGACACAAACAGGAGATCAAAGATCATGATGAAGCTGACTGCAATGGCGCTCACCGGCCTGCTCCTGTCCACCAGCCTGGCTTCGGCCGGTCGCATCGAAATCGGTGGCAATGCCACTCACACCGTCAACATGCGCGATGCCAGGACCACTGTGGAAGGCAACCTCAACTCTGTCGACCACAATGTCGGCAGTGCCGTCGGCGATGTCGGCGTCAAGGGGAACCTCAAACAGACGGTGACTATGCGCGACTCCATTGTTTCGGTAAAGGGGAATCTCAACGGGGTCAGCCAGAACATCGGTTCTTTGGTTGGCAAGTAAGTTCCCCGGTTGGCCGGCGTCATACGCCGGCCAACCCCCCATTCGTCCCCCCGTCAGACTCGGAGACCGAAATGAAACGCATCATAGCCCCACTGTTCACCGTCACCCTCGTCGTGTCCGCTGCCGTCGTATCGCCGCTTTCCGCCTGGGCTCAAGCCAAGCCATTCAACGCCAGGACGAATGTCGCTCCCGAAGATATGGTCAAAATGAACCGGATGGAAAGCGAGGCTTTGCGCACGAACGCGGTCAAGAAGGCCGGTCTCACGCCCGGATCCAACAATGTCTTCGTCGAGAGCACGTCGCGGACCGGAAAGCGGGAGGTCCAGGTCGTCAGCGGCCAGAGCCGGGAATGCACCCAGAACATCGGGGTGGTCGAAGGCAATGAGGCGGTCAATCTGCGCGAACTCAACGTTTACGCAAAGGAAAACATCATCGCCTCGTGCACGCGATAGGCGGCATCCATGATAATGAAATTCAACCTTTATCAGAAAAAAAATGCGATGTTGCGCAAAAATCGTATGTCTGATAAAGGTTCCTGCAATTTATCGCAGATTTACGAGGATTATCGTGACCTGAAAAGAGAGTATGGTGTAAGCCTGATGGAGGATGGCGTGTTGTGCGCGCCACCTTCAGCCCCTTCTTTGCCGGGAGGGCCTGGAAAATTCTATTTCTGGTGCGGGGAGCGGTTGGCGATGGGCGAGGCAGCGACTCCTTCGGATCCGCTGAACTATGATTGGAGCAATGCCAAACTGGACGTCGCTCTCGATATAGGGTTGCGGCAGGCTCGCACAGAATTCTTCGAGATCTTGGCGCGGCATACGCCGAATAAGGAGTGGTTCGACGAAACGATCGACAAATATAGAGAGCATGTGATTTTGATCTCTGAATTTCTTTTCGTCTTGCGAGCGCTGGGCGCCGATCAGCACGATTATTTTCTCGAGTTGATCAAGTTGCACAATCTCCGGATTACCAACATCCTTGCCAGTTCGGAACATGAAGGCAAGAGTGGCGGGCGGACGGATGCGCTGCGGGGCGGCCTGTTTCCGGAGGCGGTGATTGCCAAGATCAGCATGGCTTTGTCCCAGGGGGGGTTCGAACTCAGCCAATCGGACATGGCGCGTTTCCTGGTCGATGTGATGTCGGCCGAGACTTGCCGCAAGACTCTGGACGGCCTCAGTAAATGCGGTCTTTTGGAAGTCATTGTGCGTCCCTACGACAAGGCGAGGGTCATCCGGTCCCCCGGCATTCTTGAAAATTGCTTTGGTCTGTACATGACCGCCATTCGCCAAATCATGAATCGATAAATCAGGAGCGTGACCGTGTCAGCATCGCTGAGAATCGTCATCGTTGGCGCCATGTCTATGGGTCTTGCGATGGCATTCACGTCGTTTACAGCCTGGTCTCAGGTTAAAAACCTGGCGCTGGGCGAAACATTCAGGGATGCGCGCATTTTCACCAATCCTGTTCTGAGAGAACTGGAACAAAAGGACCCGGAGCTTCTTCGAGAGGTTCTGCGCCAGATCGACGAGGCCGTCGCTCTGCCTCCTTCAGGCACCGTTGCATTGGGGCATCAAACGCCCACGCCTGCCGAGACGCAACTGCTCAAGGCAAATCCTGATATCGCGAAAGCGCTGAGTCTGCGTCCCGACCCGATGCTGATCCTGCTTCAGCAAATACTGAAAAGTACAGGCAAGGGGAATTGACGATGAAGGACGAACCGAAAAAGTCCAACCGGATGGCTTGTCGCATCGCGCTCGGATCGGTGCTCGCGGTGTCGGCCTGCGCCTTGCCGAATCCAGAACACGCCACGATCATCGCCCAACCGGCGACTCAGCCGACCCGGACCATCACGGGTTTCACCGACGGTTTGCGTTGTATGGACCGCAAGCTTGGGGAACACGGCATCCGTCACGTCGTGGTCACCAGCACCCTGCTGCCGGACCGTACAGGCAATGTCGCGGTCGGAGGGGTCGATATGCTGATTTCGGCCCTGTCCACCATGTCGGAATCGAGTCAGGCTTTTCTTTACGTATCGCGCACCCGCCCGGGCGCTACGGAAGCCGCGGGCACCGACTGGGTGACCTATGAGGCTAAGCCTGTGATCGAGCGGGCAGAATATGTGATCGGCGGCAGCATTTCTCAAGCGGACACCAACATAGCCGCGGGGCGTCGCGGCTTCGATATCTCGCAGGAACTGTTCCAGCTTGGGGCGGCGGCCGACCGGCGCATCGGTTCGATCGCGGTCGACCTGCATGTGGCCCTGATGGATGGTCAGACCGTCATCCCCGGCGTCACCTCCAACAACACCGCGGTCATCGCCAGCGAGGGAAAGTCGGGTGAGGCCGGCGCGCGCATCCTGAAGGCGGGTGTGCGCTTCAATCTCAGCGTCGACAAGCAGGAAACCATCGGGCAGGCGGCGCGCACCCTGATAGAACTGGGCAGTATCGAACTGGTCGGTAAGCTCTTCAAGCTTCCCTACTGGGATTGCCTGCAGATCGACAACGGCAATAAACTCGTCCAGGAGCAGTTGCGCGCTTGGTACGATGGTGTCTCTGAAACCGAGCGGCTCCAGTACATCCGTCAATCCCTGGAGCAGCGTGGGTATCTGACGGGTGGCGGGGCGAACGACCCGGATGCGCTGCGCGCGACGCTGGCCCGTTTCCAGGCCGACAACAATCTCGTGGCAAGCGGCCGGCCGACATTCGAAACTTTCATGAAGCTCAGCCAGGGAGCCAACGCCCTACCATTGCCGGGGGGGGGCTTTGGTCCCGGCGCGTCGTCGCAAATGCTGGCCGCGACACGGCCGGCGAGGGAACTGACGGTCAATGTTCGAAGCACCGGCGCCCTGGCCGCGGCTGGACCGGCGGCCAAGGTCGGTGCGGATTTCAAGACGGGGGATCGCACGGCGTTCATCGTTACCTTGTCGCGCAGCGCCCATCTCCGTTGCTTTTACACGGACAGTGCTGGCGCAACCGTCCGTCTTTATCCCAATCGATTCCAGACGGCGTCCTTCGTATCGTCCGGTACCGCTTTGACCATCCCGCCTGTCCGTGGAGATGACGTCGGTTTCGACATCAAACTGCGCCGGCCTGGGATAGAGGAGGTCGCCTGCTTCGCCAACGAACGGGGGTTCGATGATGGGCATGCGGCGATATTGGCCCATCAGGATCTGATGCCGATTCCGGGTGTGACGTCGGTGGATGCGATTGCCGCGTCGATCGGCGCTGCCGGTGCCGGACCAATCGCCTCGGATAAACTGTCTTATACAGTCCATTGACCGCTGGGGGAGAAGAGTGCCATGACTTGGTCGGATCATCGTGAACCCACCGACATCAGACGTGCCCTGGCCGGCTTTCTTCTCACGCTCTGCACCCTAACGAGCGTTCCCGGCATCGCCGCGCAGGATAATCCGGGGCCGGATGTCGTTTATGTCGTCACCGGACGGCTGTCATCCGAAGAGTTCCTTCAGCTCCTGGAGGCGCCGGCCTCGACCCCCGGCACCCAGGCGCGATCTCCCGATCTCGTGGGCCGGACGCAGATGTTTTCCGCTCCGGTGGGCGAACCGGACATTTCCGACACGGCGGTCAGCGGCACGATTCCCTATTCGGTTGAATTCCGGCCGGCATCGAAGCCATCGCCGACAGCACCGCAGCCGTCGCCGTCTTTGCCTTCACCGTCTCTGCCGTCGCCGAAGATCGGGGCGGGGAAAGCGGAATCGGGAAAGGTTGCGGTCGCCTACCTGATCAATTTTTCCACGAATTCGGCAGCTCTCAACAATGCAGCCAGAGAGACGGTCAATGTCATCGGGGGAGCCCTTCGCCTCCAGCCGGCGCTGGCCATCACGCTCAGCGGCCATGCCGACCGATCGGGAAGCGATGCGATCAACGACCCGTTGTCGCTCCAGCGGGCGATAGAGGTACGCAACCAGATCGTCGCCGCTTACAGCATTGATCCGACGAGGATCGCCGTCGAGGGGTACGGATCGCGGCAACCGCTTCCTGGCGTCAGCGAGTTCGATCCCCGCAACCGGCGTGTACAGGTCGTCCTGAGAAAATAATGGCTGGGGTTATGGGGGACGTACGACGGGTCCGCGCCGGTTGGCGCGGATACGTTTGACCTGCCGGGGCGCGGGCTGCCCCGGCACACCAAATAATGCAATGCATTGAGAGTCTCTCGCTATCCACCGAAATCTTCCGGCGGTGCCGTGCCAGACACGGTGGTGAAAGCGTGCTCTATGCCTATTCGGTGCCGCAAGTATACTTGATAAATATGGCAAAAGAGGATCTTCTGATCTTTACAATAAGTCATGATTTGTATTGCTTGAAGGCGGATATGTCGCTCATTTATGTAATTTTATGCCAGGACTCAATTTTAATTCCATCATTCCCAATAGGTTATCGTTGCAATTCTATCCTAATAGTTGTTAGATTTAAAATAACACCACTAAAGAAAGATTTTTGGCGTTCCTACGATTCTTCTGATGTTTTTTTGCACGCCTCAACTCTTGAACGTCGATGTTCGATGAGTCATGATCGATCAAAGATAGTTTGAATACACAGTTATTCATCCAAAGGAATGTGCCCACATGATCTGGCTGAGTTTTCTGCGTAGAATTGCGATCGCTGAAATTGCTGTGATGCTGTTGATTGCCATCGCTGCCGGAGCTCCCGCCTTGGCACAGCAGAACGACGTCGACTTGCGGTGTTCAGCAAAAAGCAATTCCGTGAAATGCGATGTCCGGCTGTGGGAACCGAAAGCGGTCACCGCGCTGAATGCCGATATATCCGGATCAAAGCTGGTCGTTTCGGCGATCACGCCCTTTCCCTATGCGTCCAACCTGCGCTCCACGATCCTTTTTCTGGTGGATTCAAGAAATTCCAGCGAGCGCAAGGCGACCATCGACAACCAGCGCGCCCTGATAAAAAGCCTGATCGAGAAAGCCAAATCTCATCACGACATCGGCATCGCCAGCTTCGCGAGCGGGTTGAAGATCCTGGCCCCTGTCGGCGCGAAAAAGGAGGTCCTTCTCGACGGGGCAGCGAAACTCCAACCCAACGGCCAGGCCAGTGAATTGATCCGGGCCGTGCTGGACGGCGTGGCAATGCTCGAAAAAGCCCCGGCGGGCCGCAAAGCGCTGATCGTACTCTCCGACGGCAATCTGAAGGACACCGCCTATAAGTTGGAGGACGCCATAGTCGCCGCGCGGAAGGCTGACGTCATCATTTTCGGCCTCGCCTATGCCGAGAAGGAAGGTGAAAAGCCGCCCCTGCAAAACCTCTATCGTCTGGCTCGCGAAACGCATGGCCCCTATCGGGAGGCCAAGATCAGCTCCAAGAAGCTGCCCGACGACATCGTCAACAATTTTTTCGATTACCTCGACAACGGTGGCCAGATATCGATCGATACGGCCGATTTCCACGGCCCCCATTCGTTGAAGATCGCTCTGACGACCGATGCCCCGACTCCGATGGTTCAGGCGGTCGATGTGATTCTACCGGATGCCCCCCCGTCGCATCCGCCGCAGCAAGCTCAATCGCAACCCCAGCAGCCTCCGTTGCCGCAGCTGACGCCGCAACCGGCACCACTGTCCGGGTGGGCCGCCGCGGAAGCTTGGCTTCTCGATAACCCGCTGTTGTCCTGGACGCTGGCCGCCGTCTTCGTCCTTCTCGCTGGCGCGCTGGCATGGTTCGCCTCAGGCCATCTCAAAACGAACGGGAAGAACACAAGGGATGAGAATCCGGCCGCGATCGTCGGCTGGCTCGAGTTTCTCGACGCCGAAGGACGGCGCATCCCGTTGCGCGCCCAAGCCATCCGGCTCGGGCGGGGGGCGGAGAACGACATCACCTTCACCAACGACACCGTGTCAACCTACCACGCGGCGCTGCATTGGCAGCGAGATGGCGGCTTCATGATCACCGACCTCAATTCCAGCAACAGCACCCTGGTCAACAATCAGGAAATCAAACAGCGAACTTTGTCGTCGGGCGACGTCATCGAATTGGGCGAGGTCCGCATGCGCTTGGTTCTGAACCAGGAGGCGAAGGGCGAGATGTCGACCTGAATATTTCCAGCTCTCGTTGATTCTTCAGCTTTACGGAGACGATACTTGACTACCCGAATCATCAATCGCGAAGAACCTGACAAGCCTGAGGCCCCGGGGGCGCAGGCGCCACGCCCCACCCCCGCTTCGAAACGAGCCGAGACGTCCCCCGTGGGAAACAAGGCGGCTGGCGGAGCAACAGGCTTCTTCAACCCCAACCGCAGCGATCCTCCTTCTGGCGACGGGCCAGCGGTATCGCCCGCACGCCAGACCGCACCGGACGAGCCGGTGGTGGGATGGCTGGTCATTGTTGAAGGACCCGGACGCGGCACGTCGCGCCCGCTGGGGTACGGCATGAACAGCATCGGCCGGGCCGAAGGCCAGCGAGTCAGACTGGATCTGGGCGACAACGAGATTTCCCGGCAGCAGCACGCTCAACTGACCTACGATCCTCGTGGCCGCAAATTCTACCTGCGGCATGGTGAAGGGGCCAACCTGACCTATGTTGGTGATCAACCCGTTCTGACCCCCGTCGAATTGCATGGCGGTGAATTCATCGGTCTCGGCAGCAAGACGGTGCTCCGGTTCGTCCCATTCTGCGGACCTGATTTCGACTGGCAAGACCGATGAACTTGGTCATCCAGCACGCCGGCGGGCAGATTCAAGGTGCCCGTCGGCGTCAGGAAGACAGTTTCCAGCTGGTTCCGATGGAAGACCCGCACACCGGCTTGCATGGGGTGCTGGCCGTACTGGCGGACGGTGTGGGTGGCGCGGCTGCCGGCGATCATGCAAGCCGGCGGGCGGTGAGCGTGTTCGCTTCGGCTTTCCAGCAGCAGACCGGAAGCGATGACGAACGCCTCGTCATCGCCCTCGCGGCCGCCAATGACGCGCTCGCCCTGGACCGTACCGTGGACCCGCTGAAGGAGGGGATGGGATGCACGCTGATTGCCGTGGCAGCCCGTTCGACCATGGTAACCTGGATCAGCGTCGGCGACTCCCTGCTGCTGCGGTCGAGAAACGGCCATTTATGTCGGCTCAATGAAGACCACTCGCTGGCTCCCGAGTTGGACCGGGCCGCGGAACGTGGGGAGATTTCCGTAGAAGAGGCGCTGGCACATTCTGACCGTCATACGATCACCTCGGCGTTAACCGGCGATCCGATACCGTTGGTCGATGGCCCTCACCGCGGTGACCCTATCCAGGAAGACGACCGCCTGATCCTCGCAAGCGATGGTCTCCTCAGTCTTTCCAGCCACGAGCTTTCCGTCCTGCTGGAGGGAGGCCCGCAGCCCGCAGGGCGGTTGGTCCAGCAGATTCTCAACTCGGTCGACGCCCTTCAGTTGGAAGGGCAGGACAACACGACGGTCATCGTCCTTGCCGCCGATCGCCCGGATTCAATGCCGATTCTTCTGGAAATGCCGGTAGTGCCGCCCCTTCGGTCGCTTGAAGCGCCGGCGGCGTCCAACAGGCGCCTGAAAGACCGCGTGACCGCGATCATGAGGATGACGGCCCTGTTCCTCTCGCTTGTCTTCCTCTGTTCCGCAGGCCTCGTCGCCGCCATCCTGTTGACCGGGGGATTGACTTATTCCGCGCAATCGACGCCATCCGCCGTGATTCCCCCGGCTGGTGTGCAGAAAAGCGAAGCTGCGAAGCCATGATGCTTCACTCGGCAAAATGCAGTCATCAGGGCAGCCGTTCGATTCAGCAGGATGCCCATGCCATTTTTCACGACCAGCAGGCGTCGGCGTTGCTCGCCGTTCTTGCCGACGGCATGGGCGGGCACGAGGGGGGGCAACTCGCCTCGCGGATCATTGTCGAGGCTGCACAGACACAATGGTCGGAAGGGGTTCCGGAGGATGCAAGATCCTTCTTCCTTTCCATCTGCGCTAAAGCGCAGAAAGACATTCTGCGACTTGGCCAGGAAAGCGGCATAAGCCCGCGCTCGACCGTTGTTCTTCTCCTCATTCGCGGCACACAGGCGGATTGGTGCCATATCGGCGACAGCCGCCTCTATCACTTCCACGATCAGCAGTTGCTTCACCGGACCCGTGATCATTCCGTCGTCCAGATGCTGTTCGACTTGGAGGAAATCAATGAAGAAGACATGCTTCATCATCTGGATCGCAACCGTCTGAATCGGTCTCTCGGTGGTGACGAGGCGCCCAATCCAACCTTCGGCTCGGCAATGATGGGGCCGGGGGACGGCTTCATCCTGTGCTCCGATGGCTTCTGGGAATGGGTGACGCCAAAGGAAATGGCCGGCGTGCTTTGGGAAAAGGGGCTTGATCGGTCTCTTCAGCGCTGGGTGGACGAGGCGGTGGTTCGCGGTGGGACGGCAGCGGACAATGTCACCGCCATCGTCGTGCGCTGGCCCAGCCAGCGGGAAGATCAACTGACGGGTCCGCTCAGAGTCGTCCTGCCCGGATTGCCCCATGCGACCAAGATCGCTGTTCAGAAGCACACGCTGCACGTGACTCTTGCAATCATCGTGGCGCTGCTGATCGGCTTCATCGGAGGCTTTTTGCTTGGCAAGTTGATCATAACGAATGAGCCGCCCGCCAATCAGGCGGATCACGGGGCGCCGGCTGCGAGGCAAGGCAATAATAATAATACGGCAGTCTCACAATCCGGTGTCCCTCCAACTTCGGGGGCTCAGACGACCGGCACCGGACAGAGAGAAGTGCCATCGGTTCCTGGAGCTAACACTACGCCTGAGGCGCAGGGAACAAGATAATGACTGAGCTCAAAATTAATCGGACTTTCAGAGTGTGTGGCGCTTTTGCGGCGGCGGCGTTCTGCACCTGCGCATTGGTTTCTGGGGCGGTGCGTGCGTTCGACGTTAAATCGGTCGAACAAAGCGTTGTCCGCTTGGTGCGCTATTCTGATAATCAACAAAAAGCATTCGGTACAGGATTCGTTGTCAGCAATGGCGGATATATCGCAACCAATCGCCATGTGGTTGGTTGCAACTCCAAAGAAAAATGCCATGTAAAAATGTTCGTTCAACAGGGAAGTACCCAAGATCGTGTTGATCTCTTATCAACAGAACTGATTGCGCTGGATCTGGAGCTTGATCTGGCGCTACTGCGCCTTAACAATACTCTTCTCCACCCACTACCTTTGGCCATGGAAGAACCGGAGAAGGGTGCACGGGTCCATGCTTTCGGCTTCCCGGTAGCAGGAGATACAGGGATTGGCGGAAGCGGTTTGTCGAATCCAACGCTTACGGAGGGGATCATAAGTCGGGTGGAGACAGGGCGCTGGGATACATCATCGGGATCAACCCTGCGTCTGGTGCAACACACCGCCAACATCAATCGGGGCAACAGTGGTGGTCCATTGCTCGACGACTGCGGGAGGGTCGTCGGTATCAATACCGCGTTGCCAAGACCTGAGCGTTTGCCAGATGGAACTTTTCTTCAACCAAACGGAATATACTTTGCCTCCCATGCCGGAAGTTTGGCGGACTTACTGAAGAGATCAAACCTCTCCTTCGAAGCGCAGTCGTCTTCCTGTGTGCCGGCGGCGGCACCCAACAGTATCGTCATTTGGCTGGTCACCGTATTGTCCACCGCAGCGTTGGCCGCCGCGACCATCGCCTTTGTCCGCCGGCCACAACTAATAACAGAAACATACAGTCAGTGGATGCGGAGACAACCTCGTCCATCAGGCACTTGTCCGCCCAGGAAGGATCAGCGGGGAAACGACGATCCCTCACCACGCTGGCAGATCAGGGGAACGGACGGCAACGGGCAACCTGTGCACTTCGTCATTGATGAGGCGCTCTTAAAAGAAAGCTCAAATGGACTGATCGTGGGAAGCAATGAACAGGTCGCTGAGAAAGTGATCAACGACGACACGGTATCGGGACAGCATGCCCGATTTACGATCGTGAACGGAATTCTTCATATCGAGGACCTCAAATCCACCAATAAAGTTTCTATCGATGGCGGGAGGCCCATCGATCCATTGGTACCAAAGCCACTTTCTGCCGGCGCTGAAATCGAGTTGGGAGAGACTCGATTAAAGGTTCTACGGATCTGATGGGACATGGGACGGTCGAGGAGAGCATTCGCCATGAGCGGGGATGAACAAAGGACGCCGGGCTATCAAGGGATTTTTTCCCTGTCGGGGGCGGACGGATCGGGGCGGCCGATCGAGATCATCCTTGAAGAGTCGCTTTTGCAGAGTAACGGTGGCTCCGTTACTCTGGGACGTGACAATTCTCTCTCCAGCATCGTGATCGATGACGATACGGTGTCGCGCCAGCACGCGCGTTTCGTCGTTTCCGGAAATGAACTGACGGTAGAGGACCTCAATGCCGTGAACGGTGTCTATATTCAGCATCACGGCTTCCTGGAGCCTTTTGTTCCCATCGTCGTGCCCCACGGAACAGTCTTGGAATTCGGCGAGACCAAGCTGACCGTGTCCTATGAGGAAGGCACGAGGTCGTCCAATTCCGGCGCGAGCCGGGACGCCCTTCCTATCGGAACCTGGCTGCGGGACTACCGGATCGAGGATGTGCTCGGCCAAGGCGGGTTCGGGATCACCTATCGTTGCCGCGATACCCGACTGAACACGCTGGTCGCCATCAAGGAGTTCATGCCCCAGGACCTCGCCGTCCGGATCAATGGTTCCGATGTGGTTCCATCCATGCCTTCGAAGCAGGAACTGTTCGATAGGTATCGCGACCATTTCATGCGGGAGGCCCGCGGGCTTGCAGGCTTCAATCATCCCAACATCGTCCGCGTCCTGTCCAACTTTGAGGCGAATGGAACCACCTATACCGTCATGCAGTTCGAGGACGGGGAGACCTTGGAACGCCATTTGATTCGCCAAGGCGGCCGGCTTACCGAAAGTGGAATCAGGACAATTTTTCTGAGCATCTTGGATGGATTGTCCGCGATGCATCAGGTTGGATTGCTGCATCGGGATATTTCTACCAACAACATCATCGTCCGCAGGAACGGCGACGCCGTCCTGATCGATTTCGGCTCTCTGCGCCAAGCCATGGACGTCCCGATTGGCAACAATAATTTTGCGCGGTCTGCCCAAACCTATCTAGACGGCTATAGCCCGCCCGAAATTTATACGATTCGGGGCCGGCGCATCCGGTCAACCGATATCTACAGCCTGGCAGCGGTCATTTACCGGGTTGCCGTTGGCGTACCGCCACCACCGGCGCCGGACCGGACCAATGCAATCGCAAATAACGATCCCGACATTCTCGTACCGCTCCAGCAGCAGCGGATCAACGGCTATAGTGTCGAATTCCTATCTGCCATCGATTGGGCCTTGAGCTTGAAATCCAAGGATCGCCCTCAGAGCATAGATGAGTGGAGGGTACGGCTTGGATCAAAATATCTCAATAAAAGTGTCAAGAATATAGAAGAAAAAAGCGGATCGCGATTAAATATATTTTCTGCTGTATTCAATTTTCAGGGCCGATTGCCGAGGAGGTATGTATGGATATATACGTTATTTTATATTGTGGCGTTTTTATTGTCTAACATAATGGCAGACATCAATCATATTAGTGAAAATGATAAGGAGATAATTTTCCTGGTTCAGTTCTTTGTTCTGATCTGGACCAGTGTTGCCATTTTCTCAAAGAGATTCCATGACATCGATCGATCCGGCTGGTGGGCTTTATTGAGCGCCATTCCGGTTTTCGGTTTACCTCTGCTGTTGATGGCGTGTGGCTTTCAGCGTGGCACACCGGGGCCGAATCGGTTCGGAGCGCAGCAACCATGACAGATCTACGCTTCAGGAATCATCATGAAGGATATCATTCCTCGAGAAAGAGCAATGAGAGCATTCTGAGGATACGGGGATGAGCGAATCGATCGAGCTTCCGCCAGGGACACGGTTGCGGGAATACCGGATCTTACAGACGCTGGGACGCGGCGGGTTTGGTATAACATATCTCGCCTATGACCAGAATTTGGATAAGCGGTTCGCAATTAAGGAATTCATGCCTCAGGGCCTCGCTGCCCGCATGCAGTCCGTGGGAGTGACGGCGCTGTCCCGAAGCGACAGCAACCTTTTCGACAAGTTCCGTAAGCGCTTCATCAAGGAAGCGCAGTTCCTGGCCCGCTTCGATCATCCGAGCATCGTGCGCGTGTATGCCTATTTCGAGGAGAATGGCACCGCTTACATGGTGATGCGGTTCGAGGAGGGGATTACTTTTGAGAGTTATCTGGACAATCTGCAAAACCGTCCAGACGAAGCCGAGCTGCTGCGACTGTTTGGCACGGCCTTGGACGGTTTGGCGGAAATGCACCGGATGGGGTTGCTGCACCGTGACATTTCAGCACGCAACATCCTGGTGAGGCCAAACGGCACCATGGTGCTGATCGACTTCGGATCGGTACGAGACGATCTCGCCAATCAAGAGGCCGCGGAGGGCGCATCAAGTGCGCAAACCTGCACGGATGGCTATAGCCCGCCCGAGGTGTATACCACACAGGGGGTACGCGCCCCGGCCACCGATATTTATGGTCTGGGAGCTGTACTGTATCTTGCGGTGACTGGGCGCGCTCCGGTTTCCGCCCATGATCGCCTACACGGGGTCCAAGAAGATGGCGCCGATCCGCTGCCCCCCGCGGTAAAAGCCGCTCGGCGCGGCTATCGGAAAAGCTTCCTGAGGGCGATCGACTGGGCGCTTAATTTGCGGACCAAAGACCGTCCCCAGAACGTCGATCAGTGGCGTGCCGCACTGTTTGAGAAGAAAACGGCCAGATTCGGAACGTGGATCGTGATTCCTACAGTAGTCCTTATCCTAAGCCTCACCGCTTATGTGGCCAAACAGAACAATACAGACAGCATCCAGGATTGGTGGGGTTCGATATTGTTACTGTTTAAGCACGACACCTCTCCTCCTGAGCCGAAGCCGCCGTCGCCACCGCCTGAGCCGAAGCCTCAGCCTGAGCCGCCGGAAAAACTTTCACCGTGCAAGGAGATCGATACCCTTTTAAAGGAAGGAAATCCTGATAAGCTCTTGGGGATGGGGATTACATGCTATGGGGCAAAAACTCCTCAAACAGCGCTGATTTTATTCAGAGCAGCGGCCAAACGTGGAAACGTTCTGGCACTGAGATGGCTCGGCAAATTGTACGATCCCCGCGAGGATGAAAGCAGCGGAATAGATCAAATTGGGATCAGTAATGGCTATGCATCTTATAGTTGCTACACCGCCGCGGCCTTGAAAGGAGACAAGCAAGCTGATCTGGCTCGAAGAGATCTAACTCAGAAATATGAGAATAATAAAGAATGCCCGATTTAGGATGGTGGGAAAATTGTATATAGATTTGTTTATTAACTTTCTCTTCAGAAGGAGGTTGTATGATGTTGACTTTACGAAAAGGACCATCCAGCTTATTCGCGATCTATCTTTCCGTCACCGCCATTTTCATCGGCATGACGTTGCACCCAACCTATGCTGCAAACCAGCCGGAGCTTGTTGGCGCCATCGAGGTCGGGTCGTCCGGTATCAAGGCCGCAGCTTGGCAATTTATCCGGAGCGCTGACGGCAACAGCGGCCTTGAGGATCTCGGGTCGATCCCGCCCCGAAACGTCTCGGCAATCAATGAATCTGCGACGGAAGATGTTGCCAACGCAGTCAGTCAGATGATCCTGGACCTTAACAGCCAGTTCAAGGTACCTTCTGATAAGATTTACATTTATGCGAGCAGCGGTGTCGGAAATCTAAAGCACAAGCCGCAGATTGAATACGCAATTCTAATGAAAACCAAAATGAATATAGATGTAATATCTCCGATTACAGAAGCAAAGCTTATCTTTAATGGAACGGTGATCTACAAAGAGCGCCGCCCGTTCGTGGTCTCTATTGATATTGGCAGTGGCAACGTCAAGATTGCCCATTCGGATCAGCGTGGGCCGATCGAGGACATTGCGACCATCGAGCTTCCATTCGGGGTCAAGACTTTCGCCAAAAAGATCGATGAGGAGCGTGGTGACAGGAGCTTCGTTGAAACGGCGGCAAGGCTGAAGGAGTCCTATCTGGTACCGCAGATTCGCGATGCCATTTCGAGGCGGCCCGGCTTGCAGAATTTAAATCGCATTTATCTGGCCGGCGGCATCGTATTCGCCACATCCACGCTGGTGCGCCCGGACGGCTCGCTTCCCAGCCAGACCGACTTCAACCCCTACCATCAGCGAATCTACGCTTCTGATTTTGATAAACTCTACAAGAAAGCAACCACCGATCCGGATCACCTGTTCGATGTCGACCTGAGAGGCATCGGTAACTCTGCTTATCGCGATAAAATTGAGCAGAATATTAATAATATCAGGACAAATATATACACGGCAAACCAGTTGATCGCCGGCCTCGAAATCATGCGAGCGATATGTGACGAGATGGAATATAGAAAGAATAATAAGACAATATTCTTCTCAAAGGATGCCTTAAACGCACTGATTAAGGGGTATGTTATCGAAAAGATCGGAGAATAGAATAAAACACACTAAAATATTAGCGTAAATACAATATATTGATCCGTCAGGTGCTTTATCATGTGCCTGACGGATCCCGGCCCCCAAGTCCTCGGATATTCCGGTTCCGATCCTATAATACAGGCGCGACTGACCTGACTCTCTGTGGCTGGAGGATTTCCACGCTGAATTTCTCCGTTGAAGCAGACGCGGTTTACTGGAAGTGAACTGATTGTGAACCAGCGCCCAACCAGGACCCCAAATCGCCCCCACCACAACCACATGAAATAGTTGAGAAAAACTCTGCGGAGGTGGGGTTCCGATCGGCGTCGATCGGGCGCCTCACCTTGGTATACCCCGTTCAACAGAGAATCCGAAGTACGCATCCGGTGAGTGACGCGGATGCAAATCGAAGCGGTCAGTGGCCCGTTCGGTGGATTTGGATCAGTTCCTTGAGGTTCTCGACGCCATCCTCGGTGAAGGCATAGAAGCACTGCTCGGCTGGGCCGAACACGGTCAGGCAACCGTCCTCCGGCTCCAGCTCGATGGCGATGTCGATCAGCCATTCGACGTCCTCGCCGAGGATCTCGGCGACGCGCTCGATGGTCACGAGGTTGCGGGTTCTGGCCATGGTTCCTCAGGTCGCCGTGGTCGTCTCGTGCAGCCGCTTCCATTCCCAGGGCAGCAACTCGTGCAGCTTGGTCTGCGGCAGATCGTTGATGCGGGCCAGGACGTCGGCCAGCCACGCCTGGGGATCGATGTCGTTCATCTTGGCGCTCACGATCAAGCTGTACATGGCGGCAGCGCGTTGCCCGCCGCGATCCGAGCCGCAGAATAGCCATGCCCGTCTGCCCAGAGCGATGCCGCGCAACGCTCGTTCGGCGGCATTGTTCGTCAGGCAGTGTAAAGGCCGAATGAAGTTTGGCCCATCCGCATTCCCGGTGCAGGGTAGCAGCCTAGGCTTGTGCATTCAGGCAGCCTCAAGCACGCGATGACGCAGCAAATCGAAGCCGCCGCGGCCGTTCATCATGCGCTTGATCGTCTTCAGCCTGCTGATCTGCCCCTCCACCGGCCCGGTGCTCCACGGCAGCGACAGAGCCGCCCGTACAGCGGCAAGGTCGCTCTTCAAACCATTGGCAAAGCCCGCCAAGGGGGTGCCGTCCGCCGTCAACAGCCAGTTGTCCAACTCTCCGGCTCGTTGTCCCCGGACCATCGCCCGAAAGGCACGGGCCACGGTGATGGTCCGTGCCAGTTCCGGCGATCGGGCGATCAGGGCCGAGACGAAGGCCTGTTCGGTCGGGTCGACCTCATGCTCGTCGGCAATCACCAGCCATGCTGCCCGTCGGCGCGACGGTGCCGGCCATGATGCCAATGCCATGGATGCTGCACTTCCTACGGCCTGTCGCAGAGGCCGTGCCCAGTCCCGAACCAGTGTCCGCTGACCGGTAAAGCCGAGGGATTTGATCTCCCGGCAGAGCTGAGCGGCGTTGTGGCAGCCGTCATCCCAGCGCTGCTGCAGGTGATCGAGGAACGGATCAAGCCGGCTCCCCTTGGCCGGCTGACGCCATGCCGGCGGCTGCCCGGACCGCAGCCACACCCGCACCGTTTTGCGATCGAGGTGGAGCGTTTCAGCGATACGCGTTTGCGACCACCCGCGGGTTTTCAGCGCGACGACCTCGTCATGGCGGGCATGGCGGGCGGCATGAAGGGCAGCGCTCCGCTGCTCTCGCCGGGTCGGTGGACTGGAAACCTCATCCGACAGCAGCAGGTGCGGGTCCTGCTCGGTTTTGCCCAGCGGAGCGACAGCCAGCTTGGCGGCGGCTCGGAGGTCGCGGTGATGGCCGGTGAGGACCTCCCGCAAGGTGTCGGTCACATTGTGCAGGAGGTGCCAGCGATCCGCGACCTGGGTAGCGGAGGGCGCGCCCTGACGGACGCCATCGGCGTAGGCGCCAGCACGGTCACGGGCGACGATCTCGACACCAGGATGGGCTTTCAGCCATGCGGCAACGGTGTCGGCCTGACGGTCGGGCAGGAGGTCGATGGGGCGGTTGCGTTCGAGATCGACGATGATGGTGCCGTAGCGCTTACCCCGGCGCCAAGCCCAGTCATCGATCCCGACGATTTGAGGCGGTGGGGCCGGCACCACGGGCACCGCGCGGATCAGGCGCAGCAGCGTGTCGCCACTGACCGGCATGGCGAGCCGTGTGGACAGCCGGGCGCCGGGATTTCCGCCGGCACTCAGTGCAATGGCGCGCTGCGCCTCGGCAAGCCGCCGGGTGCGCCGGACCCGAGGGGCCGCCACCGTGGGCAGCGGCTCGGCGAAGATGCGGCGGGGACAGTCCGCCACCGCACACCGGAAGCGGCGAACCTGCAGGTGGAGGTCGCCAACCCGGCCCTGCCACGGCAGGTCGCCCAGATGTCGGGAGTACCGACTGTGGACGCGTGCGGAGGGGCAATGGCACAGCGGACAGGCCGCCCTTGTGGCCCGCATGTGGGCCGTGATCGCCACCCGATCAGCGTCGACGGAAACCTGATCGACGACAAGGCCGGTTGGGAGCAACGAAAGCAGTGATTTGGACAAGGAAACCGGGGCTCTGGAGGAAAATCGTTCCCTCTATGTGCTCATCCTCGCTTCGATCTGCATCGGGAATGCGGATGGACCCAGAAGTTTCCCAGAACGGTCGGTCGAAAAATCCCCAGATGGATTGATGGGCTATGGATTGGCTTCGGTGTCGGCGCTCCTCGTTTTTGGTGGCCGGCCTCGGCGCCGTGGTGCCGGCGGCGGGGCGGTGATCGGTCGGCTGCGGTTGTTGTCCGGTCTGATACCAAGTTCATGAAGTTTTGACCTGTGTGGCCCACGGATAACCACAGGTTGATTGAATGCGGCCTGGCTTGTTGATGAGGGAGTTCCAGGCGCGGCCACAGGCGTCGATAATGTGCTTTGTGTCGGTGAACAGGCGGTGCGAGAGGACGGTTTCCCGCATCACCTGCCAGAGGCGCTCGATGGCATTGAGTTCGGGGCTGTAGGGCGGCAGCGGCAGCAAGGTCAGGTTGGCCGGCACCTCCAACTCATTGGCGATGTGCCAGCCGGCTCCGTCCAGCAGAACGACGGCGTGCCCCTCGTGCGGCACGGCTTGGCTGATCTCGGCGAGCATCAGCGTCATCGCCTCGGTGCTGACGCGCGTCATCACCAAGGCGACGCCGGTGTCGCGCTGCGGGCACACGGCGCCGAAGATGTAGGCCGACTTGAAGCGATGATCGCGCACGGCACGCACCCGGATGGCGCGCGGCGCCCACAGCCGGGTCAGGGTCCCCTTCTGACCGACCCGGGCTTCATCCTGGAACCAGACCTCCAGCCGCTTGCCGGGGTGGCGCTTGGCGATGGCGGCGAGTTGGTCGGGGAAGTTTTTTTAAATGCCTCCTGGGCCGCGGGATCGGTCTTGGGGTGGATCGGGCGCGGGGTCTGCCAGGACAGCCCCATCTGCTGGAGCACGTTGTGCATGCCGCCCCGGCTGTAGTCGGCACCGAAGTGGCGCTTGGCCAAGTCTTGGATGTGGGTCAGCCGATACTCGACCACGCCGTCGCGCTCCAGGTCGGGACCTGCGGCGATCAGCGTCGCCAGCTCCGGGCGCAGTTCATCGGCCAGCAGGCGGGGCCGGCCGCTACGCGAACGGTCGCGCAGGCCGGACACGCCCTCGGCGTTGAAACGATGCACCCAATCGCGCAAGGTCTGCCGGTCCATCCCGCCCAAGCGCGCGGCGTGGGCCCGGCTGTGACCGTCCAGCACGGCGGCGATCGCCAGAAGACGCGCCGCCACCCGCCCGTCCTCCTCCAATCGGGCCTGCCGGCGCAACTCGCAGACCGAGATGTCCTGTCGGATCGCTATCGCTGGCATTCCCGCTCCCCCGCTGAATAGAGCGGACAGCGAATCACACCAAAGCCGCAGCCTCAATCCCCTGCGACACAACCCGAGTCAGAAATTTCTGGATGCGGTATGACATCGCGGATCTCCGCGACGGGCCGCCTCGAGCCTCTCCCGCAGCCCTTCACCCGTCACGGCGAACCGGCCAACCTCTCGCTCTTGCGCGGTGTCTCACCCGCTTCCGGGGGCCAGACTTCCCGTTCGACACCGAAGCCGTGCGGGTGTTGCCGATTGCCGGATGGGGCGAGAGGCCGCAGGATCACGGCAAGCTTGCGGCCATCGTCAGCCCCGCTATCCTTGCCGTCATCCTCTTGAGACCGACAGGGACGGGAGACCGCGTCCATTGCAGCCAACTCGGATTTCACGATGTGTTGTGTTGGACGCACACCCACCGACGAGTCCAGTTCGGTGAGTGGCGATCCCACGCGTCTTGCCGTGTTGATCGACGCTGAAAATGTTCCGGTTTCGATCTGGCCGGTGGTTCAGAGGCTGCTTCCCCGGCTTGGCTGTTCATGGTTCGCCCGTGCCTATGCCTGCGGCGATAAGGGGGGATGGGGCGCCATTGACGGAGTCCAGCTGGTCGATGCCGGGACCGAAGCGCGCGGGAAGAACGCTGCGGACTTTCTTCTGGCATTCGATGCCGGACGCATTCGGGAGGCTGGCACCGTCGACGGCTTCGTCCTTGTGACCGGCGACGACGGCTTCACAGCCACAGTCAGAGCCCTGCGGGATTCCGGTGTCGCGGTTCATGTCATCATTCCCGCCATCGGCGAATCCTATGGGCGGCGGCTGGCACAGTTTGCGGACACCTGTTTGCTGGCCGCTCCCCCGGCCGTCGTCGCGGTCACCTCAAATCCGTTGGCCGCGCTTCCCTCTCATTCGTCTGCTCCGTCAGCGCCGCTGCACGGAGCCGCGGCCAAGGAGGCCCGGTTCGTCGATGCGTTTCGGCGCTGCACCCCCGACAGCGGTGGCTGGGTGCATTTGTCCAAGTTTGGTGCTGCTCTCAAAAGTTCAGGGGTTTCGTTCAAAGGGAAACTCTTCGAAGTGTCGTCATCGATGCCGGTTTTTGAAGTCCGTGGTCCCAAAGGGCTGGACGCAGCCATTCGACTTCGTAAAACTTCTGTTTCTGTTGCTCAGGTTATTGGAAAAACGAGCGTTGCAGAAGCAGTGAAGGAACTGTTTTAAGGGCTGAAAAAGCGAATACGATTTGCAAGTTATTTTGTGGCAACACTGGGTTGCTTGGAATTTATTTAAGGAATTTGATGGGGACAGATCAGACGGTTGGTCGGGGCACGTCAAACCATCTTTCGGGTTTGGTAAGCTGATCTTGCATGATGCTGGGATCGGTCCCGGACCTTGGATCGGTAAGATGTCTGCTGCTTACCGTCTGCTTACCGGCTTTGGTGGACCGATCTGACACCACTCTCTAAGTGCTTGAAGAGAATGGTGCCCAGGGACGGAGTCGAACCGCCGACACGGGGATTTTCAGTCCCCTGCTCTACCAACTGAGCTACCTGGGCATCTCGGCGCCGCTTGGTGGGTGACCGTTTCGGTCGGTGCGGCGCGTCGTGTGGGGCGCTTTTTAGAGAGGTTCGGACAGGCTGTCCAGAGAAAAATTCACAAAAAATTTCGATCCCCTTACGGCCCCTCGTCAGGGTCAGAATCCCGGGTCGGAGCCGGGGAGTCCGGGCCCGGAATGCGGTAGCCTTCGCCCAGCCAGCGCGACAGGTCGATGTCGGCACAGCGCTTGGAACAGAAGGGGCGGGTGGCCGGTTCGGTCGGGCGGCCGCAGATCGGGCATTGGGTGCCGGCTCCCGCCTTGGCACCTGCGTGGGACTGCGCATGGGAATGGGCGCGCTGCCCGGCGCCGGGGAATTGGGGATCGGACAAGGGAAGGTCTCCGTAACCGACTTCTGCAATCGTCTTCTGTAAGCGTCTTCTGTAATCGTCTAGGGCCGCAGCAGGGCTGCCAGCGGCGTGCCGCGGCGGGCGCGGGTCAGTTCGACCAGGCCCAGCTTCGACATGCCATAAACTTGGGTCTGCACCGGGTCGCTTTCCACCGCATGCGACAAGGCGGCCAGCACGCGCTCGGCGTCGCCGCGGCCGCGCATGTTGACGAAATCCACCACCACGATGCCGCCGACATTGCGCAGGCGAAGCTGGCGGGCGATCTCCGCCGCGGCGTCGATGTTGACGTCCACCGGGTTGCCGCGCTCCCCGGCATTGACGTCCACCACCGTCAGCGCCTCCGTCCGCTCGATCACCAGCGAACCGCCGAGCGGCAACGGCACCCGTGTGTCGAGCAGGTCGGCGATGGCGCTGTCGAGGTCGCGCAGGTCGAACAGTCGTTGTGGAGCCCTGTGGGCGGTCAAGCGGGGCAGCAGGTCGGGGGCGTGGCGGTCGCACCAATTGCGCAGGCCCGACAGCAGTGGACCCTCGCCGACGGCGATGCCGCCGGCCGGGGCCGGGTCGTCGACGATGATGGTGTCGGGTGCCGCGGCTCCCTGCTCGATCAGGGCGCGGGTGGGGGCGTCGGGGCCCGGGTGCAGCAGGCGCGGTGCGGAGCCGGCGCGGGCGTCGTCGCGGATGGTGCGCCACTGCAGGTGCAGCGCCTCCGATTCGGCCGCCAGCAACTCGTCGGATACCTGGGCCGCCCCGGCGCGGACGATCCAGCCGGCGCCGGTGACCAGCCCCTCGATCCGGCGGGCGAGCGCCGCGCGTTCCGGGCCGGAACCCAGGCGCTTCGACACCGCGATGTCGCGGCCGAGCGGCGCATGCACCAGGAAGCGGCCGGGCAGGGTGACGTCCATCGTCAGCGACGGCCCCTTGGCCCCCGCGGCGTCGGCCTTCACCTGCAGCACCACCGGCTGGCCGGCGCGCAGCAGCGCGCCGATGGCGGCCGGCTTCGATCCCGGACGGGGTTGGGAGCGTGATGGGGAGGAGTCGTCGTCGAGGATGGGGCGGCGCACGTCGGCGGCCGGCAGCAGGCCGGACAGGCCGCCTCCCAACTCGATGAAGGCGCCGTTCAGTCCGGTGGCGATCCGCTCCACCCGGCCGAGGACGATGGCGCCCAGCAGCGACGGGTGGTCGGCATGGTCGATGTGCAGGTCGGTCAGGCGGCCGTCGGCCAGCACCGCCGCCCGCGTCAGCGGACCGTCGCGGTCGACCAGCAGCTCAAGCCTGTTCATCGTTCAGGAGGGGCGGGGGGAGGGAAGCCGGCGCCGTGCAGCATGCCGGCGACCTCGTGGAGCGACAGCCCGACGACATTGCTGTAGGAACCGCCGATCCAGCGCACCAGCGCACCTGCCCGGCCCTGGATGGCATAGCCGCCGGCCTTGCCCTTCCATTCGCCGGACGCGATGTAGGCGTCGGTTTCCGTCCGGTCGAGCACCTTGAAGGTGACGTCGGTGCGGACCAGCCGGTCGATCCTGCGGTGGCCCTCTCCGCTTGCGTCGGGGACCAGCAGGACGATGCCGCCCAGCACCCGGTGCCGGCGGCCGGACAGCAGGGACAGGCAGCGTCGCGCCTCCTCCTCCCGCTCGGTCTTGGGCAGGATGCGGCGGCCGCAGGCGACCACGGTGTCGGCGGCGAGAATCCACGAATCGGGATGGCGCGCGGCGACGCACGACGCCTTCTCCGCCGCCAGACGCAGGGCGTGCTGGGGCGGGAGTTCGTCGCGCAGCGGCGTTTCGTCGAGATCGGCGGGGTCGACCGCGTCGGGCACGATGCCGATCTGGCGCAACAGGTCGAGCCGGCGGGGCGAGGCCGAAGCCAGGACCAGCCGGGGCGCCTTGGACGGGATCGTCACGGGGAACCGCGATGCAGCAAGGATGCTACTTGAACCGGAAGGTGATGCGGCCCTTGGTCAGGTCGTACGGCGTCATTTCAACATTGACGCGGTCGCCGGCCAGGACGCGAATCCGGTTCTTACGCATCTTGCCCGAGGTGTGCGCGAGAACCTCATGATCGTTGTCGAGCTTCACCCGGAACATCGCGTTCGGAAGCAATTCGACGACGGTCCCGGAAAACTCGATCAGATCTTCCTTTGCCATAGGCCCTTATGTCCGTCCTAAAAGTTTCGCGGCAATAACTGACCTTCCAAAGCCGCCGGGTCAAGTGGGATTCCCATCGTCGATGCGTTCGGCCGCAGCCCCGCCGCGCGGGGCAGCCCCGCGTTGCGGGCCGGACGGCCCTGCGGCACCGGTTCCGCTGGCCCTTCGGTCAGACCGACCGATGGGGGTTGAGCGGCGATGCGCTGCCCTCGTCCAGGCGGCGCGGCCGTTCCAGCGCCTGGCCGATGGCCGCGAACATCTCGCGCTGGTCGATCTCCATGCGCCGCGTCAGGCGGCTCACGGTTTCCGCCGCGCTCAGGGCGCGGCCGCTGGACCGGTCGTGGAACAGGTTGTGATTCGCCTTCGCGGCGCTGGGCAGCAGGTCGGCGGCGACGGCGCCGGGCGTCGATTCGGCGGCACGGATCAGCTTCGCCGCCCCGCCGGAGCCCAGGACATAGGCCATGCGGCTCTCCGATTCGCTGGCCCGGCGGCCCAGCCGCTTCTCCAGCGCGTCGCGCCCCTCGGCCAGATAGCGGGCGGCCATGCCGGCAGACAGGTCGACATCGTGGCGCAGCTCCAGGATCTGGCGGCGGATCGCCGGGTCCTTGACGCTGGACACGCCGTTGCGGACCTGGATATGCGAGGCGAGGTCGCCCTGCCCATAGGCGGCGCCATGGCGGCGGAACAGGTCGAGCCAGGTGGATTCCAGGAACTGGAACGGCCCGGCGGCGGAACTGCGGCTGTTCTTGGCACCGGCATCCAGCCCACTTTCCTGGGTGGCCTGGGCCAGGATGGCGGTGAAGCTGTGGCCGGACAGACCGGCGACCTGCTGCGAGGCAACCAGCACCCGCGCGGCGGTCGGGTTGTCGGAGGTCATCGCCTCCACGGCGTCCGCAACCTTGGCGGAGCTCGGCACCGGGGCGGGAAGCGCCGGCTTCAGTCCCGGAAGTGGCGCGCGCGGTGCCGCCGCCTCGGGCGCCGGGGCGGTGTCGGCCAGCAGGATGGGGGCGGCGGGCTTGGCGGCGGGAACCGGTACGGCGGTGCCGTCGGCCAGCCGGATGGGTGTCACCGGCTTCGCCGCCGGAAGGGGAACCTGGGTGCCATCCTCCAGCAGGACCGGGGCCGCCGGTTTTCCGGATGGCAGGGGCGGCGCCTTCTGGCCGTTGGCGAGCCGGCCGACCGGATTGCTCCCCGAACGGCCTTGCGAGGTCTGGACCAGCGTGTCGCGGAAGGACCGCTCGGCACCGGCGCCATCGGCCGAGGGCGGAAGGGCGTCGGGCTTGCGCTCCGGAACGGGGGCGAGAGGGGGCTGCGCAACCTTCATGGCACACACTTCGCTGCGGGCCGGCAGGGCCTGCCGGGGTCGAGGCCCGCCCGGCCGTGCATCACGAGCGTGAGCGCGGCCGGGACGGTGCAGGCACTATAACACCGACTCGTCAGCTGTGTGCGATCAACTGCGGGCGTTGGGCATCGGGACCGCTCCCATCCCGCCCATGATCGGAACCGACGAAGCCGGACCTGTCGCCGGGCTTGTCATTGTGGCCGTCATCGGGGCGGGCCCAGCGGCCGATGGCGGCCAGAAGCTTCGACTTCTCCAGCGGCTTGGCCAGATGCGCGTTCATGCCCGCCTGCAGGCAGCGCTCGACCTCCACCTGCATCACGCCGGCGGTCAGGGCCAGGATCGGGATCTTGCCGACAGGAGCGGGCAGGGCGCGGATGCGGCGGGTGGCTTCCAGCCCGTCCATCACCGGCATCTGCACGTCCATCAGCACGATGTCGTAGGTCTGTTCCTGTACGGCTGCGACGGCGGCGGCGCCGTCCACCACCGCGTCGACATGATGCCCGGCCTTGGTCAGCATCGTCATGGCCAGATCGCGGTTCATCGCCAGATCCTCGGCCAGCAGGATGCGCACGCCCGTGCAGCCCGGCTCGATGCTGGAGACGGTGGCGCTGTCGGGCTGGACCGCGGCACTGCCGGCGGGCAGCAGCGGCAGCGAGAACCAGAAGGTGCTGCCGGCGCCCACCTTGCTGTCCATGCCGATCTCGCCGCCCATCAGCTCCACCAGCCGGCGGCAGATGGCGAGTCCCAGCCCGGTGCCGCCGCGCCCGCGCTCCAGCTGGGTGAAGCGCTGGAACAGGTCGCGCTGCCGGTCGGCGGCGATGCCGATCCCGGTGTCGGTGACGGTGAAGGTGCAGATGCGGCTGCCGCCCGGACGGCCTCCGGACCTGCTGCCCCCCGACCTGCCGCCGTCATCCTCCACCGCCTTCACCGTCAGCCGGACGGAACCGCGGTCGGTGAATTTCACCGCGTTGCCCAGCAGGTTCAGCAGGATCTGGCGCAGCCGGTCGGGATCGCCCATGACGAAGCCGCGGGCGGTGGCGGAGATCGTGGTCTGAATCTCCAGCCCCTTCTGTTCGGCGGCAAGCCGGACGATGGCGACGCAACGGTCGGCCAGATCGTCCAGCCGGAACGGCACGCTGACCAGATCGAGCCGCCCGGCCTCCAGCTTCGACAGGTCGAGCACGTCGTTGATGACGGTCAGCAGCGACCGGCCGGCGTCGCGCACCTGCGAGGCGTAGCGCCGCTGTTCGGTCGTCAGCGGCGTTTCCAGCAGCATTTCCGCGAATCCGATCACGCCGTTCATCGGCGTGCGGATCTCGTGGCTCATGGTGGCGAGGAATTCCTCCTTGGCGCGGCTGCCGGCCCGCGCCTCCTCCATGGCGGAGCGCAGCTCCTGTTCGCGCTGCTTCAGGCGACGCGACATGTTGTTGAAGGCGTGGGAGACGACGCGGAATTCGTGCGGGGCGCGGTCGGCTTCGATCATGGTGCCGCCGCCGCCGTCGCCGATGCGGGTGGCCGCGCTTCCCAACTCCCACACCCAGCGCAGGACGGAGGCGCGCAGCAGCACCCACAGTGCGATGACGCTGACCAGCCCTGCGATGGCAAGCAGGCCCAGGCTCTGCCACAGGTCGCGCCGGGCCTCTGCGACGATCGGGGCGGTCGGCATGCCGACGGCGAAGACGGTGTCGGTCTCGCCGGAATGGCGGAAGGCCCACAGCCGGCCGCGGCCGTCGGCGCTTTCGGAATCGAAGGCGCCGTTGCGTTCGCGCAGCATTTGCTGGACATGCTGCATGTGGAAGACGTTGCGGTTCAGCCAGCCTTCCGGGTCCGGCTGGCGGGCCACGATCACGCCGTGACGGTCCAGAACCATGACGCGGGCGTCCGGCTGCTTCAGCACCTTCACCAGATCGGTCAGCCAGGTGAGGTCGACCGCCACGCCGATCACGCGGACGATCCGTCCATTCTCCATGATCGGGCCGGCGACGATGATCAGCGGCTTCAGCGAGCGTTTGCCGATGATGAATTCGCTGACCACCCAGTTCTTCGTGTCGAGGACCCGCTGGAAATACTCGCGTTCCCTGAGCGAGATGCCGGATCCGGGGCCGGTGGTGTCGCAGATGATGTTGCCGTCGGCGTCGGTCAGCCAGACGCCGGTGGTCCAGCGGTGCTGGCGCGGCATCGGCGCCAGGGTGGCGACGCAGGCATCGGTGTCGGTCGGCGTGGCGTTGCGGATCGCCGGAACCAGCGACAGCACGCCGAGCAGGTTGCGCGCCTCCCCGATCAGGTCGCGCTGGCGTTCCACCCCGTCGTCGGCGAGGTGCAGGGCCAGTTCGCGCGCCGCATCGATGCGGTCGTCGAGCTGCTGGTCGGCCAGATAGAGTGCGCCCGCCAGCGGCAAGGCCAGCGAAGCCAGCACGACGCCCATCAGGCGTGCGCGCAGGCTGCGCGGACTGAAGGCATGGAGGAAGCGGGACAACAGACCGGCGGGCATGGATCAGGGGCTCTCCGCGGGAACGGGCGTCGACACACCCGAGCCTAGGCCGGCACGCAGTGCGTTGCGATGACACAGCTCAATAGCATTGCGAGGGAGGTAATGGGAACAGGCCGCAGCGCAGAAAGTTGTAAAATACCGAAATTGTTACCGACCATGCCGTGTGTCTGTTTGGCCGTGTGCCGGCATTTGACGGCCGTCAAGGCCGGCCGGCGGGTCTTCCGGGATGGTTCGCCCACTGCACCGATCATCCCGCGCCGCACAACCAGCGCCAGACGTCCGTCAGGAGACCCGCCCGATGCACCCCAACAGCGATTGCGTCACTGTCCCGGCGAGGCCGGCCGGCCGAGGTTCCGGCATGGCCAGACAACGGATCCGGCGGATCGTGCTGACCCTGCACCTGTCGCTGGGGCTCGTGGTGGGAGGGCTGCTGGCCCTGACAGCGCTGACGGGCAGTCTGCTGGTCTTCTATGTCGACATCGACCGCATGCTCACGCCGGAACTGGTGATACCGGCCGGGCAAATGGATGGGCGGATGGATCCGGTGCCGCTCGACCTGGTGGTTCAGGCACTGCGCGAGGCTCATCCGCAGCGGACAGGCGGCTGGCGGCTGGAGCTTCCCCACGGCCCCGACCATCCGATCATGGCGCGCTACATGAAGCCGGAGGAGACGGCGAGCAAGTCCTTCGCCCCCCTGATGGTGGCGGTGAACCCGTACAGCGGGGAGGTGCTGTCCTCCCGCTTCTGGGGGCGGACCGCCATGACCTGGACCTACGATCTGCATTACCTGCTGCTGGCCGGCGACACCGGGCGGATGGTGCTGACGGCGGGCGGCATCGCCAGTCTGCTGATCCTGGCCAGCGGGGTCTATCTGTGGTGGCCGGCCGCCGGGAAAAGGGGGCGGGCCCTGTTGCCCCGCATCCGCTCGGGCTTCGTCCGGCAGGTGTTCGACATCCATGTGCTGACAGGCGTCTATGGTCTCGCCGTCCTGCTGCCGCTGATCGTCACCGGGCTGGTCATGGAACAGCCGGACTGGGTGAAGCCGATGGTCGAGAGGCTGTCGCCGCTGACCCCAGCGCCCGCCATCGCCTCGGGCAGGGAAGGGCGGGAGGTGGGGGCGGACGCCGCCCTGGCCGCGGCGCTCGCCCGCTTCCCGCAGGCCGAGCCGCGCTGGGTCGAGGTGCCGGCGCAAGCGGGCGGTGCCTATCATATCCGCCTGTTCCAGGCCGGCGAGCCGGGCTGGCGCTTTCCGAAGACCAGCGTCTGGGTGAATGGCGGCGACGGCACGATCCTGGAGCTGCGCGACCCCACCCGCTGGACCTTCGGCGATGCCTTCTTCGGCTGGCAGCATCCGCTGCACAACGGCGAATGCTTCGGCCTGTGCTGCCGCATCCTGGTGGCGGCGGGAGGCCTGCTACCCGCGCTGCTTCTGGCTACCGGGGTGGTGCGCTGGCGGCAAAAGAAGCGGACGCGGCCGGTGCGAGCCGGCTGACGACCGTTATACCGGCGGCTTTTGATCCTGACCTGTCAGGATCAAAGGCTTCGGCGGCATGGGCCGCCGCCGTGCCGGTCGGCACGGATACCAGGGGTCATCGTCAATGACCGCTGGAAATTTACACCGTCGGCCCGCGGGTCAGCGTGAAGCGCTGCTTCACCTTGGCCAGCAGGCCGTCGCGGACCTGCCGGTAGGCTTCCAGCATGGCGTCGCGGGTGCCGTCGACCAGGGTGGGGTCGAAGGTGTTCCAGAACTCCACGTCGCAGGCCATGGTGCGCGTCATCTCGATGGCGCGGTGCTGGGCCTCCGGCGACAGCGAGACGATCAGGTCGAAATTGGTGTCCTCCAGATCCTCGAAGGTGCGGCAGCGGTGCTTGGAGATGTCGATGCCGATCTCCTCCATCACCGCGACGGCGAAGGGATCGACCTCGTCGCCCTCGCGGACGCCGACCGAATCCACATAGACGCGCGTGCCGTGGTAATGGCGCATCATCGCCGCCGCCATCGGCGAACGGATCATGTTGTAGGTGCAGGCGAACAGGACGCTCGTCACCGGCAGGGGGGTGAGGACCGGAATCGCCGCCATGGCCATGCGCCGCCCGTGCCCGTCAGCCGCGAATGTGCAGGACGCAGATCAGCGTGAACAGCCGGCGCGCGGTCTGCAGGTCCATCTCCACCTTGCCGGACAGCCGTTCGCGCAGCATCTCGGACCCCTCATTGTGCAGGCCGCGGCGGCCCATGTCGATGGCTTCGATCTGCGAGGGCGTCGACCGCTTGATGGCGGCGTAATAGCTCTCGCAGATCAGGAAGTAATCGCGGACGATCGACCGGAAGCCGGTGATCGGAAGCATCAGCCGGTCGAGTTCGCTGTTGTCCTCGCGCCGGATGTCGAAGACCAGGCGGTTGTCCTCGATGGACAGGTGCAGGTGGTACGGCCCATCCTCCGCGAACTCGCAGGGACAGAACTCGTTGTCCTCCAGCAGGTCGAAGATGGCGACGGCGCGCTCATGCTCCACCTCTGGCTTGTGGCGGACGACACTCCGCTCGTCGAGCGTCACATGGGTGATGCGCCGCTTGCTTTTCGCCGTCGTCACGCCCCGCCTCCCCCGCAATCCCGGATTTATCGCCTTTAGTCTTTGTAACCCGGCAGCCGCTGGGCGACCGAGCGCGCATGCGCCTCCAGCCCCTCGGCCATCGCCAGCGTCACCGCCGCCGGGCCGATGGCCCTGAGGCTGTCGGCGTCGCAGGCGACGAAGGTCGTCCGCTTCATGAAGTCCAGCACGTTGAGGCCGGAGGAGAAGCGGGCGCTGCGCGCCGTTGGCAGCACATGGTTCGGCCCGGCCACATAGTCGCCGATGGCCTCCGGCGTGTAGCGGCCGAGGAAGATGGCGCCGGCATTGCGGATCCTCGCCGCCAGCGCGTCCGGATCCTCCACCGCCAGTTCCAGATGCTCCGGCGCCAGCCGGTCTACCAGGGCCGGCGCGTCGGCCGTCAGGTCGCCGACCAGCACGATGGCGCCATGCTCGCGCCAGCTTTCGCCGGCGATCGCCGTGCGCGGCAGCGTCTCCAGATGCTTGTCGACCGCCGCCGCCACCGCATCGGCGAAGGCGGCGTCGTCGGTGATCAGGATCGACTGGGCCGAGGTGTCGTGTTCGGCCTGCGACAGCAGGTCCATGGCGATCCAGGCCGGATCGTTCCGGCCATCGGCCACCACCAGGATTTCCGACGGGCCGGCGATGCTGTCGATGCCGACCAGCCCGTAGACTTGCCGCTTGGCCGCGGCGACGAAGGCATTGCCGGGACCGACGATCTTGTCGACCGGCCGGATCGTCGCCGTGCCGTGGGCCAGAGCCGCAACCGCCTGCGCCCCACCGATGCGATAGATCTCGTCGATGCCGCAGCGCTTGGCGGCGGCCAGAACCAGCGGGTTGATCGCCCCGTCCGGTGTCGGCACCACCATGACGACACGCTCAACGCCGGCCACCTTGGCGGGCAGGGCGTTCATCAGCACCGAGGACGGATAGGACGCGGTGCCGCCCGGCACATAAAGGCCGACGGCGCCGACCGGTGTCCAGCGCGCACCCAGCCGCACTCCGGCGGCGTCGCGGTAGTCGGTGACCTCCGGAATCTGGCGGCGGTGGAACTCCTCGATCCGCGCGGCGGCGAGGTCCAGCGCCTCCAGCGTTTCGGCCGAGCATTTGGCCGTGGCGGCGTCGATCTCGTCCTGGCCGATGCGCAGGGTGTCGGCGGTCAGGGTCTGACGGTCCCAGCGGGCGGTGTAGTCGATGAGCGCCGCGTCGCCGCGCGTGCGCACCTGCTCGATCACGCCGGCGACCAGCGTCTGGACATCCTCGCTGGCCTCGCGCTTGGCATGCAGCAGCGCCTCGAACCCGGCGGCGAAGTCCGCGTTGCGAATATCAAGCCTGACGGGCATTCACCGCCTCCCGGAACTTGTCGATCCACTGAGAAATCTCGGCCGTCCGCGTCTTGAAGGCGGCGCGGTTGACGATCAGGCGCGAGGTGACGTCGGCGATATGCTCCACCTCCACCAGCCCGTTGGCCTTCAGCGTCGAGCCGGTGGAGACCAGATCGACGATGCGGCGGCACAGGCCCAGCGTCGGCGCCAGCTCCATCGCGCCGTTCAGCTTGACGCATTCGGCCTGGACGCCGCGGGCGGCGAAGTGGCGCTTCGTCACCTCCGGGTATTTGGTGGCGACGCGGACATGGCTCCAGCGCGACGGATCGTCGCCCTCCATCATCTCCACCGGCTCGGCGACCGACAGGCGGCAGGCGCCGATGCCGAGGTCGAGCGGCGCGTAGATCTCCGGATAGTCGAATTCCATCAGCACGTCGTTGCCCGCCACGCCCAGATGGGCGGCGCCGAAGGCGACGAAGGTCGCCACATCGAAGGAGCGGACACGGATGATGCTGAGATTCGGCACATTGGTGGCGAAGCGCAGAAGCCGGCTCTTGTCGTCGTCGAAGGCCGGCTCCGGATGGATGCCGGCATGGGACAGCAGCGGGCGCAGCTCCTTCAGGATGCGGCCCTTGGGCAGGGCCAGCACCAGCTGGTCGTCGACCGGTGCGGCCACCGTGGCGGCCGTCACCCCTTGGAGACTGGGATCGGCGGACAAAACACTCTCCTCGCTTCGCTCGCCGGGGCGGAATGGGGGCCCCGGATGAACCATCGAGGCGATAGATAGCACATTCCGCGCGCCCGTCACCTGTCCATGGCATCCAGCCATGGCGTCGTGGTGGTCCGGGGGACGGGCGGCGACGGCTTGAGCGATCCGGTTACGATGTCGGGGAGGTGAGGGGCCACTGCGCCTGCAGTTCGGCGGCGGTGCCGTTGAAGGTGTCGCGGTCGCAGTTTCCGATGCCGTTCACCGTGTGGGGCTCCGGTCCGCTCTGGCCGTCGGTGTATTGCCACAGGGTCCAGTTCGACCAGGCGGAGGGAAGGGCGCTCGGCTGGCTGGAGTAGCGCGCGAACCACAACGGGCAGGACGAAAGAACCGTCGATGTTACGCCCTGCAGATTTTCACGCAGAAGACTGCCGCCGTAAACGACAGGATATCGTCCGAGCTTCTGGTGAATCCGGGTGACGAAGTCTTCGAGCTGGGCGAGCGACATGGTGCCGGAGCTGCTTGATTCGTAATCGATGCAGATCAGGTCATTGGCGGATGGATCGGCATAGCCAAGGTAATTGTCAAGCTGGGACTGCACATCCGACGCCGTGGCGAAGTGATAGGATCCCCATAACAGACCAGCCGATTTCGCGGCGGTCCGACGGCTGGGATATTGCGGATCCTGGTAGGTGGACCCTTCCGTCGCCTTGTGAATGACGGCGACGATACCGTCGCTCTTGACGGTGGAGAAGCTGCTTACGCTGTTGTGATGGGAGACATCGACGACGCCGTTGAAACCCTGAACCGTCATTATCGCCTCCAATGAAATCAATCGCCGGTGATGGGCGATGGAGAAAACGATCAAGGTTGTAATCATATCGAGTCAATCGCGCATTAGGAAGCTATGCGCGTCCGCGCGCGGTCCACCCAAAACAACAAAATCGTCACGTTATATATAAAAAACCACACAAGTCGCGATATAGGCCTTGTTTAAATCAGACCGATAGGATAGAGATATCGGCATCGGACGCCCCGCCGGGGCATCCCGCGGCAATTTGACTTCTGCAGCTTGCGCCGCGTCACCAAACGCTAAAGCGCCACGATACCGGTCGTGGACCTCTTCAAGAAGGAGAGACCGGAATGACCTCGCGAGTTTCCGCTCCCCCATCCCTGCGTCGGACCGCCTTCCCGGCCTGCATGATGCGCCCGGGCCTGTGTTGCCGCTGATCCCGCGGCCCCTGGACACAGCGCCCATTCCGCACATCCGCCAGTCCTGAACGCAATTGCGCCGCGCCGCCCCGCAGCCGTCGAGGGCACGCCGCGCCAGGGGGAGTCCGTCGCCATGTCCCACGCCAACGCCTATGCCATCGAAGTACAGGGCCGGTCCGCCGGCATCGTCGTCGCCGAGCGCGGCGGCTTCACCTTCTTTGTGTCCGATTGGGCCTTCCGCGATCTCGACCGCCGTGTCTTCCGCAATGTCGGACAGGCGCAGCGCGCCGCTCACCAGCATCTGAACCGGCTGCCTGACCGCAGGCGCTGAGTTCAGCCTGCGCGGACCGCATGGAAGCCAGACCGGTGCGGCGGAACCATACCGCTGTATTGCGAGACCGAACTGCGGCACTTTGAGGCTCCGCGATTTCGACCATGACCACGATGCGCCGGACCCGGTCCTGTTCCTGCTCTTCCACTGAGCGGGGCGGGGCCGGGCAACTCCGCCAGCCAGACTTCGAAGAACGATGATAACGCTAACAAACATTCACAAGACCTACCCGGCCCGCGGCGGCGGCGCTTCGGTGCAGGCGCTCGCCGATGTCGACATCACGGTCGACCGCGGCGAGATCTTCGGCATCATCGGCCGGTCGGGTGCCGGCAAATCGACCCTGCTGCGCACCGTCAACCTGCTGGAAAGCCCGACGTCGGGCAGCGTCACGGTGGACGGGGTGGAGATGACCACCCTGTCGGCGGCGGAGCTGCGCCGGGCCCGTCATTCCATCGGCATGATCTTCCAGCACTTCAACCTGCTGTCCTCGCGCACCGTCTTCGACAATGTGGCGCTGCCGCTGGAGCTGGCCGGCATGGCCAGGGCGGAGATCGGCCGGACGGTGGAGCCGCTGCTCGACCTCGTCGGGCTGGCCGACAAGCGCGACCGCTATCCGGCGGAACTGTCGGGCGGGCAGAAGCAGCGCGTCGGCATCGCCCGCGCGCTGGCCAGCAAGCCGAAGGTGCTTTTGTCGGACGAGGCGACCTCCGCGCTCGACCCGGAGACGACGACGCAGATCCTGCATCTGCTGGGCGACATCAACCGGCGGCTCGGCCTGACCATCGTGCTGATCACCCACGAGATCGCCGTCATCAAGGAGATCTGCCACAAGGTGGCGGTGATGGAGGGCGGCCGGGTGATCGAACAGGGGCCGGTGTTCGACATCTTCGCCCATCCGAAGCACCCCACCACCCGCAGCTTCGTCGATCCCGTCATCAACCGCGGGATTCCCGACAGCCTGCGCGACCGGCTGGCGCCCCAGCCCGGCTTGGGGAGCAATCCGGTGCTGCGCATCACCTTCACCGGCGAGAAGGCGACCACCCCGGTCATCAGCGCCATCAGCCGCCGGCTGAACCTGGACCTGAACATCTGGCACGGCCAGATCGACGAGATCCAGGGCGCGCCCTTCGGCACGCTGGTGGTGGAGGCGCTGGGCGACGCGGCCAAGGTCGATGCCGCCATCGCACTGGTGAAAGAGAACAATCTGGGCGTCGAGGTGTTGGGCCATGCTCTCCCCGCAAATCATTGACCTGCTGATCAAGGGGCTGATCGACACGCTGCACATGGTGGCGGTGTCGGGCGCCATCGGGACGCTGATCGGGCTTCCCATCGGCGTGATGCTGGCCGTCACCGGGCGGGGCGAGCTGCTGCAGAATTTCGCCTTCAACAAGGTGATGGGGGCGGTGGTCAACATGACCCGCTCCACCCCCTTCATCATCCTGGTGGTGGCGATCATCCCCTTCACCCGGCTGATCGCCGGCACCTCCATCGGCACCAACGCCGCCATCGTGCCGCTGACCGTCGCCGCCGCCCCCTTCATCGCCCGCGTGGTGGAGAATGCGGTGCGCGAGGTCGACCGCGGACTGGTCGAGGCGGCGCAGGCGATGGGCGCCACGCCCTTCCAGATCATAACCAAGGTCCTGCTGCCGGAAGCCCTGCCGGGCATCGTCGCCGGCCTGACCCTGTCGGCGGTCAGCCTGATCGGCTATTCCGCCATGGTCGGTGCGGTCGGCGGCGGTGGCCTGGGCGACCTCGGCATCCGCTACGGCTATCAGCGCTTCCTGCCGGAGGTGATGCTGGCGGTGGTCATCGTGCTGATCGTGCTGGTGCAGATCGTCCAGTCGACGGGCGACCTGATTGCCCGCCGCGTCAACAAACGCAATCTGAAATCCTGACCCAAGAAATCCCGACTCTAAAACCCCGAGGAGTGTTCGAGATGCTGCGCTTCCGTTCGCTGGCTTCCCTGTTGGCCGGCGCCGCCACCATGGCCATCGCCTTCGGTGCTTCTGCCGAGACCATCAAGGTCGGCGTCACCGCCGGTCCGCATGCCCAGATCCTGGAAGCGGTGAAGCCCATCGCCGCCAAGGACGGGCTGGACATCCAGATCCTGGAATTCACCGACTACGTCATCCCGAACCAGGCGCTGGCCGGCGGCGATCTGGACGCCAACAGCTTCCAGCACCAGCCCTATCTGGACAATCAGGTGAAGGACCGCGGCTTCGATCTGGTCAGCGTCGGCAAGACGGTGGTCTATCCCATCGGCATCTATTCCAAGAAGGTGAAGAGCCTGGAGGAACTGCCGACCGGTGCCAAGTTCGCCATCCCCAACGACCCGACCAACGGCGGCCGCGTCCTTCTGCTGCTGCAGGCCAAGGGGCTGATCAAGCTGAAGGACGGCGGCAACCTCAAGGCCTCGCCCATCGACATCGTCGAGAACCCGAAGAAGCTGGAGATCGTCGAACTGGACGCCGCCCAGCTGCCGCGCTCGCTCGACGACGTGACCGCCGCCGCGATCAACACCAACTTCGCGCTGGAGGCCGGCATCGACCCGGTCAAGGACGCCATTGCCCGCGAGTCGGCCGACAGCCCCTATGCCAACGTCATCGCCGTCCGCAAGGCCGACAAGGACAAGCCCTGGGTCGCCAAGCTGGTGAAGTCCTACAACAGCCCCGAGGTGAAGGAGTTCATCCTCACCAAGTTCAAGAACGCCGTGGTTCCCGCGTTCTGAGACTGCTGAGGGCACGCCCGGCGGCGCCCAGCGCGTCGCCGAGCGTCTCGCCCGGTCGCGGCCCGAACAGACGCATGGACGGATACCAGGGCCGGCAAGCGGTGCCCAGCGCCGTCCAGTCCCCCGCCGGCCCGATCCGCCAGACCGGCACTCCCAGCGCGCCCGCCATCTCCGCCACCGACGTTCCGGCGGAGATCACGAGGTCCAGAGCCGCGGTCAGGGCGGCCGCCCCGTCCAGGTCGTTTTTCAGGTCGAGCGGCGGGCGGTGGATGGCGATGCCGAAGCGATTTTCGGCGTCGGCGAGTTCGGCATCGCAGTCGTCATATTGAAGGTTGATCAGGCGCAGGCCGGGCAGGGTGAGGATCGGCGCCCAGTCGATCAGCGGCGCGTAGTTGGCATCGCGCAAGGCGTTGCGCAGGCCGCTGCGCCAGCAGAGGCCGACGGTGAGGGCTGGGTTAAACCCTTGTAGCGGTTGCCCCCTCCCCATCCCTCCCCCGCTTCGCGGGAGAGGGGGCAGGATGCTTTCCGGGGTATTTTCTGCGGGACCTGATCGCGAAGCGGCGGCAGTCCCCTCTCCCGCCGAAGGCGGGGGAGGGTTAGGGAGAGGGCCGTCGCCACCGCCAAACTCCCCCAACCACCCCCGCCACCGCCCCACCGCCGCCTCGTCCGCGCGCAGCCAACCGTCCCGCGCCGGAAAGCCGCCCAACCCCCAGCCCAGCCGCAAGGGCAGCGACCCCGCCGGGACGTGGAAATCCGCGTCCACGGGATCCGCCGTCGCCGCGCGCACCAGCGCCTGCGGGAAGGAGCGCGCGAAGAGATCCACCAGCCGCGGCTCGCATTCCACGATCACCTTGCCGGCGCGCGCGATCAGGTCGGCGTAGCAGGCGCTGAACATCAGCTCGTCGCCCACCCCCTGCTCGCGCCAGACCAGCACCGTCTTTCCCGCCGGATTGCTGCCGTCCCAGGCGGGAATGCGGAAGCGGCGGTCGGGCAAGGCCTGTCCGGCAGCGAAGCGGGCCTCCAGCCCGGTCCAGCCGGCATCGAGTTCCCCCCGCGCCAGCGCCGCATAGCCGCGGTTGAAGGCGGCGAGCGTCAGGCTCGGGTCGTCCTCCACCGCCTGCCGATAGGCCGCGTCGGCATCCGCGGGATGTCCGGCGGCGTGCAGGGCGTTGCCCAGATTGTAGCGCCACTCCGCCCGTCGCGGCTCCAGCGCCAGCGCCCGGCCCCAGCCCTTCAGCGCGGCATCCAACCGGCTCTGGCGCTGGCGCAGGTCGGCCAGCCCGGCCCAGCCGGCCCCGGTGCCGGGCGCCAGCAGGATCGCCCGCCACCACGCCAGCCCCGCCGCGCCGCCGTCGCCCGCCCGTTCCAGCGCCAAAGCGAGGTTGCCGAGCGTGCCGGGATCGCCCGGACGGCCCTGGAGCGCCAGACGCAGATGCGCCACCGCCTCGGCCGGGCGGTCGAGCGCCAGCGCCGCCAGCCCGAGATTGCCGGTCGCCGACGGGTCGCCGGGCCGCAGGCGCAAGGCCCGCCCCGCCGCACGCTCCGCCTCGACGGCTTGCGCGGCGTCGCGCAGGGCGTCGGCCGACAGGGCGGTCCAGGCCTCCGCCAATGCGGGATCGAGGGCGAGCGCCCGCCGGAAGAATGGCACGCCGTCGCCGTCCATCGCCTGCCGGGCCAGCCCGGCATTGGCCCACAGCCCGGCATGGAAGGGGGCGAGGCGCCGCGCCGCGTCGGTCGCCTCCGCCGCGTCCCTGCCGGCGCCGCGGGTCAGGCGCAGGGCGCCGAGATTGCCGAGCGCCTCCACATCGTCGGGGGCGAGCGCGGCGGCGGCCTGCCAGTCGGCCTCGGCCTCGGCCATCGCCCCCATCTCCTGGTGGGCGAGGGCGCGGCGCTTGTGGCGGCCGGCGGTCGGCTCCACTGCGATGGCGCGGGTCAGCAGGGTGACGGCGATGTCGGGTCGGCCGGCCTGATGGCCGAGCAGGCCATAGCCTTCCAGCGCCGCCGGCACCTCGCCGCCCTGGTCGAGGATACGCCGATAGGCCTTCTCCGCCTCCGGCCAGCGGCCGGACTCGTGCAGGTCTTGCGCCTGTGCCAGCCAGTCGGCGATGGGCAGGGCGGGCAGCAGTCGGCGCAACTCCGCCGCCATATGCGCCAGCACATCCGCCAGCCTTTCGCCGGGCCGCGGGCGCCACAGCCGCATCGAGGGGAACCAGGGCCGCACCGCGCTGCCCAGCGCCGTCCAGTCGCCGGCCGGGCCGAAACGCCAGACCGGCACGCCGAGGGCGCCCGCCATCTCGCCCACCGAGCTCGCCACCGTCACCACGAGGTCGAGCCCGGCGATCAGCGCCGCCACCCCCTCCAGGTCGTTCTTCAGGTCGGTGTCCGGCCAGCGGTGGATGCGCAGGCCCAGACGCGCTTCGGTCGAGGCGATCTCCGCCTCGCGCCCGTCATATTGCAGGGTGACCGGGATCAGGCCGGGCAGGGTCAGCAGCGGCGCCCAGTCGGCGAGCGTCGTGTAGGACCCCTTGCGCTCCCCCAACATGTTCTGGCTGCCCCAGCAGATGCCGACGCGCAGGCCCGGCCCCAGCGCCGCCAACCGGTCCCGCCAGTCCGCCAGTCGGGCCGGGTCGGGCGCCAGCCAGGACAGCCGGTCGGGAAAGGCGGACAGCGTCGGCCGCAGCAGCCGCGGCAGCGACCCCATCGCCAGATGGGCGTCGGCATCGGTGGGATCGGCGGTCTGCGCCCGCACGGTCACACCGGGCAGGGCGCGGCCGACCAGCCCGGTCAGCCGGGCATCGACCTCCACCACCAGGTTTTCCGGCCCGATCCCGGCGGCGAGGTCGGGCAGGGCGGTGCCGAACATCAGCTCGTCGCCCAGCCCCTGTTCGCGCCAGACCAGCAGCCGCCCGCCCGCGCCACCGTCCATGGCACCGTTCCAGGGCGGCAGCGTGAAGCTGCGCCCGGCCGAGACGCGGCGGGAGGCGAAGCGCGCCTCATACTCGTCCCACCCCTCCGCCAGCCGTCCTTGCCCAAGCATCCGCAGGGCGAGGTTCCAGCGCGCCAGCGCGAAGCCGGGAGACAGGGCGAGCGCTTGGCCGTACAGCGCCTCCGCCTCTCCGCCGCGGCCCTGGGCCTCGCGCAGCAGGGCGAGATTCACCATGATCTCGGCATCGCCGGGGGTGAGGCGCAGCGCCTCCAGATGCGCGGCCTCGGCCTCTCCGGTTCGGCCGGTCTCCTTCAGCACGACGCCGAGATTGGTCAGGGCGGTGGCATGGCCGGGATCGAGCCGCAGGGCGTGGCGCAGCGCCGTTTCCGCCTCGCCATACTCGTCGCGCGCCCGCAGCAGCGTGCCGAGATTGGCCCAGGCCTCGGCATAGCCGGCGTCGAGGTCGAGCGCGCGGCGGTAATGGGCGGCGGCCTCTGCCAGCCGGTCCTGCTCCTGCAGCGCGCTGCCCAGGCTGTTGTGCGCCTGCGGATAGGCCTCGCGCAGGGCGAGCGCCCGGCGGTACTCCGCCTCCGCCTCGCCCAGCCGGCCCTGCGCATGGAGGGCGAGGCCGAGATTGGCGTGCTGCTCCGCCATCCGGGGCCGCCGCGCGATGGCCCGGCCGATCAGTTCGACCGCTTCGGCATCTTCCCTGCGCTGGTGGTGCAGCACGCCCAGCAGGTGCAGCGCATCGGGATTGCCCCGGTCGGCCGCCAGCATCGCGCGGTAGGCACGCTCGGCCCCATCCAGGTCGCCGGCGCGGTGGTGGGCCAGCGCCTCGCGTAGGAGGGCGGCCAGTTTGGCGGCGGCGGAGGATGGCGGCATGGAAGGGGGGCCGGATCGAAAGGAGGCGGTCCGTCTCGATAGCATGAGTCGGCCAGCCGCCGCGCCCGCAAAATCCCGACGCCATTTCCCCACCGCGATCAAGGGGACTGGCGTGACGACAACCATTCTGTATACTTGCGCACAATTCGGCTCTGCCGGTCGAGCTCTATCCAAAAGGCTTATATCTTGAGTAAGACTGCAATCATAGTCGATGACAGCAAGCTCTCGCGCATGCATGTGCGGGCAATGGTCTTGCGCAACAAGCCGGACTGGTCGGTCGTCGAGGCGGCGAACGGAGATGAACTCTTCAAGAGGCTTCAGGATACGCCTGTGGATGTTGCGATCATCGATTACAACATGCCCGGCGACAATGGCGTGGATACCGCGGCCAAGCTGCGCCAGAGCCACCCGGACGTCCATATCGCCATCATCACCGCAAATGCGCAGGACGCGGTGGTGTCCGGCATCCGGGCGGTCGGCGCCGCCTTCATGCCCAAGCCGCTGGAGGAGGAGCAGGTCGCCCGCTTCCTGAATTCCGCCGCCCTGCCGCCGCGCCGCGCCGCCCAGGCCGCGCCGGAGTGACCGCCACCCCGATGTTGAGCGAGCTGGAGCGCGACGCGCTGGCCGAACTGGGCAACATCGGGATCGGCAAGGCATCGACCGCGCTCGGCCGCATGCTGGGCGGTCTGGTGACTCTGTCGGTGCCGTCGGTGGAAATGGTGCCGCCGGACGAGGTGGCCGGGCTGCTGGACCGGGCGCTGGCGCCGCCGCTGGTGGGCGTGTCGGAAAGGCTGGGCGGCCTGTTCGCCGGCTACGCCCTGCTGGTGTTTCCCCAGGCCGGCAGCCTGCCGCTGGTGCGCGCGGCCCTGCCCCCGGACGTTCCGGCGGACGACGTTCCCGCGCTTGAGGACGAGGTCCTGGCGGAGCTGGGCAATGTCGTGCTGAACAGCGCGCTGGCGCTGGTCGCCAACCTGCTGGGCGAGCCGGTGGACACCGGCCTGCCCGTGGTGGTCCGCGGCAGCGGGGCGGAGGTCCTGCGCGGCTGCGCCGTGGTGGCGGATGCCGGAGGAACCGCGTCCGGGGGGGCTGCGGTGCTCTTCCACATCGATCTGCACACCAGCCTGCCGGGCGGCCATGGGGGCGTGGGCGGGGGCGGGGCCGCGGCCGGTGTCGGGGTCGCGGGCCGGGTGGTTCTGCTGCTCGATTCGGGCTCGGCGGGCAAGCTGCAGGCCACGCTCGGCCGCTACATCGGGCGGCTGGTGACTTGAGAGCATCAAGAAGAATCGGCTGGAAAGGCGGGGAAGGACCATGGCACTCATCAAGAAGACCAGGATGGACACGGCGCGCACGGCCCGGACCAAGGACGGCGGTACCGATGCCGGTCCGGATGGCGGTGCGGCCGGAGCCGCCGCCGAAGCGTCCGCGCCTGCCGTCCCGACCATGAAAACCGCTCCGTCGCCGGACGGTGCCGTGCCGAACACGCCGCAACGCCGCCGGGCGCGTGCCGACTCGCGCCGCCGGCAGGCCGCCAGCGGGATCGCCGCCGCCTCCACCGAGCTGGCGAGCGGCGTCACCGAGGCGGCCTCCGCCGCCGAGGAGCTGCGCCGGGCGATGGAACAGATCGCCGCCGGGGCCGAGGAATCGGCCGGCGCCACCCAGCAGTCGCAGCGCATGATCGGCCGCGCGTCGGACCTGCTGGCCCGCTCGCGCGCCACCGCCGAGCAGGCGGTGCTGCGGGTCGAGGCGCTGCAGGGAACGCTGAAGGACGTCAGCGGCCAGATCCTGTCCTCCATCGACGGCATCGTCCGCGCCGCCGAGCGGCAGGAGGCTTCGGTCCGGCTGGTGCGCGACCTGGAAGCCCAGGCGCGCGAGATCGGCGCCATCGTGCAGAGCGTCGCCGCCATCGCCGACCAGACCAACCTGCTGGCGCTGAACGCCGCCATCGAGGCGGCGCGGGCGGGGGAGGCCGGAAAGGGCTTCGCCGTCGTCGCCGACGAGGTGCAGGCGCTGGCCGAACGGTCCGAACGCAGCGCCAACGACATCCAGGCGATGGTCGGCGAAATCCAGGAGGCGGTGGCCGCCATCGCCGCCGGCATCGTCGCCTCCTCCGACGCCGCGAAGGCGGAGGTGGAGCGCGGGCGTACCATCGTGCAGCAGCTGGAAGGCGTGCGGTCGGACATGACCGCGCTGGTGCAGGGCGCGCAGGAGACGATCCGCGCCGCGGTGGAAGCCGACCAGGCGGCGCGCGAAGCCCGGCGCGGGGCGGAAACCATCGCCGCCAGCGCCGAGGAGCAGTCCGCCGCCGCCGAGGAGGCGCTGAAGACCGCAGGCGAGCAGGCCGTCGCCCTGAACCAGAGCCAGCGCGCCGCCGGCCAGCTGTCGGAACTGGCCGAGGATCTGGAGGGCACCGCCGATCTCGCCGCCACCGCCGACGAGCTTGCCTCGGCCGCGGAGGAGCTGTCCGCCGCCATCGAGGAGATCAACCGCGCCGCCGCCCAGATCATGACGGCGATCGGCCAGATCTCCGGCGGCGCCCAGTCGCAGAGCGCCGCCACCCACCAGCTTGCCTCCGCCATCGCGGAGATCGACGCGGCGGCGACGCTCGCCGCCAACCGGGCGCAGGATTCGGTCGAGCGCTGCGCCTCGATGGAAGCCCTGCTGGGCGAGACCCGCGACACCATCGGCCGGCTGGCCGACGGCATGCTGGAGGCCATCGACTCGTCCCGCCGGGCCGGCGAGCGGCTGGACGCGCTGGAGCGGATCGGCCGGCGCATCGACAAGGTGGTGGACGCCATCGCCACCGTCGCCATCCAGACCGGCATGCTGGCGGTCAGCGGTTCCATCGAGGCGGCGCGGGCGGGCGAGTTCGGCCGCGGCTTCACCGTGGTCAGCGGCGACATCCGCAAGCTGGCCGGCGACAGCGCCGAGAGCGCGGAGCGGGTCAAGGACATCGTCCGCGACATCCAGGACCAGATGCTGCGGGTGCGCCGCGACATCGACGACGTCTCGGCCACCGCGCTGGCGGAAACCGCGCGCCACCGTGCTTTCGGCGTCACCCTGACCGCCGGCGCGCAGGAGTTGCGGGTGGTCACCGCCGGCAGCCGCGAAATCCTGGACGCCGCCGCGGAGACCACCATCGCGCTGCGCGAGACCCGCACCGGCGTGGAACAGGTGGCAACCGCCGCCGCCGCCGCCAATCTTTCCGCGACCGAGGCGGCCAAGGCGGCCCGCGAACAGGCCAAGGGGGCGGAGGAGCTGGCGTCGGCAATCGAAGAGATCGCGGCGATGGCCGACAGCCTGCTCGGCGCGGTTTGACCGCCGTGGCGAGCAAGGGGGCGTCCGGAGGGGCAACCGACGGCGGCGGGGTGGGCAGCCTCGCCTTCGTGACCATGACGGTCGGCGACCTGCGCCTCGCCCTGCCGATGTCGTCCGTGCAGGCGGTGATCCGTCCGCCGGAGCTGGTGCGCATCCCGCTGGGCCCGCCGGGTCTGGAAGGGCTGGCGCATTGGCATGGCGATGCGGTGCCGGTGCTGGACCTCGCAACGGCGCTCGGCCGGGAGGGCGGGGCGCCCGCCACGCGCGAGACCCGCGTGGTGCTGGTCGAGCATCGCGGCCAGCCGGTCGGCCTGCGGGTGGACGCCATGGCCGGCATCCTGCGCAGCGACCCCGACCGCATCGACCCGGTGACCGCCGAGGATGGCGGGCTCGACCCCGCCATGCTGGACGGCCTGCTGCGCGACGGCCCGGCCACCATCCTGAAGCCGGACGTGCTGATCGACCGGCAGTTCGGCGATCCGGGCGAGAGCGACCGGACGGCGGGCGCGGGCGGGTCGGTCGGCAGCCTCGGGCAAGTCGCAGGCCCAGGCAATGACCTGAGTGCCGGCGCCAAGGCCGCGGGCGTGATCGACCGGCTGGCGCTGCTGGTCTTCGAGGTCGCCGGGCAGGAATTCGCCTTGCCGGTGGAGCGCGTGCGCGAAGTGCTGCCGGCCCCGCGCGAGGTCGCCCGCATGGCGCGGTCCAGGGCGCATCTGCTGGGGGTGATGTCGGTGCGCGACCGGCTGCTGCCGCTGGTGGGCCTGCGCGCGCTGTTCGGGCTGGACGGCGCTGGAGAGCAGGGGGCCGGGGAGCAGGCGGCCGGGGGACAAGCGCTCGGACGGCGGGTTGTGGTGGTGCGGCCCGGCCAGGGGCAGGCCCCGGTCGGCGTCCTGGTGGACGAGGTGCGGGAGATCCTGCGGCTCGACGCCGCGCAGATCGACCCGGTGCCGCCCTTTCTCGCCCGCGAAGCGGAATTCGAGGATTTGGACGGCATCGCACGGGCGGATGGCGGGCGGCGGCTGGTCTCCGTGCTGTCGGCCGGGCGGCTGTTCCGCCATGGCGCGGCGATCGGTGCCGGGACGGGTGTCGATGGGGGGAGCGACGGCATGGAACCGGCACGGCCTGCGGATGCGGGCGGCATGGCGGGCAGGGCGGAGCGTTTCGTCGTCTTCAGCCTCGCCGGGGCGGAATACGGCCTGCCGGTCGCCGCCGTGCGCGAGGTGCTGCGCCGGCCCGACAGCATCACGCCCCTGCCCAATGCCCCCGACTTCGTCAGCGGCGTGCTGACGCTGCGCGGCGAGGTGCTGCCGCTGATCGACCAGCGCCGGCTGCTGCATCTGCCGGCGGCGGGCGGCGGGGCCGCTCCCGGACTCGCGCGTGGCCGGGTGGTGGTGGTCGGCCATGACGGGGCGGATGCCGCGCGGGTCGGGCTGCTGGTCGACGGGCTGTCCGGGCTGGTGACGATCCCGGCGGAGCGGATCGGTCCGGCTCCGGCGGTGTCGGCGGCGCAGCGCCGGCTGATCCGCCGGGTCGCCACCCTGGAGACGGCTGGCGCCGCGCGCCTGATTCTGCTGATGGATGCGGAAAGCCTGCTCGACATGGACCGGCTGGCCGGCCTGCTCGTTACCCATCGGTGATGACTCGATGGGGAACGGCGTGCTGACGGTTCTGGTGGTGGACGACTCCGCGTTGATGCGCCGGCGCATCGCGGATCTGCTGGGCGAGGCCGGTTTCCGGGTGGAGACCGCTGCGACGGGGGAGGAGGCCCTGGCACGCCTGCCGGTCGTCGATCCGGACGTGGTGACGCTCGACGTGACCATGCCCGGCATGGACGGGCTGACCTGCCTCGCCCGCATCATGGTGGAGCATCCCAAGCCGGTGGTCATGGTCTCCGCCCTCACCGGCGCCGGCGCGGAGGAGACGCTGGAGGCGCTGCGGCTGGGAGCGGTAGACGCGGTGCAGAAGCCGGCCGCCGGGGCCATCGGCCGCATCGGCGAAGGGCTGGTGGAGACGGTGCGCGCCGCCGCGTCGTCGCGCCCGCGCCGGGTGCATGGCCTGCGCGAGCGGCTGCGGCTGGCCCGCGCCCGCATCGCCGGGGAGGATTTCGTCGTGCCCGAGGCGCCGCTGCCGGCTCCGCCCGCGGCAAGGGTCGCTGCGGGCGCGGAGGGGGACGGGGTGGTTCTGGTCGGCGTGTCCACCGGCGGACCCAGCACGCTTGAGGACATCCTGCCGCTGCTGCCGGCCGACTTCCCCTGGCCGGTGGTGGTGGCCCAGCATATGCCGGCCGCCTTCACCGCGACGCTGGCGCGGCGGCTGAACGAGCTGTGCGCCCTGCGCGTGCTGGAGGTGGAGCGGGCGACGGTGCTGGCGCCGGGGATGGTCTGCATCGCCCGCGGCGGCGCGGATGTGGAGCTGGCGCGGCGCGGCGGGCGGCTGCAGGCGGTCTGCGTGCCCGCGGCGCCCGAACGGCCCTGGCACCCCAATGCCGACCGGCTGGTGGCCAGCGCCCTGCGGCTGCTGCCGCCGGACCGGTTGGTCGGGGTGCTGCTGACCGGAATGGGCAATGACGGCGCCGAGTCGATGGCGGAGCTGCACGCCCGCGGTGGACGGACCATCGCGGAGTCGGAGGACAGCGCCGTCGTCTTCGGCATGCCGCAGGATTTGATCCGGCGTGGCGGCGCCGGCATCGTGCTGCCGTCGGACCGCATCGCCGGCCAGCTGGTCCGCTGGCTGATGCCCGCCCAGCGGCGGGCCGGCGGGCATTAGGGAGGACGCCATGGGACTGGTGAGGAAGAAGGCCGGCGCCGCGCCAACCGCTCCTGCGGCGCCCGACGCTAAAGCCGATCCGCTGGCAGATCCGTTGGCCGATCCGCTGGCGGCGCTGGAGGATGCCGACGCTTCGGTGCGCCGCGATGCTGCCCATGGCCTGGGCCATGCAGCGCCTCCGGGGGCCGTCGCGGCGCTCGCCCGCCGGCTGGAGACGGAGAAGGATGCCGGCGTGCGGGAGGCGATCCTGACCGCGCTCGCCCGCATCGCGACCGGCGAGGCGGCGGCGGCGCTGATCCCCTTCCTCGACCGCGAGGACGCCGCCCTGCGCAACGCCGCGCTGGAAAGCCTGCAGCAGATGCCGGCGGAGGTCGCCGCCCCGGCCCTGCTGCCGCTGCTCGGCCATGCCGACCCGGACCTGCGCATCTTCGCGGTGCATGGGCTGGGCGGGCTTGCCCATTCCGGCCGGGCCGACTGGCTGGCGGCGGTGATGGAGCGCGACGCCGACGTCAATGTCGGCCTCGCCGCGGTGGAGGCGCTGGCCGAGGCCGGCAGTCCGGAGGCGCTGTCCAGCCTGGAAACCCTGGCCCGGCGCTTCCCCGACGATCCCTTCGTCGCCTTCGCCGTCGACGCCGCCCGCTCCAGCTTCCGGGGTGGGTGAGCGCGTGGGGGAGAGCGAAGCGGACGGCCTGTCGCCGGAGGATTATGCGACCCTGTGCGATTTCCTGCGGGATCGCACCGGCCTGTCCTTCACCGAGGCCAAGCGCTATTTCGTCGACCGCCGCATCGCCGCCCGCATGCAGGCGGTCGGGGCGACGGGCCTGCGCGCCTACCTGAACCTGCTGCGCTTCCAGGCGTCGGGGGAGGAGCTGCAGCGGCTCGTCAACCTGATGACGGTGAACGAGACCTATTTCTTCCGCGAGAAGTACCAGTTCGACTGTCTGGTGAACTCGGTCCTCGACGAGCTGGTGCGGGACAGGCCGAAGGGCTCGCGGCTGCGCATCTGGTCGGCCGGCTGCGCCACCGGGGAGGAGCCCTATTCCATCGCCATCATGCTGCTGGAGAACTGGGGCCGCGTTGACGATTACGAGATCGAGCTGCTGGCGTCGGACATCGACAGCGCCGTGCTGGAGCGGGCGCGCGCGGGCATCTATGACGAGCGCGCCCTGCAGGGGCTGCCGGCCCATCTGCGCGCCAAGTATTTCCAGCCCATGCGGGGGACGGCCGAGGCAGGGGGGCCGCGCTGGCGGATCATCGAGGATTTGCGGGAGTCCGTCGATTTCTCGCTGGTCAACATCGCCGATCCGCAGCAGGTGCGTGGATTCCGCGGGATCGACGTGATCTTCTGCCGCAACCTGCTGATCTATTTCGACGATCTTGGCCGGCGGGAGGCGGCGAGCATGTTCTACGATGCCCTGGCGCCGGGCGGCTTCGTCTGCCTCGGCCATTCCGAAAGCATGAGCCGCATGTCCTCGCTGTACGTCCCGCGCCGCTTCCCCGACGCGATCCTCTACCAGAAGCCAGTGGACGGAGGTGCGTTATGACGGATGGGCCGCGCATCCTGGTGGTGGACGATGCCGTGACCGTGCGCGCCTTCAGCCGCCGCGTGCTGGAGGCCGACGGCTTCGTGGTGGACGAGGCGGTGAACGGCATCGAGGGGCTGGAACGGGCGATGGCCGTGCCGCCCGATCTGGTGATCGTCGACGTCAACATGCGCAAGATGGACGGCTACACCATGCTGCGCGTCCTGCGCCGCGACCCGGTCCTGCGCGACGTGCCCGCCGTCATGATCAGCACCGAATCCAAGGACAGCGATCGCGAACAGGCGCTGCTGGCCGGCGCCAACTGGTACATCGTGAAGCCGCCGCGGCCGGAAATGCTGGTGGAGGCGGCACGCCTGCTGACCGGCCGTCCGCCTGGACCGGAGGGGGCGCCGTGAGCGAGCTGTTCGACCAGTTCATCGTCGAGGCGCAGGACCTGCTGGAGACCGCGGGCGGCGCGCTGCTGGCGCTGGAGCGCGACCCGGCCGACCGCGCGTCGGTGGACGAGCTGTTCCGCGCCTTCCACACGCTGAAGGGAGCGAGCGCCCTGTTCGACATGGCGCCCTTCACCCGGCTGGTCCATGCCGGGGAGGACACGCTGTCGCTGCTGCGCGACGGCCGGCGCGGCATGACGCCGGAATTGGCCGACCGGCTGTTCCGCGTGCTCGACCAGTGCGCCCGCTGGGTGGCGGCGCTGGAGACTGCCGGCGCGCTGCCCGACGACGCGCCGGCCGCGGCCGACGCGCTGGTCCGCGGGCTTGCCGGGGACGGGGCGGCGGAGGACTCTGGCGCGGCCGGTGGGGAGGGGGAGGCTTTCCCCTGGCTGGCGGCGCTGACGGCGGAGGAGAGGCAGGCGGCGGGCGATGGCCGGCTGACCGCCATCGGCTACCGGCCCGATCCCGAGTGCTTCTTCACCGGCGACGACCCGCTGGCGCTGTTCCGCCGGGTGCCCGACCTGCGGCTGCTGCGCATCGAGCCGGCCGAACCGCTGCCGGCACCGGCGGAGATGGACCCCTACCGCTGCGTCCTGCGCTTCCACGCACTGAGCGGCGCCGATGTGGAGGCGGTGCGGCCGGCCTTCCGCAGCGTGCCGGATCAGGTGCACATCGCCGCCGTCACGCTGAAGCCTGCCGTGATTCCCATCGCCGTGGCGCGGCCGGACTCGCTGGCGGCGCGCATGCTGGAGGAGCAGGGGCGGATCCTGGAGTTGCCCGGCAGCGCCGTGGAGCGCGACTCCCGCCGGGCCGCGGTGGCGCGGGCGGTGGCTGCGATCCTGGCGTCGCTCGGGCGCCCGGCCGACCGGCGCATGATCGAGGCCGCCTGTGCCGATGCCGGCACGCTGCACCGCTTCCTCGCCGAAGGGCCGGCACGTCTCCCGGTGCCCGAGGCGCCGCCCGCCGCCATTCTCGCCGCGCGACGCGCCTTGCGGGTCGAACCGGAGCGGATGGACGCGCTGATGGCCCTGGTCGGTGAGCTGTCGGTGGTCAAGGGGCAGCTGGGGCCGCTGCTGCGCCGTGCCGAAGGCGGTGAACTGGCGACGGAGTTGCGGCGCGACCTGAAGGGCTTTTCCGCCCGGCTGGACGCGCTGGTCGGTGACCTGCACCATGCGGCGCTGCGGTTGCGGCTGCTGCCGCTGGCCCGCGTCTTCGATCCGCTGCCCCGTCTGGTGCGCGACACCGCCCGCCGGCTGGACAAGACTGTGGATTTGGTGCTGGAAGGGGCCGAGACCGAGGCCGACAAGGACATCCTCGACGTGCTGGGCGAGCCGCTGCTGCATCTGGTGCGCAACGCCCTGGACCACGGCATCGAGCCGCCGGACCGCCGCATTGCCGCCGGCAAGCCGCCCGGCGGCACGTTGCGGGTCCGCGCCTTCCAGGACAAGAGCGGGGTGGTGGTGGAGGTTTCGGACGACGGCGCCGGCATCGACCCGGCGGCGATGCGCCGCGCCGCCGTCGCCAAGGGGCTGTTGGCGCCCGACGCCGCCGCGGCGCTGTCCGACGTAGACGCGGTGCGGCTGGTCTTCGCCCCCGGCTTCAGCACCGCCGGCATCGTTTCCGACCTGTCGGGCCGCGGCGTCGGCATGGATGCGGTGCGCGCGGCGGTCGAACGGGCCGGCGGCCGGGTGGAGATCGCCTCCACCCCCGGAACCGGAACGCGGGTGCGGCTGTCGCTGCCGCTGACGCTCAGCATCACCCGCGTCGTGGTGGTGGAGGCGGCGGGCGCCCTCTACGGCATTCCCGTCGCGCTGGTCGGCGGCATCCAGCGGGTGCCGCGCGCCGCCATCCGCGCGGTCAAGCGGGCGGAAAGCGTGGTGCTGCGCGACCGGGTGGTGCCGCTGGTCCGCCTGCGCCGCCTGCTGGGCCAGCCGGAGGATGTGCGCGCCCGCGAGACCGACTGTGTGGTGCTTGCCGAATTGAGCGACGGCCCGGTCGCGGTGGCGGTCGACGATGTCGGCGAGCGCGCCGATGTGGTGCTGCGCCCGATGACCGGCGTGTTGCGCGGCCTGCGCGGCTATGCCGGAACCGCCGTGCTGGGCGACGGCCGCCTGATCCTGGTGCTCGATCTGCGGGAGCTGCTGTGATGCCGGTCCGGTTCGACTCCAACCTCGCCCGGTTCGAGGCCGCCTGCACGGCGGAAGAGGCGCTGCCGCTCGCCGAATGGCTGGAGACGGCGGCAGCGCCGCGGGTGGATTTGTCCGCCTGCACCGAGCTGCACACCGCCCTGCTGCAATTGCTGCTGGCGGCAAGGCCGGCGCTGGCGGCAGCGCCGGAGGATGCCTTCCTGGCCCGCTGGGTCGGCCCGCTTCTGGCGAAGGCCGGGTGAGGCCGGCTTACCGCTCCACCGCCACCGGGACGTTCAGGGCGTTGCGCTTCGCCACCGCTTCGTAGACCGGCGGGAAGGCGGGGCGGTTGACGTAGCGGCCGGCACCGCGGACGGCGCGGCTCTCGCCCAGCGCATGGACGATGCGGCCCTGGCTCAGCGTATAGGCCGGGGTGCCGGTGACGGTCATGCCTTCGAAGATGTTCAGGCCGACCTTCTGCATCTGGGTCTTGGCCGAAATGGTCTTGGTCGCCTTCGGGTCCCACACCACCAGATCGGCGTCCGCCCCGACGCTGACCGAGCCCTTGCGCGGGTAGAGGTTGAAGATCTTGGCGGCGTTGGCCGAGGTGACGGCGACGAACTCGTTCATCGTCAGCCGGCCGGTGTTGACGCCGTGGGTCCACAGCGCGGTCATGCGGTCCTCAATGCCGGCGGTGCCGTTCGGAATCTTGGTGAAGTCGTTGCGGCCCATCGCCTTCTGCTCCGCACAGAAACAGCAATGGTCGGTGGCGGTGGTGTGCAGGTGCCCCGCCTGGAGGCCGCGCCACAGGGCGTCCTGATGCTCCCTGGGGCGGAAGGGCGGGCTCATGACATGGCCGGCGGCGAAGTCCCAGTCGGGGCTGCGGTAGACGCTGTCGTCGATCAGCAGATGGCCGGCCAGCACCTCGCCGAACACGCGCTGGCCGCCGTTCTGGCCGCGCTCGATGGCCTCCAGAGCCTCCTTGGCCGAGACATGGACGATGTAGACCGGCACGCCGAACACCTTGGCGACCTGGATGGCGCGGTTGGCGGCCTCGCCCTCCACCTCCGGCGGGCGAGAGAGGGGGTGGGCCTCCGGTCCGGTCAGGCCCTGGGCTAGCAGCTTCTTCTGCAGCTGGAAGACCAGCTCGCCATTCTCGGCATGAACGGTCGGGATGGCACCCAGCTCCAGACAGCGCTGGAAGCTGTTCACCAGCGTTTCGTCGTCGGCCATGATGGCGTTCTTGTAGGCCATGAAGTGCTTGAAGCTGTTCACCCCGTGCTCGGCCACCAGCGTGCCCATGTCCTGCCGCACGCTCTCGTCCCACCACGTCACGGCGACGTGAAAGCTGTAGTCGCCGGCCGCCTTCTCCGCCCAGCCGCGCCACGTATGATAGGCCTCCATCAGGCTCTGCTTCGGGTTGGGGATGACGAAGTCGATGATCATCGTCGTCCCCCCGGCGAAGCCGGCGGCGGTGCCGCTGAAGAAATCCTCCGTCGTCACCGTGCCCATGAAGGGCAGTTCCATGTGGGTGTGCGGGTCGATGCCGCCGGGCATGACGTAGCAGCCGCCGGCATCAACCATTTCGGCCCCTGCCGGCGCGTCCAGCATGTCGCCCACCGCGGTGATGATGCCGTCCTGGCAGAGGACATCGGCGCGGCGCGTGTGCTCGGCGGTGACGACGGTGCCGCCGCGGATCAGGATGGTGGACATGCTCGGGCGCTCCCTCAAAGGATTGGTTGGGCGGAGTCGATGGGCGTTTCAGCTGTTTGTGGTTCGGCGACATGCGGTTCCGGTAGCCCGGCGGCGCGCAGGACCATGCGCAGCACCTCCGCCGTCATGGCGGCGAAGTCCTGGCGGGTCAGGGTCCGGCGGCCCAGCACCTTGCGGATCTGGATGTCGAAATCGGCGTAATGCTGGGTCACCGCCCAGATCATGAACAGGAATTGGCGGGCATCCACCGGCGCCATGCGGCCGGCGGCGACCCAGCCGTCGATGACGGCGGCCTTGGCGTCGACCAGCGATTTCAGGTCCTCCGCCAGAAAGCGTTCGACCTGGGTCCCACCATGCAGGATCTCGTTGGCGAAGACCTTGGAAGCGTGCGGACGGGTGCGCGACGCCTCCATCTTGGCGGTGACATAGGCGGTCAGCGTCTCCGCCGGATCGGCGTCGGGGGTGAAGGAGGCGATGGGGGCCAGCCACATCCGCAGGATGTTGTCCAGCACCGCGCGGTAGAGATCGTCCTTGGTGCCGAAATAGTAATGCAGGTTGGCCTTGGGCAGTCCGGCCCGCTCGGCGATGTCGGCCATGGTGGCGCCGGCGAAACCGGCCTCGGCGAAGACGCGCTCGGCCGCCTTCAGGATGCGCTCGACATTCTCACGCCGGATGCGGCCCTGGGGCTGGGTGGAGTCCGCTGTATCGGCAGCCGCTCGCGTCATCGCCTTCGCCATTGCTGTTGAGGTGCCCTCTCCCGTCCCGGGAGAGGGAGCGTATCACGCAGGGGCTTTCACCTGCTCGGCCATGGCATCGGCGCGGTCGAGCACGGCGTGGAGCAGCACCTCGCAGCCGGCGGTCGACCATTCCGGGGTCGTCTCCTCGACCTCGTTGTGGCTGATGCCGTCGATGCAGGGGATGAAGACCATGCCGGTCGGCGCGACCTTGGACAGGTAACAGGCGTCGTGGCCAGCGCCCGACACGATGTCGCGGAAGCTGTGGCCGGTGCGTTCCACCCCCTTGCGGACGGCGGCGACGCAGCTCTCGTCGAACTTGATCGGGGCGTAGTACCAGATCTGCTGGAAATCGCTCTCCAGCCCGATCTCTCCGGCGATGCGCTCCACCTCGGCGCGCAGCTCGCCGTCCATGGCGGCGAGGATGGTGTCGTCCGGGTGGCGGAAATCGACGGTGAAGAAGACGCGGCCGGGGATGACGTTGCGGCTGTTGGGGTGGATCTGCATCAGCCCCACCGTGGCGCAGGCCAGCGGGCCGTATTTCATGCCGATGCGGTTCACCGCATCGACGACGCGGGCCGCTCCGAGCAGGGCGTCCTTGCGGCGGACCATCGGGGTCGGGCCGGCATGGGCCTCCTGACCGGTGAAGGTGATCTCGTACCAGCGCTGGCCCTGGCAGTCGGTGACGACGCCGATGGTCTTGCCCTCGATCTCCAGGATCGGACCCTGCTCGATATGCGCCTCGAAATAGGCGCCGACCTTGCGGCCCCCGACCTCCCGGTCGCCGGCATAGCCGATGCGGGCCAGCTCCTCGCCCATCGTCTTGCCGTCGAGGTCGGCGCGCGAGAGGCCATAGTCGAGATCGAACACCCCGGCGAAGACGCCGGACGACACCATGGCCGGGGCAAAGCGCGAGCCTTCCTCGTTGGTCCAGACCGCGACCTCCACCGGGGCCTCGGTGACATAGTTCATGTCGTTCAGGCTGCGCACCACCTCCAGCCCGGCCAGCACGCCATAGACGCCGTCATACTTGCCGCCGGTCGGCTGGCTGTCCAGGTGGCTGCCCATGATGACCGGGGGCAGGCTGTCGTCGCGGCCGGGGCGGCGGGCGAAGATGTTGCCCATCCGGTCGACCGACACCGTGCAGCCGGCCTCCTCGCACCAGCGCACGAACAGGTCGCGGCCCTGTTTGTCGAGGTCGGTCAGCGCCAGCCGGCACACGCCGCCCTTGGGCGTGGCGCCGATCTGCGCCATGTCCATCAGGCTCTGCCACAGGCGCGAGCCGTTCACGGCGACATTCTGCGGGGTGGACATGTTGCTCTCTCCTGAACGTCGTTTATTTGGCGGCGGCTTCGGGGACGCGCATCGGGTTGCGGGCGTCGTTGGGCCAGGTGACGTAAGGCAGGTCGGTCTGCTCCGGCACCATGGTGATGCAGTCCGGCACCGGGCAGATGTGGCTGCACAGGTTGCAGCCCACGCACTCCTCGTCGACCACGGTGAAGACGCGGCGGCCTTCCCCGGCGTCGATGCGGATCGCCTGGTGCGAGGTGTCCTCGCAGACGATGTGGCAGCGGCCGCAGTCGATGCACAAGGCGGGGTCGATCACCGCCTTGGTCGAGAAGTTCATGTTCAGGTCGTTCCAGTTGACGACGTTGCGCACCGCGCGGCCGCTCAGCTCGTCCAGCGTCCGGTATCCCTTCTCGTCCATCCAGTTGGACAGGCCGCCGATCATGTCCTCGACGATCTTGAAGCCGTAGGTCATGGCGGCGGTGCAGACCTGGACGTTGGTGGCGCCCAGCGCCAGGAACTCCGCCGCGTCGCGCCATGTCGTCACGCCACCGATGCCGCTGACCGGAAGGCCTCGCGTCTCCGGATTGCGGGCGATCTCCGCCACCATGTTCAGCGCGATGGGCTTCACCGCCGGGCCGCAATAGCCACCATGGCTGCCCTTGCCGTCGACCACGGGGGTCGGCGCCATGGCGTCGAGATCGACCGCGACGATGGAATTGACCGTGTTGATCAGCGACACCGCGTCGGCGCCGCCGCGCCTGGCCGCTTCGGCCGACCACAGGATGTTGGTGATGTTGGGGGTCAGCTTGACGATCACCGGCAGATTGACGGCGTTCTTCACCCAGCGCGTGACCTGCTCCACCATCTCCGGCACCTGCCCGATGGCGGAGCCCATGCCGCGCTCGCACATGCCGTGCGGGCAGCCGAGATTGAGTTCCAGCCCATCGGCCGCCCCGGTCTCGGCGATGCGGCGGGCGAGGCCGGCCCAGGCCGTTTCGGTCATGGTCGCCATCAGCGAGACGACCATGGCGCGGTCGGGCCAGTCGCGCTTGACCTGGATGATCTCCTGCAGGTTGACGTCGAGCGGCCGGTCGGAGATCAGCTCGATGTTGTTCAGCCCGATCATCCGGCGGTCGGTGTCGAGATGCGCGCCGTAGCGGCTGGAGACGTTGACCACCGGCGGGTCCTCGCCCAGCGTCTTCCAGACGACACCGCCCCAACCCGCCTTGAAGGCGCGGACGACGTTGGTCAGCTTGTCGGTCGGCGGGGCGGAGGCCAGCCAGAAGGGGTTGGGGGAGCGGATGCCGGCGATGGTGCTGCGAAGATCGGCCATGGTGATTTGGCTCCCTTTCCTCAGGCGGTCAGGTGGCTGTGGATGGCGAGTGCGGCGAGTTTGCCGTCCTGCACGGACTGGACCGTCAGATCCTCGCCCGTCGCGACGCAATCGCCGCCGGCCCAGACCTTGGGCAGCGTGGTGCGGTAGGTGGCGTCGATGGCGATCTTGCCGCCGGCGATTTGCAGCCCGTCGAGCGCGTCGGCCGACAGTTTCTGGCCCACTGCCTTCAGCACCATATCGGCCTGGAGAGTGAAGGTCTCGCCGGTGCCGGACAGTTTGCCGTCATTCAGCCGGGTGCGTTCGAAGGTGATGGTGGTCTCGCCGATCTCTTTGGGCGCGGCGAAGGTCTTCAGCACGACGCCCTCGGTCTGCGCCAGCTCCTGCTCCCAGGCGGTGGCGCCCATCTGGGCACGGCCGCGGCGATAGACCAGGGTCACGTCCTCCGCACCCAGGCGCTTGGCCTGGATGGCGGCGTCAACCGCGGTGTTGCCGCCGCCGATCACCACGACGCTGCGGCCGACGGCCGGCGGCTGGCCGGGGAGAGCCTGACGCACGCGCTCGATGAAGGCGGTGGCGTCCTCCACGCCCGCACGCTCCTCGCCGGGGATGCCGAGGCGGTTGTTGGACCCCAGGCCGACGCCCAGGAACACCGCGTCGAAGTCGGTGCGCAGGCTGTCGAGCGACAGGTCGGCGCCCAGCTTGCGGCCATGCTCCACGCTGATGCCGCCGACGCCAAGGATGAAGGCGACCTCGCGCTGGGCGAAATCGTCGGCCATCTTGTAGGGGGCGAGGCCGTATTCGTTGAGGCCGCCGGACTTGGCCTTGGCCTCGAACACCGTCACCTCATGGCCCAGCGTGGCGAGGCGGTGGGCGCAGGACAGGCCGGCCGGGCCGGCGCCCACCACCGCCACGCGCTTGCCGGTCGCGGTGGTGCGGGCGAAGGGGTGGGTGGGCTCGCCATCTATCAGGCGGTCGGTGGCATGGCGCTGCAGCCGGCCGATGGCGACGGGGCGGTCCTCCGCCCGGTTGCGGACGCAAGACTGTTCGCACAGGGTCTCGGTCGGGCAGACGCGGCCGCAGGTGCCGCCCATGATGTTCTCCGACAGGATCGTCGTCGCGGCGCCCTTCAGGTTGCCGGTGGCGATGGAGCGGATGAAGGCCGGAATGTCGATCCCGGTCGGGCAGGCCTTGATGCAGGGGGCATCGTAGCAGAACAGGCAGCGGTTCGACTCGGCCAGCGCCTGCACCGGCGTCATCGCCGGGGTCAGGTCGGCATAGGGCGAAGGCGGCTGGTCCGCGTCGGGCCTTGGGGTGGTGGCAAGCGTAGCGATCAGGGTCATGGCGGATGGCTTCCCTTCGGTCGCGGAGCGGCGTGTCTACCGAAGCGTCAGCAACCCGCGTGCCAAGAGAACCAACCAGCATAGCCAAGGGGCACGGGCGGCGGAAAAGCTGACTGTTCGGTCAAGAACTGACGGTATGGACAGGCATGGTCCGATCATGCCAGCCATGCGGATTGCACGCAACTCGGCCTTTTGGCGCCTCTTTTGGCGGCGGAACGCAAGAAACGCATGGAAAGCGCGGAGGATGAATACAGGAAATTGCGCCCTATCAAAGGGTTGCGTTGCGACGGCGCTGCCTTCAATTTCGGCAGCGCGCCTATGCAGCAGGGATATGGGGTGCCGTCATGCCCGCTTCGTCCAGCCTCCTGATCGACCGCACGGCCACTCCCATCGGCGAGTTGATCGTCATCGCGGACGACGAAGGCGCCCTGCGCGCCATCGACTGGGCCGACCACGAGGACCGGCTGCACCGCTTGCTGCGACTGCACCATCCCGGCGGCTACGAATTGCGGCCGTCAGACGATCCGGGCGGGCTGACGCGGGCGATGGATGCCTATTTCGCGGGCGACCTCGCCATCATCGACCGGCTGCCGGTGCGCACCGGCGGAACGCCGTTCCAACGTGCGGTGTGGGCGGCACTCCGCGGGATTCCCTGCGGCGGCACCGTCAGCTACCGCGAACTGGCGGCGCTGGCCGGACGTCCGGCGGCGGTGCGGGCGGCGGGGCATGCCAATGGCGCCAACCCGGTCAGCATCGTGGTGCCCTGCCACCGGGTGATCGGCTCCGGCGGGGCGCTGACCGGCTATGGCGGCGGGGTGGAGCGCAAGCGCTGGCTGCTGGCCCATGAAGGGGTGGCCTTGCGGTAGAGGTCGCGTCCTACCGCTTTTGCGCAGCGCACTTTGCGGCTCCGCTCCGGTTGTTGAAGGGAGGGGCGACGCGGCCGGTCAGCCGGCCGGCGCCATCACCACGCCAACGAAAGGAAGCGCCATGAGCGACAAGAACCATCAGGAGCAGGGCCAGAACGAGGGCAGCGGGCAGGATCAGGCCCAGGGCGACAATGAGCGGATGCGGGACGTGATCGATCAGGCCAAGGACACGGCCGCCGGCGATCTGTCCGGCTACGAGCAGGACGGGCGAAAGGGCGGCGAGCAGACCAGGCGCGCCGTCGACGCCATGTCCACCGGCAACACGCCGCGGGCCGGCGACGATCCGCAGCACCGTACCGGCAACACCGGGCACACCCCGCTGCCCGACGCCACCGGCGGCATGGGCGCTTCGCGCAAGGATCAGCAGAAATAGGAACGCAAAGGGGACGGTCACCGTCCCCTTTCTCCTGCGCGGTCAGGCCGGCATCGCCTCGCGCGGGATGATGGCGCCGCGGTGCTGGATGACGGCGGCGGCCAGCCTGTGGGCGGCGCGGGCGGCGTCGACCGGGCCTTCGCCGCGCAGGCGGGATGCCAGATAGCCGGCGCTGAAGCTGTCGCCGGCCGCCGTGGTGTCGACCACCGTGGCGACCTTCTGGGCCGGCACCTCGACGGCCTCGCCATTCTCGATCACCACGCAGCCGGGCTGCTCCAGCTTCAGGACGATCTCGCCGACTCCGGCGTCGCGGACGCGGGCCAGCACGGCGTCGGCATCGGCGTCGCCATAGAGGTCGCGCAGGTCGGTGACGCCCGGCAGCGCGATGTCGGTCAGCCGCAGCATGCGGTCGAAGGCGGTGCGGGCGGTCCCGATGTCCGGCCACAGGCGCGGGCGCCAGTTGGTGTCGAAGGCGACCTTGCCGCCGCGCGCCCGCACCCGCTGCAGCAGCTCGAACAGGCGCTCGCGGCCCTCTTCGCCCAGGATGGCGATGCTGATGCCGGACAGATAGACGATGCCGTAACCCTCCAGCGCCTTGGACAGTTCCGGCGTCTGGGGCAGGGCGAACAGCTCGCGCGCCGGGGCCTTGTCGCGCCAGTAGAGGAAGCGGCGCTCGCCGCTGGCATCGGTCTCGATCAGGTAGAGGCCGGGCAGGCGGTTCGGCACCCGCAGGACATGCCCGGTGCCGACACCTTCCGCCGCCCAGGCGGCCACCATGCCGTCGCTGATGCTGTCGTCGCCGAGAGCGGTGACATAGTCGACCGGCGTGCCCAGACGCGCCAGATAGACCGCGGTGTTCAGCGTGTCGCCGCCGAACCCCATGGTCAGCGACCCGTCCGGCCGCCGGAACATCTCGATCATGCATTCGCCGAGCGCGGCGACGCGGTTGGGCGTGTCGGTCATGTTTCTTCTCCACAAGCCGGGGATCGCCCCGGCAAATCCTATTTCATGCCGCCAAGCGGCGTTCTCTCGCCCGCATCCGTTCGCGGTGCGCGGTGTAGAGGCCGCTGGCGATGATCACGCCGGTGCCGACGAAGGTCCAATGGTCGGGCACCGCGCCGAAGACGAGGAAACCCAGCGCGGTCGACCAGATCAGCTGGACATAGGTGAAGGGCGCCAGCACCGATGCCTCGCCCTGGCGGTAGGCCAGGATCAGCAGCCATTGCGCGGCCGTGTAGATCAGCCCGATGAAGGCGCCGAGAAACATCTCCCACGGCGTCGGCCACACCGCATGCAGGGGAAGCAGCGCCGTCAGCAGGATCAGGCCGGTGAGTGCGCTCCACACCATGGTGGTCAGCGGATTTTCCCGCACCGTCATCTTGCGCGTCGCCACCAGACCCAGCGCCCAGCTGAAGGCGGTCAGGACCGGCAGCAGCGTGGCGGGGTTGAAGCCGTCCGCACCCGGCCGGATGACGATGACGACACCGGCCAGCCCCACCAGCAGCGCCGCCCAGCGGCGGATGCCGACCGTCTCCTTCAGCAGCAGGATCGACAGCACGGTGACGAAGACGGGCGAGACGAAGCTGATCGCCGCGGCCTCGGCCAGCGGCAGATGCTGCATCGCCATGATGAAGAACAGGGCCGAGCCCAGCATGCCCAGGCCGCGCAGGATCTGCAGCCCTGGCCGCGTCGTCTTTAGCACCCGCAAGGAGCCGCCGCGCAGGGCGAGCGGCATCACAAGCGCGGAGAAGACGACATAGCGCATCCAGACGATCTCGGCCGGCGGCAGGGTCCGGGCGAGATACTTCGCGGTCACGTCCGAGCAGGACAGGCAGGCCACGCCAAGCACCACCAGCAGGATCGCCCGCATCGGCTCCGTGCCCTTCGCGCACGGTCCTGCCGGTTGGATCGGGGGCTGCGGGGCGTTCACCGGTTCGGGACCGGCTTCGGCATCGGTGCGCGGGGTGGTGTTGTCTGGCATGGCGCCGGCTCGTCATCGGTCATGGAAAAGGGGGCGGACCCTTTACATGACCGCTCCCATCTGCCAAGGAGCGAATTCATCGGCGCCGACGCCGAGTTCCTCGCTCTTGGTCTTGCGGCCCGAGGCGGTGTCGAGAACCAGCTGGAAGATCGCGCGGCCGACCTCCTCGATGGTGGCGTCGCCGGTGGCGATGGCGCCGCAATCGATGTCCATGTCGTCCGGCATCCGGCGGAACAGCGTGCTGTTGGTCGCCAGCTTCAGGCTGGGCGTCGGTTTGCAGCCGAAGACCGAGCCGCGGCCGGTGGTGAAGCACAGCACATTGGCGCCGCCCGCCACCTGCCCCGTCGCCGACACCGGGTCGTAGCCGGGCGTGTCCATGAAGACGAAGCCCTTGTCGGTGATCGGCTCGGCATAGCGGTAGACGGCGGTCATCGGGGTGGTGCCGCCCTTGGCGACCGCGCCCAGCGACTTTTCCAGGATGGTGGTCAGGCCGCCCTTCTTGTTGCCGGGCGACGGGTTGTTGTTCATCTCGCCGCCGGTGCGGCTGGTGTATTCCTCCCACCAGCCGATGCGCTCGACCAGCGCCTCGCCCACCTCGCGGCGGACGGCGCGGCGGGTCAGCAGATGCTCGGCGCCATAGACCTCCGGCGTCTCGCTCAGCACCGCGGTGCCGCCGTTGCGGACCAGCATGTCGACGGCATAGCCCAGCGCCGGGTTGGCGGTGATGCCCGAATAGCCGTCGGAGCCGCCGCATTGCAGAGCCAGCGTCAGGTGGCTGGCCGGCAGGGTCTGGCGCTTGACGTCGTCGATCTCCGGCAGCAGAGCCTCGATCCGGCGGATGCCCTCACGGGCCGCCGCGGCGGTGCCGCCCATGTCCTGGATGCCGATGGGGATGACGCGGGCGCCGGCCTCAAGCCCGGTGGCCTCCATCAGCTTGTCGATCTGGTTCACCTCGCAGCCGAGGCCCAGCAGGATCACCGCGGCGAAGTTCGGGTGGCGGGCGTAGCCGGCGATGGTCCGGCGCAGCGTGTCCATCACCTCGCCGCTGCCGGCCATGCCGCAGCCGTAGCCGTGGGTCAGGGCGACGACGCCGTCGATGTTGGGGTAGGCGGCGAGCGCGGAGCCACGGAAATGGTCGGCGATCATCCGCGCCGCGGTGGCGGAGCAGTTCACCGAGGTCAGCACGCCGATGTAGTTGCGGGTGGCGACGCGGCCATCCGGGCGAAGGATGCCCTGGAAGGTGGCGCGCTCGGCCTCCGGGATCATGTCCACCGGGTGGACGTCGGCGCCGAAGGCGTAATCGCGCTCGAAATCGCTGCCCATGCCCATGTTGTGGACGTGGACATGGTCGCCCGGCTGGATCGCCGCGGTGGCGAAGCCGATGACCTGATTGTACTTGCGCACCGGCTCGCCCGGCGCGATGGCGCGCACCGCGACCTTGTGCCCGGCCGGCACCGGCCCGGTGGTCGCGACTTCGGTGCCGGGCAGGCTCGTGCCGGGCTCCAGGTCGGCGCCGGCGACGACGACGTTGTCGGCGGGGTGCAGGCGGATGGTCAGCGATGCCATGGAGGAGGTCCTTGAGGAGACTTGCAGGCCCCTCTCCCCTTGCGGGAGAGGGGTTGGGGTGAGGGGTGCGGCCCGCCCGATAGGGGCGGGAGCGGGGTTCCGGCCGGCAGTGGCCGGCGCCACCCTCACCCCAACCCCTCTCCCATCAAGGGAGAGGGGCTTCGCTGGTCGTAAAGCTCAACCAATCACAGCTCAACCAATCACAGCTTGTAGGCGTTCTTGGCGAGGCGGTAGGCGAGGTCGACCGCCAGATCCGCCGCCTCGTCCTCCTCCATCCGGTGTTCGGCCACCAGCCGGGCGAGGAAGCTGCAGTCGACGCGGCGCGACACGTCGTGGCGGGCCGGGATCGAGCAGAAGGCGCGGGTGTCGTCGTTGAAGCCGACGGTGTTGTAGAAGCCGGCGGTCTCCGTGATCATCTCGCGGTAACGGCGCATGCCCTCGGGGCTGTCGTGGAACCACCAGGCCGGGCCGACGCGCAGAGCCGGGTAATGGCCGGCCAGCGGCGCCAGCTCGCGGGAATAGCTGTCCTCGTCCAGCGTGAACAGGATGATGGTCAGGTCGCGCTCGTTGCCGAAGCGGTCGAGCAGCGGCTTCAGCGCCCGGACATATTCGGTCCCGCTGGGAATGTCGGCGCCCTTGTCGCGGCCGAAGCGCTGGAACAGCATGGTGTTGTGGTTGCGGAATGAGCCGGGGTGGATCTGCATGACCAGACCGTCCTCCAGGCTCATCCGCGCCATTTCCGTCAGCATCTGGGCGCGGAACAGCTCGGCCTCCTCGGCCGTCGCGCCGCCGCGGCGGACGATGTCGAACAGCTTGGCGGCTTCGGCGGGAGCCAGATCGGCGGTCGCCGCCGTCGGGTGGCCGTGGTCGGTCGAGGTGGCGCCGAAGCTCTTGAAATAGAGGCGGCGGTCGGCGAGGGCGGCGAGATAGCCGTCCCAGGTCGCGGTGTCCTTGCCGGTGATGCGGGCCAGTTCGGCGAGGTTGTCGCGGAAGCCCTCGAACTCCGGATCGACGACCGGGTCGGGACGGAAGGCGGTGATGACCCGGCCCTTCCAGCCGCTCTCGCGGATCGCCTTATGGTGCTCCAGCGTGTCGAGCGGCGATTCGGTGGTCGCCAGCACTTCGAGGTTGAAGCGCTCGAACAGGGCGCGCGGACGGAATTCCGGCTTGTGCAGGCACTCTTCGATGCGGTCATAGATGCGGTCGGCGCTGGCGGCGCTCAGACGCTCGGTGACGCCGAACACCGTCTCGAAGGCGTGGGTCAGCCACATCGACGTCGGTGTGCCGCGGAACAGGTGCCAGTTGGAGGCCAGCAGGCGCCAGATGGCGCGATTGTCGGACGAGGTCTCCCCGCCGTCCTTGCGCGGTACGCCCAGCTGCTCCAGCGGAATTCCCTGGCTGTAGAGCATGCGGAAGGCATAATGGTCGGGCTTGACGAACAGGCTCGCCGGGTCGGGGAACGCCTCGTCCTTCGCGAACCAGGACGGATCGGTGTGGCCGTGCGGGCTGATGATCGGCAGGGCGCTGACTTCGCCGTAGAGGCGCCGCGCGATGGCGCGCTGCGTCGGGTCGCTCGGGAACAGACGGTCGGGGTGAAGCATCGGAAGCCTCTGCGCTGCAAGAGAGTGACAAAAGCAGGGTGGGGAGAAAGGCGGGGTCCGTGCGGGGGACCGTCCCTACCGGCTGGTCGTATAATATTAATATATCAGATATGATTGCAAGCCCAATCCTTCCCGTGGCGGGGTGTGGATGCCCGCAAGGCCTGCGCCCAGTCGCCGCACCCGATCCGTGCAGAAGGCCGGGCATGATGCTGGCGACGGGTTTGACCTTGGTGAAGAGGGGCGGGTAGATTGCAGGACATGAGGAACGTCCCATGGGCGGAAGACTGCCGCCCCGTTACATGCCTGCCGGAATGGAGTCATCGGTGAAGAAGGTCGCGACGACAGACGATGAAGGCGGCCTGGCCCCTGCAACCGCCCGACGTGCTGCGGTGCCGGCCGCGACGGTCCGCCCGCCGCGCCGTGCCGCGACGGTGGCGTCGCGCATCTACCGCGACCTGCGGGGCGAGATCGTCTCGCTGAAGCGCAAGCCGGGCGACGCCATCGCCGAAAAGCAGATCGCCGAAACCTACGGCGTCAGCCGCACGCCGGTGCGCGAAGCGGTGCTGAAGCTGGCCGACGAGGGGCTAATCGAGATCTTCCCGCAATCCGGCACCTTCGTGGCGCGTATCCCGCTGGACGGCCTGCCGGAAGCCTTCGCCATCCGCAAGGCGCTGGAAGAGGCGACGGTGCGCTATGCCGCGGCGCGTGCCACGCGCAGCCAGATCGCAGCGCTGCGAGCCAATCTGGAGTTGCAGAAAGAGATGCAGGAGGCCGCCGATTTCCCCGGCTTCCATCAGGCCGACGAGGCGTTCCACGCTCTGGTCGCGGAGATCGCCGGCTATCCCGGATTCTGGACGCTGATCCAGCAGACCAAGGTGCAGATCGACCGTTACCGCCTGCTGACCCTGCCGGTCCTCGGCCGTGTCGCCGAGGTGATCGCCGAGCATACCGCCATCGTCGACGCCATCGCGGCCAACGATCCGGCAGCCGCCATCAGGGCGCTGGACGAGCATCTGGACGATCTGCAGATCTCGGTCGCCGACATCCGCCGCGACTATCCGCGCTATTTCACCGCGCCGGGAGACCCGGTTTAAGGGCCGGCTCGAGGGAGGGCCGGTCTACCGCGGTCTCCGAGGCCCGGGCTCGCCGGGAGCCCACGATCACGTGCCGAGGGTTTTCCGGTACTCCGCGACAGGAAGACCGCCGACCCCCCAATCCTCCATATCGACCTCGTCGATGACGACGAAGGTGGTCGCAGGGGTCTTGTCCAGCACGTCCACCAGAAGGTCGGTCACGCCCCTGATAAGCTCGGCCTTCTGTTCCGGCGTCGCGCCTTCGCGCGTGATCTTGATGTTAACATACGGCATATCTGTCGCTCCCTATGGCTGGCGTTCGATGATCTGAAAGACCTTGGCGATGATCCGCCACCGGCCATCCGTGCGCACCAGGGTGAGGAAATCGACGAAATCGCGCTGGCCTATCGAACAGCGCACGCGGGCGACCGCGGTGTTTTCGCCGGCCAGATCGATGGCGTCGATATGGTCGCGCCGAGCCTCGTTGCGCGAGGCCGGCGACTGGCGGGCGGCGACGACCGGCACATAGTCTTCCATGGTGCGATAGAGCAGCGGCGTCTCGTCGGCGGTCGCATAGATCGCCCTCGGGTGAAAGACACTCTGAAGCTTGTCGACGTCGCAGAAGTAAAGTGCGTCGAAATAGTCCTGGAGGAGGTCGCCGATGTCGTTCAGGGTCCGGGTCATTCTGCGGCCTCGTCGGCAATCAGCCCTTCCTGACGCATGGCATCGCGAACGGACGGCCGGGTGGCGATGCGCGCCACATAGGCCGCCACATGCGGCCAGCGGGCGAGATCGAACCCGATGAAACCCGACCAGTTCAGGACGACGAACAGATAGGCATCCGCCACGGTAAAGCCGTTGCCGAGGATGAAGTCCCTGCCGTCGGCAAGGCCGCGCTCCACATCCCCCACCCGCCAGGCCAGGCGGCCTTCGACCTGCTCCTTTTCCGCCTCTCCGAGCGGATGTCCGCTGAAATAGGGGCTGAATGCCTTGTGCAGCTCGGACGAGGTGAAGTTGAGCCATTCCTGCAGACGCGCACGCTCCATGGTGCCGCAGGCCGGCGCGAGAGACGCTTGGGGATGGGTATCGGCGAGGAATTGAAGGATCGCCGGGTTCTCGGTCAGAACGGAGCCGTCCTCCAGTTCAAGAGCCGGCACATAGCCCTTGGGATTGACGGTGCGATAGGCGTCCCCGGCTTCGGTCAGGCCGGTTTCGGTGTCGACCCGGATGGCATCATAGGCCAGTCCGATCTCGACGAGCGCTATCCGCGACGACAGCGAACAGGCGCCGGGCTTGAAGTAGAGCCGCATGGAAACTTCCTTGGTTGTGGGGATGGCCGGACTCTATTGAGCGAAGTTACCCTTGCCAACCAAGTTTCCATCGGTTACTTCGTATTCAGGTTTCCCTGCAGTAACCTGATCGTTCTCATGAGTTTGAAAGTCAGAAAGAACCGGAGCGCGCCTCCGCCGCAGACTTGCGCTCTGACCGAGTGCATGGCGGTCATCGCCGGAGCCTGGGCGCCGAACGTGATCTGGCACCTGCGCGCCGGTCCACGGCGATTCAACGAATTGCGCCTCGACATCCCGCCGATTTCGGCCAAGGTCCTGTCGCAACGGCTTCGTGAACTGGAAAACCGCGGTGTCATCACCCGCAGCATCCAGCCGACGACGCCGCCTTCGGTGGAGTACGCCCTTACGCCGCTCGGCCAGGAACTGGTGCCGGCCCTGGATGCCATCGTCGAGGTTGGCCACAAGCTCAAGGCCATTGCACGGCAGCAGGTTTCAAGCGGCCATCGAACGATTGGCCCACGGGGATCGAAGCGTGCCGACGCTGATGGAGGCGCCGAAGGCTGATGGCAAGCCTTCGCCGTCTCCCTCCATCGGGATCGACAGCCGAGCCCGGTCAGGCCGAAGGCGCGTCCGCCGCGGCGGCATAGGCCACCGGCTCGCCCAGGAAATCCTCGCGGATCGGCGTGAAGATGTCGAGCAGCACGCCCGGCTCCAGGGCAACCACGCCATGCAGCACGTTGGACGGCACCATATAGCCGTCGCCGGTGTTCAGCCGCTTGGTGCGGCCGTCGATGGTGACGTCGAAGGAGCCCTTCTCCACCACGGCGCACTGGACATGCGGGTGGCGGTGCTGCGCGCCGATGGCGCCGGCCTCGAACTCCACCCGAACCATCATCATGGCGTCGTTGTAGCCAAGGATCTTGCGCCGCACCCCGTCGCCCAGATCCTGCCACGGGATATCGTCCGCGGTCACGAACACGTCGGTGGTCATTGGTCTTCTTCCTTCTTCCCCTGAGGTCCCGCCGCCGCCCCGGACGGGCGCGGCAGCGGGGGTTGGTTCCCGTCAGCGCGCCAGCCAGCCGCCATCGACCGGCAGGGTGATGCCGTGGACATAGTCCGAGGCGTCGGAGGCCAGGAACACCGCCGGACCGGCCATGTCGGATGGCACGCTCCAGCGCCCGGCCGGGATGCGCGCCAGGATCTCGGCATTGCGCGTCTCGTCGGCGCGCAGAGCCGTGGTGTTGTTGGTCTCGACATAGCCCGGAGCGATGGCGTTCACGTTGATGCCCTTGCCCGCCCATTCGCAGGCCAGAAGCTTGGTGACGCCGGCGATGCCGCTTTTGGAGGCCGTGTAGGACGGCACCCGGATGCCGCCCTGGAAGGACAGCATCGAGGCGATGTTGATGATCTTGCCCTTGGCGTCCTCACCCGAGTTCCCACCCGCTGCCCGGCGCGCGAAGACATGGCGGGCGAAGGCCTGGCAGAGGAAGAACACCGACTTGATGTTGACGTTCATCACGTCGTCCCAGTCGGCTTCGCTGAAGTCGATGGAATCGGCGCGCCGGATGATGCCGGCATTGTTGACCAGGATGTCGACATGGCCCAGCCCTGCGACCGCCTCTTCCATGATGCGGGGGACCGGTTCGATGCTGGTGAAGTCGGCGGAGATGGCGACGAAGCGCCGGCCGGCGCGCTCCACCATCTCCTGCGTTTCCACCGGCGGGGTGCGGCCGGCCACCGCCACGTCGGCGCCGGCCTCGGCCAGCGCCACGGCGATGGCCTGGCCGATGCCGGTGTTGGCGCCGGTGACCAGCGCCGTCCGGCCGGACAGATCGAAGGGCTTGCTCATGGATCCGGTCATGGCTGCCTCCGGCCTCAGCGCAGGCGGTCCATGGCAACGAAGTCCATGTCGGTGAAGTCCTGGTTGTCGCCGCCCATCGCCCAGATGAAGGTGTAGTTGCGGGTGCCGACGCCGGAATGGATCGACCAGGGCGGGGAGATCACGGCCTGCTCGTTGGCGACGACGATGTGGCGGGTCTGCTCCGGCTCGCCCATCAGGTGGAAGACGCGGGCATCCTCCGGCAGGTCGAAGTAGAAATAGACCTCGCAGCGCCGGTCATGGGTGTGGCACGGCATCGTGTTCCACATGTTGTTCGGCTTCAGCACGGTCATGCCAAGCACCAGCTGCGCCGTGCGCACCACGTCCGGGTGGATCATCTGGTAGATGGTGCGCTCGTTCGACTGGGCCGGGTCGCCCAGATGCACGGCCTTGGCCTGCCCGATGGAGATCTTCATCGTCTCGAACCGCGCATGGGCCGGCGTGCTGTTCAGGTAGAATTTGGCCGGCTCGCTGCGGTCCAGGCTTTCGAAGGTGACGTCCTTGCTGCCCATCGCGACATAGAGGGCGTCGCGCGGCGCCAGTTCATACACCGCGCCGTCGACGGTGACGCGGCCGGGGCCGCCGACATTGACCACGCCCAGCTCGCGCCGGTCGAGGAAGTTGGGCGAGCCGATCTCCTTGGACGACACCAGCTTGACCGGCCCGGCGACCGGCATGGCGCCGCCGACGACGAAACGGTCGACATGGCTGTAGGTGAAGACGGTCTCGTCCGCCTCGAACAGGGTCGGGACCAGGAAATGGTCGCGCAGCGTCTCGGAATCGAAGCTGCGCACCGCATCGGGGTGGGAAGCGTGGCGGACGGAGATTTTCATGTCGGTCGGGTCCTTCGAATTCGGGATGGCCGGCGATCCGGCGAGTCTGTCTCGATCATACTAATATACTAGTAAAACGGGCAAGCTCTAATGATGGAGGGTCGGACATTTCACCCGGCGGAGAATGCGCGACAAAATCGCGGGAATGCCGTGCCGGCCGGTTGGACAGGGCTATCGCATACGGATTTTGTTCACAGACAAAGCCCCTCTCCCCTTGTGGGAGAGGGGTTGGGGTGAGGGGACGCAAATCTAGTATTTCCAACGGCCTACGGCCGCAGCACCCCTCATCCCAACCCGCGGGTCGGCAAAACGCCGTTGGCGTTTGGCCGATCCCGCCCCGCAAGGGGAGAAGGGCATCCGCAACGGAAAGCCGCCGCTCCTAACCCAAACGCAATGGAGCTTGGCCGGACGCGGCCCCCGCGTTGCGCCTGCGGCCAATCTAATATATCAGTAGAGCGGCATTCTCCGGAGACCAAATCCATGACCGCCCAGCAGCCGCGCAAGCGCATCGCCCTTGTCGCCCATGACGCCCGCAAGGCGGATCTCATCGCCTGGATCGGCGCCAACATCGCCACGCTGGACGGGAACGCCTTCTGGGCGACCGGCACCACCGGCCAGAAGGTGCGCGCCGCCCACCCCACTCTCGACGTGACCCCGCTGAAGAGCGGCCCGCTCGGCGGCGACCAGCAGATCGGCGCGATGATCGCGGAGGGGCGGATCGACCTGCTGGTCTTCTTCGTCGATCCGATGACCGCCCAGCCGCATGACGTGGACGTGAAGGCGCTGACCCGCCTTGCCACGCTGTACAACATCCCGATGGCCTGCAACGAGGCCACCGCCGACATGATCGTGTCCTCGTCCCATTTCGCCAGCGGTTACATCCCGCGCAAGGCGAGCTTCACCGACTACGAGACGCGGACGGTGTGAGGGCGGCCTGCCGCCCCCGCCGCAGTCAGCTGGTGAAATAGTGCGGATTGGTCCGCTGAACGTCGGCGATGCCCAGCTGAAGGTCGGTCAGGTGGCGGCGCAGCTCGGCGACGGCACGGTCCGGGTCGCGGGCGGCGATCGCCTCGACCACGGCGCTGTGTTCGGCAAGGGCCTTTTCCATCCGGCCGGCGACCGGCAGCGTCAGATGGCGGTAGCGGTCGACCTGCCGCTTCACCTGCTGGGTCAGCGTCCAGAAGCCGGGATAGCCCGATATCTCCGCCAGCAGCGCGTGGAAATCCTCGTCGGCATCGTGGAAGCCGTCGAAATTGCCGGCCTCCTGCATCTCCCGCTGCAGCTCCAGATTGGCGCGCAGGCGGGCCACCTGGCTGCCGGTCGCCTGCTCTGCGGCATAGCGCACCGTCGCCTCTTCCAGCGCGCGGCGGATGGCGATGGCTTCGGGCAGGGCGCTCAAGGGGATGCGGGCGACGAAGGTGCCGGATTGCGGGAACACCTCCAACAGCCCTTCGTCGGCCAGCTTCAGCATCGCCTCGCGAACGGGCGTGCGGCTGACGCCATAGGTATCGGCCACTTCCTTTTCGATCAGCGGTTCGCCCGGCTTGCGGCGCAATGAGACGATGTCGTCGCGCAGATCGCGGTAGATGGTGCCCGACACGGTGGCGCCGCGATGGGCCGGCCTTGCGGTGGCGCTGGCGGGCCGGCGGCGGCGGCGGCGCGCCGGTGCGGTCGCATCCGCCAGATTCATATCGGCCGCGTTGGAATCCATGTTCGATCCGTTCATGTCAGCGGCGTGACGCCGTGCTTACTAATATATCTCTTGCGCTCCCCGTGCGGAAAGTCTTTTACCGGCAGAAATGCACGTCTGTCTTGTGAATAGGGGGACTGAAAAGCAGAAGGGGTGGCGGACCACCCCTTCTTTCCGGCCTTTGGCAGCCTTACAGCTTGGCCGCCGCGTCGAACACCGCGTGGCTGAAGGCGCCCTCCGGCTTCTTGGAGATCACCGGCGCCGAGGCGCCCGACATCAGGATGTCCACCGTGCGGTTGAAGTCGGCCGGGTCGAGATAGCCGGTGCCCTTGGCGCCGCCCTCGATCAGCTTGGCGACCTCCTGCATCATGGTGGTCTGGTGTTCCTCGGTCTGGGCGCCGGTGGTGTCGTTCTCCAGCACGATCTTCACCGCCTCCGCCTGGTTCTTGGCGGCATACTCCCAGCCCTTGGCCGAGGCCTTGACGAATTTCGCCAGCTTTTCGACGATCTTGGGATCGGACAGCGACTTCTCGGTGGCGTAGAGCCCGTCCTCCAGCGTCGCGACGCCCTGGTCCTGGTATTTGAAGACGGTCAGCTCGTCGGCCTTCATGCCGGCTTCGATCAGCTGCCAATATTCGTTGTAGGTCATGGTGGAGATGCAGGCCGCCTGCTTCTGCAGCAGCGGATCGACGTTGAAGCCCTGCTTCAGCACCTTGACGTCGGGGCTGGAGCCGGAGGTGGAATAGCCCAGCTTGCTCATCCAGGACAGGAACGGATATTCGTTGCCGGAGAACCAGACGCCCAGCGTGTTGCCCTTGAAGTCCTTCGGATCCTTGATGTTGGCGTCCTTGCGGCAGGTCAGCATCATGCCCGACTTCTGGAACATCTGGGCGATGTTGACCAGCGGCACGCCCTTTTCCCGGCTGGCGAGCGCCGATGGCATCCAGTCGACGATCACGTCGGCGCCGCCGGCGGCGATGATCTGGGTCGGGTTGATGTCGGGGCCGCCGGCCTTGATGGTGACGTCCAGTCCGGCGTCCTTGTAGAAGCCCTTGGCGGCCGCGACGTAATAGCCGGCGAACTGGGCCTGGGTGACCCATTTCAGCTGCAAGGTCAGCGCATCGGCGGCGGCGGCCGGCGCACCCCAGCCGGCGAGGCCGGTGAGCGCGGTGGCGGCGAGCAGGACGGCGGAGGCAAGGGTCTTCATCGCGGTCGATCCTCTTCTGGCTGGGGTTTGGTTCGGCTTGAAGGAAGGCGGTCAGCGTTTGCGCAAAGACGGGTGCCAGGCGGTGACGCGCCGCTCGGCCAGCGCCAAGGCGCCGTAGAGCAGCGATCCGGTGAGCGCGGCGACGGCGATGGTCGCCCACACCACGTCCAGATTCATCCGGGCGACCTGGGTGGAGATGCGGAAGCCCATCCCCACCACCGGCGTCCCGAAGAACTCGGCGACGATGGCTCCGATTAGGGCCAAGGTTGAGTTGATCTTCAGTCCGTTGAACAAAAAGGGCAAGGCGCAGGGAAGCCGCAGCATCGCCAGCGTGCGCCAGTAACCGGCGCCGTAGGACCGCATCAGGTCCAGTTGAATGCGCTCGGCGCTCTGCAGCCCGGCCAGCGTGTTGATCAGCATGGGGAAGAAGGTCATCACCACGATCACGGCGGCCTTGGACTGCCAGTCGAAGCCGAACCACATCACCATGATCGGCGCGATTCCCACCACCGGCACCGCGCTGGCGAGGCTGCCGAGCGGCAGCAGCCCGCGCGCCAGGAAAGGCACCCGGTCGGCCAGGATCGCCACGAGAAAGCCGGCGCCGCAGCCGATCAGATAGCCGCGCAGGACGGAGATCAGCACCGTCTGGCGGAAATCGTCCCACAGATCGGCGGCATGGACGGCGAAGGCGGCCAGCACCGCGCTGGGCGGCGGCAACAGGATGGTCGGGACCTGAAAGCCGCGGGTCAGGATCTCCCACAGCATCACCAGCGCCAGTCCGAACAGGGCGGGGCCGGCTAGCCGCGCCGGACCGCTGGCCTCCGCCAGCAGCGCCAGCACCCGCCACAGCAGCAGGGTGGCGCCGGCCAGATAGACCCACAAGCCGCCGGCCTGGGCGAGGCCATAGCCCTGCGTCAGCAGCACCAGCGGCGCGGCATAGGCGGCAGCAACCCCGGCCAGCAGGAGCAGGGCCTCGCCCAGTGTGGAACCGGGCAGGCGGCGGCCGAGGATCGTCGCAACGGTCACGGCGAACAGAGCCAGTGCGATGGGAAGCTGCGGCAGGAACAGGGTGGTGCCGTCCAGGCCGGCGAAGGGCAGCAGCGGGGCGGCCAGCATGACGAGCGGCCAGGGCGCCATGGTGGGACGCTTCATCGCGCACCTCCGCGGCCGCCCGGCACCAGCGCCCGTTCGGCGAGGCCCACCGCGGCGACCAGCGTGACGCTCAGCAATGCTGCCATCACCAGGGCGCTCCAGATCTGCACGGTCTGGCCATAATAGGAGCCGGACAGCAGCCGCGCGCCCAAGCCCGCCTGCCCGCCGGTCGGCAACTCGGCGACGATGGCGCCGACGACGCTGGCGGCGACCGCGATCTTCAGGCTGGTGAACAGGTAGGGCAGGGAGGCCGGCAGGCGCAGCAGGCGGAAGGTCTGGGCCGTCCCGGCGCTGTAGGTCCGCATCAGGTCCAGCGTCAGCGGATCGGCGGAGCGCAGCCCCTTCACCATGCCGATGGTGATCGGGAAGAAGCACAGATACATGGCGATGATCGCTTTGGGCAGCAGTCCGGTGAAGCCCATGTTGCCGAGGATGACGACGATCATCGGCGCGATGGCCAGGATCGGCACGGTCTGGGAGGCGATGACCCAGGGCAGCAGGCTCGATTCCAGCGTGCGCGCCTGGACGATCCCCGCCGCCAAAGCCACCCCCAGAACCACCCCCATGCCGAAGCCGGCCAGCGCCGCCCCGGCGGTGACGCCGGTGTGGTAGAGCAGGTTGCGGATGCTGGTCACCGGATGGCCGGTCAAGGATTTGTAGAGGTCGACCGCCACCTGATCCGGCGTCGGCAGGATCGGCCGCTTCATCGCCAGCGTGGCGCGGATCAGGTCGGCGGTGGTCCAGCTTTGGCCGGCGCGGGTCAGCGCATCCGTCGCCATCGGCGCGTTCAGCCAGACGGCACCCGCATACCACAGCACCAGAACCGCCAGCGCCATCGCGGCGACCGGAAGGGTGGTTTTAGTCGTCATAGCTGTGGCCCTCCATCAGCCCTTCGCGGACGCGGTGGGCGATGCGCTGGAACTCCGGGCTTTCGCGGATGTCCAGCGTGCGCTCGCGCGGCAGCTCGCCGTCGCAGTCGATGACGTCGAGGATGCGGCCGGGGCGCGGGCTCATCACCACGATGCGGGTGGAGAGGAACACTGCCTCGGCGATGGAGTGGGTGACGAAGATGCAGGTCTTGCGGGTGCTCAGCCACAGGCGGGTGAGCTGGAGGTTCAGATGGTCGCGGGTGATCTCGTCCAGTGCGCCGAACGGCTCGTCCATCAAAAGCAGGTCGGGGTTGAAGGCGAGCGCGCGGGCGATGGACACCCGCTGCTGCATGCCGCCGGACAGCTGCCAGGGGAACTTGCGCTCGAAGCCCGACAGCCCGACGAGGCCCAACTGCTCGCGGGCGCGCTGCTGCCGTTCGGCCTTGGGCAGCCCCATGATCTCCAGCGGCAGCGTGACGTTGCGCTCGACCGTGCGCCATGGATAGAGCGCCGGGGCCTGGAAGACATAGCCGTAGGCCCGCTTCAGCCGTGCCTGTTCCGGCGTCATGCCGTTGACCGTCACCTCGCCGGAGGTCGGCTGCTCCAGGTCGGCGACCACCCGCATCAGCGTGGTCTTGCCGCAGCCGCTGGGGCCGATCAGCGAGATGAAGTCGCCCTTGGCAATCGACAGGCTGACGTCGCTCAGCGCGTAGACCGGATGGTCGGCGGCCTGATAGGTCAGGGTCAGGTTGCGGATGTCGACGATGGTGCGCGGCGCCGGTTCGGCGGCCGGCGGAACCAGAGTGAGCGGTGCGGGCTGGGCGGCTGGCACGGCGTTCGTCCCTTCGCGTTGGCGTCTCTCGCAGGGGACTGGAGCAAGAAGCGAGCCAGCCCGGCCGATGGGGCTGGCATCGCGTGGCAGAACGTTGTTTTCACTGCGGGAAAACCTGTCTGATGGGACAGGAACTGACGGGACGGACAATCTGCGGACCGGGCGCTGTTCCGGCAGGCGCACAATTTTCGGGCCGAGTCTGTCCGGCTGGTCAATTTTCAGGCAGTGGCGGGAAAAGACCCTCTCCCGTCGCGGGAGAGGGCATTCACACAATTCCAGGCATCGCTCAGCTTCTGAGACAAAAGGAACTTTGCGTCATCCCCGCGAATGCGGGGATCCAGGAAACTCCGCGGATCAGCGGTGGATGTGGCTGGATTCCCGCCTTCGCGGGAATGACGGCCGACAAAATTGCTTTATTTCAACGTCTTAAGTGACGCTGAGATGTGTGAATCGCCCTCTCCCATCGAGGGAGAGGGTTTGCCGTCACCCCACCTCGACCATCAGGCTGGTCGGGTAGCCGGCGTCCTTCATGCGGGCGATCAGGGTCTCGACATGGGTCTGGTTGCGGGTTTCCAGGACCACGTCGACCTCCGCCATCTTCACCGGCACATTGTGGAACAGGCGCTGGTGATGGACCTCGACGATGTTGGCGCCGGCCTCGCCCAGCAGGCGGGTGACGCGGGCCAGCGCGCCGGGGGCGTCGGTGATGCCGATGCGCAGGCGGACGATGCGGCCCTCATAGACCAGCCCGCGCATCAGAACCTGGGCCATGATGCGGGAGTCGATGTTGCCGCCCGACAGCACGATGCCGACCTTTCGGTCGCGGTAGCGTTCCGGCTGCTCCAGCACGGCGGCGAGTGCCGCCGCACCGGCCCCTTCGGCGACCTGCTTCTGCACGGTGGCGAGGCGGTAGACCGCTTCCTCCAGCCGCGCCTCGCCCACCTCCACCACCTCGCCGACCAGGGCGCGGATGATCGGCAGGGTCAGGGCGCCGGGCGCCTTCACCGCGATGCCTTCCGCCACCGTGGCGCCGCCGCAGGTGATCGGCTGTCCGGCCAGCGCCTGCCGCACCGCGGGGTAGAGGCTGCACTGGACGCCGACGATCTCCAGGTCCGGCCGCAGTGCCTTGGCCGCCGTCGCCATGCCGGCGATCAGCCCGCCGCCGCCGATGGGGATCACCAGCACGTCGAGGTCAGGCACATCCTCCAGCAGTTCCAGCGCCGCGGTGCCCTGGCCGGCGGCCACCAGAGGGTCGTCATAGGGATGGACGAAGGTCAGCCCGTCGCGTGCGGCGAGGTCATGGGCGAAGGCGGCGGCCTCGCTCAGCGTTTCGCCATGCAGCTCGACGGTGGCGCCGAGATTCTCGGTGCGCTCCACCTTGGTGAAGGGGGTGAAGGCGGGCATGACGATGGTGGAACGGATGCCGAGCCGCGTGGCGTGGCAGGCCACCGCCTGGGCATGGTTGCCGGCGGACATGGCGATGACGCCCGCGCGGCGCTCCGCCTCGCCCAGCGACAGCAGCTTGTTCAGCGCGCCACGCTCCTTGAAGGAACTGGTGGCGTGCAGGTTCTCCAGCTTCACATGCAGCCGGCATCCCGCCATGTCCCCCAGGCGGGGCGCCTCTACCGTGGGCGTCCGGGGCAGGTGCCCCGCGATGCGCGCCGCGGCGGCGCGCACGTCCTCCAGAGTTATGGTCATTTGTTGGTTGTCCCGGTGTTGCGTGGTGTGAGTGTCAGCACCTCCGCCCCTGCCGAGATCAGCGTGCCACGGTCGCCGGCCAGACGCAACGCGCCTCCGTCGCGCCACATCTCCACCAGATCGCCCCAATGGCGGGACCAGATGTTGCCGGACTGCCCGGTGGCGATCACGAAGCGGGAATTGTCCAGGTCGGCCAGATCGTAGACCGCGCGGAACCCGGCGCCATGGACATGGCGGAACGGATTCGTGGCGCTGCGGATGGTCGTCGATCCGCGGTTGACGGTGAAGAAGTCGCCGTCGGTCTCCACCGACACATCCGCCATCCCGCCGATCAGCGGCAGGCGGCTCAGCATCCGGTGGGAGAGATCGGCCTTGTGGTCGTCACCCCAGCGCCAGCTCTTCGGGTTGGAGCCATGGCGCTCGGCCAGCGCCGCCACCGCGGTCTCCAGCGACCGGCCGATCATGTCGGCACAGCTTTCCTTCTGCGGGGTGGTGACGTCGTCGCACCACTCCGGCCGGTCGTGGATGACGCGGCGCAGCGCCTCCGGCCGCAGATCCCAGTAGGCGGCGAAATCGGAGCCGAGTTCGTCGGCGAAGACCGCCCGGACCAGCTCCCGCAGCCACATGGTGAAGATCAGCGGTTCCGGCCGCTCGCGGTCCATCCGGCCGTCCCAGCTGCGCAGCAGCGCCGCGGCGTCGCTGGCAAGGCCCGGAGGCGTCGGGTATTTCAGCAGCTCCGGCAGGAAATCGCGGGCGGGCAGCGAGACGATGTCCATCTGCTGGCGCGCCACATCCTCGACGGAATGGCGTCCGGCACCCAGCATCTCGACGATGCGCCTGGCGCGCGACGGGTCCGGCCATTCGGTGGCGAGGCGGTAGGGATAGTCGCGCCCGACCACCGCGTTGTTGGCGTTGACGAACTGGCCCGACGGCGGGTTCACCGCCTGCGGCAGCGCGTAATAGGGCAGGAAACCGGTCCAGTCATACTCGCCGGTCCAGCCCGGAACCGGCACGCTCCCGTCGCCCTTGCGGCGGATCGGCACCCGGCCGGGGGTGATGAAGCCGACCTCGCCGGTCACGTCGGCATAGACGACGTTCTGTTGCGGGGCGACATGCAGGCGCAGGGCGTCGCGCGCCGCTTCCGCCGTCGCGGCATGGTTCAGGCGGTAGAGCGCCTCGGCACTGGTGTCGTCGTCGGCGAGGCCGGGGAAGGACAGCGCCAGCACCGGGCCTGCTGAGCCGCCCCCGGAGCTGTCTGCCGGCGGGGCGTCCAGGTCGGAGATGACGGGGCCGTGGCGCGTGCTGCGCACGGTCAGCGTCTGCGATGCCTCGCCGGCGATGGCGATGGTCTCGGCCCGCGTCTCGAAGGGCTCGCTGCCGTCGGGGGTCAGATAGCGGCTCGGGTCCTGCGGGTCGGGCTTTTCGACGAACAGGTCCTGGGTGTCGCTGTGGGTGGTGGTGAAGCCCCAGGCGACCTTGCCGTTGTGGCCGAGGATGGTCAGCGGCACGCCCGGCACGGTGGCCCCGGCGCTGGTGAAGCCCGGCGTCACGATGCGGGCGAGATACCAGAGGATCGGCGCCTCCAGCCCGAGATGCGGATCGTTGGCGAGGATCGGCTTGCCGGTGGTGGTGCGCGCGCCGGTCAGCACCCATTCGTTCGACGCGGTGTCGAAGCCCATCTGCGGCAGGGCCGCCAGGGTGCGGCGCACCATGTCCCGCATGTCCATGCCGCGCAGCTCGCCGGCCAGCGTGGTGGGCGATCCCGGAGCCTCGGACGGGAACAGGTCGTCGATCTGCTGCGGCGACAGCCGCTCCAGCACGCGGGAACGGAACAGCTCGTCGCGGTAGTTGGCGGACAGCTGCAGCGCCATCAGTTTCGCCCAGACCAGGCTGTCGGTGACGGTCCAGGGCTCCGGCGTGTGGCGCAGAAGCTGGAATTCGAGCGGCAGCGCTTCGGAGCGCGTTTCGAGATAGGCGTTAACGCCCTCGGCATAGGCGTCGAAGGCGGCGCGGGCATCGGGCGACAGGGTGGCGGCCATCGCCTCGGCCGAGCGGCGGATCCCCAGCGTGCGCATCAGCCGGTCGGTGCGCAGCGCGAAGTCGCCGTACTTCACACCGATCAGCTCGGCCAGCCGGCCGGCGCCGGCCCGGCGCATCGTCTCCATCTGCCACAGCCGGTCCTGTGCGTGGGCATAGCCCAGCGCGCGGTAGGCGTCGCGCTCGGTCGCGGCGAAGATGTGGACGACGCCCCGGTCGTCGCGGACGATCTCCGCCGGGGCGCCGCTGCCGGGGATGGCGACGGTGCCGCTGGTCTGCGGCTGCTGCGCCCGCATCCACAGATAGGTGCCGAGCAGAGCCACCGGCGGCAGCAGCACCAGAACGCCGGCGACCGCCGCGACCTTGCCCCAGCGTCCGCGCGGCAGCCGGAAGCGCGGACGGTTCGGCGGAGGCGGGGCATAGGGAGGCTGCGTGCCGTAGACCGGCTGGCCGGCATAGGGGGGCGGGGCGGGCTGCTGCGGATAGGGCGCGCCGGGATAGGGCGTGCCCGGATACTGGACCGGCCCCTGCTGAGTCGGGTGCGGCGGATAGCCGGCGGGGGGAGGCGCAGCAGGCGGCGAAGCGGAGCGGGACAGCGCCCGCGCCAGGGCGGCGCGGAGGTGGAAAGCGCAGGTCTCGCCGGCGCGGATCAGGGAACGGCGCAGCATCACGGTCCGTGAGAGAGAATGGGGCGGCGACGGGCGGGGGTCGCCAGGGGCACGGGCGGGTGGCGGATGCTAGTTCCCGACCGTCTGTGCGTCCAGGGTTGCATGGGTGGAGTCGGCCGCTTTTTCGGATCTGAACCCTCGGGCGGTCTCCTCCGGCGGCTCCCTCAGGCTGCGGAAGTCAGGATTTCCCGCAGCATGGGGGCGGACACCGGCTTGTGGACCAGGCGGTGGCCGCTGCGCTGGACCTCGGCGATGCGGGCGGGGTCGGTGTCGCCGGTCAGCACCACGGCGGGAACGCGCACGCCGCAGACGCCGTAGATGTCGCGGATCGCCTCCACGCCGGTCCGGCCTTCGCGCAGGCGGTAATCGGCGACGATCATCGCCGGCTGGCGTCCCAGATTCAGCAGCGATTGGATCGCCTCGTCGGCCGACACCGCGGCGACCACGTCGTATCCCCATTCCTCCAGCATCGCGCGCATGCTCAGCAGGATGATGGTGTCGTCGTCGACCACCACGATCAGGCCCTTCGCCCGCGCCGGCTCCACCGGCAGGCGCACCGGCTTCGGGATCGGGCGCGGCACCGCCGTCGGCAGGTCGAGGAAGAAACCGCTGCCCCGCCCGGGCGTGGAGTGCACGGTCACCTCGTGCTCCAGCAGCCCGGCCAGCCGCCGCACGATGGCGAGGCCGAGGCCGAGGCCCTTGCGCCGGTCGCGCTCCGGGTTGGCCAGCTGGGTGAACTCCAGGAAGATGTCCTCTGTCTTGTCGGCGGGAATGCCGATGCCCTGGTCCAGCACGGCCAGCCGCAGCCCGCCGCCCCGATGCAGGCAGCCGATCAGGATTTCACCCCGCTCGGTGTAGCGGATGGCGTTCTCGATCAGGTTGCGCAGGATGCGCTCCAGCAGGGCGGGATCGCTGCTGGTCCAGGCCGAGGTCGGGACATGGCGCAGCGTCAGGCCGGATTCGCCGGCGCGGATGCGGTATTCCTCCGCCAGCCGGTCCAGCAGCGGGCCGAGCGCGAATTCGGTGACGCTGGGCTTCACCACCCCGGCATCCAGGCGCGAGACGTCCAGCAGGCTGTCCAGCATCACCCGCAGGCCGGTCAGCGATTCGGTCATGCTGGCCAGAAGCGGGGCGGTCGGGTGATCCTCCAGCTTGTCCGATAACGCGTGGGCGAAGAAGAACAGCGATTGCAGCGGCTGGCGCAGGTCGTGGCTGGCGGCGGCCAGGAACTTCGTCTTGGCGCGGTCGGCGCGCTGGGCGTCGTCGCGGGCGTGCACCGCCTCGATCCGCGCGGCCTCCGCCTCGTCGCGGGCGCGCAGGATCGCCTCCTCCGCCGCCTTGCGGGCGGTGATGTCGCGCATGATCCCGGTGTACATGCGCCGCTTGCCGACATGCCATTCGCCCACCGACAGGTCGAGCGGGAAGGTGGTTCCGTCCTTGCGCAGCCCTTCCACCTCGCGGCCGATGCCGACGATCCGCCGCTCTCCCGTGCGGTGGTAGCGGTCGAGATAGCCGTCATGGGCGGTGCGGTAGGGCTCCGGCATCAGCATGTTGACGTTGCGGCCGATCACCTCGTCGGCGCGGTAGCCGAAGGTCTTCTCCGCGGCATGGTTGAAGGACTGCACGGTGCCGTGGTCGTCGATCAGGATGATGGGATCGACCGCGGTGTCGACGATTGCACGGTAGCGCGCCTCCTGCTCCGCCGTGCGGTCCGCCTGCTGCCGGCGGTCGAGCAGGGAGGACAGCAGGGCGAGGCACAGCAGCAGCAGCGTCCCGAGCCCGGTCAGGACGGCGAGAAGGGTGGGGGACAGTGCGATTCCCTGGTCCGTGGCGGCCACTCCCGGTTGGTGTGCAGTGCGGTGGGCGGGCGCCGGGGCCGGTGCGGCGGCGCCCAGCTCCGTCACCGGCTCCATGCCCGCGGCGGCCATGCCGGTATAATGCATCGCCACCACGCCCAATCCCAGCAGGATGGCACCGGCGGCGCGCTGCAGCGGGCGCCGGGTGCGGAAGGCCAGCCACAAGGCCACGGTCGAGGCGACGATGGCGATGGCGACGGAGACGGCGACCAGAAGGAGGTCGTAGGACAGCTCCATGTCCATGCGCATGCCCGCCATTCCCACATAGTGCATGCCGACGATGCCGAGACCGGTGAGTGTTCCGGCAATGCCGAGGGTGAAGCGGCGCGGCCGGTTGCAGGCCACGGCGAACAGCCCGGCACCCGATACGGCGACCGCCAGCAGGAAGGACAGCGCCGTCAGCCCGGCGTCGTAGCCGATCGGCACATCGCTGCGGTAGGCCAGCATGCCGATGAAATGCATCGACCAGATCCCGGCGCCCAGCGCCAACGCCGCGCCGGCAAGCCGCCGCACGTCGCCGCGGCGGTCATTCCGGACACTGCCCTCGCCGATGCGGGCATGATTCGCCAAATCGAGGGCGACGTAACCGCCGAACACGGCGATGACGTAGGATAAGGCGACGAGCAGTGGATCGTAATGGCCGGGCACGGGGATCGTTGCGGGTTGTGCGGATCGATCGGGTTTGTAGCGATATCGTTTGCATATGTGCGGAGACAATTGAGGGGACAGTGCCAGTCCCTTCCTACGAACGAAAGGCTCGCCTTGGTGGTAGACTGCGACCTACGCCGTATGGCGGGATACGACGGATGATCAAGCCTTCCTCTTCCGGGCAGCCGAACGGCCATGATTCTCCCGAACGGCCGGCCCCTTCGCGCCTCCGTTCCCGCTCGGCGGCGGGCCGCCTGCTGCGTCCGGTGGGGACGCTGGCGGCATTGGCGTACTTCCTTCTGGATGCGCTGGCCTATTGGGTGGTGCGGCCGGTCCTGCGCCGGATCGCGCAGATTCCGGTCTTCGCGCGCATCGGCCGCCGGATCGGCGCCTGGATCGCCGGGCTGGGACCCTACCCGTCGCTGCTGCTCGTCCTGGTGCCGCTGGCCTTGCTGGAGCCGGCGAAGCCGGTCGGGGCGTGGCTGTTCGCCACCGGGCGGCCGCTGGCCGGCGTCGCCGTGATCGCCGGGGCGGAACTGGTGAAGATCACCCTGGTGGAGCGGCTGTTCCACATCGCCAAGCCGAAGCTGCTGACCATCGGCTGGTTCGCCCGCGGCTACGGCCGGGTGACCGCATGGCTGGCCTGGCTGAAGGAGACCGCCCCCGTCCGCGCCGCCCGCCGCCTGCTGCGCGGGCTGCGCCGCGTCGCGCGCCGGATTTCCCTGATGGTGCGGCGGGCGGCGCGCCGCTGACGGATCAGCCCAGCAGCGCCAGCACCAGCGCCCCGCCGATCAGCAGACCGCAGGCTCGACGGTAGAGCGCCAGCGCGCGGCCGATGTCGGACGGGGTTGCGGCGGTGCGGCCGGCGCCGAGCCAGACATCCTCGATGCGGGTGGCGCCATAGACGCGCGGGCCGCCCAGCCGCAGGTCGAGCGCGCCGGCCATCGCCGCCTCTGGCCAGCCGGCATTGGGGGAGCGGTGGCGGTGGGCGTCCTGCCGCACGGACCGCCACGCCTGCCGCGGGTCGGCCCCCTCCATCATCCAGGCGGCCCCGACCAGCAGCAGGGCGGTCAGGCGGGATCCCGGCAAATTGACCAGATCGTCCAGCCGCGCCGCCGCCCAGCCGAAGGCCTCATGCCGTGGCGTGCGGTGGCCGATCATGCTGTCGGCGGTGTTGATCGCCTTGTAGAGCGCCAGTCCCGGCAGGCCCCCCACCAGCAGCCAGAAGGCCGGCGCCACCACCCCGTCGGAGAAGTTTTCCGCAAGGCTTTCGATGGCGGCGCGGGCGACCGCCGGCTCGTCCAGCGTGGCGGGGTTGCGGCCGACGATCATCGACACCGCCTTGCGCGCCCCCTCCAGCCCGCCGCTGCGGAAGCCGTCGGCGACCGCCGCCACATGGTCGTGCAGGCTGCGCTGGGCCAGCAGGGTGGAGGCGAGCGCCGCCTCGACCAGCCAGCCGAAGGGCAGCAACCGGCAGGCCCAGGCCACCGCCACCGCCACGCCGCCCACCGTCAGCAGCAGCACCGCCAGCGCCAGAACGCCGAACGCCTTGCGCCGGCCGAAACCGTCGTCCTGGCGGTTGAGTGCGCCGTCGAGCTGCGCGATAAGCGCACCGATCCACACCACCGGATGGCGGATGCGGGTATAGAGTGGGTCCGGATAGCCGGCCACCGCCTCGATCACGAGCGCGGCGGCGAGCAGGAAGGGATGAAGCGGCACGGGCGGGACGTTCCAGCGGATGGGGCGGCCGGCTGGCCGCGCGAGGGTGGACGTGAAGGAGGCGCGATCATGGCCGAAGACGGCACGGCGACCAAGCCGCGCGTGGTGGGCGGGGGAGGGGCGGGGAAGGGCGGCAGGCTGCTGCATGGCGGCGACCTGGACGGGGCGCGTGCCGCCTTCCCGGCGGCGCCCGAGCCCTGGGTCGACCTGTCCACCGGCATCAACCCCTGGCCCTATCCGCTGCCCCCGGTCCCGCCGCAGGCCTGGACCCGCCTGCCCGGCCGGGCGGAGGAGGAGGCGCTGCGCGCGGCCGCCGCCGCCTGCTACGGCGCGCCATCGGCGGAACTGGTGGCCGCCGCCTCCGGCTCGCAGGCGCTGATCCAGCTGCTGCCGCGCCTGCTGCCGCCCCGCCGGGTGGCGGTCATCGAGCCGACCTATGCCGAGCATGCCCGCTGCTGGGCGTTGGCCGGTCATGAGGTGCGCAGCATGGGGGGCACGGACCTCCCGGCCGCGGATGCGCCGGATGTCCTGGCCCCGGATGTCCTGATAGTTGTCAACCCCAACAACCCCGATGGCCGGCTCCTGCCGCCCGAACGGCTGCTGGAGCTGGCAGAGGCGCAGGCGGCGCGCGGCGGCTGGCTGGTGGTGGACGAGGCCTTCGCCGACATGGAGCCGGAGCAGAGCGTCGCCCGCTTTGCCGGCCGGCCGGGGCTGGTGGTCCTGCGCTCCTTCGGGAAGTTCTTCGGGCTGGCGGGCTTGCGGCTGGGGATCGCGCTGGCGCCGGCGGGGCTGGCGGCGGTCTTGCGCGATGCCGTCGGCCCCTGGGCGGTGTCCGGCCCCGGCCTGTCCATCGCCACGGCGGCGCTCGGCGACGGCGACTGGATCGCAGGGACGCGCGGCAGGCTGGAGGATGCGATGGCGCGGCTGCGCCGCCTGCTGTCCGGCGCCGGCCTGACGGTGGTCGGCGGCACCACGCTGTTCTGCCTCGTCGAGGATCGGCGGGCGCCCGACCTCTATCGTATGCTGGGGGAGTCCGGGATCCTGGTGCGCCGCTTCGAATTTCGGCCGGACTGGCTGCGCTTCGGGTTGCCCGGACCGGAGGAGGGCTGGCAGCGGCTTAGCGTCGCACTCGACGGCCATGGGTCCTGGAAGCAAGGCGGGGACAAGGTTGGGACGGTGCAACCGAGAAAAAAGTCAGCACCTTGAACAATCGCCGAAAATTTTATACACTCAACTGTTCTTAGAAGTCCAGGCGGAGCACTTCGACCCCTATGGGCCGCGCCGGCATTGCAGGGAAACGAAATTCTATGGGACACTGTGTGCCATGCTGGTTTCGAATGGCATGGCAATGATCTCCGACCGTGGCGTGCAGGACCTGCGGGATTCCGCATGGTCGGCCTACGACCGTTTGCCGGTGGGGGTTTGCATCGCCACGGCATCGGGGATGATCCGCTACGCCAACCCAACGCTGCACGGGCTGCTCGGCTGCGAACCGGACGGGCTGCCGGGGCGGAGCCTGTGCGAGTTCGACCTGGACCGCAGCCTGCCGCAGGCATGGCCGGCGCGTCGCACCGACGGCGCCGTCCGCTGGGTGACGGTGGCGGAAACGCCCCTGCCCGCGGACCCGTCCGCGGACGCCGACGGTAAGGGCGCCGACGGTCAGGACGCGGATACGCTGCGGATGCTGACGGTGACGGATGTCGATGCCCTCTGCCGGCAGGAGCCGGCGGCGGGCGGCGGCACCCCCTCCTCCTCCCACTCCTCCTGGCACCCCGGCCCCGCCGGGATGCCGATGGTCGACGCCCTGCTGGAGGCGGCCCCGGTGCCGCTGTTCGTCAAGGATGCCGACGGCCAGTACATCGCGGTCAACGACGCTTTCGCGCGCCTCACCGGCATCGGCAGGGCGGACATGCTGCGGCGGACCGCTTTCGCGCTGACCAGCCCCGACATGGCGAGGGAGCATGTCGGCCAGGACCGTGCGGTGATGGAGCGGGAGGGCAGCGTCCGCTATGAGGCGCCGGTCCGCACGGCGGAGGGCGCGATGCGCATGGTCAATCTGACCAAGACCGCCTTCCGCGACCAGGGCGGCAATCCGATTGGCATCGTCGGCGCCATCCACCAGCTGACGGAGACCCGCCCGAACGAGGAGCGGCTGGAAGCGATCCTGGAGCAGAGCCCGATCGGCGTCTCCGTTTCCCGCCGCGACGACGGGCGGATCGTCTTCGTCAACACCCGCTTCGCCGAACTGATCGGCCTGCCGCGGGAAAAGCTGATCGGCAGCCGCGCCCGCGACTATTACCTGGACAGCCACCAGCGCCTGCGCGTCCTGGAACGCCTGCGCGGCGGCGGCGGGGTCACCAACATGGAGGTCCAGTTCAAGCGGGCCGACGGGTCGCCCTTCTGGACGCTGTTCACCGTCAATCAGGCGGTGATCCAGGGCGTGCCGGTCAATCTGGCCTGGATCTACGACTATACCGAACGCCGCAGCATGGAAGAGGCGCTGCGCGACATGGCGTCGCGCGATCCGCTGACCGGCATCTACAACCGCCGTTCCTTCATGGAGCTGGCCCGCTCCCAGCTGGCCCGCGCCCATCGCTTTCACGAGCCGCTGTCGGTCTTCGTGCTGGATGTCGACCATTTCAAGCGGATCAACGACACCTTCGGCCATGCCACCGGCGACGACGCGCTGCGCATGGTCGCCGCCGGCTGCCAGGCGATCCTGCGGGAATACGACCTGCTGGGCCGGCTGGGTGGGGAGGAGTTCGTGGTGGTCCTGCCCGGCGCCACCGCCGACGAAAGCCGGGTGGTGGCCGAACGGGTGCGCCGCCACCTCGCCCGCATGCCGATCGAGGCGCCGGACGGCACCTTCCGCCTGACCGCCAGCATCGGCATCGCCGGGCTGGAGGGGGCGACGGACACGCTGGAGCGGGCGATCCACCGCGCCGACCTCGCGCTCTACCGGGCAAAGCATCTCGGCCGCAACCGCGTGGCGGTGTTCGAGCCGGGAATGTAGAAACCCGAAGGCTATACCCGGTCCAGATTGACGATCCCCACCACCCGGTTGCCGGTGCCGACGAAGGTCAGCTGGTCGAACCCGACCATGCGGGCCAGCGCGATGCCGCGGCCATGGGTGGCGTGCGATTGGGAGGCGTCGACCGACAGATAGCGGTTGAAGTCGAATCCCGGACCCATGTCGGTGACGGTGAAGATGACGCGGCTGTCGCTGCGCTCCACATGCAGGGTGGCGTATTTGTCGCGATGCTCCGACGACGCCAGCCGGGCTTCGATCTCGCGGGCCAGCATGCCGCTGGCCTTCAGCCGGCCCTTCGCCTCGAATCCGATGCCGAGATTGCCGTGTTCCACGGCGTTCACCAGGATTTCCGACAGGCCGAAGGTCAGGCTGTGCCCGGTGGAGGCGACCGACGACAGGGCAATGGCGAGATTCTGTGCCTCCTGCGGGGTGCGGAAGCGGAAACGCGCGTCGCGCAGCAACGCGATGGCGTCGGACCGCGACCTCAGGTCGCCCTGCAGGCTCTTCAGCCGGCCGGTCGTCTCCTCCGCCGCGCGGACGACGGACCGCAGCAGCGCGCCGTCATAGGGCTTGATCAGGTAATAGAACACCCCGGCGCGGATCGCCGCCGCGATCTCCGCACTGCTGTCGGAGATGGTCTGCACGATGACGGGGATGTCGGCCAGCTCCGGCACGCCCTTCATCCGTTCGTACAGCTCAAGCCCGTCGCCGTCGGACAGGCGGCGGTCGAGCAGCACCACATGGATCGCCGCCCCGTTGGCCGACAGGATCTCCCAGGCTTGCGCCGTGGTCGCCGCCTCCAGCGTCCGGTAGCCGATGCGGGCCAGATACCCGGCGACGATGGCGCGGGTCATTTCCTCGTCATCGACGACCAGAGCGGTGACGGCATCGGCCATGGTCTGCTTGGCTCCAGCGGTTCGCAACAGGGAGGGGGGTGAAATCCGCGGCATTTTACCGAATCCGCCCCTGCCGCACAATCACCGCGGCATTGCGCCGCAGCGTGATTCCCGATCTGCGTGAATCGCAGGTCAGCCGGCCTGGGCCTCCAGCGCCGCCGCCGCCAGGCGGGCGGCCTCCAGCTCCTCCGCGACACGCAGGCCGGCGGCGGGGGTCAGCGCGTGCCGGTCGCAGTGGCGGGCGGCGGCGACCAGAATGTGGGCGGTGGCGGCCAGCCGGTCGAAGCCGACATTGGCGGCGGAGCCCTTCAGGATATGCGCCTCCCGCTCGATGCCGGCGCAGTCGCGGCGGTCGATGGCACCGAGCAGCAGGTTGAGATGCGTGGGGCTGTCGTTGAAGAAGGTCTGCAGCAGCAGGGCGAAGCCGTCCTTGCCCAGGGCGTCGCGCAGCTCGTCGATCTTCTCCGCGTTGACGGTGGCCGGTTCCGGCCCGGCCGGCGGAGCGGGTGGCTGGCCCCCGGGATCGCCGCCCGGATCGCCGCCGGGATCGCCATCTTCCTCGCCGGCCGGCTTCGCGAAGCGGGCGATGGTGTCCAGCAGCTTGCGGGCATTGATCGGCTTGGACAGATAATCGTCCATGCCGGCTTCCAGGCAGATGGTGGCGTCGCCCTGCATCGCGTTGGCGGTCAGCGCCACGATGGGAATGCGGGTGGCCGGGCCGGACAGCCGGCGGATGCGCCGCGTCGCCTCCAGCCCGTCCATCACCGGCATCTGGACGTCCATCAGCACCAGATCGTAGCGGCGGGCGGACACCGCCTCCACCGCCTCCTCGCCGTTGGACACCGCCTCCGCGCTGTGGCCGGCCCGGCGCAGCAGCGCCAGCGTCAGCTGCTGGTTGACCGGATTGTCCTCCGCCACCAGCACGCGCACCCGCGGCTTTCCGCCGGGCTGCGCCGCCGGACCGGCCGGCGTCCGGGCGGGAAGCGGGACGACGTTGCCGGCCCGCGCGGGTGCCGGCCAGTCCGGCGCCGGATTCGCCTGATGTGCCTCCGGCCCTGACCGGCTCGGCCCCGATTGCGGCTCCAGCAGGCGGGCGAGGCACTGGCAGAGCGTGCTGAAGCGGATCGGCTTCGGCAGATGGGTGTCGACCGGCGCCCGTTCCGGCTCCTGCCCTTCCAGCCTTTGGGACGAGGCCAGCGCCAGACGGAGTCCCGCCAGCGCCGGATTGGCGCGGATGCGCTGCGCCACCTCCGGCCCGGTCAGGCCCGGCATGCGGTGGTCGAGGATCGCGGCGTCGAACGGATGGCCCGCATGGGCGGCGGCGACCAGCCGGTCCAGCGCCTGTTCGCCATTCTCCGCGGTCTCGGTCACGATGCCGAAGCCGTCCAGCTGCCGGGTCAGCAGGTCGCGGTTGACCGCGATGTCGTCGACCAGCAGCAGGCGGCGCCCGGCCCAATTGCCGGCGGGAGTCGGGGGATGGGCGCTGCCGGCGCCGCGCTTCAGCGGGATCGATACCCAGAAGGTGCTGCCGGCGCCCGGCTGGCTCTCCACCCCGATGCGGCCGCCCATCAGCTCCACCAGCCGCTTGCAGATCGCCAGCCCCAGGCCGGTGCCGCCATGACGCCGCGCGGGGGACGAGTCGATCTGGGTGAACATGGCGAACAGGCGGGGGCGCTCCTCCTCCGGGATGCCGATGCCGGTGTCGCGCACTTCGAAGCGGACGCGGACGCCGTCCTCCGCCGGCTGGTCCGGGTCGGCCGGCTCCTCGCTCAGCAGGATGGTGACGCTGCCGCTGTCGGTGAACTTCACCGCATTGCCGGCGAGGTTCAGCAGGATCTGGCGCAACCGCCCGGCATCGCCCAGCAGGGTGCCGCGCAGGCCGGGCGGCACGAAGCTGGCCAGGTCCAGCCCCTTGGCCACGGCGCGCGGCGCCAGGATCTCCGCCACGCTTTCCACCATCGGCACCAGTTCGAACTCGCCGACCTCCAGATCCAGGCGGCCGGCGTCGATCTTCGAGAAATCCAGGATGTCGTTAATGATGACCAGCAGCGATTCGGCGGAATCGCGGATGGTTTCGGCATAGTTGCGCTGTTCCGCCTCCATCGGCGTGTCGAGCAGCAGCCCGGCCATGCCGATCACCCCGTTCATCGGCGTGCGGATCTCGTGACTCATCGTCGCGAGGAATTCCATCTTGATGCGCTGCCCGTCCTCCGCCCGCTCCTTGGCGTCGCGCAGCGTGTACTCCAGCCGTTTCTCCTCCGTCAGGTCGCGCAGGATGGCGGCGTAGAGCGGTCCGGCCGCGGTCTTCACCAGGGCCATGGAGTAGGCCAGCGGGAAGCTTTCCTCGCCGTCCGGCGTCGCCCGGAGCGCGACGGTTTCCCCGCGGATCGCGGTGTCCATGGGGCGGTGGCCGCGCGCGATCTCCGACAGGGTGCGGGCGGTGGCCTCGCGCTTGTCCGCCGGCAGCAGGTCGGTCACCGGCCGGCCGACCAGCCCGCCCGCCGGGCAGCGGAAGATGGCGTGCGCGGCCGGATTGGCGGCTTCGATCACCCCGTCCGGCCGGGCGGTGACGATGCCCTCCGCCGCGGTGTCGACGATGGCCGACAGGCGGGCGTTCGCCTCCTCCAGCTCCTCCCCCTGCCGGCGCTGGGCGGCCAGCGACCGCGCCAGCAGCAGGCCGAACAGCCCGAGCAGCAGGGTCATGCCGCCCGACAGCAGGGTCGCCATCCACAGATCGTCGCGCCAGACGGCGAGCACGGCGGTCTGCCGCACGCTGACCGTCAGCACCAGCGGCCAGACCGGGGTGGTCCGGTAGGCGACGATGCGCGTCTCGGGGCCGGCGCCGATATCGGTGCCGGAATGGCGGAACACGCCATATTCCGCCTGGGGCAGGCGCTCGCGGAACAGCGGCGTCGCGGCGAAGGAGCGGCCGATCTCCTCCCCCGCCTGCGGCTGGACGGTCAGCAGCGTGCCGTCATAGCGGTAGAGCGCGATGCGGTCGGCCACCCCGGTCGCGTCGCCGCCCTGGACCGCGCGGTACAGCCCCTGGAAATAGTCGGGATTGACGGTGGCGACCACCACCGCCTGCAGCATGCCGTCGGCATCGCGCAACGCGCGGCTCATCGGCAGAAGCCAGCGTCCGGACCGTTCGGCCCCCGCCGCACGGTCCAGCAGGCCGCGGCCCGGCCGGGGATCGCCGATCGCCAGCCCGTTGCCCTTGCCGGCGGCCTGCAGGCGGAAGGCGTCCAGCTCCGTCAGGTAGGTGTCGGCGGGATGCGCGCCCTCCGTCGTGACCAGGATGCGGCCGGTGCGGTCGAGCAGGGTCAGCCCCCGCAGGTGCGGCGACCGCCGCAGCCGGTCGGTCAGAAGCGCCGCCAGATCGGGGCCGGGCCGGCCATCCTCGCCCGTCCAGCTGGCGTCGGACAGGGAATCGACGATCGCCGAGAGCGTGACGTCCACCGACTGCACCGTGCGGGTGGTCGACACCTCCAGCGCCGCGGCGAGGCTGGCGAGATTGACCTCCGCGGTTTCGAGCGCCGCCTTGCGCGCGGTGATCAGCTGCTGTCCCTGGTTGACCAGCAGGGCGAAGACGGCCAGAAGGGCAAAGGCGATGATGCCGCCGCGCTTCTGGAAAAGACCCTTCAGATCCGCTTTTGCTGGTGGCGAGGACAGGGCTTGCGTTCCGGACGGTCAGGTGTGGTCGAACGGGTTGGGTCGGGCAGGCATGGTCGTTCGCACCCGGCCCGGTGCCTGGCCGACGTTGGCTCTCGCGACAATAGCAGGTGCGCGGACCATACGCCAAGCATCCACTGCCGTTTGCAACCGGTCGATGCTAAGATGCCGCTCCGGCCGCATGGCATCGCGCCGCTGCGACGAAGAACAGGGTCGAGCGGTTAACGAAAGGTGTGACATGGCGACGCAGTTTCTTTGGGCTGTCTGCTGCACAATTCTGTCCCTTCTGGCTGTGGGCAACACCGTTCCGGCGATGGCGCAGGACGGGAGACTTCAGAAAATTGCAGCACAGAAGCAACTTCGTGTCTGCTCCTGGCCTGATTACTACGCGATCTCGTTCCGGAATCCGCGGACCGGCGCGCTGGAGGGGCTGGACGCCGAACTGGCGCAGGCCTTCGCCGCCGATCTCGGCGTGCAGTTGACGGTGGTGGAAAGCAGCTTTCCCCGCTTCATCGACGATCTGCTGGCCGACCGCTGCGACATCGGCATGTTCGCCATCGGCGCCACCCCGGCGCGGGCCCAGCGCGTGGCCTTCAGCCAGCCCTATCTGCGCAGCGGCATCTATGCGGTGACCACCCAGACCAACGACACCATCCGCCGCTGGGAGGATCTGGACCGTGGCGGCAATGTCGTGGTGGTGCAGAAGGACACCTATATGGACGGCTACGCCCGCAGCGCGATGAAGTCCGCCCGCATCGTCGCCGTCACCCGCCCGCAGGAGCGCGAGGAGGAGGTGCAGGCCGGCCGCGCCGATGCCTTCCTGACCGACTATCCCTATGGCCAGCGCATGCTGGCCTTCCATCCCTGGGCGCGGCTGATCGTGCCCGACACGCCGGTCCAGCCGACGCCCTACGCCTATGCGGTGGCGCCCGGCGACGCGGCGTGGCTGGAGCGGGTCAACGCCTTCGTCGCCGCCATCAAGGCCGACGGACGGCTGGAGACCATTGCCGCCCGTTACAAGCTGACCCCCATCGTGGCGCGGGACTGAACCGCGCCATAAGAATGCGCCTGCGGGAACGATCCGGTTTAGGATATGTGGCGTGGTCCAGCATCCTCCTGGGGAACCGTCGATGATCCTGATCGGACAGTATGACTCGCCCTTCGTCCGCCGCGTCGCCGTCGCTCTGCGGCTCTACGGCATGGCCTATGAGCACCGGCCCTGGTCGGTCTTCTCCGACGCGGCGGAGCTTGCGCGCTTCAACCCGTTGAAGCGCGTGCCGACGCTGGTGCTGGACGACGGGGAGGTGCTGATCGAGAGCGGTGCCATCCTCGACCATCTCGACGAGGCCGCCGGGCCGGACCGCGCGCTGATCGCCAGCCAGGGTGCGGAGCGGCGCCGGGCGCTGAAGCTCTGTGCGCTGGCGACCGGGCTGGCCGACAAGGCGGTCAGCCTCGTCTATGAACGGGTCCTGCACAAGGAACGGTCGGATGTGTGGGTGGAGCGCTGCACCGGCCAGATCGGCGCCGTCCTCGACGTTCTGGAGGCCGACCGTGCCGCCGCGGCTGGGCCCTGGTGGTTCGGCGAGCGGATCGGCCATGCCGACATCGCCGCCGGCTGTGCCCTGCGCTTCGTCGGCGAAGCGCATGCCGCCGTCTTCGACCGGACCCGCTGGCCGGCACTTGCCGCGCATTCCGAGGCCTGCGAGGCGATGGCGGAGTTCCAGGCGGTGGTGCAGCCCTTTTCGATCAGCGCCTGAAGAACGAACTTCTTTGGCCGTCATTCCCGCGAAGGCGGGAATCCAGCTCTCTCAGCGGCTTAACCGCAGAGTTTCCTGGATCCCCGCCTTCGCGGGGATGACGCAAAGTTCTTGCAATTCCAAAAGCTTGGCTAGGCTTGAAGATATCTACACCTCCAAGCGCCTTTGGCAGGGAAAGGAGGGGGCGCCTTCCTGCGGCCGCGCCTTACCGGTGCCCGCTGATCTCCGCGTGCAGCGGCTTGGTGTCCTCGAATTTCTGCTGCTGTTCGGGGGTGGCGTCCTTCTGGTGCTTCTGCTTCCATTCGGAATAGGGCATGCCGTAGACGGCGATGCGGGCGTCCTCGTCGGACAGCGCGACGCCGCGCTCCTTGGCCGCCGCCGCATACCATTTCGACAGGCAGTTGCGGCAGAAGCCGGCGAGATTCATCAGGTCGATGTTCTGCACGTCGGTGCGCTTGCGCAGATGCTCGACCAGACCGCGGAAGGCCGCGGCTTCCAGTTCGATGCGGGTCTGGTGGTCCAGATCGGCCATGGGGTCTCTACTCCTCCGGTATTCTTGTTCTGTTAAGAGTGGGGTGGCCGGTGCAGCGTGACCATCCGGCCATGGGGATGAAAATCGCGCGAGCCGCCGCCGCCGGCGATGGTGCGGACCACCGCCTCGCGGTCGGTGGCGACGAAGCCGGCCAGCACGTCCACGCCATAGTCGAACAGGCGCGGGGTCAGCGGCGTGCCGGGACCGATCATCGCCACCCTTGCCCCGGCCGACACCCGCAGCAGGCGGGGCAGGGTGCGGTTGGCGAAGGCCGACGCGGTGACGGCCACCGCCTCCGCACCCGGCAGAAGCCAGTCGCAGGCGGCCTCCGGGTGCTCGCCCTCCTGCGGGGTCATGTCGATCACCTGGGCGCGCGGCATCCGGCGGGCGACCTGCGGGAAACCGCCGACCACCACGACGCGTCCTTCCACCGACGCGAACAGGTCCAGCCCGTTGCCGGGGACGCCTGCCACATCGGGACGGTTGTAATGGGCGTTCAGCGCCGCGACGCCCACCGAAATCTCCAGCGGATCCCAGGAGCGCGCGGCCATGGCCGCCAGATCGCGCAAGGACCGGCCGGCCCAGCGTCCGGGATCGTCGTCCGCCGCGGGGGCCTGCCGGGCGGCGACGCCCAGCCCCTCGCCGGTTTCCACCAGGACCCACTTGTCGCCGGTGATGACGCGGCGGACCTCGGCATCGGCGACGCCCTGCACCAGATCCGGGTACATCCGCTGCGGCCCCCACCAGCGCCACAGCGCGTCGGCGGTCGGCGACAGCAGGTCGCAGAAGCCGCCGGTCGCGGCCTGCCATTCGTTGAGATAGCGGCTGCCGACGCTGGTCAGCAGCGGGATGCCCTCCGCGATGGCTGTCAGCATCTCGTCCGACAGACCGTCGCCATGCGATTCCAGCCCGGCGAACTTGTTGACCACCAGCAGGTCGACGTTCGAGGCGACGGCGTCGCGGATGGCCTGGCTGGCTTCCGCCACGCCGGTCGGATCGACGCGGCAGGACTGCGATTCCCGGCCCAGCCGCTGGGTGATGTCATAGGCGCGGCCGGTCGCGACGTCGACCAGCTCCATCCGCTCCGCGCAGTCGTCGCCCGGCCCGTGGTTGCGCTGCACCAGCCCGCCGACGCGGAAGCCGCGCCGCTTCAGCTCCGCCGTGAAGCCGTCCAGCAGCGCGTCGACCCCGTACGAACCGGGGCCGTGGATCACGGCGCCGGGACGCAGGGGCGGCGGGGAGGCGGGGAGAAGCGGCATCGGGGTGGAACCTTTCGCGGTACGGCGGGGAGGGGAAGGACGGATGCCTCAGCCGCCCCGGCGGATGCGGTAGACGAAGACGGTCTTGTGGACCTCGTCCGGCTGGGTCTCGTGCGACAGCAGCGCGTTGTCGGTCGTGTTGCAGAAATGCTTGAAATCGATGACCGAGGCCGGATCGGTCGCCTGGACCACCAGCTCCTCCCCCGGTTCCATGCGGTCGAGCAGCGCCCGGGTGCGCAGGATTGGCAACGGGCAATGCAGCCCCTTAACGTCAAGCTCTCTCGCCGGCACCGCGCCCGCTCCACGATGGTTGAGGACGAAATCCTTACTCCGCCTGTGACTGTAGCGGGTTCGTGTCCGCTTCTCCAGACCCCGAGATTTTCCGTGGCCTGCGCTGTTGTACGGCCCAAAGACGGGATTTCGACGAAAGGATTGCGGTCATGGTGAAGCGTCTTGACGACAAGGTGGTGGTCATCACGGGCGCGTCCAGCGGCATCGGGCGGGCGACCGCGCTGGAATTCGCGCGCCAGGGTGCGGCGGTGATCCTGGCCGCCCGGCGGATGGCGGCCTTGCACGAGGTGGCGGAGGAGTGCGTGGAGGCCGGCGGCCGGGCGATGGTGGTGCCGACCGACGTCACCGACCGGCGGGCCATGCAGCATCTGGCCGACCGCGCCATCGAGGCCTTCGGCGGCATCGACATCTGGGTGAACAATGCCGGCGTCATCGCCTTCGGCCGGTTCGAGGACATCCCCGACGAGGTGTTCGAGCAGGTGGTGCGCACCGATTTCTTCGGCACCGTTCATGGCTGCCGCGCCGTGCTGCCCCATTTCCTCGACCGCGGCGAGGGGATCGTCATCAACACCGCGTCGATGGTGTCCAACATCGGCCAGCGCTATGCCACGCCCTACACCGCGGCGAAGTTCGCCGTGCGCGGCTTCTCCGAATCGCTGCGGCAGGAGCTGGTGGACGAGCCCGGCATCCATGTCTGCATGGTCATGCCGGCCTCCATCGACACGCCGCTGTGGCAGCATGCCGCCAACTACACCGGCCGGGCGGTGAAGCCGCTGAACCCCATCCACCCGCCGGAGGAGGTCGCCGCCGCCATCCTGGCGCTGGCCCGCAACCCCGAGCGAGAACGCTTCGTCGGCACCGAGGGCCGCATCGCCGCGGTCAGCAACGCCATGGCCCCGCAGCTGACCGAGCGGGCGCTCGCCCACACCATCGAGCGGGACATGTTCCAGAACCGCTCCGCTCCCGCCACATCGGGCGGCGTGATGACCGCGATGCCGGAATATCAGGGCGCCAGCGGCGGCTGGATCGAACCGAAGCCGCCGCGCCGCCCCTTCTCCTGGACCAACCTGACGCTGTTCCTGCTGCCGGTGGTGCTGGCCAGCCGGCCGCTGGGCAACGGGCGGACGCGGCACGTCTGGTGATGCCGCATCGGACGCCTCCTCCGATGGCCCGGCAGCGCGCTTGATCCGGCCCGCCCTGATTTTGTGGCCCTGATTCTGCGGCCTTGATCCGGTGGCTGGGAGCCGTTATACGCTCGCCCCTTTTCCGGTGCGGCGGGTGGCCGCAGCGGTCATCCGGGCAGGAGGCGGGACATGACGGCGTGCGGACTCGATTTCGGCACCTCGAACACGACGCTGGGCGTGCAGGACGCCGGCGGCTTCCGGCTTCTGGCGCTGGACGGCGTGCGCACCACCCTGCCGACGGCGGTGTTCTTCGATTTCGAGCATGACCGGACCACCATCGGCCAGGAGGCCATCGACGCCTATGTGTCGGGGGTGGAAGGGCGGCTGATGCGCTCAATCAAGTCGATGCTCGGCACCGACCTGATCGACGCCGACACCGCGCTGCGCAAGGGCCGCATCAGCTTCCGCGCGGTGATCGGCACCTTCCTCGATCTGGTGAAGGCGCGCGCCGAGCAGGCGCTGGGCGGAGAGTTGGGCGATGTGGTGGTCGGGCGCCCGGTCCATTTCGTCGACGGCGACCCGGCCGGCGATGCCGCGGCGGAGGAGACGCTCGGCCAGATCGCGCGGGCCGCCGGCTTCCGCAACGTCTCCTTCCAGTTCGAACCCATCGCCGCCGCGCTCGATTACGAGCAGCAGGTGGCGGGAGAGGAACTGGCGCTGATCGCCGATATCGGCGGCGGCACGTCGGACTTCTCGGTCGTGCGCATCGGGCCGGAGCGGCGCGGCAAGGCCGACCGGGCCGGCGACATCCTGGCCAACGACGGCATCCGCGTCGGCGGCACCGATTTCGACCGCGACCTCAGCCTAGCCACCGCGATGCCGGAGCTTGGGCTGGGCAGCGCCATGAAGCGCGCCGGGCTGCTGGCCCCGCGCAGCATCTATTTCGATCTGGCGACCTGGTCGAAGATCAACTTCCTCTACACCGCCAAGGCGATGGCCGAGCTGGAGCGGCTGCAGCGCGATTCCGCCGAGCCCGAGAAGATCGAGCGCCTGATCGGCGTCGTCGAGCACCGCCAGGGCCACGCGCTGGCGATGGCGGTGGAGCGCACCAAGATCGCGCTGTCCGACCGCGCGGCGGCGGAACTGGCACTGGATTGGGGCGACGGCGATCTGGCGCTGGCGGTGGACCGGGAGGCGCTGAACCGCGCCACCGGCTCGCTCGCCGCGCGCATCGGCTCGCGCATCCGCGACTGTCTGGCCGATGCGGGCGTGACCGCCGACCGCATCGACGCGGTGTTCCTGACCGGCGGCTCCACCCTGCTGCCGCAGGTGCGCGCGGCGATCCTGGCCGAGGCGCCGGACGCGCGGGTGGTGGAAGGCAACATCTTCGGCTCCGTCGGCCTGGGGCTGACGGTGGAGGCGCTGCGGCGGTATGGGTGAGGGTCGGCTTCGATTGCCCCACCCCAACCCTCCCCCGCCTAACGCGGGAGAGGGGGCTGCCGCCGCTCCGCGTTAAACTACTTTAACAAGCGTCCTACCCCCTCCACCGCCGGGAGGCGGGGGAGGGATGGGGAGGGGGCACCCGGTGAAGCACCCCCGCTTCCCTCACTGCACCACAATCCGCGGCGCGGCGCGGCCGCCGGTGCCGCCGCCGATCTTTTCCCACAGGCGGGTGGCGATGCGGCGGTAGGACTGGGCGTGCTCGGACTCCGGCTGCGACACCACGATCGGCTGGCCCTGGTCGGAGGTCTCGCGGATCGACAGGTGCAGCGGGATCTCGCCCAGGAACTCCATGCCCAGGTCGTCGGCTTCCTTGCGGGCGCCGCCGTGGCTGAAGATCTCGGTGCGGTGGCCGCAGTTGGGGCAGCAGAAATAGCTCATGTTCTCGATGATGCCCAACACCGGCACATCGACGCGGCGGAACATGTTCAGCCCCTTGCGGGCGTCCAGCAACGCGATGTCCTGCGGGGTGGAGACGATCACCGCGCCGGCCAGCGGCACCTGCTGGGCCATGGTCAGCTGGGCGTCGCCGGTGCCCGGCGGCATGTCCACCACCAGGATGTCGAGCGTGCCCCAGTTGACGTCGCGCAGCATCTGCTGCAGCGCGCTCATCACCATCGGCCCGCGCCAGATCATCGGCGTGTCCTCGGCCACCAGGAAGCCCATCGACATCACCTTGACGCCGTAATTCTCCATCGGCTCCAGGCGCTTGCCGTCGGGGCTGTTGGGCCGGCCGGCGATGCCCATCATGCGCGGCATCGACGGGCCGTAGATGTCGGCGTCGAGCAGCCCGACCTTCAGCCCGTTGGCGGCCAGCGCCAGCGCGAGGTTGGCCGAGGTGGTCGATTTGCCGACGCCGCCCTTGCCCGAGGCGACGGCGACGATGGCCTTCACGCCGGGGACCAGCGGCTTCTGCGGGTCGCCCTGCGCTGCGGCGCCATGGGAATGCCCGTGCGAATGCCCGCCATGCGAATGGCCTTGCTGCGGTGCGGCCTGGGGCGCTGCGCGGTGGGCGGTCAGCACGGCGGTGACCGACAGCACGCCGGGCAGGGCGTCCACCGCCTTCTCGGCGGCGTGGCGCAGCGGCTCCGCCTGGGCGCCGCGCTTGGGGTCGACTTCGATGGAGAAGGCGACATGGCCGTCACGCACCACGAGGCCCGACAACATGCCCAAGCTGACGATGTCGCCACCCCGGTCCGGGTCGACGACGGACTTCAGCGCCTGCATGACTTGAGCTTCGCTGATCTGCGCCATGGTTGAAAACTCCGCTATCTTCCCGATATTGGCGGATATCCGTTGGTGGAATCCTCGCCGAAGGGTATGGGGGACTATAGGACCGACGGAGGACATCGGTAAAGGGAGGCGCGGGGCCATGCCACTGCGCTTTCACATCATGGGACGAATCACGAAGTAAGGGGGACTCACTGGGATGCCGTGGAACAATCAAGGTGGGGGCGGCGGCGGCGGTCCCTGGGGTCCCCCGCCGGGCAACAACGGCCCGGGCAACCCGTGGGGCCGGCCCCAAGGTGGGGGAAATGGCGGCGGCGGCGGCGGCCCGCAGCCTCCCGACCTTGAGGATCTCCTGCGCCGGAGCCAGGACCGCCTGCGCCGCGCCATGCCCGGCGGCTTCGGCAGCGGGCGCGGCGTGGCTCTGGTCGTGGGCGTGCTCGCGCTGATCTGGCTCGCCAGCGGCATCTACCGCGTCGAGGCGGACGAGCAGGGCGTGGTCCTGCGCTTCGGCGAATGGACGCGCACCGAACAGCCCGGCCTGCGCTATCGCCTGCCGTCGCCGATCGAGACGGTGCTGCTGCCGAAGGTGACGCGCGTCAACCGGATCGAGGTCGGCTACCGCTCCTCCGCGGGCGGTGGGCGCAACGACCGCGACGTGCCGGACGAGTCGCTGATGCTGACCGGCGACGAGAACATCATCGACATCGATTTCACGGTGTTCTGGGTCATCAAGGACGCCGGCAACTTCCTGTTCAAGATCCGCGAGCCGGAAGTGACGGTGAAGAAGGCCGCCGAGAGCGCCATGCGCGAGGTCATCGGCCGCACCGACCTGCAGCCCGCCCTGACCGAGGCCCGCCAGCAGATCGAAACCTCGACCCGCCAACTCCTCCAGACCATGCTGGACGAATATCAGGCGGGCATCGAGATCACCCAGGTCCAGCTGCAGAAGGCCGATCCGCCGCAGCCGGTCATCGACGCCTTCAACGACGTGCAGCGCGCCCGCGCCGACCGCGAACGCGCCCGCAACGAGGCGGAAGCCTACCGCAACGACATCATCCCGCGCGCCCGCGGCGAGGCGGAACGTCTGGTGCAGGAGGCGTCGGCCTATCGCGAGCAGGTGGTCAGCCTGGCGCAGGGTGACGCCGAGCGCTTCCGCAAGGTCTACGAGGCCTATGCGCTGAACAAGGACGTCACCGCCCGGCGCATGTATCTGGAGACGATGGAGGAGATCTTCCGCGGCCGGAACAAGATCATCGTGGACGGGTCGGCGCAGAACGTCGTGCCCTACCTGCCGCTGAACCAGCTGGCCCCGAACGCCACGCCGGTTCCGCAGCAGGCGCCTCGCCAGGCTCCGCCGGCCAGTTCCGGCGGCAACCAGGGCGGGCCGCGGCCCGGCACGCAGACGCAGCCCCAGCCGCTGTCGTCGCTGCCGCAGACCCAGCAACTGTCCGGCCAGTGAGGAGGATCGCATCATGAACCGCACCCTCGCCATCGCCGGCATCGGCATCGTCGCCCTCGGCATCGTCGCCTCGTCGTCCCTGTTCACCGTCAACGAGGCCCAGCAGGCGCTGGTCCTGCAGTTCGGCGAACCGCGCCGGATGATCCAGGAGCCCGGCCTGCAGGCCAAGATCCCCTTCATCCAGGAGGTCCGGCTCCTCGACCGCCGCGTGCTCGACCTCGATCCGCCGGTGGAGCAGGTCATCCTGGCCGACCAGAAGCGCCTGGACGTCGACGCCTTCGCCCGCTACCGCATCCAGGACCCGCTGCGCTTCTACCAGACCGCCGGGACCGAGGCGGTGGCGGAGACGCGCCTGAACTCCATCGTCAACTCGGCGCTGCGCCGCGTGCTCGGCAACGTCACGGTCCTGTCGGTCCTGTCGGACGAGCGCGCCCGCATCATGACCGATATCAAGTCGCAGGTGAACGACGAGGCCAAGCGCTTCGGCATCGAGATCGTCGACGTCCGCATCCGCCGCGCCGACCTGCCGGAGGAGACCAGCCAGTCGATCTTCGCCCGCATGCGCTCCGAACGCGAACGCGAGGCGTCCGAGGCGCGCGCCCAGGGCCAGGAGCAGTCGCAGCAGATCAAGTCGCGCGCCGAACGCGAACGCACGGTCATCATCGCCGAGGCCCAGCGCGACGCGCAGATCCTGCGAGGCGAAGGCGACAACACCGCGCTGAAGCTGATCGCCGAGGCGACGTCGCAGGACCCCGGCTTCTACGGCTTCTACCGCTCGCTGGAGGCATACCGGAAGTCGCTGAACGGCAACGACACCACCATGGTGCTGTCGCCGAACGGCGAGTTCTTCCGCTACTTCAGCGGCCCGGGGCCGCAGGCGGGAGGCGGCCCGGCCGCCGCGCAGGCGGCTCCCCAAGCGGCTCCTCAGGCGGCTCCGCCTGCCGCTGCCGCCGCTCCGGCGCAGTAAGGCCGAAGGTCCGCAGACGACGCAGCAAGCGGCCGGGTTGGGGGTTTCCCCGATCCGGCCGTTGCTTTGCCGGCCTCGAGGGGCGCGGCAGCCGTGGGAGGAAATCGGCGGGCCTGTGATTTCCGCTGGTGCCGACTGGACCGGCACGCCATCTTGCGGCCATACTCTTGGACCAACACATATATGGCCCAGAACTGGGCGGCCGCTCCCGTCCATGGAACCGGCCGGACGTCTGGTAGGGAGACCACGTTGATTCGTATACCCAAATTCGAACCCGCCGCGCGGGGTGCCGTGGCCGGGGCCCGGCCGCGTAAGGCGGGCGTCCGGCCGCTGGTCGCCGCCATCGTCTGGGGCATGACGTCGGTCATCGGCGGCGGCGCCGTCATCGGCGCCTTCGCCGGCGCCGCACCGGCCCAGGCCCAGGCGGCGACGCCCAACCGCAACGCGCCCGGCAGCTTCGCCGATCTGGCGGAAAAGCTGCTGCCGGCGGTCGTCAACATCTCCACCAGCCAGAGCGCGCCGCAGCGTCCGCAGGGGCCGCGGCCGGAGATCCCGCAATTCCCGCCGGGCTCGCCCTTCGAGGATTTCTTCCGGGACTTCTTCGACCGTCAGCAGCAGCAGGACCAGCCGCAGCGCAAGGCGACCTCGCTGGGCTCCGGCTTCGTCATCGACGCCAAGAACGGCTATGTGGTCACCAACAACCACGTCGTTCAGGACGCCGACGAGATCACCGTCATCCTGCAGGACGACACCAACATCAAGGCGGAGCTGGTCGGCAAGGACAGCAAGACCGACCTTGCGCTGCTGAAGATCAAGACCAGCCACCCGCTGGTCGCCGTGCCCTTCGGCGACAGCGACGCCATGCGCGTCGGCGATTGGGTGCTGGCGATCGGCAACCCGTTCGGCCTGGGCGGTTCGGTCACCGCCGGCATCATCTCTGCGCGCCAGCGCAACATCGATGCCGGTCCCTATGACGACTTCCTGCAGACCGACGCCTCGATCAACCGCGGCAATTCCGGCGGCCCGATGTTCAACCTGAACGGCGAGGTCATCGGCATCAACACCGCGATCTTCTCGCCGTCGGGCGGGTCGGTCGGCATCGGCTTCGCCATTCCGTCCAACCTGGCCAAGCAGGTGGTGGCGCAGCTGAAGGAATTCGGCAAGACCCGCCGCGGCTGGCTGGGCGTGCGCATCCAGGCGGTGACGCCGGAAATCGCCGAGAGCCTCGGCCTGCCCGGCCACAAGGGTGCGCTGGTCGCCTCCGTCACCCCTGACGGCCCGGCCGCCAAGGCCGGCATCCAGGCCGGCGACGTGGTGACGAAGTTCGACGGCAAAGAGATCGACGAGATGCGGCGCCTGCCGCGCGTCGTCGCCGAAACCTCCATCGACCGGGCCGTCCCGGTCGAGGTCTGGCGCAAGGGCAAGGCGCAGACCGTGCAGGTCAAGGTCGGCGAACTGGAAGCCGCGGAGGAGCAGGGCCTGCTCGCCGCCAACCCGGACGAGAAGCAGCAGCCGAAGGACAAGGCCCCGGCCCAGAAGCCGACGGAATCGCTCGGCATGAAGCTGACCGTCATCACCCCGGAACTGCGCCAGCAGTTCGAGATCAAGCCCGACCTGAAGGGCGTGGTCATCACCGAGGTTGCCGGAAGCTCCACCGCCGCCGAGAAGGGTCTGCGCGCCGGCGACGTCATCCTAGAAGTCGGGCAGGAAGAGGTCCGCAAGCCGGAGGACGTCACCGCCAAGGTCCAGAAGGCCAAGGAGCAGAGCAAGAAGTCCGTCCTGCTCCTGGTCGACCGCAAGGGCGACCTGCGCTTCGTGGCGATCCCGCTCAGCTGATCCGGCTGCGGGCGAAGATCAGGGGCGCCGGCGGGAAACCGCCGGCGCCCTTTTCCTTTGCACGGGGTCGACTGTGTCCGGGGGCGCGCGCCGCCTGCGTCTATGGCCTGTCCAGCATCATCGCCACGGCGACCGTGCCGGCCAGCAGGGCGCAGAGGATGGCGACGATGGCGAGGCTGCGCAGGAACTGGCGGAACTCCCCCTGTTTCCAGGCGCTGCGCCCCAGAAGTGCCAGATAGCCCGCCACCGCGGCGGCGATGATCTGCCAGCCCATTCCAGTTCCGACCTTGCTCAACATCGTCTTCGGCCCATCCCCGCCATCGGGGCGGCGGCATGGAAAAGCGCATGCCTGACCGGGCAGGGTCAAGCCGTACGACGATGGCGGGATTGTTCCCTATATCGAATGGAGGGGGCCTCCCTTCGGGTCATCCGTCGGCATCACCACGGCAGAGGCCATGACTTCAACTTCGTGTGAGAAAACTGCGGCATGGATCGCTTATGAGGCGCAGCCAGACGCAAATAAGTGGTGGTTAACGGAACAGTTAACGCCTTCGAACACTGCAATGTTCGCTGCTGTGATATCTTTGGATCCGGAAATCTTGGAGAGGCTTTGCGCATATGCCCAATGCGTTCTTCTTTTAACTCCGGAGAGTGGTACCGTAGGACGCGACACGGGGGTAACCTCCCCCTAAATAACGGCCTGCCGAAGCTGCCGAGGGGTAATCGGTCAGTCGCCAATGCGTCGGGATCTTCCTTCGTGCAGCGGCCACCACCGGCCACACCATCGGCCATCACCTGATGATGCTCGGTTCAAAATTGCGGGAGCGGACAATGGACACAGTGCGCGCTTTTCTTATCGACTCGAATAAGCTGTTTCGCGAGGGGCTGAAGCGCCTCCTTGACGATTCGCCCTTCCAGATCCTGGCCGAGGCGGGAAACCTGCGCGAGGCGCTGGGGTCGGTCGAGAACGGCCTGAAGCCGCAGCTCCTTCTCCTCGACCTGCAGAATGGCGGTGACGAGGAAGCGGAAGGGATGCGCCGCCTGCGCGCCCTGCTGCCGGACACCCGCATGGTCATCCTGACCAGCGATCTCTGCACCCGCCGCCTCGCCAACGCGCTGGAGGCCGGTGCCGACGGCTATCTGATGAAGGATCTGTCGTCCGACGCGCTCGCCCAGTCGCTGAAGCTGGTGATGATGGGCGAGAAGGTGTTCCCGACCCATCTGGCGGCTCTGCTGATCTCCGGCCGCGTCAACGGCAACGGCACCGAGATGCCGGTGTCGCGCAAGGGCCTGTCGCAGCGCGAGGTGCAGATCCTGCGCTGCCTGCTGAACGGCGACAGCAACAAGATGATCGCCAACCACCTGAACATCACGGAAGCCACCGTGAAGGTTCACCTGAAGAGCCTGCTGCGCAAGATCAACGCATCGAACCGCACCCAGGCCGCCATCTGGGCGCTGAACAACGGCATCGGCGGCGAGCTGGCCGGGGCCGGCGCGGTCGCGGCCGCGGCGAACCAGTAACCCGCCTGTCCATTGCGCTCACCTGACCCTCCCCCGCCATCCCGGGGGAGGGTTCTTCCCGTTTGCTTTGCCCTTTACTTCGCGAACAGCTGCGACATGTCGGCGAAGGCCTTGAACTCCAGCGCGTTGCCGGCGGGGTCGAGGAAGAACATGGTGGATTGTTCGCCCACCTGCCCCTTGAAGCGGGTGTAGGGCTCGATCACGAACGTCACCCCGGCGGCCTTCAGCTTTTCGGCCAGCGCGTCCCAATCGGCGGGCTGCAGCACGACGCCGAAATGCGGCACCGGCACGTCGTGGCCGTCCACCGGATTGCGGTGGGCCGGGGCGGCGTTGGGGTCGCGCGGCTTCAGATGGGCGACGATCTGGTGTCCGAACAGGTCGAAGTCGATCCACTCGTCGCTGCTGCGCCCCTCCGGGCAACCGAGCACGGTGCCGTAGAAATGGCGGGCGGCGGCCAGATCGTCGACCGGGAAGGCGATGTGGAAGGGCGTCAGCGTCGTCATTGGGGGCGTGGCCTTTCGGGACCGTTTGGCACTTGGCTGTTGGTGTCCCCAGCAGACCCGATCCCTCCGGACTTGACAAACGAGTTCTCGGGCGGAGATTTATGAGTTCAACTCATGAGTCGGTTCGCCCTATGCCAGACCGCGTCCTGCCGTCGCTCAACGCCGTCCGCAGCTTCGTCGCGGTGGCCCGCCATCTCAGCTTCACCAAGGCGGCCGACGAACTGGCGGTGACCCAGGGCGCCGTCAGCCGCATGATGCAGACCCTGCAGGCCGATCTGGGCGTGGAGCTGATCCGGCGCGTCGGCCGCGGCATCGAATTGACGCCGACCGGGGCCGCCTTCTATGGCGAGGCGTCGGCGGCGCTCGACCGCATCGCGGCGGCGGCCAGGGCGGCCCGCGCGCAGGATGGCGGGGTTCTGCGGGTCAGCGCGCTGCCCACCCTGACCCAGCGCTGGCTGATCCCGCGGCTGAAGCGCTTCCAGGCGGAAAATCCCGACATCCAGGTCGAGGTCGGCATCGGCGAGCATCGCGTCGATTTCGCCAAGGAGCGCATCGACGTCGCCATCCGCTATGGCGTGGAGGACTGGCCGGGGGCGGAGATGGCGACGCTGATGCCGGAGACGATGGGCGTCTTCTGCGCGCCGTCGCTGCTGGAGCAGGGGCCGCCGCTGCGCCGACCGGCCGATCTGGCGCAGCACCGGCTGCTGCAGCACACCACCCGACCCGATTCCTGGCGCGTCTATCTCTCCGCCTTCGGACTGACCCTGCCGGAGGCAGCGCTCTCGCTGGCCTTCGAGCATTTCTTCATGATCATCGAAGCGGCGTCGGCCGGCATGGGGGTGGCACTGCTGCCGGTCTTCCTGGTGGGCGACGACGTGGCGTCGGGCCGGCTGGTCCAGCCGATGCCGGAGACCCTGCGCCCGCGCGGCTGCTACCTGATCGCCCACGCGCCGGGAGCCGAGCGGGCGCGCCGCGTCCGCCGCTTCAAGGAGTGGCTGCTGACCGAGGTGGGGTAGGGCGCTATTCCAGCGTTCCCGCCGGCTCGTGCCGGTCCTCCGCCGTCGTCAGGATGGTCTCCACCGCGATGCGCAGGCCGGCGACCACCTGCTCTATCGCCATCGATGGAACGCCGGGGTGGCGCACCGCCTGCTCGGGGGCCAGCGGGATGTGCAGGAAGCCGACGCGCAGGGCCGGGCGCCGCACCGCCCGCAGATGGCAGGCGCCGTAGAACAGATGGTTGCAAACGAAGCTGCCGGCGCTGTGCGACAGGCCGGCGGGAATGCCGGCGTCGCGCAGGGCGGCGGCGATGGCCTTCACCGGCAGGCTGGCGAAATAGGCGGCCGGGCCGCCCGCCACCACAGGCGCGTCGACCGGCCGGTTGCCGGCAGTGTCGGGAATGCGGGCGTCGTCCAGGTTGACGGCCACCCGTTCCAGCGACAACTCCGCCCGGCTCTGCGCCTGCCCGACGGCGAGCAGGGCCACCGGGTCGGTTTCTGCCACCGCACGGTCGAGCGCGTCGAGCGACGCGCCGAAGACGCAGGGCATCAGGCGGGCGGCGACACGGTGGCCACGGCACTCCCAGCCGTCGAGCCGCCGCACCGCTTCCCAGGACGGGTTGACCGCCTCGCCGCCGAAAGGCTCGAACCCGGTGAGCAGGATCGTCGGCATCGAGCCCCCTCAGGTCAGGCCGGGTCTTTCTCCCAGGACGGCGTCGGCAGCGTCATGCCGTGGTTGCCGCGATAGGCCGCGACCTCCGGCGACGACCAGCCTTCCAGCAAAGCCGGGTCCAGCCGGTAGACCTCGACGCCCAGCGGGCGGCAGACCTCCAGCGGGTCGCGGGCGTCCGGTCCCCACAGCGGCACGCTGAGGTCGCCGCCGGGGCAGGTCGACAGGGCGCAGAGCAGGTCGATCTCGGCGAAGAATTCCAGGAAGTCGCCCTTCTTGGCCGGGCAGGCCTTCATGAAATACTTGTCCTCGGCGTTCAGCCCGGTGACCTGGAAGACGTTCAGCACGTCATGCACGTCGAACTCGGTCAGGCCGTAGGGGGCGACGGCGCGGGTCAGGTTGGAATGGCAGTGGTGGTGGAAATCCTCGCCCGTCAGCATGCGGTTGACGTAGGGATCGCAACGCGTGCCCAGCAGGTCGTGGACCCGGCCGCCATACTCGTCGATGCCGTAATCCGCCAGCGTGTCATGGGTGATCGTTGCCAGCGGCCGCAGATAGGGCAGCGTCGACCACAGCCGGTCGAAATTGCTGACATGCGCCTGCTGGAGCTGCCGCGTGCGCGAGGCCCAGAAGCATTCGCGCGGGTTGTGACGGTTCCAGATGTTCAGGTCGGCGACCTGCGGCCCCTCGACGGTGACGATGCGGAAGACATGGCCCGCCGGCACCGTCCAGGCGCGGCCGGAGCGGATCGGCACCACGAAACTGTCCACCAGTTCCCGCCCATCGGTCTGCGACCCGATGCGCCCGTAGAACGCGCGGTCGACGTCGAGCGCAGATCCTTTGCTGGCCTGATAGGCGGCGGGATAGCTGGGCATCCTGGTCTCCTCGGCGGTTCCCCGGCGTCAGGCCGGACGGCGATCATGGCGAGAGAGCCGCACCGCGTGCAACAGCTCTTCGCGCACCCGCTCCACCGCCGGCGCCCAATCGCCGGGGCGGTCCTGCCGGAACAGCCGCAGGGTCGGATACCAGGGGCTGTCGTCGCGGTCGAGCTGCCAGCGCCAGCAGCCGCTGAAGCGCGACAGCACCCACACCGGCACGCCCAAGGCTCCGGCGAGATGGACGACGGCGGTGTCCACCCCGATCACGAGGTCGAGCTGCCGGACGATGGCCGCGGTGTCGGCGAAGTCGGTGACTTCCGCCATCGGATCGAAGATGGCCGCGCCGTTGACCTGTCCAAGCTGCGCCGCCGCCGGCCCTTTCTGCAGACTGACCCAGGACACGCCCTCCACCGCCAGCAGCGGGGCGAGCCGGGCGAGGGGCAGGCTGCGGCGGGAATCGGTGCGGCTGGCGGCGGCATGGCCCAGCCGCGGGTCGCCGGCCCAGACCAGACCGGCCCTCAACCCTCCCGTTGCCGGCAAGGTTCCGGCCCAATGGGCGACCGCCTCCTGCGGTGGGCGCAGATAGGGCGCGGTTGCCTGAATGCGGTCCGGCGCCACCCCCAGCCGCTGCATCAGCGACATCAGCGGAACCCAGAAATCATAGCTGTCCGGCTGGGGCAGGGCTGTCACCACCGCATCGACGCCCTCCATCCCCGCCAGCAGCCGGGCCAGCGGCGCCCGGCATCGCACCACCACCCGCCGCGCGCCGCGTGCCTTCACCAGCGGGATCAGGCGGATGAATTGCAGGGTATCGCCGAACCCCTGCTCTTCCACCACCAGCAGGGTCTTGCCGGCGATGTCCTGTGCGGTCCATTCGGGTTTGGGGCAGGCGGGCCGGGTCAGGGCCAGCTCCTGCGCCTGCCAGCGCGCCTCGTAGGCCAGCCAGCCCTCCGCGAACCGGCCGTGAAGCAGCAGTGCCTCCGCCAGATTGTAGCGCACGCTGGGCATTGCCGGGGCAAGGGTGGCGGCACGTTGCAGCAGCGTCAGGGCGCGGGCATGGTCGCCGCAGTCCTGGTGGGCATTGGCCATCGCCAGATAGCCGGTGTAGAGGCCGGGCGACAGCGCGCCCGCCCGACTGCAGGCGTCGAGCGCCGCCAGGGGATGGCCGTTCTCCTGCAGGATCGCGCCGATGTTGGCATAGGCCTCCGCCAGATCGGGGCGGCGCAGCACCGCCTCGATGCAGGACGCCACCGCCTCGTCGGGCCGGCCGAGCCGGCGCAGCGCCGCCCCACGGTTGGCATAGGCGTGCGCAGCCCGCGCGGGCTCCAGCCGCGGATCGCCCAGCAGCCTGTCATAGACCGCGACCGCCTGCGCCCAGCGCCCGGTGCGGTGCAGGCGCAGGGCCGTTGCCATGGCATCCTCAGGGGCGGTGTCGTCCGGGGCGGCGGGTGCGCTCATCTGCGCATGACCCCAAGCCCGCTCAGGATGTGGGGCGGGATGCTGCCATGGTCGGCGATGATGTTGGCGTCGTCGGCGGACAGGCCGAGATGGACCAGCCGGTTGATCACCTGCCAGCGGCTGATCTTGTTGCCCTCATACAGGGTCAGGGCGTCCTTGATGATCTCGATCTTCGAGGTCCGCGAAATGGTCGTCGACATGGCCGCCTCCGCAATGGCCGGCGGAGACCGCCGGCGTCGATGGAGGGGTTACACGGCGCCGTCCCGGAATCCTGGCGCAGGATATCCTGGCGCAGGATATCCCGGCGCACGTTCCACCGGACACGCAGTCAGGCCGAAAGCCGCCGCCTCGTTGCCGAGGGGCGGTTTCCTGCAAGAGGAGGTCATGGCTTTCGAGGGGCGCACCGGCCCCGTTCAGGCCACGGCGGCGGCCAGGACGCGAGTTTGGCGGGCGACCTTTTCGAAGGCGCGTTCCTCGATCTGGCGGATGCGCTCGCGGCTGACGCCGTAGCGGACCGACAGGTCTTCCAGGGTCAGCGGGCTGTCCGACAGGCGGCGGCTGGTCAGGATGTCGCGCTCTCGGTCGTTCAGCACGCTCATCGCCTGGTGCAGCAGGGCGCTGCGTTGGCGGGCCTCGCCGCGCTCGACCAGCGACTCCTCCACCGACGGACGCTCGTCGGCCAGCAGATCCTGCCATTCGGCCGAATCGCCATCGGCGCTCATCGGGGCATTGAGCGAAGCCATCGGCGCCGACAGGCGGCGGTTCATGGCGACGACGTCGTCTTCCGGCACCGACAGGTCGGTGGCGATGCGGGTCACGCTGTCGGGCTGCAGGTCGCCGCTGCCGTACTCGCCCAGCTTCCGCTTCAGGCGGCCGAGGCTGAAGAACAGCTTCTTCTGCGCTGCGGTGGTGCCGATCTTCACGAGGCTCCAGGACCGCAGGATGTAATCCTGGATCGAGGCCTTGATCCACCACATCGCGTAGGTGGACAGGCGGAAGCCGCGTTCCGGCTCGAATTTCTTGACGGCGGTCATCAGGCCGAGATTGCCCTCGGCGATCAGGTCGGACAGCGGCAGGCCGTAGCCGCGATAGCCGCCGGCGATCTTGACGACGAGACGGAGATGGCTGGTCACCAGCTTGTGCGCCGCATCGACGTCGCCATGCTCGGTCCAGGCCTTGGCCAGCATGTATTCGTCCTCGGCCGTCAGGACCGGGTAACGGTGCGTGTCGTTGATGTAGCGGGACAGCGATTCGCCGGAATCGGGCGAACGGAGGGCGATGGCGGTGCTCATGTCACATCCTCGTGCAAAGCGATATGACCGGTGCAGGACTCCCAAAACGGCGAGCCCAGGCCTCTCCGGCGGAGCAGGCAGGCATATAGTACAAAATCGGTGCTGAAAGTCAAGCAAGGCGGTCGGGTATCGGGCCGGGCGCGCCCGCCGATTGACCTCCCTCAGTGCGCGGCAAGCGGAAGCGTGGCAGGACCGAGCGGTCGCCGGGCACCATCGCAAGGGAACCGCATGCCATGAAGATCGCCGTCGGCACCAAGGATTTCGAGACCATCGCCACCCATGGCGGCCGCACCCGCCGCTTCCTGGTCTATGAGGCGGAGGCCGGGGCCGACCCGGTCGAGACCGGCCGGATCGAACTGGCGGAGGAGGAGGTCCTGCATCTCTGCGGCGACGGCCGGCCGCACCCGATCGACGCGGTGCGGGTGGTCGTCACCGGATCGTCCGGCGCCGGATTCGTCGCGCACATGAAGCGCCGCGGCATCGAACCGGTGACGACGACGGAAACCGATCCGGTCCGCGCCATCCGCGGCTGGTTCGCCGGCACGCTGCAACCGGCACCCGAGCCGGAACACCCGCATGAGCATCACGACGGCCACCATCACGGCGACGGGCACCGCCACTGAGGCGGTGGGAGACCAACTCAGACCGGGAAGCTGACGCTGGCGGTCGTGCCGGCGGCGTCGCTGTCGGTGGACAGCGTGTCGCCCAGCTGGCCGGCCAGCGCCTCGGCCAGCATCAGGCCGTCCTCGGCGGTGGTGTCGAAGCCGGCGGGCAGGGCGCGGCCGTTGTCCTCCACCGTCAGGCGGGCGCGGCCGCTGTCGCCCTGCTGGCGCGCGGTGATGCGGATCCAGCCGTCGTCGGGGAAGGCGTGGTGCAGGCAGCTGGTCACCAACTCCGCAATGATCAGGCCGAGCGGCATCGCCTCGTACAGGCCGATCTGGATCGGGTCGGAGTCCACCGTCACCGGCACGCGGGACAGAGCGCCCGGCGTGCCTTCGCGCACCGCCTCGCACAGGGCGGTGACATAGCGGCCGAGGTCGACATGGGTGCCGGCACCGCTCTCATGCAGCTGGCGATAGAGGATCGCCAGCGCCTCGATGCGCACCATGGTCTGTTCGTAGGCGGCGCGGGCGTCGGGGTCGCGGATGCGGCCGGCCTGCAGCTTCAGCAGGCTGATCACCAACTGCAGGCTGTTCTTGGCGCGATGCTGGAGTTCCCGAAGCTCGGCTTCCAGCTCCTGGATGCGCGCCGTCAGCCGGTCGGCCGGGGACGCCCCCGACGCGACACCGTCGCCCGGCTGGTCCGGAGGAGAATAGGCGGCCTGGGACCGCGGGAGCATCGGCATGGGGACGGACTCGGCTCGGTCATCGGCAGGTAAGCATCGTCGAAAACAGTCGTCAATCTAAGCGCTTGTCCGGCAGGCCCCACCGGTTCTGAGGGAGTAACCCGCCGCGCCTAACCGTTAAGACCGAAGCATCGTGACGGCCGTTCCGCAACCGGCCGGTCCCGGATGGGCATGCGGATGGGAGCGGGCGGGGCCTGCCGAAAGATAGGTTGTATCCCTCGGTTGCACTGGCAAGAGTGGCGGCATGACGATGCGAAAGATGATGGTGTGGGGCCTGCTGCTGACGGCCCTGTCGGGCGGCTGCGCCGCTGTGGTCGGGGCCGCCGGCGGCTCCGCCGGCGCTGAAATCGTCACCGCCAGGGAGGTGCCGCTCGACCGCGGCCGGCCGGAGAAGGCGGCGGTCGGGCCGCTGCGATTCCTGGGCGGCCTTGAGATCGCCGGGGGGGATCGGGTCGGCGGCCTGTCCGGCCTGTGGGTCGACCCGGCCGGCGAGCGCTTCGTCGCCGTCGGCGACACCGGGCTGGTGGTGGACGGCCGGCTGCGGACCGACGCCGCAGGGCGCCTGGCCGGGGTCGCCGAGGTCGGCGCCCGCCCGCTGCCGGTGGAGGAGGGGGTTTCCCGCCGCAAGCACCGCACCGATGGGGAGGATCTGACGCGTCTGGCCGACGGCAGCTGGCTGGTCTTGCTGGAGCGCGACCACCGCATCCTGCGCTATTCCGCCGGCGACCATGGACCGGAAGGCACGCCAACGCCGATCCCCTTGCCGCCGGAGGCGAAGGACGGCCCGGAGAATGGCGGGCTGGAGGCGCTGACCCGTCTTCCCGACGGCCGGCTTCTGGTCCTGGAGGAGGGTGGGGACGACGGCCGGCAGGAGCGCCGCGCCTGGATCTCGGGTATGGGCTCGCCGAAGGAGGCCGTGCCGCGCAGTGCGGCGGACTGGCAGCCTCTCACCTACCGCGCGGCACCCCGCTATCGGCCGACCGGCGTCGCCCCGCTGCCCGACGGCGGCGTTCTGGTGCTGGAACGGCGGGTGTCGCTGCTGGGCGGCTGGTCGTCGCGTCTGGTCCGGGTGGCGCCGCAACAGCTGAGGGCCGGCGCCGTCGTCGCGGGGGAGGAACTCGCCCGGCTGGAATCGCCCCTGGTGAACGACAATTTCGAAGGCATCGCCACGCGCCCAGGACCGGCGGGCGAAACGCTGGTCTACCTGCTCTCCGACAACAATTTCAGCTCGCTCCAGCGCACCTACCTGCTGCAGTTCGTTTTGGACGGGCCGTCCTCCTGACCCGCCATCCCTGTCCGACCAAAGTCGGACGGGGCGAAGCCGGCTGCGGGTTTGACAGCGCGGCAGCCTTCCGGCTAGCTGCCCCAGGTGTTTGCAGAGGAAACAATCATGGTGGCGAGCGATAAGCTGGGGGCGGGGCGGGCCGCCGCCGCACCGGCGGTTCCGGCGGCGATCCCCGGGCTGAGGCAGGCGGCGCTGTTGACCCTGCTGGCGATGCTGGCCTTCGCCGCCAACTCCATCCTGTGCCGGCTGGCGCTGAGCCAGACCGCCATCGACCCGGCCGGCTTCACCCTGGTGCGGATCGTCTCCGGCGCCGCCAGCCTGTGGCTGATCGCCCGCGCGACCGGGCATGCGAAGCCCGGAGCGGGAAGCTGGCGTGGCGCGGCGGCGCTGCTGGCCTATGCGGCGGCCTTCTCCTTCGCCTATCTGACCATGACCGCGGGAACCGGGGCGCTTCTGCTGTTCGGGGCGGTGCAGGCCACCATGATCCTGGTCGGGCTGTACCGCGGCGAACGGCTGGTGCCGCTGCAGTGGGGAGGCCTGGCTCTGGCGCTCTGCGGGCTTGCGCTGCTGCTGGCGCCGGGCCTGTCGGCCCCCGACCCGCTGGGGGCGCTGCTGATGGCGGCGGCCGGTGCGGCCTGGGGCGTCTATTCGCTGCTGGGGCGGGCCAGCCGCGATCCCATCGCCACCACCGCCGGCAATTTCCTGCGCGCCGTTCCGATGGCGGCGGCGCTGGCCCTGCTGTCGGCGCTGGCCGGGCCGTTCACCGGCGGCGGGCTGCGCTGGGATGCGGGCGGGCTGCTCTATGCAATCCTGTCGGGAGCGCTGGCGTCGGGGGTGGGCTATGCGATCTGGTACGCCGCGCTGCCGGCCCTGACCGCCGCCCGTGCCGCTTCCGTCCAGTTGAGCGTCCCGGTCATCACCGCGCTGGCCGCGGTGCTGGCGCTGGGCGAGCGGATCACGCCGACGCTGGCGGTCTCCTCCGTCGCGGTGCTGGGTGGCATCGCGCTGGTGATCGTCGGAAAGCGGCGGGCCTGAAGCCCTCCCGCCGGCCCTTCACACGGGGACCGTCTGCGTCCGTTCCAGCGCCATGAGCTCGGCGGGTCGGCTGCGCAGGCGCCCCGGCGGGAACAGCACGGTGGCGGCGGTGCCGCGCCCCAGCATGCTGGTGAGCACGAACCGCCCGTCCTGCATCTCCACCAGCGACTTGACCAGCGGCAGCCCCAGCCCGGTCCCGGCATAGCGCCGGGTGTGGGAGTTGTCGACCTGATGGAAAGGCTCCATCACCTGCTCCAGCTCGGCGGCGGGAATGCCGATGCCGGTGTCGGTGACCCGCAGGCGCAGGCTGCGCGCCGCCCGATCCGCCTCCACCGCGATCCGGCCACCCGGCGGCGTGAACTTCACGGCGTTGGACAGCAGGTTCAACAGGATCTGCCGCACCGCGCGGGCGTCGGCGTACAGGATGGGCAGGGGATCGTCCAGCATCGCCGTCAGGGTCACGCCCTTTTCGAGCGCCAGCGGCTCCATCTGGCGCAGGCACTCGCCGATCAGGTCCTCCACCGCCAGTTCTTCCTGATGCAGGACGTATTTGCCCGATTCGATCTTGGTGGTGTCGAGGATGTCGTTGATCAGGCTCAGCAGATGCTGGCCGGAGCGGCGGATGTCGCCGACATATTCGGTCTGCTTGGGCGTCATCACGCCGAAGATGCCGCTTTCCAGCGCCTCCGCGAAGCCGATGACCGCGTTCAGCGGGGTGCGCAGCTCGTGGCTCATGTTCGCCAGGAACTGCGTCTTGGCCCGGTTGGCGGCGTCGGAGACCTGTTTGGCGGCGATCAGTTCCGCCTCGATCCGGTGGCGGGCGGCGATGTCCTGGATCAGCCTTTGCTGGCTGTCGCGCAGCGCCCGCTCGCTGCCCTGCAGGTCGGCCATCGCCCGTTCGCGCCGCCCCGCCTCGCGCAGCAGGGCCAGCATCATCAGCCCGAGCACCAGCGTGCCGGCGAGGCCGGCGGCGGACAGCATGACGGCCTTGGACCGCCAGGGGGCCAGCACCATGTCGCGCGAGGACGACACCGTCACCACCAGCGGCATCTCGGCCGAGGCGCGGTAGCTGAGGATGCGCCGCGGCCCGTCGGCCGGGCTGTCCAGCAGTTCGGTGCCGGCCGGCGCCTCCTTCAGCAGCCGGGCGAACAGCGGCAGATGGCGGGCCGAGCGGCCGATATGGGTATCGTGGTCGGGGAAGCGGGCCATCACCGGCCCGTCCGCATGGTAGAGCGTCACCACCGCGTCGCCTGGAAGCGCCAGCGTCCGGTAGAAGCCGCGGAAGGCCGTCGGCTCCAGCACCGCGACCACCACGCCGGCGAATCGCCCGTCGGGCGCGTTCAGCCGCCGACTCATGCCGATGAACCAGGTGCCGGAGGTGCGGCCCCGCACCGGATTGCCGACGAACACCCCGTCAGCCCCGCCGGCAACCAGCCCGTCGCGGTGGGCCATCAGGTAATCGCGGTCCGACAGGTCGAGGGTGGCAGGGGTCAGCGTCTGGGTATCGTGAACCAGACTGCCGTCGGCGGCGACCACCAGCATGGCACGGATCAGCGGCGACTGGCTGGCCTGACGGCGCAGCAGGGCGTGTACGTCGGCATCGCCCCGCTCCCAGCGGTCGCCGCGGACGGCCAGAACCTCCGCCGCGCCGGCGAGGATTTTCGACACGCCGGAAAAGCTGTCGGTCGCATGGCGCTCCAGCACCAGCGCCATCGCCCCGTTCTCTTCCCGCGCGCGGGCGATGGTCTCGGTGCGCTCATGCAGAAGGTCGAAGCCGATCATGGCATTGAAGCCGACGATCAGCGCCAAACCGAAGGCGCCCATTCCCCCTTTGAGACGCGAGATCAACCGACGGCCCGCCGTGTCCGGTCATGGATCGACCGATGCTACACCGCGAGCCGCGGCGCCGGAAGTCGCCTTTTCGTAGAAAATTGGGTGGCGCCGCTCTCTTAAAGCCGGACGGTGGAGCTGGAGAAACGCTCTGCGGTGGAATGGCCGAGGGAGTTCAGCGCCACGGCGGCACCCAGTGCGATCACCGCGGCGGCGGCAAAGCCGAGGATCATGGCCTTCATCTCGTGTCTCCCATCTTCTGGCTAAGGCATGTTCGTATTCGGTGCATAAAAGCAAAGCGGCCCCGAAGGCGCAATCCGCGCTTTCCCGGAATCGGGGTATCGAAGTCGCGGCCGGTGTCAGATCTCGTCGGGATCGACCACCGAGAGCGAGATCACGTCGCTGTCGATCAGCACCTTGCCCGCATGCTCGAAATTCACGGTGATGCGGTTGCGGATGGCCGACTGCACCTGCCCCAGCCCCCAGTCGGGCCGGTCCGGGTGGCGCACCCAGGCGCCGGGCACCAGCGAATCGTCCATGTCGCGTCCCATCCGTCAGTCTAATGTACATAGGAAATGCGACCGCCTGTGCGGCGGCGCCCCGAGAGTATAGAATCGCCGGCACCGCGCCGTCGCCGCTCCTTTTTCCACCGGAGACCGTCTCGTGACCGAATCGCCTTCCCACCCCGTCAGCGTCGACATCCGCGTCCTGGAACTGCTGGCGTCGAAGCTGTGCCACGATCTGGTCAGCCCGGTCGGCGCCATCCGCAACGGGCTGGAACTGATCGAGGAGATGCAGGAGGACGAGGAGGGCGGCGGGGCCGGTGGGTTTGCCGGCGGCTTCCTGGGCGAGGCGGTGAAGCTGATCGACCATTCCTCCGGTCAGGCGGACCGCCGGCTGCGGGTTTTCCGGCTGGCCTATGGGGTGGCCGGGCGCGACCAGAAGGGATTCGGCGATGCCCGCAACGCCGCCGCCGGCTATGTCGAGGGCGGCCGCACCCGGCTGGACTGGCCGGAACGGGTGCCGCACGACATGACGGCCCAGCGCCGCGGCGTGGTGAAGCTGGTGCTGAACCTCATCCTGCTGGCGGACGAGGCGCTGACCCATGGCGGCCTCGTCTCCGTCGCGGCCGACGGCGACGAAACGGCCGGCCGCATCGCCGTGACCGCCGCCGGCCGCCCCGGCACCCTGAACGCGGATGCCGCCGCGGCCCTGGCCGGCACGGCGACGCCCGAGGCGCTGACGCCCCGCACCGTCCACGCCTATCTGGCCGGACGGCTGGCGGAGAGCGACGGCTTCCGCATCGCCGTCGCCACCGAAAGCAGCGAGCGGCTGGTCTTCACCGCGGAGTGGTGAGGTTCTCTACAGCTGTTTGAAGATGCGCGTTTCCACCACGACCTGCTCCACCCCGCCGGTGGTCTGGTGGGCCGTGGTGCGCAGCGTGACGGCCAGATTCTGGCGTGCGGCCTCAGCCAGCGCGGAGTTCAGCTTTTCCACGGCGGTGCGCACGGATTGGGCGAGTTCGGCGTCGGTCATCGATCCTCCTTGTGACAATCGGTCCCTTGATCCTATCGGTGGAAGCTTCCGGAAGACTCCCTATCGGAAGAGGTAAGGTTCTCTTAATCAGTGTTTGACAGGCTCCCGCCCTACCTGGACTGGAGCGCAACCGGCGGCCTTTCGATGCTGCCCGTTCGAGCCGCAGGCCGGTGCGGACCATAAACATTGGGCCTGGGGAATGCGACATGGATGATCTGCTGTCCGAATTTCTGACGGAGACCAACGAAAACCTCTCGGTGCTCGACGTCGAGTTGGTCCGGTTGGAGCAGAATCCCAACAATCCGGAACTGCTGTCGAACATCTTCCGCCTCGTTCACACCATCAAGGGAACCTGCGGCTTTCTCGGCCTGCCCCGCCTGGAAAAGGTGGCGCACGCGTCGGAGAACGTGCTGGGCAAGTTCCGTGACGGCGAGCTGACGATCAATCCGGAAGCGGTTTCGCTGATCCTGCAGGCTCTGGACACCATCAAGAGCCTGCTGGCGGTTCTGGAGGCGACCGAGGCGGAACCGCCCGGCGACGACCTGCCGCTGATCGAACGGCTGAACCTGTGCGCCGAGGGCAAGCTGGGCGGGCCATCTCCGGCCGCCGCCGCTCCGCCGCCGCCCCCGCCGCCGCCGACCGCCCCTGCGGTCGCCGCTGCGGAAGAACGGCCGGTGACGCTGGACGAGCTGGAAGCGTTGTGGAACTCCACCCCCGGTCCGAACGACGCGCCCGCCGCCGCCGCCCCGGCGGCCAGCACGGCGGTCGCCACCCGCGCGCCCGAGCCGGCCGAGGAGCCGGCCCCGTCGCAGGACCTCGTCGTTCCCGAGGCCGAGCCGGCCGCCGCCAAGGTGCCGGCGCCGGTCGTCCCCGTTTCCGCCGGTTCGGCCGGCGGCAATGCGGGCGGTGCCGATGCTGGCGCGGAGGCTGCGACCAAGGAATCGGCGGTCGCCGCGCAGACCATCCGCGTCAACGTGGATCTGCTCGAAAACCTGATGACCATGGTCTCGGAGCTGGTGCTGACCCGCAACCAGCTGCTGCAGATCCTGCGGTCGCAGAAGGAGAGCGAGTTCGCCGCCCCGCTGCAGCGCCTGAACCATGTGACGTCGGAGCTGCAGGAAGGCGTCATGAAGACGCGCATGCAGCCCATCGGCAACGCCTGGGCCAAGTTGCCGCGCCTGGTGCGCGATCTGGCGCATGAACTGAACAAGAAGATCGACCTCCAGATGCTCGGCGCCGACACCGAGCTGGACCGCCAGGTGCTGGAGCTGATCAAGGACCCGCTGACCCACATGGTGCGCAACAGCGCCGACCATGGCCTGGAGATCCCGGCGGAGCGCCTGAAGGCCGGCAAGTCGGAGACCGGCCGCATCACGCTGAACGCCTATCACGAAGGCGGCCACATCATCATCGAGATCCAGGACGACGGTAAGGGCCTTGCCATCGACCGGATCAAGCAGAAGGCGATCCAGAACGGGATGGCGTCGGAGATCGAGCTGGCCTCGATGACCGACCAGCAGATCATCCAGTTCATCATGAAGCCGGGCTTCTCCACCGCCGCCAAGGTCACCAACGTGTCGGGCCGCGGCGTCGGCATGGACGTGGTGAAGACCAACATCGAGAAGATCGGCGGCACCATCGAGATCAAGTCGGCCCAGGGCAAGGGGTCGACCTTCGTCATCAAGATCCCGCTGACGCTGGCCATCGTCTCCGCCCTGATCGTGGAGTGTGCGGGCGAGCGCTTCGCCATCCCGCAGATCAGCGTGGTCGAGCTGGTGCGCGCAGCATCCGACAGCGAGCACACCATCGAGCGCCTGAAGGGCACGCCGGTGCTGCGCCTGCGAAACCGCCTGCTGCCGCTGGTTTCGCTTCAGCAGCTGCTGCGGCTGGACGACAGCGAGGATGCCAAGAAGCCGGCGGACGAGACTTTCATCGTCGTCACCCAGGTCGGCACCTACACCTTCGGCATCATGGTCGACCGCGTGTTCGACACCGAGGAAATCGTGGTGAAGCCGGTGGCGCCGATCCTGCGCCACATCGAGATGTTCTCGGGCAACACCATCCTGGGCGACGGCTCGGTCATCATGATCCTGGACCCCAACGGCATCGCGTCGGCCACCGGCGAGATGGCGATGGGCGAGGCCGCCGGCAAGGAGACCACCGCGGTCCAGACCCAGCGCCAGGAGGACAAGATGGCGCTCCTGCTGTTCCGCGCCGGCGAGGGCGCGCCCAAGGCGGTGCCGCTGTCGCTGGTCGCCCGCCTGGAGGACGTCGATCTCGCCACGGTCGAGATGTCGAACGGCCTGCCGGTGGTCCAGTACCGCGGCAAGCTGATGCCTCTGGTGCCGATCGATCCGAACTTCATGCTGGGCAAGGAAGGCCGCCAGCCGGTCCTGGTCTTCGCCGACGGCGACCGCTCGATGGGCCTGATCGTCGACGAGATCGTCGACATCGTGGAGGAGAAGCTGAACGTCCAGCTGGCCGCGGAGCGTCCGGGCCTGATGGGCTCGGCCATCATCGCCGGCAAGGCGACCGAGGTGATCGACGCCGGCTTCTTCCTGACCCAGGCCTACAAGGACTGGTTCGGCTCCTCCACCCAGGAGGGGTTCGAGGAGGAGAAGCTGCAGCGCGTACTGCTGGTGGACGACAGCCCCTTCTTCCGCAACCTGCTGACGCCGCTGCTGTCGGTCGCCGGCTACGACGTGACGGCGGTGGAGAATGCCGGCGACGCGCTGGCGCTCTGCGAGGCGGGCGAGGACTTCGACGTCATCGTCTCCGACATCGAGATGCCGGGCATGAGCGGCTTCGACTTCGCCGAGGCGGTGCGTCACGGCAGCCGTTGGCAGCGTGTGCCGATGGTGGCGCTGTCCAGCCACGCCAGTGCCCGCGATCTCGACCGCGGCCGGATCGCCGGCTTCAACGACTATGTCGCCAAGTTCGACCGTGACGCGCTGCTCTTCGCGCTGCAGCAGACGCTGACCGAACAGAAAGGTGCCGCATGAGCAACGCCAAGCTGCCGTCCACCGTCCGGAAGTCGAAGGGCGACGATCTCGTCGTATCCGGCAACCAGGACTTTGTGACCATGACGATCGCCGACCAGATGTTCGGCATCCCGGTCCTTCAGGTGCAGGACGTGCTGGGCCATCAGCGGATCACCCGTATCCCGCTGGCCCCGCCCGAGGTCGCCGGATCGCTCAATCTGCGCGGCCGCATCGTCACCGCCATCGACGTCCGCCTGCGGCTCGGCCTGACCGGCCGGCCGAAGGACAAGCCCGGCATGTCGATCGTCGTCGATCTGAGGGGCGAGCTCTACAGCCTGATGGTCGATTCGGTCGGCGAGGTGCTGAGCCTGACCAAGGAGGACTTCGAACGGAACCCGGCGACGCTGGATCCGCGCTGGCGCGAGGTATCGACCGGAATTTATAGGCTGAACGGCCAGTTGATGGTTGTGCTGGACGTCCCTCGTCTGCTCAACTTCACAACCATCGAGACGGCCTGACGGCTTTCGGCGCCTTCCCCGGGGGAGGGCGCCGTTCCGGCCGGCCGGCTTTTCCGCCGACGAACAGATGACCTGAGGCCCTGCCGCAATGAAATCCTGCCTGGTGGTCGACGACAGCCGCGTGGTCCGCAAGGTCGCACGCAAGATCCTGGAAGAGCTGAACTTCACCTGCACCGAGGCGGAGGACGGCAAACAGGCGATGGAGGCCTGCGCGGCGCAGATGCCCGATGCCATCCTGCTGGACTGGAACATGCCGGTGATGACCGGCATCGAGTTCCTGCGCCGGCTGCGCAAGATGAGCGGGGGCGAGCAGCCCAAGGTGGTCTTCTGCACCACCGAGAACGACCTCGCCCACATCCAGGAGGCGCTGTCCGCCGGAGCCAACGAATACATCATGAAGCCGTTCGACAGCGACATCATCCAGACCAAGTTCGCGCAAGTCGGCCTGCTGTGATCCCTGCCGCGCTCTCCCGCCGTGACGGCATGTCTTGACCGGGATGGAGTGCAACCGGATGGTTGGCAGCCTATCCGGGTTCGGGAACCCGCCGCGTTGAACCAGTCGAGTTGAAAGGCGAATCGCCGATATGTCGGACAGTTTTGGCAGAGGCCCCCTCACCACCGCGCGACCGGCCAATCCGGATCCCGTCCGGGTCATGGTGGTGGACGACTCGGCCGTCATCCGCGGCCTGCTGACCCGCGCGCTGGAAGGAGACCCTGACATCCGCGTCGTCACCTCGGTGGGCGACGGCCAGATGGCGGTCAATTCGCTGCAGCGCAACTCGATCGACGTCATCGTTCTGGACATCGAGATGCCGGTGATGGACGGGCTGACCGCCATCCCGAAGCTGCTGGCGGTGGCGCCGCAGGTGAAGATCATCATGGCCTCCACGCTGACGCTGCGCGGGGCCGACGTGTCGATCCGCTGCCTGTCGGCGGGTGCCGCCGACTACATCCCGAAGCCGACCTCAACCCGCGAGATCGGCGGGGCGGAGGACTTCAAGCGCGAGCTGGTCGCCAAGGTCAAGGCGCTGGGTGCCGCGGCCAGGCGCGCCGGGTCGCGCTCGCGCGGTGAAATCCGCCCGCTGACCCCGGCGGCTCCGGTCGGGCTGCTGAAGCGCGAGGTCGGGCCGATCGTCACCCGCCCGGCCCCGGCCGGCACCATGGCGGTGAAGCCGGACGTGATTGCCATCGGCAGCTCCACCGGCGGTCCGCAGGCGCTGTTCGAGGTGCTGTCGCACCTGAAGGCCGGCGTCAGCCAGCCGATCCTGATCACCCAGCACATGCCGGCGACCTTCACCACCATCCTGGCCGAGCATATCACCCGCCAATGCGGGATCGATGCGCGCGAGGCCAAGGACGGCGAGCCGATCGTCCAGAACCGCTGCTACATCGCGCCCGGCGACTTCCACATGCTGGTGGCGCAGCGCGGCGGGGCCAACGTAATCACGCTCAGCAAGGATCCGCCTGAGAATTTCTGCCGCCCGGCCGTCGATCCGATGATGCGGTCGATCCTGAAGGCCTTCGGCGGCCGCAAGATCCTGGCCTGCATCCTGACCGGCATGGGGCAGGACGGGCTGAAGGGCTGCACCGACGTCGTCAACGGCGGCGGCATGCTGATCGCCCAGGACGAGGCGTCGAGCGTGGTCTGGGGCATGCCGGGTGCCGTGGCGCAAGCCGGCATCTGCAGCGCCATCCTGCCGCTCAAGGAAATCGGTCCCCACATCCGCAAGCTCGCTTCGAGGGCAGCATGAGAGTCGAAGATTTCGACATGTTCTCCACGCTGCTCAAGCAGCGTTCCGGCCTGGTCCTCACCCGCGACAAGGCCTACCTGCTCGAATCCCGGCTGATGCCGGTGGCGCGCAAGTGGAACATGAAGGGCCTGGAGGAGCTGGCGACCACCGTCCGCACCCGCAAGGACGAGGCGCTGCTGCGCGACATCACGGAAGCGATGACGACCAACGAGTCGTCCTTCTTCCGCGACCAGAAGCCCTTCGACCAGTTCAAGCAGCTGGTGCTGCCGAAGCTGATGGAGGCGCGGGCGGCCAAGCGCAGTCTGCGCATCTGGTCGGCCGCCTGTTCGTCGGGGCAGGAAGCCTATTCGCTGTCGATGCTCCTGAACGACGACGCGGCGAAGCTGGCGGGCTGGCGCATCGAGATCGTCGGCACCGACATCTCGGCCGAAATGGTGGAGCGGGCGAAGTCCGGCATCTACACCCAGTTCGAGGTGCAGCGCGGCCTTCCCATCACCATGCTGGTGAAGCATTTCAAGCAGAACGGCGACAAGTGGCAGATCAGCCAGCAGCTGCGCCAGATGGTGTCGTTCCGCGAATGGAACCTGCTGGGCGATCTGTCGGCGCTGGGCCAGTTCGACATCGTCTTCTGCCGCAACGTGCTGATCTATTTCGACCAGCCGACGAAGGCGAAGGTTCTGGAGGCCATCTCGCGCCAGATGCCGCAGGACGGCGTTCTGTATCTGGGTGGTGCGGAAACGGTGCTGGGCATCACCGACAAGTTCAAGCCGGTGGAAGGCCAGCGCGGCCTGTACAGCCTGGGCGGCTTCTCCGCCGCCGGCGCCAGGGTGGCGTGAGGGCCCGTTGGGGAGCGACGGGGGCGGGAGAGCCGCCCCCACTCGATTACAGCAGCTTCACGCCGACGGCGTGATCGACTTGATCGGTCCGCGCGGGTTGCCGGACATCTCGGCGATCTTGCGGTCCTGTGCCTCGATGAAGGCGCGGATGGAATTCTCGCGGTCGAACTGGTCGATGTCGGACGTCGGCACCTTGCGGTTCGAGGTGCGCGCACCGTCCTGGTAGATCACATCGAACAGTGCGAAGGCGTTTTCGACGGGTTGTTTCTTCTGACGGGCCATGGCCTGTCCTCCGTGTGGTCGCAGTCGGCCGTGGGATCGGCCTTGCGGTCAAGCATTGTTGGTATCGGTCTTGGTATCGGTGTCGGTCGAGACGGCGTCATCCTGTACGTCCGCATCGTCCTGCCCACCCTGTTCGCCGTCGGTCTGAGTGCCGGCACGGCGGGCGGCGACCTCTTCCTCGCGACGCTGAAGCTTTTCCTGCTTCCTCTGTTCCTTGGCCCGGTTACGCTCGGCCCGCTGCTGGTTGTAGTTCGGTTTGAAAGCCATAGCGGTTCTCCTCTGGGCAGGTCCCGGCGGGGCATAGGCCCGGCGTATGGGCGGTGCTGAATGCGCAACACGGAAAAAGGGCACCGGTTTCCCGATGCCCCTTTTTCCGCAGGTCGGCGGTCAGGCGGTCAGACCGCCTTCAGATTTTCCGCCGAGGTCTTGCCGCGCTTGGGATCGCGCTGCTCCTCGTAGGAAATCTTCTGGCCATCGACCAGGCTGCGCAGCCCGGCGCGTTCGACAGCGGAGATGTGAACGAACACATCCGGGCCGCCGCTTTCCGGCTGAATGAAACCGAAGCCCTTGGTGCTGTTGAACCATTTGACGGTGCCGACGGGCATGTCTGTCTCCCATAACGCGAAGGGCGCCGCACCACCGGTGCGGCGCATCAGACTGGATGTGGGATTGGCGGCCCCCGAATGCCCGCAAAGGCATGCTCGCATCGGCGAAAAAAGGGGGGCTGAGCGTGGGGGCGTTTGAACGTCCCGCAGTCCGTAGCAGAATGACCTGTCTGACATGGGAACGCCCGGCCGGTCTTTCAAGGCGAAAGACCGGCCGGGCGTTCGATTGTGAGAGCGACGGTGCCGCCCGATTTCTTTGGCGGTCAGCCGGCCGCCTGCTGCTGCGGCACGCGCGGCGGCGGCGGCGGATTCGCTTCCGAGATTTCCTCGTGCGGGTCGCGCAGCACGTAACCGCGGCCCCACACCGTTTCGATGTAGTTGTCGCCCTGGGTGGCGGCGGCCAGCTTCTTGCGCAGCTTGCAGACGAAGACGTCGATGATCTTCAGCTCCGGCTCGTCCATCCCGCCATAGAGATGGTTCAGGAACATCTCCTTGGTCAGCGTCGTGCCCTTGCGCAGGCTCAACAACTCCAGGATGCCGTATTCCTTGCCGGTGAGGTGCAGCGGCGACTGGTCGACCTCCACCGTGCGGGTGTCGAGATTGACGGTCAGGCGGCCGGTGCGGATGATGCTGTCCGAATGGCCCTTCGACCGGCGGACGATGGCCTGGATGCGGGCGATCAGTTCGCGCTTGTCGAACGGTTTGGTCAGGTAATCGTCGGCGCCGAAGCCCAGCCCCTTGATCTTGTTGTCCATCTCGGTCAGGCCGGACAGAATCAGGATCGGCGTGGTCACGCGCGCGGCGCGCAGGCGGCGCAGAACCTCGTACCCGTCGATGTCCGGCAGCATCAGGTCGAGAATGATGATGTCGTAGTCATAGAGTTTGCCGATCTCCAGCCCGTCCTCACCCAGGTCGGTAGAGTCGACGATGAATCCTTCCGTGTTCAGCATCAGCTCGATGCTTTTGGCGACGGAGGAATCGTCTTCAACCAGCAGAACCCTCATGGCGATATCCCGACGTTTGATGGCGCGCTTTCGCTACCCGACCCCGTGGATGGTCCCCGATCCTTGATGACCGATTTCAACCATCCCGTTTACACAAGTTAACAGACGATTCAGCTTAACGCCAGTGCCAAGCGCTTACACAACGTTAATCCTTCCATCGCAAGATGCGATCATGGTGGTTAACGTCGCCTCCGTCCACAGAACTACCACTTAATAGGAGCGCGTCCCGTCTTGGGGATGTCGGTATCCGACCCATGCCGTTCGATTTCGACCAGCTGATCCGCGACATCGACTCGATTCCCGATTGCAGCCGCTATGGCCGCGTCACCGCCGTGTCCGGCCTGATGGTCGAGGTCGGCGGCATCGAGAAGGAATTGTCGGTCGGCGGCCGCTGCATCGTGGAGACGCGCGACCGCCGCCGGATTCCTTGCGAGGTGGTCGGGTTCCGCCAGGGCCGGGCGCTCGCCATGCCCTTCGGCGCGCTGGACGGGGTGGGGCTGGGCTGCCGGGCGCTGGTGGCGGGCGACCAGGCGATGATCTACCCGACCGACGCCTGGCTCGGCCGTGTCGTCAACGCGCTGGGCGAGCCGGTCGACGGCAAGGGGCCGCTGCCCAAGGGGCCGCACGGCACGCCGATCCGCAACAACCCGCCCAACGCCCATTCCCGCGCGCGGGTGGGAGAGAAGCTGGATCTGGGCATCCGCGCCATCAACGCCTTTCTCACCTGCTGCCGCGGCCAGCGCATGGGCATCTTCGCCGGCTCCGGCGTCGGCAAATCGTCGGTCATGTCGATGCTGGCGCGCTTCTCCGCCGCCGAGGTTGCGGTGATCGGGCTGATCGGCGAGCGCGGGCGCGAATTGCAGGAATTCATCACCGAGGATCTGGGCGAGGAGGGTCTGGCCCGCAGCGTCGTCGTCTGCGCCACTTCGGACGAGGCGCCGCTGATGCGCAAGCAGGCGGCCTACATGACGCTGGCGGTGGCCGAGCATTTCCGCGACCAGGGCCGCGACGTGCTGTGCATGATGGACAGCGTCACCCGCTTTGCCATGGCCCAGCGCGAGATCGGCCTGTCGGCCGGCGAGCCGCCGACGACCAAGGGCTATCCGCCGACCGTCTTCGCCGAGCTGCCGCGCCTCTTGGAGCGCGCCGGGCCGGGGGTGGTCGGGGCGGGCACCATCACCGGCCTGTTCACCGTGCTGGTGGACGGCGACGACCACAACGAACCCATCGCCGACGCCGTGCGCGGCATCCTGGACGGCCACATCGTGATGGAACGCCAGATCGGCGAGCGCGGGCGCTATCCCGCCATCAACATCCTGCGCAGCGTGTCGCGCACCATGCCCGGCTGCAACACGCCGAACGAGAACGAGCTGGTCGGCCATGCCCGGCGCCTGCTGTCGTCCTACGACAACATGGCGGAGATGATCCGGCTCGGCGCCTACCGCCGCGGCTCCGACCCCCAGGTGGACGAGGCGATCCACTTTCAGCCGGCGCTGGAGGCTTTCCTGAAGCAGGGCAAGCGCGAAGCCACCGATCTGGAGACCAGCTACGCCATGCTGGCTGAAATCTTTGGGGTGCAGTGGCCGCAATGAGCCTGAAGACGATCATCCGCCTGCAGAAGCTGCAACTGGACGAGAAGCGTCGCGTCCTGGCGGAACTCCACACGCTGGCCGACCGGCTGCGCAACGAGATCGAGAAGGTGAAGCAGGAGATCGTGCACGAACAGGATACCGTGCGCGACGATTTCTCCGTCTCCTTCACCTATTCCAACTTCGCCCAGGCGGCGCTGGAGCGCGGCCGCAAGCTCGGCGAATCGCTGGCCCAGGTCGAGGCGCAGATCGAGATCGCCACCGACGAGATGGCCGAAGCCTTCCAGGAGCTGAAACGCTACGAGCTGGCCGAGGAGGAGCGGCAGAAGCGCGAACGCGACAAGCAGAAGCGCAAGGATGCCGCGATGCTGGACGAAACCGCCCTGGTCGGCTTCCGCCGCCGTCAGGCGGAGGAGGAGGAAGCGGCCGGCGGGTGAGTGCCCCGCTGGCGCCTCCGCCGGTCCTTACAATTCCGCCACCTCGACCACACCCGGCACAGCCTTCAGGGCCGAGCGGCTCTGTGCGGTGATGGTGTAGCTGCCGGGCAGTTCGATCTCGACCTCCTTCAGCGGGTCGATCTCCACCAGCACGTTGATCCGGCTCTTGCCGCGGGACAGCCGGTCCAGCGTGGCGCGCAGATGCTCGATCGGGGTGGGGTCGCGCAGGACCACGCGCAGGCCGGCGCTGACCGAGGCGACGGCCTCCTCCAGCGGCTTGATCTCCTGGCAGGTCAGGCGGACCTCTTCGCCGTTCAGCTGGGCGTCCACCGTCATCAGCACCGGGCGGCCGGGCTCCAGCAGGTCGCGGTTGGCGGCCAGCACCTCGGAGAACAGCGTCACCTCATAGCCGCCGGTGGCGTCCGACAGCTCGACGAAGGCGAAGCGGTTGCCGGACTTGGCGGTCTTCTCCTTCTTCGACACGACGATGCCCGCCATCTTGTAGCGGGTGGAGCCGCCCTTCGCGACGGCGGTCTGGAGTTCCGCCGAGCGCACCACCTTCATGCGGCCGAGCGGGCCGGAATAGGCATCCAGCGGGTGGGCCGACAGGTAGAAGCCGATGGCGCCGAACTCGTGCTTCAGCTTCTCCAGCGGTTCCCAATCCTTGACCTTGGGCAGATCCGGTTCGGGCAGGCCGCCGCCACCGCCGCCGAACAGGTTGCCGATGCCGCTGTCGCGCTCAGCCGCCTCCGCCTGGGCGTAGCGGATGATGGTTTCCAGCGCGGCATGAACCTGGGCGCGGTTTGGGTTCAGCCCGTCGAAGGCACCGGCGCAGGCGAGATTTTCGAGCTGGCGCTTGTTGATGGTCTTCAAATCCAGCCGGCGGGCGAAGTCGAACAGGCTCTTGAACGGACCGTTCTTCCGCCGCTCCTCTACCACCGCCTTCATGGCGGGCAGGCCGACGCCCTTCACCGCGGCGAGAGCATAGCGCACCGCCTTGGTTCCGTCGGGCAGCTGCTCCACCCCGAAGATGGAGTCGGATTTGTTGATGTCCGGCGTCAGCAGCTTGACGCGAAGGCGGGCCAGCTCCTGCCGGAAGACGTTCAGCTTGTCGGTGTTGCCGAGGTCGAGCGTCATCGACGCCGCCATGAACTCCACCGGGTGGTTCGCCTTGAGATAGGCCGTGTGATAGGCGACCAGGGCATAGGCGGCGGCGTGGGACTTGTTGAAGCCGTAGCCGGCGAACTTCATGACCTGATCGAAGATCATGCTTGCCAGATCGGCCTTCACGCCGCGCGCCTCCGCGCCGTCGCAGAAGATCTTGCGCTGGTTGTCCATCTCCTCCTTGATCTTCTTGCCCATGGCGCGGCGCAGAAGATCGGCGCCGCCCAGCGAATAGCCGGACAGCACCTGGGCGATCTGCATGACCTGTTCCTGGTAGATCATGATCCCGAAGGTTTCCTTCAGGATGCCTTCCAGGCTGTCATGCATGTAGTCGGCTTTTTCCTCGCCGTTCTTCACCCGGATGTATTTCGGGATGTTGTCCATCGGGCCGGGGCGGTAGAGCGACACCAGCGCGATGATGTCCTCAAGCCGGTTCGGCTTCAGCCGGCGCAGAACGTCGCGCATGCCCGAGCTTTCCAGCTGGAACACGCCGGTCGCCTCGGCCCGGCTGAGCAGCTGATAGCTCTTCTCGTCGTCCAGCGGGACGGTGGTCAGGTCCGGTTTCTCGGGGATCAAATCGACCGCCGTCTTCAGCACGGTCAGCGTCTTCAATCCCAGGAAGTCGAACTTCACCAGACCGGCCTGTTCGACATATTTCATGTTGAACTGGGTGACGGGCATGTCCGAGCGCGGGTCTCGGTACAGCGGCACCAGCTCCTGCAAAGGCCGGTCGCCGATCACCACGCCGGCGGCGTGGGTCGAGGCGTGGCGGTAGAGGCCCTCCAGCTTCAGCGCGATGTCGATCAGGTGGCGGACGGTGTCGTCGCTGTCGCGCGCCTGCCGCAGCATCTCCTCGCTGTCCAGCGCCTGCTGCAGCGTCACCGGGTTGGCCGGGTTGTTCGGCACCATCTTGCAGATCTTGTCGACCTGCCCGTAGGGCATCTGCAGGACGCGGCCGACGTCGCGCAGCACGGCGCGGGCCTGCAGCTTACCGAAGGTGATGATCTGGGCGACGCGGTCGTAGCCGTACTTGTTCTGGACGTAGCGGATGACCTCTTCGCGGCGGTCCTGGCAGAAGTCGATGTCGAAGTCGGGCATCGACACGCGTTCGGGGTTCAGGAACCGCTCGAACAGCAGGCCGAAGCGCAGCGGGTCGAGATCGGTGATGGTCAGCGCCCAGGCGACGACGGAGCCGGCACCCGAACCGCGGCCCGGACCGACGGGGATGTCGTGGTTCTTCGCCCATTTGATGAAGTCCGACACGATCAGGAAGTAGCCGGGAAACTTCATCTTGACGATGACGTCCAGCTCGAACTCCAGCCGCTCGAAATAGGTCTTGCGGGTTTCCTCGCGCTGTTCCGGCGTCATGTCGGGCGTGAAGACGACCTTCTCCAGCCGCATCTCCAGGCCGGCGCGCGACTGGGCGCGCAGCTCGTCATCCTCGGTGCGGCCGCCTTCGCAGGCGAAGGGCGGCAGGATCGGCTTGATCGGCTTCAGCAGGAAGGAACAGCGCCGGGCGATGGCGACCGTGTTGTCAACCGCCTCCGGCAGGTCGGCGAACAGCAGCCGCATCTCCTCCGCCGACTTGAAGCGATGGTCGGGGGTCAGGCGGCGGCGGTCCTCCTGGCTGAGATAGGCGCCCTCGGCGATGCAGAGCAGCGCATCGTGCGCCTCATACATGTCGGCGGTGGCGAAATAACAGTCGTTGGTGGCGACCAGCGGCAGGCCGTGGGCATAGGCGAGGTCGATCAGCGCCGGCTCGATGGCGTTCTCGACCGTGGCGAAATGGCCGCGCCCGCCTTCGTGCCGCTGCAGCTCGACATAGAGGCGGCCGGGGAAGAGGCGCTTCAGCCGCTCCAGAACGTCGAGCGCCAAGTCCTTCTGTCCCTCGTGCAGCAGCCGGCCGATGGAGCCGCCGGGGCCGCCGGTCAGCGCGATCAGCCCGGCGGACCGCCCCTCCAGCGCGTCGAGCGTCACCTGCGGGCCGGCCAGCGGGTCCGATTCGAGGAAGGCCTTGGACACCAGCGCCGTCAGGTTGCGATAGCCCTCCTCGTTCTGGCAGAGCAGGACGATCTGGTCGGGGGTGGCCGCCGCCTTGCCGGGCAGGCCGGGCTTGGCCCCTCCCGGACCAAATTGGGCGGGGCCGACGCGGGTGATGCCCAGCACGGTGCCGATGATCGGCTGAACGCCGGCATCGGATGCCGCCAGCGCGAATTCCAGCGCGCCGAACAGGTTGCCGGTGTCGGTGACCGCGACGGCGGGCATCTGCTGCTTGAGGCAGAGCTTGACCAGCTCCTTCACCTTGATCGCACCTTCCGACAGCGAATAGGCGGAATGGACGCGCAGGTGGATGAAGTCGGCGTGGGGCATGGCAACCGCGGGCTTGCTGCAACAGGGCCTCCGGTTCTAGCACAGGCGGGGCGGTCGCCGCGACGGTCGCCGGATGCATGCGAACGTGATATGCAGATCGCCGCATCACGTTCAGGGATGGGGAGGACGCCGCGATGGATCGGCCGCACCTTGCACCCGTCGTCCGACTGCGGCCGGCCTTCATGAGCCGCCGCGCCGTCCGGGCGGCGACGCCTTTGGCCCTGCTGACCGGCCTCGTGCTGGCGCTTGCCGCCTGCGAGACGGTGCCTCCTCCTCCGGCCCCGCCGCCGGCCGCCGCCGGGCTGCCGGACGGACCGGCCAAGCCATTCAGCGCCGGCAAGGGCTGGACCGTCACCATCCACACCCCCCCCGGCGGCAAGGCCTTCTGCGTTGCGGAGCGCGGTATTGCGGTCGGCCAGGACGCCGCTCCGCGCCTGACCTTCCGCACCGCCTCGACCGAATCGGGCTTCATCCTGTCGGGCTTCACCCCGTCGGACAGCGGAGCGACGGTGAAGCCCGGCGAACGCTATGACCTGACGGCCAGCCTGGACCAGGGATCGCGGATGTCGCTGAGCGCCCGCGGCCTGCCCAACGGCAGCCTCTATGTCGCCATCCCGACCAAGAGCTACCTGGAGGAGTTGGAACCGCTCGCCCGTGCCCGCCGCGTCAGCTTCCGCAGCAGCGGCCTGGGCGACATCGGCGCGATGGTGCTGTCGGGGTCGTCCTGGGCGATCAACGCGTCGGACGAATGCCGGATTCTGCATGCCGATCCCTGACGGGACGGCGCAGGTCAGCCCCGCGCCCCGCGCACCTCATTGCAACACCATTCGTGCGGAGAGCGAGGTAAAAGCCCCTCTCCCCTTGCGGGAGAGGGGTTGGGGTGAGGGGGCGCAAATCCAGGGTTTCCAACGGCCTGTCGCCGTCTGTACCTCTCATCCCAACCCTTCTCCCACAAGGGGAGAAGGGCTTTCTGGCCAGGGGGCGGCTGAGCGGCCCATCGGCCTAGCGTAGGCGGGAACACCCGTCCTCCGGTTGACCGGCCGGTCGGCGCCCAATTAGCCTGCCATCATGCGTGCTTCCCACATTCTGCTCGCGGTGGCGGTCGCCGCCGTCTGGGGCTTCAACTTCGTCGCGATCAAGGTCGGATTGCGCGATTTCCCGCCGCTGCTCTTTTCCTGCCTGCGCTTCGCGCTGGCGGCGCTGCCGGTCCTGGTGCTGGGCTGGGCGAAGGGGCCGCCGGTGCCCTGGCGGTTCGTGATCGGCATCGGCGTGATGCTGGGCGTGGTGAAGTTCCCGCTGCTGTTCCTGGGCATCGATGTCGGCATGCCGGCCGGGCTCGCCTCGCTGGTGCTGCAGGCGCAGGCCTTCTTCACCGCCATCTTCGCCGCCCTGATGCTGGGCGACCGGCCGGGGCCGCGGCAGATCGCCGGCATGGTCGTCGCCTTTGCCGGCGTCGGCCTGATCGCGCTGGAGATGCCGGCGGGCGACTCGCTGCTCGGCCTTGCCCTGACGCTGGCGGCGGCGGCGGCCTGGGGCGTGTCCAACATCGTGATGAAGCAGGCCAAGGCGCCCGACCTGTTCAGCCTGATGGTCTGGGTCAGCCTGATCCCGCCGCTGCCGCTGCTGGCGATGTCGCTGGCGCTGGAGGGGCCGGAGCGCATCGTCCATGCCTTCACCACCCTGACGGTCGTCGGCGTCGGCTCGCTGGTCTACATCGCGGCGGGGGCGACGCTGTTCGGCTTCGCCGCCTGGGGCTTCCTGATGCGGCATTATCCGGCCAGCCTCGTCGCTCCCTTCTCGCTGCTGGTGCCCATCTTCGGCATGAGTTCCAGCGCGCTCCTGCTGGGCGAGACCTTCACCGCGGTCAAGCTGGCCGGCGGGTTGCTGGTCTTCGCCGGCCTTGCCCTGTCGGTGCTGAAGCTGCCGGGGGCCGTGCGGGCGCGCGCCTGATCCGGCGCCGCGGCGGCTTCGGCCGGCTTCGAGACGACGGCAGGGGAGGGAACAGACGGGGATGTCCCGCGTTGGAAGGGGCATTCCACCCCCCATCGTCCCCCGGAGCAGCCATGAACGCCCAATCCTCGATCCGCCATGCCTATGACAGCGTCTTCGAAGGCCACGCCAACATGGGCATGGGCGAGCGCATCGTCTCGACCGGCCTCGGCCTCGCCGTCGCGGCGGGCGGTCTGCGCAAGGGCGCCAGCATTCCGGGCGCCATCATGGGGCTGGTCGGGGCCGCCCTGGTCGCCCGCGGCATGAGCGGCCACTGCCCGGTGAAGGAACGCCTGCCCGGCGGCCACCAGGACGCGCTTGGCCATCACGGCTCCCACAACTCCCTCGACGGCGGTTCCGACAGCATGAGCCGGTCGCGGATGGCGGAGACCTACTGACAGGAGCGATGCCCCGCCCCGCTCCGCGTCGCACGCCATTCACCGGCCGTCACAGGCCATTCACGGGGATGAGCGACGCCATCAACCCCGATGGTGAATTGTTGGGCAGACCAGCGACGGAGTGAAGACCGGGCGCCGCGGGTGTGACATCCTGCGGGACCCGGGCTGCAGCCCCCGACCTGTCGTCCCGCTCAGGAGTTTCACCGCATGTGGTTCCCCGCTTTACGGTCCCGTTCCTCCGTCGCGGCGGTGGCTGCGCTCTGCGTCGGCTCGGCCCTTGTCCTGCCCCTGGTCCTGCCGGCGCCGGTCCTTGCCCAGAAGGCGCCGCAGCAGGCCCCGGCAGCCGCGCCCGCCAGCACCTCGGCCCCCGCGTCGGTCCGCTACGACATCGGCTATGACATCTTCCATCCCGTCCGTTCGCAGAACGGGATGGTCGCCTCGGAACACCGGCTGGCGACGGAGATCGGGGTCGACATCCTCAAGCGCGGCGGCAATGCGGTCGATGCGGCGGTCGCCGTCGGCTTCGCGCTGGCGGTGGTGCTGCCCAACGCCGGAAATGTCGGCGGCGGCGGCTTCATGATCGTCCATGACGCGGCCAGCGGGAAGGACGTCGCCATCGACTTCCGCGAGATGGCGCCGGCCAAGGCCTTCCGCGACATGTATCTGGACGCGCAGGGCAAGGTGGTGCCCGACCGCTCGCTCTATACCCATCTGGCTGTGGGCATTCCCGGCACCGTCGCCGGGCTGGCCCATGCGCTGGAGACATACGGCACGATGACGCTGGCCGACGTGATGGCCCCGGCGATCAGGCTGGCGCGCGAAGGCTACACCGTCACCCCGCAGCTGGCCGGCCTGCTGGAGGTCGAACGCGACCATCTGGCCAAGTGGGAGGCCACCCGCGCCATCTTCTTCAAGGGCGACCGCCCGCTGACCGCCGGGGAGATTCTGGTCAATCCCGACCTCGCCAACTCGCTGGAGACGATCGCCCGCCAGGGGCCGAAAGCCTTCTACGAGGGCGAGATCGCCGAGAAGATCGCGGCGGAGATGGCCAAGCATGGCGGCGCCATCACCAAGGAGGATCTGAAGGCCTACAAGGTGGTGGAGCGCGAGCCGGTCAGCGGCAGCTATCGCGGCTATACGGTGAAGTCGATGCCGCCGCCCAGCTCCGGCGGGACGCACATCATCCAGATGCTGACCATGCTGGAACGCTGGCCGCTGAAGGAGTACGGCCCGGCCAGCGCGCGGTCGATCCATCTGATGGCTGAGTCGATGAAGCTCGCCTATGCCGACCGCTCCGAATATCTGGGCGATCCCGACTTCACCAAGGTGCCGGTGAAGGGCCTGACCTCGCGCAGATATGCCGACGAGCTGGCGGCGAAGATCGATCCGGAGAAGGCGACCCCGGCCAGCAGCATCAAGCCCGGCAAGCCGGCGCCCTACGAGAGCGACCAGACCACCCATTATTCGGTGGCGGACAGCCGCGGCAACGTGGTCAGCACCACCTATACGCTGAACCTCAATTTCGGCAGCGGCATCGTCGCCGCCGGCACCGGCATCCTGCTGAACAACGAGATGGACGATTTCTCGGCCAAGCCGGGCGTGCCCAACGCCTTCGGGCTGATCGGCGGCGAGGCCAACGCCATCCAGCCCTTCAAGCGTCCGCTCAGCTCGATGTCGCCGACCATCGTGCTGAAGGACGGCAAGCCCTGGCTGGTCACCGGCAGCCCCGGCGGCAGCCGCATCATCACCACCACCATGGAAACGGTGATCGACCACATCGACTTCGGCATGAACCCGGCCGAGGCCGCCGCCCTGCCGCGCGTCCATCACCAGTGGACCCCCGACGAACTGCGGGTGGAGAAGGGCCTCAGCCCCGACACGATCCGGCTGCTGGAGCAGATGGGCCACAAGGTGGCGGTGAAGCCGACGATGGGCCGCACCCAGACCATCCAGCTGCGCGCGGACGGACTGTATGGCTATTCCGACCCCCGCAACCCCGACGGCATGGCGCTTGGATACTGAAAAGGCGGATACCGAGAGGCGGATTGACCGGATGGCATGAGCCGCAAGGAAAGAAGGACGCCCGGCGGAGGCCGGGCGTTACAATTCCCGTGTACAAAGAAAAAGCGCCGTGCTTTGGTTACCTTCGATCCGCCGTGCCGGGGGGCACGGGGTCGCGAGGGCTGAGGGCTCGTTCGGATAAGGCAACGGAACAGTTGGCTTAAGGCGGGCCGGTCGGTTAGCCTTTGCTGGAGTGAACCGGAGCATTTGCCGTGGACAAGGCCTTGGTCGAAAAGAACCGCGAGTGGACCTATCAGCGTGAGGGAAAGCAGCCCGTCACCATCCGGGTCGCCGATTTCGAGCGCGAGGGGAAGCGTATCGTCGCCTTCCTGGAACAGACCGACATCGCCAAGGCGGCCGGGTCGCCCCAGCCGGCGGTGAACGATTGGCCGGGCATCGCCGAAGCCTATGCGAAGGAGCAGGGCGTGGCGCTCGGCGACATCTATTGGTACGAGCTGCACCCGCGCCGTTTCGCCAACGGCCGTCCCAACGTGTCGGAATACCGTCCGGGCATGGCCGAATGGCGGTTCGAGACCAGCATTCCGCTTGCCCGCGCCATCGTGGAACAGCTGGGTTTCGACCCCGACAACCTGCCGCTCGACATCTGATCGATCCTGTCTGATCCCATCCGGTCCTGCGCGCAGCCTCTGTGATGCGCCGCAGGAGAGGTGTATGATGGTTCGTCGGACATGTCGGCGGCGGGGCCGCCGCCGGGTGTCGCGACCGGGAGACGGATGATGAAGACGGTGCGGGTGGCGTTTGCCCTGGGTGCTGCGATGCTGGCGACCGCGGCTGCCGCTGCGGTCGCCGTGGTTCCCGGACCGGCGCAGGCGCGCACGTCGGTGTCGGTCGGCTTCGGTTTCGGGCCGGTCTTTCCCGGCCACGGCTATTACCACCCCTACCGCTACTACGCGCCGCCCCCGCCGGTGGTGCAGTATTACGCGCCGCCGCCGGTGGTCTATGTCCCTCCGCCTCCGGTGGTGCAGTATTACAACCCGCCTCCGGCCGCCATCGGCGTCGATCCGGCCGGCCCGGTCTATTACTCGCGCAGCGGCCAGCAGTGCCGCGAATACCAGAGCCGCGCCATGGTCGGCGGCCGGTCTCAGCCGGTCTATGGCACCGCCTGCCTGCAACCCGACGGCTCCTGGCGTATCGTCAACTGAGAGCTCGCGGTCCGCGGCTGGAACGCATCCCTGCTGTACAGCGTCGTGCGTTTACTATGAAACGCACGACGCCGTAGCCTTATGATTGGCGATCGGATTCACGCTCCAAACCGATTCCGATTTTACGCGATCCGATCTAATGCTCTGTCGGACAGAGCACCGGCAATTCGTCGGCATTCTCGTGGTGAATGGCGCAGACCTCGTCCCAGCGCGACAGGAAGGCGTCGAGAAGGGCGGGATCGAAGTGGCGGCCGCGCTGCTCGACCATGTAGCCGCGCGCCTCCTCCAGCGTCCACGACCGTTTGTAGGGCCGGGTGGAGGTGAGCGCGTCGAACACGTCGGCGACGGCGACGATGCGGCCGGACAGCGGGATGGCACTGCCGGCCAATCCATTGGGATAGCCGCTGCCGTCGAACTTCTCGTGATGGCTGAGCGCGATCTCCGCCGCCAGCCGCAGCAGCGGAATGTCGCTGTTGGCCAGGATGCGATGGCCGATGGTGGCGTGCTGGCGCATCACCGTCAACTCCTCCGAAGTCAGCCGCCCCGGCTTCAGCAGGATCATGTCGGGGATGCCGATCTTACCGATGTCGTGCATCGGCGCCGCCTTCATCAACTCCTGGGCATAGGCGCCGCCGCAGCCCGCCGCTTCGGCGACGAGGCGCGAATAGAGCGCCATCCGCTCGATATGGGCGCCGGTTTCGGGGTCGCGGTATTCGGATGCGCGCGACAGGCGGTTGACCAGCTCCTCCCCCTGGCGCTGGAGGGCGGCGGTCACCCGTTCCACCTCGTCGGCCAGCAGGGCGGCGCGGTCGCGCAGCAGGGCGCGGCTCTGGCGCAGGGCCAGCAGGTTGCGCAGGCGGGCCTGCACCTCCGGCACCACGATCGGCTTGGTCAGGAAATCGCTGCAGCCCTCGTCCAGCGCCCGCACCCGGATGTCCACCGCCGTGTTGGCGGTGATCATCACCACCGGAACATTGTCCAGCCGCGCATCATCGCGGATGTGGCGCAGCAGGTCCATGCCGTCCATGTCCGGCATCATCTGGTCCAGCAGGATCAGGTCCGGCTCGTTCCCGCGCAGCCACTCCATGGCGTCCAGCGGGTTTTCCATGGCGATGGGCTCCGCATCGTCCAGACGGCGGACGATGGCGCCCATGATGAACAGGTTGGTGCGGTCGTCGTCGACGATGAGGATGTTCATCCGGCGGCATCCCCCTTGCGGGCGGCGATCAGCCGGCCGGCTTCCGCCAGCAAGGCCGACAGGTCGACCGGCTTTTCGAACGCCGCGTCGGCTCCCAGCAGGCGGGCCATTCCCGGCAGCTCCATGCGCAGCCGCAGGCTGCCGCCGGTGACCGCGATCAATGGCGGGCGCGACGGCTGTTCCTTCAGCCGCAGGATCACCTCGTATCCGTCGGCCTCGGGCATGATGATGTCGGTCACGACCAGATCGACGGTCCGGCTGGCCAGGATCGCCAGGGCGGTGTTGCCGTTCTCTGCCTCGTGAACGGCGTAACCGGCGCGCGTGAAGGCGATGCGGGCCATCCCGCGGAAGTCGGGATCGTCGTCGACCAGCAGGATGGTAGCGGACACTGTGACGGGCTTGGCCCGGAGCTCGTAAAGGGTCATGTCCATGGTCGCCGCTTCCGTCGTCCGCAACCAGATTGGCGGGCTGCGCTGGATAGGGATCGCTGAGCATCACCATAACCGGATCGGGCTCCCCGCGGCGGTTGAGTGTGGGATAGCAGGATCGGGAAATGGGATAGTGGGGATATTATCCCGCGGGCGGCAAGGAGTGGCCCGGTGGAGCGTCGTTCCAGTGTGACCGACGTGAAATGTACGGAAGCCACGAAAACTTAAGATTTCGGACTACATAAGGGGGAATGCTGATATAATACCAGCGGCTTTAGACATTGACCGCTGCCCACGAGCGTGAGGCGATTGAGCGAATGATTTCGGGTGCCTGGGCGAGAGCGTTCCACGCCTCGCAGCAGGCCTCGACGATGGCGGCATAGGAATCGAAGACGCGATGGCTGAGGTGGTTCTGTCGCAGGAACTGCCAGATGTTTTCGACCGGATTGAGTTCCGGGCAATAGGGCGGGAGATGCAGAAGGCTGATGTTTTCGGGCACGACCAGCTTGTCGCCCGGCTGGTGCCAGCCTGCGCCGTCGAGGATGAGCACCGCATGGTGGCCGTCGCTCACTTGGCCGCTGATCTCGGCCATGTGCAGGGTCATTGCCGCGGCGTTGGCCTTGGGCAGGACCAAGGCCGCGGCGGCGCCACGGCTCGGGCAGACGGCGCCGAACAGGTAGGCCCAGCTATGGCGCTGGTCGCGGGGCGCGCGTGGCCGGCTGCCCTTGGCGGCCCACACCCGGGTCAGGGTCCCTTGCTGGCCGACCCGGGCTTCGTCCTGCCACCAGAGCTCCAGCGGCTTGCCGCGGGCGGTGTCGGGGAGGGCGCCGGCAACCAGAGCGGCAAAGTTTTTTTGTGAGCCTCGAGCGCCTCGCCATCCTGCTGAGGATGCTGGGGGCGCACCGACAGGCGACGGAACCCCAGACGGCGCAACAGCCCGCCAACGCTGCGCTCGGCCAGCACCACGCCGAACCGGCGCTCGATCTTGCGGGCCAGATCGCACCGCCGCCACCGAACCACGCCATCCTCGGCGAGGTCCGGACCGGAGCGGACCCAGGACGCCACCTCCGCTTCCTGCTCCGCCGACAGCTTCGGCTTGGCTCCCGGTGCCTTACGATCCCGCAGCCCCGCCACGCCTTGGGCGTTGTAGCGGTGAACCCAATCCCGCAACGTTTGCCGATCCATCCCGCAAGACCGCGCGGCGTCCTCGCGAGATCGCCCCTCCAAAACCAGAGCTAGGGCGAGAAGGCGCCGCGCTACATCCGGATCGCCAAAACGCACCGCCCGCTGGCGCAACTCCGCTGAACTCAGCTCCAGCCGCGTGATCGCAATCGCCGCCATACCCGCCTCCTTCCGAGAGCTGGCAGCGAATCACAGGGCGGACCAAAAGGGAATCCACCGTGACGAGTCACACTTCAAAGCCGCTGGTATAACTCATCGGGCGGGTGCCGAGGGTGGCGGAGGCTGTTTGATGAAGATCCTGGTGGCAGACGACCATCCCCTGTTCCGGGATGCGCTTGAGCTGTCGGTCCGGCAGGCTTGGCCGGATGCCGAGGTTGGCTGCATCGGTTCGTTGTTGGAACTGCCGGCGGTGCGGCAGATTTCCGACGGTGCTCCTGCCCAGGCTCTTCGTTACGACCTGATCGTTCTGGACTGGCGCATGCCGGGTGCCGAGGGAAGCGACCCGGTCAGCGTGCTCCGCCGGGCCGGGATCCAGGGACCGGTCGCGGTGGTGACCGGGGCGGAGGATCCTGTCACGGCACTGGAGGTGCTGCGCTGCGGTGCCGAAGCCTATCTGCCGAAGACCACGCCGCGCCGTGTCCTGGCGCAGGCCCTCCGGCTGGTGGCGGAGGGCGGCAGCTTCGTGCCGAAATGCGTGGCGCTCGACCTGATGCAGATGACCGACCTGTCGCTCGACATCGACGAGGCGGAGGATGCCGAGGATCCCGTGGCGGAGGGAGAAGGAGCGCTGTCGTCCCCCCTGACCGACCGGGAACAGCAGGTGCTGTCCATGCTTGCCACCGGGGCGACCAACAAGGAGATCGGCCGTCATCTGAGCCTGCAGGAGGTGACGGTCAAGCTGCACACCCGCCGCATCCTGCGCAAGCTGGGTGCCCGCAACCGCACCGACGCCGTCCGCCGGGCCCAACAGGCGGGACTGCTGTCGCGCAGCATGGACGAGGCCTCGTCCTGACAGGCCGCGCCGCCTGAGGGGTGTCGCCTAAGGGGTGTCGCATGGCGAGTGACGCATAGGGCTGGTCCCAGCAGCGCGATCCCAAACCTTCTGGTATAGTCCTTCCTCCATCCGGTCGCGTTTCCTGCCCCGCCCGCGGTCAGGTCCGCCGCAAGGCGGGAGAGCAATCGCAAATGGCCGTACTCCCGAGTCGCCGATGAGCCCATCCGACCATTCCCTGCCACGGCCGGCCGTTCCACCGGCCCATGCTCCTGCCGGGCGGGAGGCGTCCGGCAATGCGGTGGTCGCGCCGGCGCTGGCCGCGCTGGCCGGCGCGGCGGTGCTGCTCCTGCCCGTGCTCGACCCGCTGGGCGCCGCTGCCCCCTGGGCGCTTCCCCTGCTTGCCGCCGGCACCGGTGCGGCGGCCGGGCTGGCGCTTTTCCGTGCCTGGGCGGCGCGTCGCCGGTCTGCAGGGGCGGAGCCGCAGCACCCGGCATCCGCCGAGTCGCCCGCCGCTTCCCCGCCGGCCGGGCGCGGGGGTGGAGAGGCGGGAAGCGCCGCCGCCCGGATCGCCGAATTGGAGGAGGCGCTGCAAGAGACGCAACGCCGGCTGTCGGCCCAGCTGCGCGCCCAGCAGATGGCGGCGATGGATGCCCGTGCCGAACTGGCCCGCACCATCGTCCACGACTTCAACAACGCGCTGGGTGCCGTTGCCGGCTATGCCGATTTCCTTGCCGCCGACCTGCCGGCCGGCTCGCCCCAGGCCGACTATGCCGAGAGAATTCTCATCGCCGTTCATCGCGCCCGGCCGGAATTCCGCCGTCTGGCGTTGGCGGCAAGGCTGGAACCGGCCGTCGTCGTCCAGGAGCGGGCGGCCAGAGTGCTGGACGAGGCGGCGGAGCTTCTGCGCACGGCGACGGCGACGCCGGCCGGCCTGGCTGTCCGGCATGCCCCCGCCACACCCGATCCCCTCTGCGATGCCGGGCTGCTGGCGCGGACGCTGGCCGGGCTGGCGGCGGAAATCGTTCTCGCGGCCGGCGGCGGCACCGAATTGCGGTTCTGCCTGCGTGCCGCCCCCTCCGGCCTTGCTTGGGGGGGCTTCGACGGGGAGGGTGCCGGCGGAGACCCGGATCCGGGTGAGGGTGAGGGTGAGGGTGAGGGTGAGGACGCGGCGGGCGCCGGCTGGCAGGTGCGCCGGCTGCTTCAGCCGCGTGATGGCCTGCATACGCTGTTCGAACTGCGCGTCGACGGCGCGCCGCTGGCCGATGACCTGCTGTTCGCCCTGGTCGACCCGCTGCTGTCCGTCCGCACGCGCTACCGGCGCGGCCAGCCGGTGCGGGAGGATGGCGACTGGCCGACGGCCCTGTCGACGGCGCGGCGCCACGATGGCGGCCTCAGCCTGCTGACCCATCCCGTCGAAGGCACGGCCATCCGCCTCTACATCCCCGCCGTCCCTGCCTCCCGGCCGGTGCCCGCGCCGGCAGACCCTCCGCCGTCATCGCAGCGGCGCAACGATCCGGCGCTCCGGGTTCTGGTGGTGGAGGCAGATCCGGCGTCGGGCGACCGGTTCCAGACCGGTCTGGAGCAGCAGGGCTTCGAGGTGTCGGTTTGCGACGATCTGCGCGATGCGCTGGACGTGGTCGCCGAGGAGCCCGGCTTTTTCGATGCGGTGGTGATCGGGCCGGGCTTGAGCGCGCTGCCCGCCGGTAGTGCGCTGGCCGGCCGTCTCAAGGAATTGCGCGGCGATCTGCCCTGCGTGCTCTACGGCGGGGAACCCCCGTGCGGACCTGCCGGGCCAGCCGACCTCGTGCTGCCGACGCCGGTGGACCTGCCGCGGCTGGCGCACGGGGTGGCGGCACTGGCCGCGGGCAGGGCGGGCGGAGGCAGGGCGGGCGAAGGCCGGGCGGGCGGAGAGCGCGGCTGATGGCGGGGCGGCTTCAGCAGCATGGCTTCATCGCCGCTATCTGGGCGGCGACCCTGGTGATCGCCGCCGGCCTGTGGGCAGCGGCCCTGATGCTCGTCCATTACGACGATGCCGAGGCCATGGAGCGGGCCGAGCGCGACGGCGGCAATCTTGCCCGCGTCGTGGCCGAGCAGGCGAGCAGGACCATCGCCGAGGCCGACCAGATCCTGCTGTTCCTGATCGACGACTTCCGCGAGCATGGCGATGTCTGGAGCCAGGGCGTTTCCCAGATGCTGCGGCAGGCGGTGGAGCGTTCGGCGATCCTGGTCCAGCTCGCGATCATCGACGAACATGGCGACCTCACCTACACCAGCGTGGAGGACGCCCCCGCCCGCGTCCATCTGGCCGACCGCGAGCATTTCCGCGTTCACGCCAACAATCCCAACGCCGGCCTGTTCATCGGAAAGCCGGTTTTCGGCCGGGCGTCCGGCAAATGGTCGATCCAGCTGACACGCCGCATCGACCGCTCGGACGGCGGCTTCGCCGGCGTGCTGGTCGCGTCGATGGATCCCTTCTATTTCAGCCGCTCGCTGGAGGAGTTGGACGTCGGCCCGAACGGTGCCGTGGCGATCATCGGCACGGACGGCATATTGCGCGCCCGCTCCCTGATGAACGACCGCATCATCGGCCGCGATGTGAGCGATTCGGCGACGCTCGCCATGGCGCGCAGCCAGCCCACCGGCTTCCTGCGCACCGTCAGCACGATCGACGGCATTCTGCGCCTGCAATCCTACCGCACCCTATCCACCTATCCGCTGATCGTCACGACCGCCTTCGACGAAGCGTCCTTCATGGCCGATACCCGGCGGCGGCAACGGATCTATCTGCTGGGAGCCGCGGTCTGCAGCGTCGGCCTGATCGGGCTGGCGCTGCTGGCGACGCGGCAGACGGCGCGGCTCACCGCACTCGCCCGCCGCCTCGCCCAAAGCGAGGAGCGGTTCCGCGACCAGGCGGAGACGGCTTCCGACTGGTTCTGGGAGATGGATGCGGATCTGCGCTTCTCCGGCCTGGCCGGTCCGCTGGTCCCCCATATCGCCAACGGCTCTCTGCCCCTCGGCCTGCGGCGGGAGGATGTCGCCCTGCGCGAGACGGGGGATGCCGCCAAATGGGAGGAGCATCGCCGCGTCATGGAGCGGCGGGAGCCGTTCCGGAACTTCCGCTACCGGGTGATGACGGCGGCCGGGCCGCGTTACTTCAGTGTCAGCGGCCGGCCGATCTTCGACAGGCGCGGTGAATTCCAGGGTTATCGCGGCTCCGCCACCGACATCACAGAACGGGAGACGGCCGCCAACCGGCTTGCCTCCAGCGAGGCGCGCTATCGCGCCATGTTCGAGGCGGTCGGCCAGCCCATCGTCACCATCGACGAGCACGGCACCGTCGATGCCTTCAACCGGGCGGCGGAGCGGCTGTTCGGCTACCGGGCGGCGGAGGTATTGGGGGGGCCGATGACCCGGCTGATGCCGGCCGCGGTCGGCGCGGTCCATGACGGGCTGCTGGCCACATATCGCGACGGCGGCGGCGACACCCCGCGGTCGGAGGTGCGGGAGCTGACCGGGCGGCGCAAGGACGGCAGCGAGTTCCCGCTGGAGGCGTCGCTGGCCGGCTGGCGGGAAGGGGACCGCCGCTATGTCACCGGCGCGCTCCGCGACGTCACCGCCCAGCGCGAGATCGAGGCCAGCCTGCGCCGCGCCAAGGAGGCAGCCGACCAGGCCAACCGCGCCAAGGGCGAGTTCCTGGCCACCATGAGCCACGAGATCCGCACGCCGATGAACGGTGTCCTGGGCGCGCTCGCCCTGGTGGACGGCCCCAACCTGGACGAGGAGCAGCGCCAGCTCCTGGACGTCGCCAACCGGTCGGGCAAGGCGCTGCTGCAGATCATCGACGACATCCTCGACCTGTCCAAGCTGGAGGCGGGCAAGGCGGAGGTCGAACCGGTGGATTTCGAACTGCGCGCGGTGATGCGCGACTGCATCGACCTCTTGGAACCGACGGCCGGCGGACGCGGCCTGATCCTGACGCGGGAGGTGGCTCCGGCGGTGCCGGACCGCGTGCGCGCCGACCTGCGGCGCATCCGGCAGGTGCTGGTCAATCTGGTCGGCAACGCGCTGAAATTCACCCAGCGCCGCGGTGTCGCCGTGCGGGTCGGGCTGGAGGGGGAGGCCGTGCCCGGCCACAGTTTCTTCCTGCGGTTCGATGTGGCCGATACCGGCATCGGCATTCCGGAGGATGTACAGCCGACCCTGTTCCGCCGCTTCACCCAGGGCGACAGCTCCACCACCCGGCGCTTCGGCGGAACCGGGCTGGGGCTGGCGATCAGCCGCGAGCTGGTGACGCTGATGGGCGGGCGGATCGGTGTCGTCAGCGCCGAGGGCAAGGGCAGCACCTTCTGGTTCACCGTGTGCTGCGAACCGGCCGCCGACCCGTGCGACGACGTTCCGACCGCGCCTTGCGCTCCGGAAGCGGCGCCGCAGGGGGCGCCGCAAGGGGCGCCAAAGGGCGGGCCGGGGACGGAGGAGACCGGCGGCCTGCGCGTGCTGGTGGCCGAGGACAACGAGATCAACCGCGACATCGTCGTCACCATGCTGCGCCGGGGCGGCCACCGGGTGACGGCGGTGGAGGACGGTCTGCAGGCCGTGCGGCTGGTGGAGGAGGACCGGTTCGATCTGGTGCTGATGGACGTGCAGATGCCGGTGATGGACGGAGTCACCGCCACCCGCCATATCCGTGCCATGCCCGGTCCGGCATCCCGCCTGCCCATCGTGGCGCTGACCGGCAACGTCATGCCGGGCCACCGTGCCGAGTATCTCGCCGCCGGCATGACCGCCTACCTGACCAAGCCCATCGTTTCGGCCGACCTGTTCGAGATACTGAGCAGCGTGTCGGCGTCCCGGACGGAGCCATCCGGCACCGGCGCCGCCGGTCCGCAGCAGCCGTCTTCGAACGCGCAAGCGTGGGAGTCCGGCCCCGCGCCGACGCGCCCGTCGCCGGTTCCGGCACCGGCTCCGGCGGGTGCCGAACTGTGGCGGACCGCACCGCTTCTCGACGCCGGGCAGGCGGAGTCCCTGCGCGCGGTGATCGGCGACGAGACCTGGACGAGAACGGTGAGCGCATTCCGGCAGACGGTGGATGACAGCATCGCCGCGATCCGGGAAGCCAACCGGCTGGCCGGGCAGGGCGCGGCGGGAGATGCACCCGGCAATTCCCCTGCCCAGCTTCCACGCATCGCCCACATGCTGAAGGGGACGGCAGCCAACATCGGCGCCGTCCGCCTGAGCCGGCTTGCCTCGCTGTTGGAGCAGCGGCTGCAGTCGTCCGCCTCCTGCCCGCCCGACGACCCGCTGTTCGAGGCGCTGGGGGAGGTCGCCGCCGCCACCAATGAGGCGCTGACGTCGCGCCCGCAGCCTGCGGAAAGCCCCGAAAGCCGGATCGAGATGGTTTGAGGCAACGAAAGGCAATCGGCCAGGATTTTTGTTGCCCGATCGCGGATATCAAACAACCCGAGAGTAATGTCGGTCGATCGGCGCAAGGTTCACGCAATTTCAATTGTTTGCCGTGACGAATGTGGCGAAACGGTTTAGAGTGCTCATACGTTGAATGACGTAAATCGTTTGTACTCTTAACGTATGAAGTGCCAGATCATGGTCGCTGCCGGAAATATTCTCCACGTCATTTCAATCCGGGCGAAGGTTGTGGCGGTCGCGGTGTTCGTGTTCGCCGCGGTCGGCTTGTCCTCGGTCCTCACCATGCGCGACATGGGATTGCAGACCGAGCATCTGTCCGACGTCCAGCGTGAAACCGGCGACGTGGTCGGCCGGGTCATACCGCTCGTATCGCTGGTGGCCGAGATCCGGTACGACGTGGTGCAGACCCAGCAATGGCTGACCGACCTGTCGGCCACGCGCGGGCTGGACGGCCTGGACGACGGCGAGGCGAAGGCGGCCGACTTTGCCCGCCGCTTCGGGGAGCACACCGCCAGGGCCGCCGATCTGGCGCGCGAGCTGGAGCTTCCGCAGGTGGTCGCGGAGATCGAGAAGACCCGCACCGCCTTCGGACCCTTCTATGAGATGGGCCAGCGCATGGCAAAGGCCTATGTCGCCGGCGGGCCGGCGGCCGGCAATCCGATGATGGGACAGTTCGACAGCGTCGCCGAGACGATGGGCGCCAGGCTGGAGGCGCTGGGCGCCAGCGTGGTCGCCGTCAGTTCCGACCGGTTGACGGAGCTGACCGCCGACATCGAGCAGGTGCGGGCGACCGCGGACGGGCTGCGCCTGACGCTGATCGGCGCCGGCCTGACCATCCTGGTGATGGCGTCCGCCTGCGTGGTGTTCCTGGAGGCGGCGATGATCCGGCCGATGGAGCGGCTGCGGCGCGCCATGGTGGCGCTTGCCGGCGGCACCCTGGATGTGGAGATCGGGCTGACGGAACGCCGGGACGAGATCGGCCACATGGCCGACACCGTGCGTGTCTTCCAGCAGAGCGCGCAGGAGAACGCCCGGCTGCGTGCCGAGCAGGAGGAGACCCGCCGCCGCGGCGAGGAGGATCGGCGCCATGCGCTGGAGGCGATGGCGGAGAAGGTGGAGCAGGAGACCCGCGTCGCCGTCGACCATGTGGCGGAGCGCACCTCCCGCATGAGCACCAATGCCGGCGCGATGGCCGAATCGGCGGTGCAGGTCAGCGACAATGCCCAGACCGTCGCGGCTGCGGCCCAGCAGGCGCTGAGCAATGCCGAAGCCGTCGCCGCGGCGACGGAGGAGCTGTCGGCCGCCATCGCCGACATCGGGATGCAGGTATCCACCGCAGCCGAGGTCACCGGCCGGGCGGTGGACCGTGCCGGTCTCGCCCGCTCCACCATCGAACGGTTGTCGGCCTCGGTGGAGCGCATCGGTGCCGTCGCCCGGCTGATCGGCGACATCGCCAGCCAGACCAACCTGCTGGCGCTGAACGCCACCATCGAGGCGGCACGGGCCGGCGAAGCCGGGCGCGGCTTCGCCGTCGTCGCCAACGAGGTGAAGAACCTCGCCAGCCAGACCGCGCGCTCCACCGAGGAGATCGGCTCGCTGATCGCGGAGGTGGAGGCGGTGACGGCGTCGGCCGTCGGTGCCGTCGGCGAGGTGTCGGAGACCATCGACGAGGTCGCCGGCATCTCCTCCTCCATCGCGGCGGCGGTGGAGGAGCAGGCGGCGGCGACCCACGAGATCGCCCGGTCCGTCGGCCAGACGAGCGAGGCCGCGAAGGAGGTGTCGCTGCGCATCCGCCGCGTGTCCGCCGAGGCGAGTTCCACCCAGGACCGCGCCGGCGAGGTGCGGACCGTCGCCGTCGACGTGGCCGGAGGCATCGACACGCTGCGCAACGTGCTGATCCGTGTCGTCCGCACCGCCACCACCGACGTCGACCGCCGCCAGCGCCCGCGCTTCGCCGTGTCGATCGGCTGCACGGTCGAGAGCGCCGGCACGCCACCTGTCCGCGCCATCGTCGCCAACCTGTCATCGGGCGGCGCCATGCTGACCGGCGCTCCCGACCGGCCGGCCGGTGCGCCGCTGGTGCTGCGCATCGATGGGGTTTCCCGGCCGCTCGCCGCCCGCATCAAATCCAGCGAGCAGGGCCGCCTGCATGTGAAGTTCGACCTGTCGGACGCCGATCAGGCGGCCTTCGACCGCGAGGTCGAACGGCTGACCCGCGGCCTGACGCCGCTGGAAGCGGTGGCGTGAGGGGGCGCCTCTCTACAGCGTCGTGCGTTTAATATGAAACGCACGACGCTGTAGCTTTATGTTTGGCGATCGGATTCACGCTCCAAATCGATTCCGATTTTACGCGATCCGATCTAAAGCCCGATGAAGGGCTGCATCAGCCGCCCCATCAGCCCGGTGAAGCGCAGGGGCGCATCGGTCGCGATCAGGCAGATACAGTCGCGATGGCTGTCGGCGATGGGCTGGTGGTCGGTATCCCCGTCGACCTCGGCCAGATCGCCGGGACCGTAGCGGCCGAGTTCATCGGCGAAATGGCCGCTCAGCACCACGGTCAGCTCCAGCCCGCCATGGCCATGGTGGGGCAGGGCGGTGCCGGGGGCGATGCGCAGAAGCTGGGCGGCACCGCCCGCCGCGCTGCGCGGCATCAGTTCCACCCGCCGGACGCCGGGCGCCAGACGCTGCCATGACAGCCCGTCCAGTTCGGCCGCCCGGGGCACATAGGGCCGCAGCGGTGCCGGAAGAGCCGTGCCGTCCCGCGGCCCCGGACGGGCCGGCCGGCGGCTGCCCCACTGCGCGGAAGCCCGTCCGGCCTTGCACGGGTTGACGGGGGCCTCCTCCAGATCCAGGCGGGCCAGCGTGGCCGACAGCGACAGGCTTTCGAGCGGAGAGGGCGGCAACTCCTCCAGCAGGGCTCCGCCCAGCGCCTCCACCTCCGCCAGGGCGGCGCGGCAGTCGGGGCAGTGGGCGAGATGGACGGCGACCGCCAGCGACAGCCCTTCCGCAAGGCTGCCGGCTCCGTATGCCACCAGCAGAGCGTCGCTGGGATGGTGGTTCGGCAGGACGGCTTGGGCAGAGGTGGGTTGGCGGGCGGTCATCGGTCGTCGTCTCCCAGCGCCTTGCGGATCTTGGCCATGGCCAGACGCAGGCGCGATTTCACTGTGCCCAGCGGCACATCCAGCCGTTCGGCGATTGCCGGGTGGGCGAGGTCGGCGAAGAAGGACAGCTGAACCACCTCCGCCTGTTCCGGAGTCAGCGAGGCCAGCGCGCCGCGCAGGCGGCTGGCGCGGCGGTCGCCGTCCAGCAGCTCGTCGGCGCGTGGGCGGTCGTCCTCATGCTCCAGCAACTCGTCGTCCGACACCTCCGGGTGGCGTTCGCGGCGCAGCGCGTCGATGCGCAGGTTGCGCGCGATGGTGAAGACCCAGGTCGCCGCCTCCGCCTTCGCCGGGTCGTAGAGCGAGGCCTTGCGCCACACCGACAGCATGGTGTCCTGCGCCAGATCCTCCGCCCGCTGGGCCGGCATGCCCAGCTTCAGCATGTAGGCCTTCACCCGCGGGGCGAAGTGGCCGAACAGCCGGGCGAAGGCCGCCCGGTCGCCGGAGGCCACGGCGACCAGATCCTCCGACAGCCGCGCCGCCAGCGCATCGTCCGGACATCGGGCGGGAGGCCGGGCAGGCAGGTGCCGGGCTGGCCCGGTCCTGGTCCGGTCCGGGCCGGTGGCATGCGAGAGAAGTGAGGCCAGCGGTGCGATCATGGCCAGGATACGCCAACGCTCCCGCTTCGGATCACCGCCCCGTGAGACATTTGTCGATGCGCGTTTCGTCCACTCGACCGGAGCGCCGGAAAGCGCGAGCGTGGCATGATCCAACCGCGGCCGGCAGCCGTATCTGGATCATTCGCGCCGGAGCTACCCATTTCGAATGGGGTCCGGTCCCGATCACGCCCAAGACCCCGAGAAGGGCCGTCCGCCATGCCGCTTTCCGAACCCGCCCTTCCGCCATCGGGTCCGCTCGACATCGCCGTGATCGGCGCCGGCATCGCCGGGCTGTCGGCGGCCTGGCTGCTGTCGAAGGCGCACCGCGTCACGCTTTACGAGAAGGAGGACCGGCCGGGCGGCCATGCCAACACGGTGGAGGCCGACGGTGCCGGCCCGGTCGATACCGGCTTCATCGTCTACAACGAGCCCTGCTATCCCAATCTGGTGGCGCTGTTCGACCGGCTGGGCGTGCGGACCCGTGCCACCGACATGAGCTTCGCCGCCTCGCTCGACGGCGGGCGGGTGGAATATGCCGGCAGCTCGCTGGGCACGCTGTTCGCCCAGAAGAGCAACCTGCTGCGCCCGCGTTTCTGGCGGATGCTGGCCGACCTGCTGCGCTTCTACCGCGAGGCGCCGGCGCTGCTGTCCGATCCCCTGGCGGAGACGCTGACGCTGGGCGAGGTGCTGGACCGCGGCGGCTATTCCGACGCCTTCGTCCGCGACCATCTGCTGCCGATGGCCGCCGCCATCTGGTCGAGCCCGGCCGAGGCGATGCGCGACCATCCGGCCGCCGCCTTCATCCGCTTCTGCGACAACCATGGCCTGCTGAAGATCAAGGGCCGACCGCTCTGGCGCACGGTGGAGGGCGGCAGCCGCAGCTATGTCGACCGCATCCTGCTGGACATGCCCGGCGCGCTGCGCCTGAACTGTGCGGTGGAGGGGATCGCCCGAGAGGAGGGGCGCGTCCTGGTGCGCGACCGCCGCGGCGCCGTCCGCGCCCACGACCATGTCGTGATCGCCACCCACGCCGATCAGGCGCTCGCCCTGCTGGAGGATGCGGGCGAGGAGGAACGGCATCTGCTGGGCGCCTTCGGCTACGAGCGCAACCTCGCCATCCTGCACACCGATGCCGCCCTGATGCCGAAACGCCGCGCCGTGTGGTCGAGCTGGAACTACCTCAGCCGGCAGAGCGACGGCGGCAAGGATGGCGACGCCGTCTGCGTCACCTATTGGATGAACCGGCTGCAGGGCTTCCTGCCGCGGGAGCGCGACCTGTTCGTCACGCTGAACCCGTCGCATCCGCCGCGCGAGGGCAGCATCCTGCGCAGCGTCCTCTACGACCACCCCATCTTCGGGATGGAGGCGCTTGCGGCACAGAAGCGGCTGTGGACCCTTCAGGGCCAACGGCGGACCTGGTTCGCCGGCTCCTATTTCGGCGCCGGGTTCCATGAGGACGGCGTGCAGGCGGGGCTGGCGGTGGCGGAGGCGCTGGGCGGCCTGCGCCGGCCCTGGAGCGTGCCGAACGAGTCCGGCCGCATCCATCTCGGCCCGTCGCCTGCGCCGGCCGCCCGCGCCGCCCGGCTGGAGGCCGTGTGATGGAGCACCATCGGGAAGAGCGGCGCTTCGCCTCCGGCCTTTATGTCGGCACGGTGATGCACAACCGGGTGAAGCCGGTGCGCCACAGGCTGTCCTACCGCGTGTTCAGCCTGCTGATCGATCTGGACGAGCTTCCCCGGATGGACCGCGAGCTGCGGCTGTTCGCCCACAACCGATTCGGCCTGACCGGTTTCCATGACGGCGATTTCGGGCCGTTGGAAAGCAACCCTTCGCGTGGGGAAGCGCGCGAACAGCAGCGCTTCGACTCGGATGCCCTTCTCCCCTTGCGGGAGAAGGGTTGGGATGAGGGGTACGGCCGGCCGCAGGCCGTTGGAAATCAAAGCTTCCACCCCCTCACCCCAACCCCTCTCCCACAAGGGGAGAGGGGCTTGAAGGCCTGGGCTGGGGCGCAGCTGGCGGCGGCCGGGATCGAGGCAGGCGGGCCGGTGCGGCTGCTGTGCTTTCCGCGGGTGCTGGGCTTCGTCTTCAACCCGCTCTGCCTCTGGTTCTGTCATCGGCCCGACGGGACGCTCGCCGCCATCATCCATGAGGTCAGCAACACCTTCGGCCAGCGCCACGCCTATCTCATTCCGGCGGAGCGCGGAGCGGACGGGCTGGTGCGCCAGAGCTGCGACAAGCGGTTCTACGTGTCGCCCTTCATGGACATGGAGACCGCCTATCACTTCCGCATCCGCCCGCCCTCGGGCGAGCAGGGGGAGCCGCTGGCCGTCGCGATCCGCCAGACCGACGCGGCGGGGCCGGTCCTGCATGCGTCGCTCGCCCTGCGGCGGGTGGAGTTGACCGACGGCGCCATCCTGCGCGCCTGGGCCCGGCACCCGCTGATGACCGCCAAGGTGGTCGCCGGCATCCATTGGGAGGCGCTGCATCTCTGGCGCAAGGGGCTGGCGATCCGCCCGCGCCCGCCCGCGCCTGCGCATCCGGTGACCGTCGTCGCCGGCCCCACCGCTTCGACCCGCTTCTGACCGTTCCTGAGAAGGCTTCCCCGCATGACCGACATCGCTGCGCCCGCGCTTCGCCGTCAACCCCGATGGCTGCGGCTGGTGACCGGAGACGATCTGTGGACCGGCGCGCTGCTGAGGCTGGCCGCCCGCATCCGCGTCGGCGAGCTGACCTTGCGCCTGCCGGACGGGCGGACGCTGCGGTTCGGCGACGGGGCGACCGGTCCCCGCGCCGATCTGGCCCTGCTCGACGGATCGGCGGCGCGGCGGCTGTTGCTGGGCGGCGGGATCGGCATGGCGGAGGCCTATGGCGATGGGCTGTGGACCAGCGGCGATCTGCCGGCCCTGATCGAACTGGCGATCCGCAACGAGGCGGCGCTGAAGGGCGTGCTGAAGGGCACCTTAGCGGCGTCCGCGATCAACCGGCTGTTCCACCGCAGCCGCGCCAATTCCCGCCGCGGCAGCCGCCGCAACATCGCCTTCCATTACGACCTCGGCAACGACTTCTACCGGCTGTGGCTCGACCCCGGCATGACCTATTCCTCCGCCCTTTACGAGGATGACGGGCAGAGCCTGGAGGACGCGCAGGACGCCAAGATCGGCCGCGTCGCCGAATTGCTGCAACTGCGCCCCGGCGACCGGGTGCTGGAGATCGGTTGCGGCTGGGGCGGCATGGCCGAGCATCTGGCCGGCCGCTGCGGCGCTTCGGTCGTCGGGCTCACCCTGTCGGCGGAACAGCTGTCCTTCGCCCGCCGCCGCATGGAGGAAGCCGGACTGGCCGGCAAGGTCGACCTGCGGCTGATGGATTATCGCGATGCCGGCGGCAGCTTCGACCGCATCGTCTCCATCGAGATGATCGAGGCGGTGGGGGAGGAGCATTGGCCGCGCTATTTCGCCAGCCTGCGCGACCGGCTGGTTCCCGGCGGGGCGGCGGTGGTGCAGGCGATCACCATCGACGATGCCCGTTTCCCGCACTACCGCCGCAAATGCGACTTCATCCAGCGCCACATCTTCCCCGGCGGCCTGCTGCCCTGCCCGTCGGCCCTGCGCGCCGAGGCGGAGCGGGCCGGGCTGGCGGTGGAGCATGTCGAGACCTTCGGCGCCTCCTATGCCCGCACCTGCGCCGAGTGGCGCCGCCGGTTCCACGAGGCTGCGCCGCGGGTCGCCGCCATGGGCTTCGATCCGCGGTTCCGCCGGCTGTGGGACTATTACCTCGCCTACTGCGAGGCGGGGTTCCGCGCCGGCACCATCGATGTCGGGCTCTGGCGCTTCCGCCGGCCCGGCTCCGCACCCTGAACGGGGGGATTCCTGCCATGAAGGTCGAGGATTTCGCCGGAACGGGGCCGGAGTTGCGGATCGAGCGTTATTTCGCCGGCCGCACCCGCGCCTGGGGTCTTTTCGAGGACCGGTTCGGCACCCTGCGCCGCAGCTTCACCGTCGTCATCGACGGGCATTGGGACGGGCGGGAGCTGACGCTGGACGAACGGTTCGACTATGCCGACGGCGAGACCGACCGCCGGGTCTGGCGCATCGCCAGGACCGGGGAGGGCCTTTACGAGGGGCAGGCCGACGACGTGATCGGCAAGGCGGTCGGCCGGTCGGCCGGCAACGCGCTGAACTGGACCTACGAGATGGCGCTGAAGGTCGGTGGCGGCCGCTGGCGCGTGCGCTTCGACGACTGGATGTGGCTGCAGCCGGGCGATGCGCTGATCAACCGCGCCAACGTCTATCGCTGGGGATTGTGGATCGGCACCGTCAGCCTGTTCTTCCTGCCCGAAGGGCGGATGATCCAGCCGGGCGCCGTCAACGCGGCGGTGCCGCCCCCAGCCGCCGCCGAATGAGGCGCAGCGGCGCGCCCAGCAGCGGCAGGCGCAGGTAGATATGCTCGCCGGAATCCCAATGGTCGACATGCTCGGCCACCCGGCCGTCGGGAGCCTGCCGGACCTCGCTGGTACCGATGACGTCCATCCGGCCGATGCCGGTCACCGTCGCCTCGAACCGCCAGCGCAGGATCGCCAGATCGTCGGCCGGCAGCCGGTGCGTGACGGTGAAGCGCAAATCCCGGCAGCCGTTCAGCGTGTGGAGCAGCGCCGCGCGCACCGCGTCGCGCCCATGGGCGTCGTTGAAGGGATCGCGGAAGCGCACCTCCGGCACCGTCAGCGCGGTCAGGCGGTCGAGCGTGTCGTGGCTCAGCGTCTCGAAGAAGGTCGCCCAGGCGTCGAGCCCGCGTGCTCTCGCTTCGTCCATTATGATCCCTGCCGTCATGTTCCCCGCCATCATGCCCCCGTCACCTTGCGGACCAGCGGGAAGTAGGCCCGATAGGGCAGCAGGCGCGCCAGCTTCAGCTTGCGGATGAAGCGTTTCGGGAAGGCGATTTCGAATCCGCCGCTCTCCAGCCCGTCGGCCAGTTCGCGCGCGGCATCCTCCACCGGCATCAGGTCCGGCATGGCGAAGCCGTTGCGGGCGGTCAGCGGCGTGTCGACGAAACCGGGACAGACCAGCTGGAGCCGGATGCCGGCGCGGTCGCAGTCGGGCTTCAGCGATTCGCACAGGTTGATCAGCGCCGCCTTGGTCGGGCCATAGGCAGCCGCGGTGGGCAGGCCGCGGTATCCGGCGACGGAGGCCACCACCGCCACATGCCCACGGCCGCGGGCGCGCATCCGCGGCAGCAGCGCCTCTAGCCCATGGACGACGCCCATATAGTTGACCTCCATCAGCCGGCGGGCGGTGTCGGCGGAGAAATCCTCCAGAGACATCGGCGTGTGGGTGCCGGCGTTCAGCACCGCCCGGTCGATCGGGCCCAGCCAGCGTTCGATGGCGGCGACGGTGGCGGCGGTCGCCTTGCGGTCGGTGACGTCCAGCGGGAAGATCCGCATGCGATCCACCGACAATTGGGCGGTCGCGGCCAGTTCCTCGGCGTTGCGGGCGGACAGCGCCACCCGTTCGCCGGCGTTGGCGAGATGGATCGCCAGCGCCCGGCCGATGCCGCTGCTGGCGCCGGTGATCCAGGTCAATGGCAGCCCGCCATTCGGATCGGCCTCCTGGCCGTTTCCCTCGCCATGCATGGTGCGCTCCGCAGCTTTGCGCACTCTCCTACGCAGCCGGGAGCTTGGCGGATCACCCCATTTCGGCCCTACCAGATGCGGCGGGCCAGTCCGTCGCCGCGCTGGGACAAATCGCGCAACAGCGCCCGTGCCTCGTCCTCGCCGGTCCATTGTGCAACCGATTCGATGCCCTCGGGGCTGTCGGCGGCACCATCGCGACCGCCGTCGCGGTCCTGCGGCATACCGAAGACCTGTCCGGCCCGCGCCTCCACCACGGCGAAACGGCCGTCGCAGGCGACCAGCCGGAAGCTGCCCTTTTCCTCCACAACCGAAACGCGGTCCATCGGCTTCCTCCCCGGGATGGTATCGACCGAGGGTTCAACCCGGAGCGCCGCCCGATTGTTGCGCGGTTCCGGTTTATTTCAGCCGGTCCCGCCGATTGAAAAGTTCGCGATTTTCCCGCGACAGGGCGACGGTTTGGTGGTACTGAGACTTAGTCGCAGCATCCAGTCTGCACCGTTTATGGCCTTTGAACAGTTCGCAAGGCAAACGGAACGGCGCGCAAGCTGTTTGAAATCCCCACAAAAAATGACCCGATGGCGTGCGGCGGAGGTCGATTTTCCGTGCGAGTGCGACTCATTCGCACTATAACCGCGGTGGGGGCTTTGCTCTGGAGTGTCATCGGGTTTTTGCATCGCGCGTGCCGGACACGCGTCGAGGGGAGTTGGACCGCCATGCCGACATCGTTTCGCCACCGTCCTGTTCTGGCTGCCGTCCTTGCCGGCGCCGGGACGCTGATGGCCGGCGCCGCCGCCCGTGCGCAGGAGGCTGCCGCACCCGCCACCGTCGCGCCGGCGGTGCCGGAGGCGGTGCAAGGTGCGGTACAGGGCGTGGCTCCCGCCGCCCAGAGCGCCGCGGATGCGGCCGCAGCCCTGGCCACTCTTCCGCACGACCTGTCGCCCTGGGGCATGTTCGTCACCGCCAGCCCGGTGGTGCAGGCGGTGATGGTGGGTCTGGCGCTCGCCTCCGTCGTCACCTGGACCATCGCCATCGCCAAGGCGGTCGAGCTGTCCTCGGCCAAGCGCAAGGCGCGCGGCGCCCTGGCGATGCTGGAGGAGGCGCGGTCGCTGTCCCAGGCGGCGGAGCGGGTCGGTTTCAGCCAGGGCACGGCGGCGGCGCTGGTCCGCGCGGTGATCGCCGAGACCCACCTGTCGGCCGATGCGCCGTCGCGCGACGGGCTGATGGACCGCGCCGCCTCGCGGCTGGAGCGGATCGAGGCGGCGGCCGGCCGGCGCATGGCGCGCGGCACCGGCATCCTCGCCACCATCGGGTCGACCGGCCCCTTCATCGGCCTGTTCGGCACGGTGTGGGGCATCATGACCAGCTTCATCGGCATCTCGAAGGCGCAGACCACCAACCTCGCCGTGGTGGCGCCGGGCATCGCCGAGGCACTGCTGGCGACCGCCATCGGCCTCGTCGCCGCCATTCCGGCGGTGGTGGTCTACAATGCCTGCACCCGCGCCATCGGCGGCCACAAGGCCCAGCTGACCGACGCGTCTGCGGCTGTGCTGCGCCTGCTGAGCCGCGACATCGACCGCCATGCGCTGCCGCGGGCACAAGCCCATGCCGCGCCGGCCCACGGCAATTCCCGCGCGGCGGAGTAACGGCGATGGGTGCGCGCCTCGGCTCCGGCAGCAACGACGACGAACTGACCGAAACGCATGAGATCAACGTCACGCCTTTCATCGACGTCGTTCTCGTCCTTCTGATCATCTTCATGGTGGCCGCACCACTGGCGACGGTGGACGTGCCGGTGGACCTTCCGGCGTCCACGGCAATGCCGACGCCGCGGCCGGACAAGCCGCTGTTCCTGACCATCCAGGCCGACAAGACGCTGTCGCTGGGCGACACCCAGACCACCAGGGAGTCGCTGGGCGCAGCGCTCGACGCCGCCACCCATGGCGACAAGAGCCAGCGCGTCTTCCTGCGCGCCGACAAGACGGTGGATTACGGCGCGCTGACCGAGGTCATGAACAGCCTGCGCGGCGCCGGCTATCTGAAGATCGGCCTTGTCGGCCTGGAAACGGCCCCCGCCCCATGAGCGCGGCGTCCGAATACGGTGCGGCGGACTGGTCCGCCACCCTTTCCGACGACGGCAGCGAGCGGCCGGTCCGCGGGGTCGCCCGCTGGGGCGGCAGCCTGATGCTGGCGCTGGGCGTCCATGCCGCGGCCGGCGTCGCGATGGTGGCGTGGCATGTGCCGATCACGCCGTCGGAAGCGGAACCGCCCGCCGTGCTGCTGGAACTGGCCCCGCTGCCGGTCGCCCCGCCGGAGCCGGCACCTGCCATCGACATTCCCCTGCCGGAACCGATGCCCGAACCGGTGATCGAGCCGCTTCCCGAACCGCCGCCGCCGGAACCCGAACCGGTGGTCGAGGAGCCGCCCCCGCCGCCGGAGCCGCCGCCGGTGGTCGAGCCGGAGGTGGTCCTGCCCAAGCCGCCGCCCGAACCGCCGAAGCTCAAGCCCGAGGTGAAGAAGGAACCGCCGAAGCCGCAACCGGAGAAACCCAAGCCCGAGAAGCCGAAGCCGCCCCGCCCGGTGGCCCAGCCGGTCCAGCAGGCGCCTGTCGCAGCTCCGCCGGCCCCGGCCGCGGCACCCGTTCCGGCGGCCCCGGCGCCGTCGGCCGCCCCCAGCCGCGCGGTTCCGACCTGGCAGGGCCGGGTGCTCGGCCATCTGGAACGGCACAAGCGCTATCCGCGCTCCGCCCAGGCCCGCCGGCAGGAAGGGGTTGCCCAGGTCCGCTTCACCATCGACCGCGAGGGTCGCGTCCTGTCGGTCCAGCTCGACCGCAGTTCCGGCCACAGCGCGCTGGACGAGGAAACGGTGGAGATGGTCCGCCGCGCCTCCCCGCTGCCGGCCCCGCCGGAGGAGATGGGGCAGGACCGCATCGAACTGGTCGTGCCGGTCCAGTTCTTCATCCGTTAGGTCCCGTCCCGCCATCCCCCTCAAGGTCGTCGCCATGGCCTACGCCAGCAAGCCGCGCAGCCAGCGCCTGTGGTACCGCACGCTTCAGAACATCCACCTGTGGGTCGGCCTGATCCTCTGCCTGCCGCTGGTCCTTCTCGGCATCACCGGCTCCATCCTGGTGGTGGAGGACGAGATTCGCGGGCTGAGCGGCGACACGCCCGCCCAGGCGATGGCCGACGGGCCGCTGCAGCCGGTATCGGCGATCCTGGCCGCCGCCCGCGCCGCGGCCCCGGCCGGCACCCAGCCCGGCTTCCTGATCCTGCCGGAGGAGCCGGGCCGCCCGGCCGTCGTCCGTCTGGTGGCAGCGCGTAACGGGGAACGGGGCGGGGAGCGGGGCGGTGCTCCCCAGGGCGGGCCGCCGCAGGGGCCGATGGGAACGCTCAGCATCGATCCGGTGTCGCTGGCGGTGGTCGGGGATGCCAATCCGGCCCAGGCGTCCGCCGGCTTCCTGCGCACGGTTCACATCCTGCACGGCAATCTGCTGATCCGCGACCGCAGCGGGCGCGAGATCGTCGGCTGGCTGGGCGTGGCGATGCTGGTGCTGGGCGTCAGCGGTCTGGTGCTGTGGTGGCCGCGGCCCGGCCGCTGGAAGGCCGCCTTCACCGTGAAGTCCGGCGCCCGCGGTGTCCGCCTGCACCGCGACCTTCACGGCGCGGTCGGCATCTGGTCGTTGGCGGTCTTCATCGTCGTCACCTTTTCCGGCGTCTATCTCGCCTTCCCGCAGAGCTTGGGAGCCGGGGTGTCGTCGGTCCTGCCGGCCCGCGACCTGCGCGCCACCGTGACGGTCCAGCCGGTCAAGGGCGCCACACCCATCGACGTCGACCGCGCGGTCGTGCTGGCGCGCAAGGCACTGCCGGGGGCCGAACTGCGCTCCGTCTCGCCGCCGGCCCGGCCGGACCAGGCCTATCGCATCGGGCTTGCCGCGGTTGGGCAGGCGCATGGCGCACCGACGGCGACGGTCTTCGTCGATCCCTGGACGGCCCGCGTCGCCGAAGTGCGCGATCCCGCCACCTACAGCGCCGGCGAGACGGTGATGGCGTGGCAGCGCCCGCTGCATGCAGGCGAGGGGCTGGGGCCCTTGTGGAAATGGGCGGTCTTCCTGTCCGGTGTCCTGCCGCCGCTGTTCGCCGTCACCGGCACATGGATGTGGTGGCTGAAGCGCAAGGCCCGCCGGGCCAAGGACGCGGAGCGCACGGCGGCGCTCGCCACCGCGGGGTGAGGGATCAACGCCGCAGCGGCACCGCCCGCTTCACCAGCCGGCGGTCCATGTCGGCGGCTGTCACCGTGGGCTCGCCCTGGCTGCGCATGACGAAAGCGAAGGTGTCCATCACCCGGTCCAGCACGATTTCCTGGTCGTCCGGGCGGCGGCTGACCGACACTACGGCATAGCCGGCGGCGCGTGCGACGGCCGGGTCGCCGCGCAGGCCGCGCACGCCCCAGCCGGCCAGCGCGTCCTTGCAGCGGAACAGCTCTGCGGCGAAACCACCCGCCGACTGGGTGCGGCCGACCACATAGGCGGCGGCGACCGCCAGCGGCGCCAGCAACCCGTCCCAGTCCAGGCAATCCTCCCGGCCGACCCAGACGCCGCCGACCGAGCAGGCGGCGGCCCCGATGGCCTCACCCAGCCCGGCGCGGAAGGCGCGCAGCGATGCCGCCGCGTCCGCCGCCGGCATCGGCTCCACCCGTCTCCCGTCCGGCATCAGCATCAGCCGGCCCGCCCATTCCGACGAGGGCGGCAGCTGTTCGGTCAGGCGCGCGAGCAGCGCCTCGCGGGCGGCGGCGAAGGGGACGACCTCGGACATCGGGGCCTGCGGCAATGGTGGGATGGGGAGGGCGAGAAAAAGCCTGAGATGGCCCGAACTGTCAAGAGCAAGCCTGGGCTGCGGCAACCGATGGCTGCGCCGGCCATGCGTTGTCACAGTCAAACGGCGCAAAACCTCGCGTCTCCGGAAAAAATGCGCAGCTTTGCATTTTTCCGCTTGCCAGGATCCGCCAGCGCTTTTATAAGGCGGCCTCTGTTCCCGGTTAGCTCAGTTGGTAGAGCAGCGGACTGTTAATCCGCTTGTCGCTGGTTCGAGTCCAGCACCGGGAGCCATCGCGCGGGTGTAGCTCAGTTGGTTAGAGCGCCGGCCTGTCACGCCGGAGGCCGCGGGTTCAAGTCCCGTCACTCGCGCCATTCTCTTTTCTACCTCCTCAAAACGATATAGCGGATGATGGCGACTGCCCCACCGGGCGGCTTCGCGCTATCATGCGTTCTTCGCCGTGTCCACGATGCGGCCGAAGGCGCCGGTTCCCTGTTGTACGGAGTCCGCGTGCCGAACGGCCGCGCGCTTATGGGATCGCGAGTTGCCGGGGAGGAACCGCTCATGCGTTTGTCAGGAAAAGTCGCCGTCGTCACCGGTGGCGGATCGGGCTTCGGCGAGGGCATCGCCCGACGCTTCGCCGCCGAAGGGGCCCGCGTCATCGTCGCCGACCTGGACGAGGCGGCGGCCGGCCGCGTCGCCGACAGCCTGGGCGACACCGCGCTCGCCGTGCGCGCCGACGTCGCGGTGGGAGAGGATTACGGGGCCATCGTCTCCGCCGCACTCGGTGAGTTCGGGCGGCTCGACATCCTGGTCAACAATGCCGGCTACACCCACCGCTACGGCTCGATGCTGGAGGTGGACGAGGCCACCTTCGACCGCATCTATGCCGTCAACGTGAAATCGATCTATCACGGCGCCCTCCATGCCGTGCCGGTGTTCCGCGCCCAGGGCGGCGGCGTGATCCTGAACATCGCCTCCACCGCGGGCCTGCGGCCGCGGCCGAACCTGACCTGGTACAACGGCTCCAAGGGGGCGGTCATCACCCTGACCAAGTCGATGGCGGCCGAACTGGCGCCCGACCGCATCCGCGTCTGCGCCATCGCCCCCGTGGCGGGCGAGACCGGCATGCTGCACCGCTTCATGGGGCAGGACTCACCGGAACGCCGCGAGCAGTTCCTGCGCAGCATCCCGCTCGGCCGGCTGTCGACGCCCGACGACATCGCCAACTCGGCGCTCTACCTCTGTTCCGACGAGGCGGATTTCCTGACCGGCGTGTGCCTGGAGGTCGATGGCGGGCGGTGCGTGTGAGGGGCTGGATTCCTATGGGACGTTAGACCCCCACCTAACCTCCCCCGCTGGGCGGGGGAGGGACTGCCGCCACTCTTTCGCATGAGCACTCGCTCCCTCCCCCGCCCAGCGGGGGAGGGTTGGGGTGGGGGCAAGTGCTGTCGACAGGCAAGTCGCCGTCCGCCGAATCCCCCTCCGCCACCACCTCCTCAACCACCACCTCCTCCTCCCGCTTCTCGTCGGGCAGCACGGCGTCGAGCAGGCGGGCGATGTCGTCGGTGGGCCGCAGGGCGCCATAGCCGGGGGCGTTGTAGTCCCAGTCATATTCGGCGAAGCCGCGGAAGCCGGCGATGGCCGGGTCGCTGGCCCAGGCCTTGCGCAGGGCTTGGCGGCGCAGCTCTTCCGGCACCTCCTTGCGCAGGAAGCCGGTGTAGTCGCTGCCGGCATTCAGGCTGTCGAGCGAGGGCAGGTCCGGCGCCTCTTCCTCCGCCGGAGGGGCGGGCGCGATCTCCGCCCCGACCTCCGCCCCGACCTCCGCCGAAACCGCGGCCGGGGCGTCGTCCATCCGCTCCGGCACTGCGATCTCGACCGGCGCCTCCTCCGTCTGCGTCTCGCGCTTCAGCCGCGACCAGCGGCCGAGGAAGCCTTCCGTGCCTGCGGGGTCAGCCATGCCGCGGCCGCTCCGTCCCGCGGTGCCGGGCCAGGGCTTCGGTGTCGGCGCGGTCGCGTTTGCGCTTGTGGAAGGGGCGTTCGACATGATGGCGGGCGACGAAGCCGTCCATCCACAGCACCAGGGGAATCGGCAGAGCCAGCGGCTCGATCACGTCGTCGCCGGCTTCGGCATGGGTGTCGATCTCGCCGGGGTCCACGGTGACGGCCAGCAGCCGCATCCCCGGCGCCGGACCGCCCGGCCGCAGGATGACGTAGGCGCAGGGCTTGCCGCCGTCGAGATTGTGCTTGTAGTTCTCCGCCTCGGTCGGGAACAGGGCGATCTCGGCGGTGCCGGCATAATGGCGGCTCCAGTCCGGCCCCTCCGCCACCACGCTCCAGTCGGGCCGGTCGGGTTCGGGCGGGACCAGAAGGACCGGTTGCCAGCGCGCTTCGATCCAGGGATTGTCGACACGCCGCCGCTCCACCACGACGCCGACCGTCCGCCGTTCGGCACGGTCGGGCGGAGAGGCCGGGTGAGTTGCGGACAAGGCCTGCGCGGACGGGAACTCGGTGGGCATGGGCGGTGTTCCTGATGGGCTGGAGGCGGACTCCGTCCCCGCTACAACGCGCCGTCGGGCGATTGGTGCCGCCAGCTCGCCAAATGCCTCCTAATCGCCCCCGAACCTGAGGATGCGCCATGCGCAAGTTCGCCGCCGCCCTGCTGCTGTCCAGCCTTCTCGCCGGCCTGCCGCCCGCCGCCATTGCCCAGCAGCCGGCCCAGCATGAGCCGGCCCAGCAGCAACCGACCCAGCCGGTCGATTCCGGAGCGAAGGAGACGACCGGCGACGCGCTTGCCCGCGACAACGGTGTCCGGAAGAGCCAGGACCCGCTCCCCAGCCAGCAGGGGAACAAGCCGCCCGACTCGTCCAGTTCCGCCGCCACCGGCAGCGGGGAACTGCAACAGGCGCTCGCCGAGGTCCGTCGGGCCCCGCCGGACCTGAACGGCACCCCGGTCCCGCGCCCGAACCAGTGGGCGAGCGAGCCGGACCAGCCCAACGAGCCGACGCGCTCGCAGAATCCCTCCGACCTCACCAGCCGGGAAGTGAAGTAGCGCCGCCTACCCCGAAACCCGGCGGGCGCGGACGCGGATCAGGCCGCTGCCCTCCGGATCGGCGCGGTCCGGTTTCAGCATGGCGTCCAGCAGCCGGGCGTCGCCGGTCCAATAGGGCACGTACCACAGCCGGTCGGGGTCCATCACCAGCGCGCGCCGCGTCGCCGGATCATAGGCTCCCAGCGGCGCGATATGGCCGAGGCCGATGTCGCCGGTCAGCGTGCCCTGGTCGAAGGCCAGCAGGATGATGTCGTCGGCGCTGCGCTCGTTCTCGGCCAGGATGCGGCGCAGCTCCGCCAGCGTGGCGGGGGAGGCGTCGCGCGGGCGCCAGACCTCCACCTCCGCGTCGATGCCATAGGCGGCGAGGCTGCGGCGGACATAGCGCTCCAGTTCGGCGAAGGAGATGCCCTCGCCATCCTCGGCGGTGGCGGCGCGCCAATGGTCGTCGTCCAGCCGGTCGAGCAGATGCCGCCCGGTCACCAGCCGCTCCGATGCCTGCGCCGGCAGCCCGCGCAGGGCGTTCAGCATCATCGTCACGCTGGCCAGCGAACAGGAGGCGCTGGTCGTCTGCGGCACGTAGAAGGGGCTGAGCGCCCAGTAATCCGGCGCCGGGGCGCTGCGCAGATAGTCGGCGTCACGGGTGATCGGCACCGCGTCGGGCCCGAATTTCGGCTTCTGGTCTTCCTGCGCCCGGGCCGGCGCCGGGCCGGCGATGCACATCAGGAGGCCGGCCACCATCGCCGCCACCAACCCGCCCGCTGTTCCCGCGGTCCTGCTCATCTGCGTCATCAAATGGAAACGGTCTCTGTCCGTCCGGTCTCGATCGGGACTCCGCATATGGTGCGCGGCAAGGCTGGAGCCAAGCCGGGGCAATGGCCCACGCCGGAAATGCCGGTGGACGAACGCCGAAGGGCGGAGCCCATCGCTGCCCGACACCGTCGAGCAGGACAGGATCCGCCCACTGGACTCCGCCCATTGCGAAGCTCGGCGCACCGGAGGGATCGGCCTCCGGTGCCGCCGTCCGGGATCTTGCGATCAGACGCCGTCCCAGAACTGTTCCATCCCGGCCGCCGCCGTGCCGACGATGCCCATCTTCGCCCAGGCGAGGTCGTGGATGCCCATGTCGAAGGCCGGCGAGGACGCCTCCAGCGAGTAGTCGCCCCAGTAGGGGTTGGTGAACATCGGCTTGGCGCTGACGTCGCGGTCGCCATAGGTTGGCACGTTGTAGACCAGATTCTGGTCGATGACGAAGTCGTTGGCGCTCAGCAGTTCGATGTAGTCGTCGAGCGGCAGGGTCCCCATCACCACGTTCTTGGTGATCGTGTTGTTGTGCGGATCGCCGGCCGTGCCGTGCACCGGCTGCCATTCGATGCGGATGAAGTCTTCCTTGTTGCTGGCGATGACCGAGAAGTTGTTGGTCACCACGTTGTTGTCGCCGCCATGGATCTGCACCGAGGCCCAGTCGGCATCCTTGATGAAGTTGTCCTTGACGGTGACGCCGCCGGCCATGTCGTCCAGATAGATGCCGAAGCCCTTCTGGCCGAACATCCAGCTGTCCTGGGCGCTGGTGGCGAGACCGTTGGCGTGCTCGATCCGGTTGCCCTGGATGATCAGGCCGGTGTTGGTGCTGGACCGGCCCAGGATCTCGATGGCGCCGCCGTCGGCGGTCTCAAGCCCGGTGTAGGAGACGTTGTTGTACTGGATGATGTTGTTGTGGTTGGCCGTGTTGGTGCTGCCGCCGTAATCCTTGAACGAGATGCCGTAGCGGGCGCTGTGGTCGATGTCGTTGTTGGAGATGACGTTGTTGTCGACGCCGGTCCCGAAGATGCCGGACACCGCCTTGCGCACCTCGCCGATGTTGCTGATGCTGTTGGCGTAGATGGTGTTGCCGTTGCTGCGGCCGTCCATCTCGATGCCGTTTTCCGCCAGATGGTTCAGCGTGTTGTGGGCGATCTGGTTGTTCGACGAGCCCGAGCTGAGCCGGATCGCCGTGCCGACGTTCAGGAAGCTGTTGTCGCTGATGTGGTTGCCGTCGGCATTGTTCAGCAGCAGGGCGTCGCCGCCGGTGGTGGTGTTCTTGAAGGTCAGCCCGTCGATGGTGACGTCGCTGGCGCCGGTCAGCTTGATCAGCGTGCCGAGCCGCGGCACCTCCACGCCGGTCGACGCGAAGCCGGAGCTGGCGGCCTTGTACAGCAGCTTGCCGTCCGAGGCGCGCCAGGCGAACTCGCCCGCCTGATCGACGTAAGAGGCGTTGTTCAGCAGCTTGTAGGTGGTGCCTTCCGCAAACGGCAGCGAGGCGCCGTTCTTCAGCTTGATGGTGCGGGTGGTCGCGTTGAAGCTTTCGATGCTGGTCAGCGTGTCGCCCAGCCGCTCTGCGTCCATCACCTGGATCATCGTGCCCGGCTGGATGTCGGCGGCGGTCACCTCGCTGCCGTGGGAGCGGATGTACCAGCCGCTCGGCCCACCGGCTGCCGCGTCGGCGAAACGCCAGCCGCTGGTGACGTCGCCGGCGTCATAGGCGTATTTCTCGGCCAGATGCTGGCGCACGTCGCCGACGATCAGGTCGAGGTTGCTGGCGGTGGCGAGCTTGGCCGAATAGAGGCCGTTGCCCTCGCTGGTGAAGTTCTTCACCACCTCGCCGCCGCTCAGCACCGGCGTCTCGCCGGGATAGTTCTTGAAGCTGTGGCCGTTGTCGAGCGAGGTCAGCTCCAGCGTCTTGGTCAGGTGATAGGTGCCCTCGCGGACATAGGTGGTGTCGATGGTCGAGCTGGCCCGCATGGCGGCCTGCGCCTTTTCCAGCGAGGCGAAGGGACCGTCGGTGCCGTCGGCGTTCGGGGCTGCCAGCTTGCCCGACCAGCTGTCCTTGCCGTTGGCGGCGACATAGAAGGCCGGCTTGGTCGGCGTGGTCGGGACCGGGTTCTGCGGGACGGGCGTGTCGCCGAACATCTCGGCACCGGCCTTGATGTTGAGGGCGCCGCCCCAATAGAGGCCTTCCTGGCCCTTGACCACGTCCTTGCCGTCGACCGCACCCTTGTCATAGGTGACGATGCTGTCGGTGACGGGGACGGTCTTGCCGTTGATGACCACCGACTTGACGAACAGGTTGCGGTCGACGCCGTTCACCGTGGCGTCGTTGTCGTACCAGACCTGGACCGTGTGGGCCTTGGTCGGGTCGATGTCGGCGGTGAACTTGTAGCCCGCGGTGGTGGCCGACGCCTTGGCGTCGCCGATCACCTGCCCGTCGACCAGCAGCTTGAAATGCGCCGCCTGTCCGCCGGCCGAGGTGCCGTAGGCGTTGACGACGATGTCGACCGGCTTGGTCGGGATCGGCGGCGGCGGCGGGACATAGGCGCCGCCGAAATACTCCTCCGGCACGCCGAAGGACAGGGCGCCGCCCCAGAACAGCCCTTCCTGGCCGGCGACCACATATTTGCCGTCCACCGGACCCTTGTCGTAGGAGGCCATTTCTGAGGTGGCGGAGATGGTCTTGCCGTCGATGTCGATCGATTTGACGTAGAGGTTGCGGTCGACGCCGTTCACGGTCGCGTCGTTGTCGTACCAGATCTGGATCTTGTGGGCCTCGTTGGGGTCCACCTTGGCGGTGAAGGTGTAGTCGGTGGCCGAGGTCGCGTTGACCCAGGCGTCGCCCACCACCTCGCCGTCGACCAGCAGCTTGAAGTGCGGGGCCTGGCCGCCGGCGCCGATGCCGTAGGCCTTCACCTTGATGGTCGTGGTCATGGTCGCGGTATCGCTGCCGGTATCGACCGGGGCCGTCGAGAACAGCGTGGCGGGCAGCGCGACGTTCAGCGCGCCCGGCCAGTACATCTCGCTCTGCCCGGCGATGACGTGCAGCCCGTCGATCTTGCCGGTGTCGTATTTCACCGAGGGATCGATGGCGAGGATGGTCTTGCCGTTCACCTCGAACGACTTGACGAACAGGTTGCGGTCGACGCCGTTAACCGTGTCGTCGTTGTCGTAGACCAGCTGGAGGGCATGCGCCTTGTCGGCCGGCACGTTGGCGGTGAAGACATAGCGCGACTGGCTGGCGGAGGCGACGGTGGCGTCGCCGATGACCTTGCCATCGATAAGCAGTTGAAAATGCGGCCATTTCCCGCCGGCCACGGTGCCCCAGGCATTGACCGCGAAGGTGACCTGGATCGTGCCGTCGGTGTTGGTGGTAGCCATTTTGGAACTCCGCTTTATGGGTATCGCCTTGTTCCGCAGGCTCGTCTGTTAGCCTTAATCGGGTACTAACACTTATGGTTAGGAAATTATGAATGAGGCGGTTTCCCGTGGCATGAATGAGACAAAAAACGGGCATCGATCCTTGGTCATGATTCAGCCAGAAACGAAACCTCAGCGCTCCGTGGAAACCCGGAGCATCAAGCCGGCAGATTTTTCCCTGTTACCTTGAGCTTTGCTGTTTGTATTTGCCGAAGGCGTTGCGGAATAAGCTAAAACGCCGCTTTTTCGAAGCACCGACTTGGCATGACGGCACCACCTCCCACGGGAGACAGCCTGTCGGGCGAATGGAACCGAAAGGCCCGGAACTGCGTCTAGAACGAGCGTCCCGGCGACGCAGGATGCGGCATGCGGAGGCGGAGAGCGTGGACAGCGGAACGGACGGCGGGCATTGGGATGACGGGCCGGGGGATGACGGGCCGGGGAACGACGGGTCGGGGCCGGGCAGGGGGCGCATCGACCGCTTCAACCTCGCGCTCTGGCTGCTCGGCATCCTGGCCGGGGTCGCGGTTCTGTGGCTGTTGCAGGCGGCGGCCTCGATCCTGATCCCGGTCATCTCGGCCTTCTTCGTCGCCGTTGCCGTCGCCCCGGTCAGCCGCTGGGTGCGCGAGCGGGTGCCGCGCCGCCTGTCCTGGCTGGGGTTGGCCGCGTCGATGCTGCTGATCCTGGGCATCCTGGCCGCCTTCTTCGGCGGCATGGCGCTGGTGGCCCAGCGCGTGGCGGAGGATTTTCCGCAATATGCCGAGGCGCTGGGCAAGCTGTGGGCGAAGGTCAACCAGTGGGTCCAGGGTGCCAAGGCCGATCTTGCGCCGGCAGCCGGGCAGGGGAGCGGTCAGCAGGCCGGGCAGGGCGGCGGCGAGGTGCCGGTCGACCCGATCACCGGCTTCGCCAAGGCGGCGCTGTCATCGGCCGGCCAGACGGCCTCCATTCTGGTGCTGACCGTCTTCCTCGCCCTGCTGATGCAGCTGGAAGCGCCGGTCTGGCGTGAGAAGATCGTCATGGCTCTGGGCCGCGAGCGCTGCCGGACCGCCGTGGAGGCGGTGGCGGCCATCGCCCAGCAGTTCCGCCGCTATCTGGTGGTCAGCAGCGTGCTGGGGCTGATCACCGGTGCGCTCTATATCGGCTGGCTGTCGCTGTTCGGGGTGGATCTGGCCCTGCTGTGGGGCCTGCTGGCCTTCCTGCTGAACTATGTGCCGGTGGTGGGATCGGTGGTGGCCGGGGCGCTCCCGGTCCTGCTGACCGTGGCGACCAAGGACGCCGGCACCGCAACGGCGGTCGCCGCCGGCCTGCTGGTGATCGAGCAGGTGATGGGCAACTTCGTGGCGCCGCACATGCAGGGCAAGCAGCTGGCGATCTCGCCCCTGGTGGTGATGATCGCGCTCCTGCTGTGGAGCTGGCTGTGGGGGGCCGCCGGCGCGCTGCTGGCCGCCCCGATGGCGGTGCTGATCGCCATCACCCTGAACCATGCCGACGCGCTGCGTCCCTTCGCCATCTTCATGAGCGACAAGAGCGACCGCGAACGCTTCGACGCCCACACGCGGGCGGAGTGAAGGCCGGAAGGTGGTAGCACTCCAATCTGTTGCTTTGGTATTAAGCTATGGAGACCTGTCGCTTTGCATGTCACTTCTTTTTCAGGAAATCCATGAAGGTCACTTCTAACATTCTATCGCGTTTGAAGGACGATCAGAAACACTTGCTACGCGATGCATTCACGCTTTGGTACGGATCACGAACTGATCTCTCTCGAGAGTTAGAAACGGGACGTATCGAAACGCTTTCGCGGCTATATCAGAACGACAATGCGTTCGTTGCGACGCGACGCACCAACGAGGCGCGGCTTGTCAAGCAACTCTTCGTCAAGACCCGGCGCAAGAACCTTCTGTACGGAGGCCGCAAAGCAATCGGCTACACGCGTTATGTGCAGGACTTCAAGGCGTTTGTACGCATGCACTATGCCGATGTGTTGGAAGATGTTCCCAATGACCTTTTTCACTCGTCGAACGTCGATCATGCAGTGCCGCTCTCCTGGCTGCTCAAGCCGGCGGGGTCTGATGCTAAAAACCTGCCGGTAGACCACTCATCCAACACACCAGCCGCCTATAGGGACGCTGTGGAGCGAGGTGAGGTCGTGGAGTATGTGGCCATTGCCCTTTGCGATGAAGTATCGAACAAGGCCTGGGGCAGCCACCTCGAGAAAATGTTTTTCCGAACACAGATTCGCCATTCCAGCCTCGGAGTGGCGAATTTCTTCACCTTGTGTAAGCTTGCGAATCTCGCCCCATATGCGCCATCTCGATCGAACGAGACGCTCGATGGCTTTTCAGACCGCATCCTCACTGCGCTCGTTCAGATCGGCATTCTGACTGAGACGGACAAGGCTATCGCCGAGCGGAGTATCTTTCGGACCACAAGCGATTCATTTGGCACCGCACCGGAAAGCGGCATCAATGCCGTTCAAGAGTTGCTGTTGAGGTTTACGGGAAAGCCGATCCCCGCACCACCGCCAATTTCGGGTCGGGAGCTCGGATATTGGGAACATCCGGAGATGAAGTCCGCACTTCATAGCGTCGACTGTTGGCTCGAAGGGGAGGGCGGAAAGGTCGACAAGGCGGCAATCGCACGTGAGCTTGTAAAGATTTCGCGAGATTCTGGACGGATTGATCTGAAAATCGCCGCGTTCGCTATGCTTGCTGTCGGAGTGAAGCCCAATGCGGACGACATCGCTTGGCTTGTACGGGATGGTTCGCTTGGATACCCGATGAACCCATCCTCCTCACTTGAGGAATAAAGGTGGTTGTGGCGGACTATGTCTGCCCCATCATCACCAAAAGGCCCGTAAAGCCCTGTGATTACAAGAAAGCTGCACTTCAGAATAGAACCTACCCCGCTCACACGCCAAAAACACATAATCAGCATTATGGAAATTTAATTCAAGTGCCTCCCAAAGCGGAAACGCCGCCCGGCCTTACGACCGGACGGCGTTCGGAACCCTGCCTGTGGAACCCGCCCGATGATCAGGCCGCGTTCTCGCTCAGCACACCGCGGCGGATCTGGTCGAGTTCGATGGACTCGAACAGCGCCTTGAAGTTGCCTTCGCCGAAGCCCTCGTTGCCGATGCGCTGGATGATCTCGAAGAAGATCGGGCCGATGACGTTCTGGGTGAAGATCTGCAGCAGCAGGCCCTGGCCCTCGGTCGGCGCACCGTCCACCAGGATGCGGTTGGCGCGCAGGCGCTCCAGATCCTGGTTGTGGCCGGGCACGCGGGCGTCGATGCGCTCGTAATAGGTGTCGGGCGTGTCCTGGAACGGGGTGCCCATGCCGCGCATCGTCTCCACCGTGTGGACGATGTCGTCGGTGCCGAGCGCGACATGCTGGATGCCTTCGCCCTTGTAGTCGCGCAGATATTCGACGATCTGCGACTTGTTGTCGGCGGATTCGTTGATCGGAATGCGAATCTTGCCGCAGGGGCTGGTCATCGCCTTCGACCGCAGGCCGGTCAGCTTGCCTTCGATGTCGAAATAGCGGATCTCGCGGAAGCCGAACAGGCGGGTGTAGAAGCCGGCCCACTCCTCCATCCGCCCGGTGTGGACGTTGTGGGTCAAATGGTCGATGTAGGTCAGGCCGGCGCCCTTCGGATGCTGGTCCACACCCGGCAGCGGCACGAAATCGACCTCATAGATGCTGCCGCGCTCGCCATAGCGGTCGACGAGGTAGATCAGCGAATCGCCGATGCCCTTGATGGCGGGGATGTTCAACTCCATCGCGCCGACCCGGTTCTCGACGCCCCAAGCGCCGAGGTCGACCGCACGGCGGTAGGCGAAGGCGGCGTCGGCAACGCGGAAGGCGATGGCGCAGATCGACGGGCCATGCTGGGCGGCGAAATTGCGCGGGAAGCCCGACGGCTCGGCATTGACGATGAAGTTCACGTCGCCCTGGCGGTAGAGCGTCACGTCCTTGGACCGGTGGCGGGCGATTGCCGAGAAGCCCAGCTGCTCGAACAGGCGACCCAGCGCCACGGTGTCCGGCGCGGTGAATTCGATGAACTCGAACCCATCGGTCTTCATCGGGTTTTCCCACATGTCGGCCATGATCGCCTCTCCCTTGGTTCGTTATGCGATCAGTATGCCGGACTGTCCGTGGAAATAGCTTTCAAAGTGGGGCGGGCACACCTATGATTTTGGCAGGATTTTTCGCTGACCGCTGCCCCACCGGAGAAATTTGCCGTTGCCTGCCGCCCTATCGGAAATCGACGTCAGAATCCTGATCGCCCTGCAGGAGGACTCGCGCCTGACCGTGCAGGAGCTGGCCGACCGGGTCGGCACCTCGCCCTCCTCCTGCTGGCGCCGCTTGAAGTCGCTGGAGGAGACCGGGGTGATCCGCCGCTACACGGCGCTGGTCGATCCGAAGGCGGCGTCGGTGGGGGAGTGCGTGTTCGCCCATGTGACGCTCGACCATCATTCGGCCGAGACCGCCGCAATCTTCATCGACGCGGTGCGCAAGCGGCCGGAGGTGCTGGAATGCTATGCGGTGTCGGGCGATGCGGACTATCTGCTGCGGGTCGCGGTGCGAGCGATCGCCGACTACAACCGCTTCCTGGAGGAGTTCGTCTTTCAGCTGCCCTTCCAGGTCCGCATCCGCTCCAACTTCGCCCTGAAGGAGATCAAGTTCGAGACCGCGTTGCCATTGGGGGGGACGCTGGGGGCTTAGCAAGAATCCCCTCTCTCCCCCGGGGCTATGGCATTCACACATCTCACCTCTGCGAGATATCGGCAACCAAAGGTAGTGAAAAGCCCTTCTCCCCTTGCGGGAGAAGGGTTGGGATGAGGGGTGCGACCGGCTGAAAGCCCGTGGAAATCAAGTTTCCGCCCCTCACCCCAACCCCTCTCCCGCGAGGGGAGAGGGGCTGTCCTCAATGCCAAGCTGCACGTCTTTTCGCAAATCCGAAATGTGTGCATCCCGTAGCCCCCCGGGGGGAGAGGGAGCTACCCCGCCACCCGGCGCTTGGCCGGCACGGCGGTCGCGGCGGTCGCGGGGTGCGGGCCGGCGATGCGGTCCAGCAACAGGTCCAGGCCGATGCGGCTGGTCTCGTAGGCGACCCGCGCGCGGGTCAGCGTCTGGGCGGACGCGGCGGCGAGCGCATCGCGGTCGTCGGCCCAGGCCGCCAGGATCGGCAGCGCCGCCTTCACGAAATCGGCATTCTGCGGCACCAGACCGTCGGCGGGGATGTCCGAGCCGATGCAGCCGCGCTCATAGGCCAGCACCGGCACGCCCGCCGCCATCGCCTCGAACAGGACCAGCGGCTGCGCCTCGTTCCGGTAGCGGGTGGGGAAGACGAAGACGTCGATGTCGCGGTAGAAGGCCTCCTTGGCCTCGCCATGGACCGGGCCGTGATACTCGACCGCCCCGTCGAAGGCCATCAGCCCGGCGGCGATCATCGCGTTGTCCTTCGGCTTCAGGCCGGGGCCGGCCAGCACCAGCTTGGCGTCCACCCCTTCCAACTGAAGGGCGCGCAGCAGGGCGAACAGCGTGTCCAGCCCCTTCTCGCTGCACAGGTTCGACAGGTGGCCGATGCGCAGGGGGCCGTCGCGCCGCGGACGCGGGGCGGCGTCGGGGGTGGAGAAGATGGCATTCGACATCGTCATGCAGCTGCGCGCCGCCGGATAGATCGACTGAAAGCGCATCTGCATCGCCGGGCACAGCAGCACATGGGTGCAGTCGGCCCCGGCGACCCGCGTCAGCAGCCGCATCCGCCATGTCGGTTTGCTGATGGTGGCGAAGGAATGGTGGTGCAGCACCCGCTCGTAGCCGAACAGGCGCGCGGTGCCGGCGAGTGCCGCTGTATAGAGCGCTCCCCAGCCGGAATCGACCGGCATGTAGAAACGCCGGTCGGCCTTCCCCAGGCCGGCGGCGAGCCTGCCCATGGTTCCGAACACCCGCGCCATCTTGCGCAGGTGGTAGGCGCCGCCGCCGCCGTTCCATCCCGGCGACAGGTCGGCCACCTCGACCCGGCCGCGCCCCCGCATGCGGTCCTTGAGACGGTCCAGCACCAGGGCGGTCACCCGGCTCATCCCGTCCACCGGCGGCGGCAGCCGTCCCGAGACGACCACATGGGTGCGCGCGTTCCGTTCCATCGTCAACTCCCGGTCAGTGCCGCTCCGGCGGACCGGCCATGCTGGCCACCCTCCGGGTCGGCGGAATAGTCGGACGCATACTTCGTGTCCGCGCTGCGCTCCGCCTTCGGGCCGCCCAGCGCCACCACGGCCTTCTCCACCGACTGGGCGAAGAAGCTGGCATCGGCCAAGGCCTGGAAGGGCCGCCCGTTCAGGCTCAGGCGGCGCCATTCATCCTCGTCCCCCGCGACCGACAGCATGTAGCGCGCCAGCCCCTCGGGGTTGTCCGGCTCCACGATGTGGCCGTTCAGCCCGCTGCGGATCAGCACGTCGCGGGCGCCGCACTGATCGGACAGGATGGTCGGAACCCCCATGGCCAATGCCTCGTTCACCACCAGGCCGAACTGCTCCTCCAAGGACGGCAGCAGCAGGCACAGCGTGGACCCCAGCGTTTCCGCAATCCCCTTCTCCTGCAGGAAACCGCGGAAGACGATCGATCCGTCCAGCCCGCGCCGCGTCACCTCCGCCCGCAGATCCGCCTCCAGGGGACCGGACCCGCAGAGGTGGAGCGGACGGGCGGCCGGGCCGGCCAGCCGCCGGTAAATGTCGTAGGCTTCGACCGCCCGGAACAAGTTCTTCTTCGGGACGAAGCGCGCGATGATGGTGAAGTGGCGGTCGGCGAAGGGTACTCCCCCAGGGGCCGGCTCCATCCCGGACAGGCGCCGGATACGGTCCAGCGACAGCGTGTCGTACCCGATATAGAGCCTGTCTTTCGGGAGTCCCAACAGACGGAAGTAATCCACCGTGCGGTGGCTGCCGCCGATCCCCGCCTGATAGGGGGAGTAGAAGACGCTCTTGACCATCTCCCGCCACAGGATGCGCGGCTTGTCGTCGTATTTGGACGCGTTCATGTTGATGACCTTGCGCCCGGTCAGCCGCATGGTCAGGGCGAGCGCGAAGACGTCCGGATCCTCGTAATGGCACAGGAAGACGAAGCGCGCGTCGACGCGCCGGCATTCGCGCAGCAGGGCGCGGTAGACCGCGACCTTCGACAGGTCTGCCTTCGACTGGCCGGGAAACAGGGTGATCTTGCGGAAATTCTGCCCCGTTCCGGTCGAATCCCAGGCGTAGGTGTGCGATTTCGACCCGACCTCCAGCCCGATCACGTCATAGACATGGCCCAGCCGGCGGCCGACCGCTTCCAGCCGGTCCATGTGGTAGGGGCCGAACATCTCCCAACTGAAGACCAGCGCGGGCTTCTTCATGCTGCCACTCCCAACAGAAGACGGGCGTATCGGTCGAGCGCGACGGCGCGGGTGGCATTGGCCTCCACCCAGGCGCGGCCGCGGCGGCCCATCGCGGTTGCGCGGGCGGAATCGGACAGCAGCGCCGCCACCGCCTCCGCCATCGCGCGCGGCTCCTCCGGCGGGGTGCACAGGAAGGCGCCGACCTGGGCCTCCAGCGTGGCGAGCGCCGACCCCGGCAGGCAGGTGCTGACGAAGGGCCGGCCGGCGGCGAGGATGGTCACCGCCTTGCCGGGCATGGCGAAGGCCGCCCCCTCGGGCCGCTGGGGCACGAGATGGACGTCGCCCTCCGCCATCGCTTCGTTCAACTGGTCCTTGGGCGCCAGCGGCTGGAAGATCACGTTGCCGAGGCCCATGGCGCGGGCGCGCGACTTCAGCTCCTCCTCCAGCCCGCCCTGGCCGCGCATCTTGATGCGGGCCTGCGGCATCAGCTCCGCCAGATGGCCTGCCATGTCCAGCACCTGCTCCAGCCCCTGCTTGCGGGCGAAGGCGCCGCTGTAGAGCGCGGTCGGCGGCTGGTCGGGGCGCGGCAGCGGATGGACCGCGTCGGCATCGACATGGGGCGGGATCACATGGATCGGCCTGGTGACGCCCAACTCCTCCAGCACGCCGCGCATCGGCTCCGACAGGACGACGATGGCGTCGGCCCGGTTCAGCGCCGTGCGCTCCATGGCGCGGATCGCCTTGACCGCCGCCTTGCCGCCCATGCCGAGCGCGCCGGCAAGGCCGGACTGGATGTCGTGGACGATGGCGATATGCCTGCCGCCCGGCGTGGTGAGGCGGTCGGCGACGGCCACCGACAGGATCGACGGGCAGAGCGACAGCACCGCGTCGTGCCGCCCGACCCGGCCGCGGGCGAGTGCGGCGGCGAAGCCGGCATGCAGCACGCCCTCGTGGATCAGGCGGGCCTTCATGCCGCCGCCGGCCGGGGGGATGGTGGGCAGTCGCTCGATCAGCACCCCGTCCACCGTCTTGCTGTCCTGCGACCCGTCGGCATAGCCGTCATAGACCTTGTTGCCGGGATAGTTGGGCCGCGCGGTCAGCACGGTCGTTTCGGCCCCGGCCGCCGCGAAGGCGGTGGCGAGGTCGGTCATCATCGGCGCGCTGCCGGCCGGCTCCGGCCAATAGCTCTGCGCCACCAGCAGCAGCTCTTCCGGCACGGGCACGTCCGACAGGGAAAGCGAGCTGGGAGAGGCCTTGGAGGCTGGCCGGTCGGTGACCGGCTCCCGCAGATGGATGGAATCGTCCGGCATCGGGGCTTTACTCCGCAGCCTGCTTGGAAGCTTGGCGACGGTCCGGAGCAGCGTTCTCCAGGAACCAGTCGTAGGTGCGGCGCAGCCCCTCCTCCAGCGACACCCTGGGGCGCCAGCCGGTGGCGAACAGACGCGACACGTCCATCAGCTTGCGCGGGTGGCCGTCGGGCTTGCTCAGGTCGTGGGTCAACGTGCCGGTGTAGCCGACGGTATCGCGGATCAGCGCCGCGAGGTCGGCAATGGCGATGTCGTCGCCGGGGCCGACATTGATGATCTCCTCGCTGTCGTAATGGTCCATCAGGTGCAGGCAGGCGTCCGCCATGTCGTCGACATAGAGGAACTCGCGCCGCGGCGTGCCGGTGCCCCACAGCGTGACGGTCGGATCGCCCGCCAGCTTGGCGTCGTGGAAGCGGCGGATCATGCCCGGCAGCGCGTGCGAGGTCTCGGGATCGAAATGGTCGCCGGGACCATAGAGGTTGGACGGCATGGCGCAGATGGCGTTGAAGCCGTACTGGCGCCGGTAGGCCTGGCACATGGTGATGCCGGCGATCTTGGCGACAGCGTAGGGCTTGTTGCTCGGCTCCATCGGGCCGGACAGCAGCGCCTCCTCCTTGATCGGCTGCTCGGCATGCTTCGGGTAGAGGCAGGAGGAGCCGAGGAACAGCAGCTTCTTCACGCCGGCGCGCCATGCGGCGTCGATGACGTTGTTCTGGATCAACAGGTTGTCGCGGATGAAGTCGCCGCCGAAGCGGTCGTTGGCAAGGATGCCGCCCACCTTCGCCGCGGCCAGGATCACATGCTCGATCCCTTCGCGGTCGAAGAAGGCGCGCACCGCCGCCTGGTCCGTCAGGTCGAGCTGCGACCGGTCGCGGATCACGAGGTCGGTATGCCCGGCCTCCGTCAGCCGCCGCAGAATGGCGGACCCGACGAGTCCCCGGTGGCCGGCGACGAAGATACGGCTGTTGCGGTCCATGCGGGCCGTCTCCTGATGAAGAGGTGACTTGGGGGGAGGCTATTTGCCCCCTCCCCATCCCTCCCCCGCTTCGCGGGAGAGGGGGTAGAACGCTTGTCGGCGTGACCTGACCGCCGAAGCGGCGGCAGTCCCCTCTCCCGCGAAGCGGGGGAGGGTTAGGGAGGGGGCAAAACGCTGCCCCCCTACTCCGCCGCCTGCCCCATGCGCCCCAGTTCCGCCCGTGCGCGCTCGGCGTACCACTCCACCACGCCGGGCAGGCCGGCGGAGAGCGGGATGCGCGGGGTGAAGCCCAGCGCCGTCAGCCTGGCGATGTCGGGACTGCGGCGGTCGGTGCCGCCGGGGGCGGCAGGACCCGGCATCACCTGGGCCTCGCGGCCGAGGCAGGACACCGTCTGGCGGGCGAGGTCGGCGATGGTGACCTCTTCCGGGTTGCCGATATGGTAGATGCCGAGATGCTCGCCCTTGTCGACCACCGTCACGATGCCGTCGATGGCGTCGTCGATGTGGACGAAGGCGCGGGTCTGGCGGCCGTCGCCCTGGATCTGGAAGGGCACCGGCCCGCTCGGGTGGCTGGCGATCGCCTCCACCGCGCGGCGGGAGAATTCCGGCACCACATGCTCCCAGCCCATGTCGGGGCCGTAGACGTTGTGCGGACGGAAGATCGCCACGCGGTCGAAGCCGCTGCGGCCCCAGTTGACGGCCAGCAGCTCCGAGATCAGCTTGGAGCCGCCGTAGCTGTAGCGGGCGTTCAGCACGTCCGGCACCACCAGCGGCACGTCCTCCGGCGTCGGCACCACTGGCGGGGTCTGGTAGGCCTCCGACGAGGAGGCGACGACGAGGTCGCCCACCCCGTCGGCACGGCAGGCGTCCAGCACGTTCAGCATGCCGCGCACGCCGACGTCCAGGACCACTTCCGGCTTCTCGTAGAAATGCCTGGTGCCGTTGACGGCGGCCAGATGCAGCACGCCGTCGACGCCGCGCACCGCCTCGCGCACGGCGGCCGGGTCGCGGATGTCGCCCTGGACGAACTCCACGTCGTCCAGCACGCCGGCCAGCCGCCCGGTGTGCCCGCGCGAATTGTCGTCCAGCACGCGGACGCGGTGGCCGTCACGGACCAGCCGCTGGACCAGTGCGGCGCCGATGAAGCCGCTGCCGCCGGTGACGAGATAGTGTTTCATGTCGGTTCGATTCCTCTTCAGGCCCGGATTGCGTCAGGCCACATGCGCGTAGCGGGCGGCGCCATGGCTGCCGAGCGCGACATAGGCGGTGCCGTCCGGCAGGTCGACATCGCGGCTGTTGAAGTTGTTCCAGAAGTCGTAGATCACGCCCGGCCGGTCCATCCGCTCGGCCAGATCCGGCAGCGGCATGGAGGTGAAGACCGGGTGGTTGTTCAGGATCACCGCCAGATTGGCGCCGGACACCGCCTCGGTCATGTTGGCCGCCGGCTCCAGCCCGAAGGAGCGGATGTCGTCCGGCCGCACCACCGCGTCGAAGCCGCGCAGGCGGGCGGTGGGGAAGCGCTGGCGCAGCTCCTCCAGCACCGGCTTTGCCATGGTGCCGCGCAGATCGTCGGTCGCCGGCCGGCCCTTGAAGGCGAGGCCCATCAGGCTGATGGTCGGCACCTCCGGGAAGCCCTGCATCGAATGGGCGAGCTTGCCGAGGAAGTCGGCGACCTCGACCGGCTGGCTTTCGTTGACCAGACGGCCGGCGGCGGTGATCGCCATCTCGACACCGACCTCGCGCGCCGCCTCGATCAGGATGTGGGGGTCCTTCTCCAGGCAGGGGCCGCCGACCGGGCCGGGCAGCGGCAGGTTGGTGCGCGGATAGCCCAGCTTGCCGGCGCGCGCCACCTCGACCGCCGAGATCTCCATGGCGTTGCACAGCTTGGCGATCTCGTTGGAGAAGGCGAAGGTGACGTCGCGATAGGTGTTGTCGACCAGCTTGATCAGCTCCGCCGTCTCCAGGGTGGAGACCTTGACGGTGGTCGGCGTCAGGAAGCCGAAGATCTGCGCCGCGCGGGTGGCGACGTCCAGGCTCTCCGCCCCGATGATCTGCGGCAGCTGGTTCAGCTCCAGCAGCGCCTGCCCTTCCAGCGTGCGTTCCGGGCAGAAGGCGATGTCGAACTGCTTGCCGGTGGCGCGCAGGATCGGCGCCACGACGTTGCGGGTGGTGCCCAGCTTCACGGTGGAGCGCAGGATGACCAGATCGCCGTCATGCAGGCAGCTGGCGACCTGACGGGTGGCCGCTTCGATCATGTCGGTGCGGACCCGGCCGTCCTTGCCGAGCGGCGTGCCGACCGTGATGATGAAGACGCTGGCCTTGCTGGAATCCTGCTGGTTGCGGCTGAAGGTGAAGCGGCCGCGTGCGATGACGTGGCGCAGCTTCTCCGTCAGGCCCGGCTCGTGGAAATGCGGGTTGCCCTGGCCGAGCTTGTCGAGCACGTCCTGCCGCACCTCGACCCCATGCACCTGGAAGCCGGCGTCCGCCATCGCCACCGCCAGCGTCAGGCCGACATAGCCGAGCCCGAGGACGCTGACGTTACGATCGGAAAAAGTCTTGGGAAGCATCGTCGCTCCTGCCGTTTGCTGAGGCCCCGCCACCGGAGGCGGGTTGCCGAGAGAGTTTGGAGACGCCCCGGCTGCCCTGCCCTGTTGCCAAGGATGCAGACGGAGAAACCTCGGAATTCGAAATTGTTTTCTTGTTGTGACTTCGCCGTGACGATGAAGTACCTCGTTACCGGCGTTGTGCAGCGCGAAGTGTTTCAGAAATCGCCGTCCGATGGAAAGACCATGATTGCAGATCACGGCCGTATTAATGGTACTAACCCTTGCCGCGTCCCAATGAATGCTTGGAGGCACCAACAGAGACGTTCGAAAGTGGTGCAATAGGCACATTCCGTTTCCGCAGCCGAAAAGCGAAGACCGGCATTGCAAACTTGTCGGGTGCAGTCGCCGGGACGGACAACCCGACTGTCATGCTTCACCCTCCTCACGCCGTGGCGCTGGTCAGCCGGCGCAGCCTTTTCGGACGCACCAGACCGGTCAGAACGGCCACCAGCGCATAGACCGCGACCATCGCCGCGCTGCCGGCGACGAAATGCACCAGCGCCGGCATGCGGTCGAAGAACGGGGCGCCGACATGGGCCAGGGCGAAGGCCGTGCCGATGGCCGCGCCGGCGCACAGCATCGCCCGCGCGGCGATCCCGACATACAGCTCGCCCACCGCCCGACGGTGGATCCAGGCGATGGCGACGGTGGCGGCCAGTTCCGCGGTGAAGGTCGCCATTGCCGCGCCCTCGATGCCGTAGCGGGGAATCCACCAGATGTTCAGCAGGGCGTTCAGCGCACCACCCGACAGCATGGCGATCATGTAGCCGGTCTGCCGGTGCCAGACGAGCAGCGGGTTGCCCAGGATCATGTTGGCGTAGACCACCGCCGAGGCCAGCATCAGCAGCCGCAGCGCCAGCGTCGCCGGGGCGTAGGCGTCGCCGAACAGCGTGCCCAGGATGACCGGCGCCAGGGCGAAGCCGCCGGCGATGACCAGCCCGCCGACCGCCAGCATGACGCCGGCATAGGCGCGCATCCGGTCGCGCATCGGCCCGATCTCGCCATAAGAGGCAGCCAATTGCGGCAGGAAGGCGTTCATCACGATGTTGCCGACCAGATTCGCCAGGGTCTGGATCTTCACTGCCGCGCTGTACCAGCCGACCTCGGTGTGCGGGGCCAGGAAGCCCAGCATCACCACGTCCAGATGGGTGAAGATCGCCCAGGCGAAGACGCCGACCGCCATCGGCGTCGCCGCCGTCAGGATCCGGCGCCACACCTTCAGGTCGATCCTCGGGCGCAGCGTGCCGAAATCGCGGCGGAAACGGCCGATCATGATCAGCGCGTTGACGGTGATGGAGCCGCCGGTGATGGCGGCCGCGGTGATGGCGTCCTCAGGTCCACGCACCAGCAGGAAGACGAGCAGCATGGAGCCGATGGAGGTCCCGATCTCCCGCGTTGCGATCACCCCCATCTTCTCGGTCGCCTGATAAACAAAGTCGAGCACCAGGGCGTTCCCGAGCAGCTGCACCGCCTGCATCAGAAGAACCGCCTTCACCTCCATCGGCTTGTCCAAAGACAGGATGAAGACTGCATAGACGGCACCCACCAACAGGGCCAGGACGGTTCGAAGGGTCAGCACATGCTCCGACAGCTCCGCTGCCCGGTCGCGGTGGTCGTTCCGATCGCGGTCGCGCGCGATCTCGCGGATGGCGTAGGTGGACAGGCCCATGTTCACGAACAGGGCCGCATAGGCCATCAGCGACGTGCCGAATCCCAGCACGCCGAAGCTGTCCGGGCCCAGCACCCGCGCGGTCCAGGCGGCGGTGACCAGCCCGCTCGCCATCGTCGCCGCCTTCGCGGCGGCAAGGGCTCGGATGTTCCGGAAGATGCGGTGGCCAGCGGACATTCACAGGCTCTTCGGTGGTGGAAACGTCTTTTGAATCACGCGGCAAAAAGCCCTCTCCCGCCCTGTGGGGCGGGAGAGGGGGGAGCCTTCCTCAGTTCGCGTAGTAGCGGCGGTAGCCGTGGTACCGGCCGCTGTCGGGGAACTCGTACTGGGCGTGGCGCCGGGTATCGACCTGACTGAACAGGACGCCCACCACCTCGCCGCCGGCCTCGACCACCTCCTTCAGGCCGGCCATGGCGGTGCCGCGCTTGGTCAGCCCCCAGCGGACGATGAAGACGGTCTGGTCGGCGAGCGCTGCCAGCAGCTTGCCTTCCGACACCGCCAGGACCGGCGGCGAATCCAGGACCACGCGGTCGTAGTTGACCGACAGGCGCGACAGCAGCTGGTGCATGCCGGACGAGCCCAGGGCATCCTGCGGCAGCGACCTGCCATGGCCGGCGGAGATGACGTGCAGGCCGGTGCGCGGATCGACCTGGATCGCGTCCTCCAGCGCCGCGGTGCCGGCCAGCACCTCCGACAGGCCACGGTTGTTGGCCATGCCCAGCATCTCGTGCAGGCACTTCCGCCTGAGGTCGCAGTCGACCAGGATCGTCCGCTGGCCGGCGTTGGCGCAGGTGCGGGCGAAGGCCGCGGCGACCGAGCTCTTGCCCTCGCCCGGAACCGACGAGCTGAACAGGATCACCCGGTGCCGCCCGTCGGGATTGGCGAGCAGCAGCGAGGTGCGCAGGTTCTGCATCGATTCCGCGAAGGCGGAGACCGGCTTGTCGACGACGTAGCTGGCGGGCGAGCCGCCGAAGCGCGGAATGCGCGGCACGATGCCCAGGCTGCGCACGCCGGTCGCCAGTTCGAACTGGTGCGGGCTGCGGAAGCCGCCGTCGGCCCGTTCGCGCAGCATGGCCAGAAGCACGCCCAGGGTACCCGACGCCACCAGCGCCAGAAGCACGATCAGCTTGCGGTTGGGCTGAGACGGGTCGAGCGGGATCGACGCCTCCGACACCACGCGGGCGTCGGGCTGGCGCATGTCGGTCTGTGCCGCGATCTGCTGCGAACGGGTCAGCAGCGACTCGTACATCGCCTGCGCGGTGGTGGCGTCGCGTTCCAGGGTGCGCAGGCCGACGGTCGCCTGCTGCTGTTCGTTCTGCTTGGCCTCAGCCTGATCCAGGCTGGCCTTCAGCCCCTGCTCGCGGCCCTTCGCCAGTTCCACCTCGTTGCTGAGGTTGGAGACGATCTTGCCGACATCGGACCTGATCTGGCCTTGCAGGTCGCGCAGCTGGCTCTGCAGGGCCTGCAGCATCGGGTGCCTGTTGCCGTAGCGGTTGGTGGCGTCGGCGATCTGCCGCTGCAGATCGACCTCGCGCTCGCGCAGGGCCTGGATCAGCGGGGATCCCAGCACGTCGCCGACCGCCGAGGCGCCGCGCGGCGAATTGGCCATCGCGGTGACGTCGCGCAGCTTGGTCTCCGCCTCCTGCCGCTTGGTGCGGGCCAGGATGTAATCGGCGTTCAGCTGGCTCAGCTGCTGGCCGACCACGGTGCTTTCATTGACCGACGAGGTGGTCAGGCCATGCTGGGTCCGGTACTTCTCCACCGCGTCGCCGGTGGTCTGCGCTTCCCGGCGCAGGTCGGCCAGCCGTTCCTCCAGCCATTGGGTGGCGCGCTTGGACGCCTTGAACTTCTCGTCGAGCTGGTCGACCAGATAAAGGTCGGCCATGGTGTTGGCGATCAGGGAGGCCTTGCGCGGGTCCTCGCTGTCGAAGCTGACGGCGATGACGTAGGAGCGGCCCTGCGGCCGGACCGACGTGTTGTCGAGCACCTCGTTGACCACGGAGGTCAGTTGGTTGCGCTCGATCTCCTCGGGCGACAGCGGCACGCCGCCGGTCTGCTTCCAGCTGTCGGGAATCCAGTTGCGCGGGTTCAGCGCCGTCACCCATCCTGGCGACGGCGGCCGCAGCGAGGCGTTGAATTCCGGATCGTTCATCAGCTTCAGCTTCGCCACCACCTTCTCGGCGAAGGCCGGCGACTTCAGGATGGCGACCTCGCTCTGCAGGGCGCTGACGTCGGGCGTCATGTCGGACACCACGCCTTCGAAATTGAGGACGGTGTTCTTGCGGTGCTCGACCATGATCAGGGTCTCGGCCGTGTAGAGCGGCGTCATCCGGAACGCGGCGAGGACCGCCAGTCCGGTGCCGACCACGATCACCGTGCCGATCAGCAGCTTGTGCCGCCGCAACAGCCCGGTGGTCCGGCGCACCGCGCTGGCGGCGCTGGCCGACAGATCGTATGAGATACCGGGGGAGACGGAACCTGGACCCCGCCGAGATTCAGGGTTATTGCGTCGGGGTTGTTCCTGAAGTTCCTGGGTGGCCAAGGGGTCCTCCTCGCGTAACGACCGAATGCGCGGCCATAGGACCGTCCGTTAGCCCGATCCGCCGTTTCGGACAGTGGCTGCTGTCCGGCGGGCAGGCTCGGCGGTTCGTCCGATTGGCTGAAACGCAGTGTTAGTCCAGCCGTTGCATCGACCATCCAGTGCATGCGGCGAGCAATGGGCGCGCAGTGGGTAGCCTTCCTGACCCTGCTGCAGTGCAGTATGGACCGCAGGGACGGGACGGGGGATAATAGGGGTTACTCGGAAGGACAGGTTCCATGACCAACGAACGAGTGGGCGAACGAGCGGGCGAACGGACCGACTGGGCTGCGCTGATCCCCACGCTCTTCCCAACGCTGGCCAGGCTCGAACCGGACTCGGCGGCCTGCCTGGGCAACGCCGGCCGGCGGGTGAACGTTCCCCGCGGAACCGTCCTGTTCCGTGCCGGAGACCGTTGTCACACCTTCATGATGGTGCTGGACGGCGCCGTGCGGGTGCAGATGGCGTCGGAAACCGGGCGCGAGATCGTGCTTTACCGCGTTTCCCGCGGGGAGACCTGCATCGTCACCACCGCCTGTCTGCTGACCGACAATCCCTACAGCGCCGAAGCGGTGGCCGAGACCGACATCGACGCGGTGGCGCTGGCGGCCGGCCCCTTCCACGATCTGGTGGCCCGCTCCGCCGCCTTCCGCGACTTCGTCTTTGCGTCCTTCGGCAACCGGCTGACCGGCATGATGATGCTGATCGAGGAGGTCGCCTTCGGCCGCATCGACCTGCGGCTCGCCCGTTTCCTGGCCGACCGGCGCGACGATGCCGGGGGGCTGGACATCACGCATCAGGCCCTTGCCGTGGAACTGGGGACCGCGCGCGAAGTGGTGAGCCGCCAGTTGAAGGAGTTCGAACGCCGCGGGTTCGTGGCGCTGTCGCGCGGCCGGATCCAGGTGCTCGACCCGGTAGCGCTCGTGGCGCTGGCGGAGGATCGGTAAGGCGCCGACCGGGCGTCCATTCACCCATCATCTGCCTTAACCTTCACAGAATACGCGCTTCGGGCATTGAAGCGCTCATTTTCCTCATATAAAAGCTGAGCAGCGCCAAACACGATGCAATCAAAGCGGGCGAATGCCGGACATCGACACGCTTTACCCTTTTGAAGTGGTGCTGCAGGGCGTTCCTGCCTCGCTTCAAAGCAAAAGCGCCAAAAATAGGGATGCCTGGAAGGAACGGGTTGCGGCTGCCGCCCGTGAGCGCCAGAGGGAAAGCTATGAGCTGGGTTTTCTCGACGATCGCCCTCTCGCCGTTACCATCTACTATTTTCCCAGCGATCCGATGACCGGCGACATCGACAATATCGTCAAGCCGATCATGGATGCGATGATCGGTATCGCCTATCTGGATGACCGGGTGGTCGAGCGCGTAACCGTCCAAAAGTTCGAACCGGATGTCGGCTGGGAGTTCCGGACACCGAGCGACCGTCTGGCCCTTGCATTGGATATCGAGCCGCCGGTGCTGTACATTCGCGTCGATGACGATCTGGTCTGGAGGAGAGTTCAATGAGCATGCCGGCTCACGCCTGGTCGGAAGAGACCGAGGCGGAATTCCTCGAAGGCCTGCGCGCACGCTATGAGGCTGAGGGATATACCTTCACAATCGCCCCTGAGTCCTCCCTGTTGCCGCCTTTCCTGGGGTCGTACATCCCCGACGCCTTGGCCCGGAAGCCGGGACAGAACATCGCCATCGAGGTGAAGCGCCACCCGACCCGACCCGCCGATTGGCAGTTGCAGGACATCCGGCGGCTGTTCGACGGACATCCGGATTGGCAATTGAGCGTTGTCCACCGGGCCGCAGCATCGGGGCAAGCCGTCGTGGTTCCGACCGCTCCGCCGGCGGCCATCCGCCGCCGCCTGGAGGAGACACGGGCGCTGAGTGCCCTGGGGCACCGTCGTCCTGCATTCGTCATGGCTTGGGCACTGCTGGAAGCTGCCGTCCAGTTGGTGGGCGAGGCTGAACGCAAGCCAAATTCCGCACACACGCCCGGTTCCCTCATCCAGACGCTCGCAATGAACGGCTATATCGCCCCTGCGACGGAACGCCGCATGCGTGAGCTGACCGGTTTGCGCAATAGAATCGTACATGGGGACATCGAAGCGGAACCGGCTTTCGGCGATGTGGAAGCCATACTGTCTGCCGTCGAAGAGGTTCTCGACACGAACGCCACCTGATCCGACCCCCTGTGACTCCGTCACAGACGGCCGGTACCATCGCGGCATAAACCGGTGCGATGCGGGACTCGGGTCCCGTGGACATCGCTTCAATACCGGACAGGTGCCGCCATGAATTGCCGCAATATGGGCCCGGTGGATCGCGCGCTGCGCGCCATCGTCGGACTGATCCTGCTTTCGCTGACCGTCGTCGGGCCGCAGACCCTGTGGGGGCTGGTCGGGCTGGTGCCGCTGCTGACGGCCTTCGTCGGCTACTGCCCGGCCTATACGCTGCTGGGCATCAAGACCTGCCGCACGGAAGACCGCACCGCCTGACGGGCGCATCCGCCGGACATGCGAACGGCCCGCCTTTCGTGGCGGGCCGTTCGCATTTTCTCCAGGAACTCCCCGCGCTCAGGCGCGCGGGGCGTGCTTGTTCAGGATGCGCTGCAGGGTGCGCCGGTGCATCTTCAGGCGGCGCGCGGTCTCCGAGACGTTGCGGTCGCACTGTTCGAAGACGCGCTGGATATGCTCCCACCGCACGCGGTCGGCCGACATCGGGTTTTCCGGCGGCTGGGGCAGCGGACGGCCGTCGGCCAGCAGGGCCGATTCGACAGCGTCGGCGTCGGCGGGCTTGGGCAGATAGTCGACAGCGCCGGCCTTCACCGCCGCGACGGCGGTGGCGATGTTGCCATAGCCGGTCAGCATGACGACGCGGGCGTCGGGGCGGGCGTCGCGCAGGGCGGACACCACGTCCAGCCCGTTGCCGTCGCCCAGCCGCAGGTCGACCACCGCGAAGGCGGGCGCGGATTCCTGCGCCACCTCGATGCCGAGCTGCACGCAATCGACCGCGACGACGTTGAAGCCGCGCTTTTCCATGGCGCGGGCCAGCCGCGTGCGGAAGGGGGCGTCGTCGTCGACGATCAGGAGGCTGCGGGTGACGTCGCCAGTGAATGTCAGTTTGACGGCATCGCCCGACAGCAGGTCATCGGTTGTTTTGAGGGTGTCCACCGTAAAACCTCATTTCTTGGCGTTGATGGTTTTCCAGCGCACGGAAATCCGCGCACCCGTTCCGCCCTGATTGGAATGCCCGCCGGCGGTCTGATCGGCGGGCGGGGTGCCGGCCGGCGGGTTGTTGGTCGGAGAGTTGTTGGTGTAGCGCACCGTCGCGCCGGTCTTCTCCAGCAGCGTCTGCGCGATGAAGATGCCCAGCCCCATATGCCCGCCGCCCGTCTGCCCCTTGGGGCCGGAGCGCTCGCCGCGCACGGACAGGTACGGCTCGCCGATGCGGCCCAGCAGATGGGGCGGGAAGCCCGGACCGTCGTCCATCACCGTGATGGTGACGCCGCGGCCGTCCCAGGCGGCGGCGACCGTCACCTTGTGGCGGGCGAACTGGTGGGCGTTCTGGATGAAGTTGCCGATGCCGTGGATGATCTCCGGGCTGCGGCGCAGGAAGGGTTCTTCCGCCTCGCCAACCGGGTGGGGTTCCACGACGAAGTCGATATGGCCCAGCCGATGCGGCGCCGCGGCGGCTTCGATCAGCGTGGTCAGCGGCAGCCGTTCGAACGGGTCGCCGCCGTCGGCCTCGGGCTTGCGCGCCAGATCGGCAAGGATCTCGCGGCAGCGCATCACCTGGCTCTGCAGAAGCTCGACATCCTCGCCATAGGGGCTGTCGGGCGGCAGGTCGCGCGCCAGCTCCTTCGCCACCACGGCGATGGTGCCGAGCGGCGAGCCCAGCTCATGCGCGGCGGCGGCGGCGAGCGCGCCCAGGGCACCGAGCCGCTGTTCGCGGGCAAGCGCCACCTGCGAGGCGGCGAGCGCATCGGCGAAGCGCCGCGCCTCGGCGGCGACGCGGAAGACATAGCCGGCGATGAAGACCGACGACACCGACAGCGACAGCCACACGCCGAAGGCATAAAGCGGCGCCATCGAGCGCACCGGCTCCTCCCACGGCAGCGGAAAGTGCCAGAGGGCGAGCGCGGTCAGACAGATCAGGTTCAGCCCGGTCAGCAGCACCGTGCTGTAGCGCGACAGGATGGCGGCACCCACCGTCATCGGCGCCAGCAGCAGGATGGCGAAGGGGTTGCTCAGGCCGCCGGTCAGATAGAGCAGCAGCGTCAGCTGCAGCATGTCATAGCTGAGATACAGCGCCGCGTCGCGGTCGGCCAGCCGCAGCCGGCCACCCTGCTGCGCCATCGCCACCACGTTCAGCAGGGCCGACGCGCTGACGGCGGCCAGGACCGGCCCCAACGGCAGCGGGAAGCCCAGGCCCAGGCTGACGAATCCGACCGCCGCCAGCTGCCCGATCACCGCGACCCAGCGGATCAGGATCAGCGTGCGCAGCGTGATGCGGCCGTCGGGCTGCGCCCATTGCGGCGGCGCGGCGGCCGGAACCGGGGCGGGCAATACGCTGGCGAGCGTCATCATGATCGATACCCCTGGCCTGCATGCCCGTCGCCCGCATGCCCCTGGCGGTTGCGGCTCCCGCCGCCATATTCTGTGCCCATGACCGAGCGAACCATCCCACAGCATCCGCCCGCCATCCGGGTGGCCGGGCTGACCAAGCGCTTCCCCACGCCCGGCGGCGGGGAGGTGACGGCTGTCGACGCCATCGACTTCACCGTTCCGCGCGGCAGCGTGACCGGCCTTCTGGGCGGCAACGGCGCCGGCAAGACGACGACCATCTCGATGCTGCTGGGGCTGTTGCTGCCGACGGCCGGGACGGTGGAGATCCTGGGCGTCGACATGGCGCGCCATCGGCATGCCGTGCTTCCGCGCATGAACTTCTCCTCCCCCTACGTCGAGCTGCCCCATCGGCTGACGGTGCGGGAGAACCTTACCGTCTATGCCCACCTCTACGGTTTGACATGCGTCAAAAAGCGCGTCCGGGAATTGTCCGAGCATCTTGACCTGACGCGTTTTCTCGATCGTCCGTCCGGCGGGCTGTCGGCGGGGCAGAAAACCCGCGTGGCGCTGGCGAAAGCCCTGCTGAACGACCCGGAGCTTCTGCTTCTGGACGAGCCGACCGCCTCGCTCGACCCCGACACCGCCGACTGGATCCGCACATATCTGGAGCGCTACCGCGCCCGCACCGGCGCCACCATCCTGCTCGCCTCCCACAACATGCTGGAGGTGGAGAGGCTGTGCGACGGCGTGCTGATGATGCGGCAGGGGCGGATCGTCGACCGCGGCGCGCCCTCCGCCCTGCTCGCCCGCTATGGCCGCCAGACGCTGGAGGAGGTGTTCCTCGACATCGCGCGCGCGTCCGACGGCGCAACGATCCTGGCCGGGGAGGCCGCCGATGCAGCCGAATGACGCGACCGCTCCACAGCCGATCCCGCGGGCCAACTTCTCGCTGCGCCGGGTCGGCGCCATGGTGCTGCGCTACTGGTATCTGCTGCGCGGGTCCTGGCCGCGCATCCTGGAGCTGGCCTATTGGCCGACCATGCAGATGATCCTGTGGGGCTACATCAACCAGTTCATGGCCTCATCCAGCGGCGGCGGCAGCGGCTGGGTGGCGCAGGGGGCCGGCGTGCTGGTCAGCGCCGTGCTGCTGTGGGACGTGCTGTTCCGCGGCCAGCTCGGCGTCTCCATCTCCTTTCTGGAGGAGATGTGGTCGCGCAACCTCGGCCATCTGTTCGTCAGCCCCTTGCGCCCCGGCGAATGGGTGACGGCGCTGATGACCATGAGCCTGCTGCGCACCCTGATCGGCGTTCTGCCGGCGGCGGCGCTGGCGATCCCCTTCTTCGGCTATTCGGTCTTCGCGCTCGGCCTGCCGCTGGCCGCCTTCTTCGCCAACCTGATCGTGCTGGGCTGGTCGCTGGGGCTGCTGATCGTGGCGCTGATCCTGCGCTATGGCATGGGGGCGGAGGGGCTGGCCTGGATCGTCGTCTTCATGCTGGCCCCGGTCAGCGCCGTCTATTACCCGGTCTCGGTCCTGCCGGCGTGGCTCCAGCCGGTCTCGTTGGCCCTGCCGTCCGCCCATGTGTTCGAGGGCATGCGGGCGCTGGTGTTCGAGGGTGCCCTGCGCTGGGACCATCTGGCTTGGGCGGTCGGGCTGAACGCGCTCTACATGGCGGCGGGCGTGGCGGTGTTCCTCTACGCCTTCCGTCAGGCGCGGGTGCGCGGAGCGTTGCTGCAAACGGGCGAATGATCGCTAGACTGTGCGCCCACCTTCGTCAGAGACACCGGAGTCCGCAGCCATGACCGCCCCCGCTTCCCGCCCCGACCTGTTCGACCGGCTCGTCGCCGAGTCCCGGCCGGACTGGACGGCCTATGTCGACCACGCCTTCGTGCGCGGGATGGGCGACGGAACGCTGCCGCAGGCGTGTTTCCGCCATTATCTGGTGCAGGATTACCTGTTCCTGATCCATTTCGCCCGTGCCTATGCGCTCGCCATCTACAAGGGCCGGGACCTGCGCGAGATGCGGGCGTCGCTGGGCGGGCTGAAGGCGATCCTGGACGTCGAGATGGATCTGCATGTCGGCCTGTGCGCCGGCTGGGGCCTGCCGGCGGCCGAGCTGGAACAGGCGGCGGAGGCCAAGGCGACGATGGCCTACACCCGCTATGTGCTGGAAACCGGCCTGCGCGGCGACCTGCTGGATCTGCATGTGGCGCTCAGCCCCTGCGTCATCGGCTATGCCGAGATCGGCCGGCGGTTGGCCGGGTTGCCCGGTGCGCTGGACGATGCCAACCCCTACCGCGCCTGGATCGCCGAATATGCCGGCGACGCCTATCAGGAGGTGGCGCGGGCGGCGCGGGAGACTCTGGACCGGCTGGCGGCCGACGGGATGACGGAGGCGCGCTTCCCGCGGCTGCTGACGGTATTCCGGCAGGCCTGCCGCCTGGAGGCGGATTTCTGGGAAATGGGAATGACGCTGGCGGGGTGAGGGTGGCGCATGTGCGGGAGCGCGTCGGCCCCCGTCAGCGGTACAGGCCGACCGTCTCCACCTTCTCCCCGCCCAGGCCGAGCTTGAATTCGGTGACGCCCGGCGCATCGTCCGGGTTGATGCCACCGAGATCGAGCGTGGTGACGCCGCGCGCCTTCAGCTCCCCGATGGCCCGCCACAGCACAAGCCGCATGGCGTTGGTTTTGCGCCCGGCCTCGTTCGACCAGCCGATCTGGTAGGTCGCCGCCTGCCCATGGATGAACAGCAGAGCCGCTGCCGCCGGTTCCTTTCCGGCAAGCGCCGTGATCATCAGCACGCCGCCGGCCTTGTGCATCGCATTGCGCAGCCGGACGATCAGTGGCCCCGAGGCGCTGCGGTATCCCTTGGTCTGCGCCTGCTTCTGGTCCTGGCGGGCCAGCCAGGGCAGGTTCTGCGCCGCCGGATCGACATCGAGAACCAGCCCGGCCGACTCGGCAGCCTTCAAACCCTTGCGCCATGAACCGGCGAAGCGGGCGCGGATCGCCTCCAGGTTCGGCGACAGGTCGATCCAGACCGTCTGGTAACCGGGGCCGATGCGGCGGAAGCCGCAACGCTCCATCACCGCCGCCATCTCCGGCGTGGCCGGCAGTTCGGGCAGGAAGCTGACACGGCTGAACAGAGTGTTGGGGTATTCGCGCCGCAGCAGCCTGAACGCGGCCTCGGCGACATCCGGGGTCGGCGTCTCGCCGAACCACAGCGGGCCGCGATGGATGTGTGTCTGGCGGAACAGCTTCAGCGCACGGCGCTGCAGCACCTGCACCAGCCCGATCGGACGCTCCCCCTCATGGATCAGGCCCAGGCGCGGGACATAGCCGTGCGTCTTCGCCATCGCGCTCGCATAGCCGAAGCACTGCGGCAGCGTCGAGCGTGGGATCGCGGCGTAATGCCGGCCCCATTCGCCGACGGTGCCCTCGTTCCAAAGGATGGTGACGGTCGAATCCGCAGTCATGGCTGAAGGCATCGTTGCAGGACGTCGGTCGGTGCTTGGGCCAGAGCGGGAGTCCGCATGAGCGATCGGTCGCGGCGTCTCACCCCAGCGTATGCTCCAGCAGGATCTTGGAACCCAGCCCGATCAGCACCACGCCGCCGGCCATTTCCGCCCAGCGCCCCAGATGCTTGCCGGCGGCGCGCCCGATCAGCACCCCGCCGAACGCCACCGCGAAGGTCACGACGCCGATCAGTGCCGACGTCGTTACCATATCCACATCGACCAGCGCCAGACCCGCCCCCACGGCGGCGGCGTCGATGCTGGTGGCGACGGCGGTTGTCAGCAGGGCCAGCCATTCCGCGCGCGCGCTGCGCACCGGTCCGCAATCCTCCTCGCCCTCATCCTCGCCGGCCATGATGGCGTTGCGCAGCATCGCGCCGCCGACCGCCAGCAGCAGGCCGAAGGCGATCCAGTGATCGACCGATTCGACGAGGCTGGCAAAGGCGATGCCGATGCCCCAGCCGACCAGCGGCATCGCGAACTGGCAGGCGCCGAAGGCCGCACCCACGCGCACCGCCTCGGGCAGGCCGGCACGGCGCGAACAGGCACCGCGGCCGAGCGCCGCGGCGAAGGAATCCATGGACAGGCTGAAGGCGAGCGCGAGGGACGTGGCGATCATGGCTATTCCCGGGCCAGACAACGCAGTGGAACCGGACGGACTCCGGCTGGCCGCGGAGATGCCCGATCCACTGGTCTCGCCGGGTCGGCCCGCTGGCCGCCGTGCGCGCCATGGCGGTAACGGCCGGAGGCCGGAACCATCCAAGTCTGTTGACGCGAACCCCGCCCGGTCCGAATGCCGGCGGGTGGCTACTCCCCAATGACGGCGGAAGTCCTATCCGGACTAGGGGCTTGGGTCAAGCGCCCGATTGCCGCAGATGCGAATTCCGGCCGCGCAGGTAGGTGGCGGCCACCGACCGGTCGTCGCCCAGGGTCACCTGGATGAACAGCTCCTCCTCCAGGTTTCCTTCGACCGCCTTCATGCGATGTCGCATAGCCGGCGTGGCGGCGGGGTCGAGCACGACGAGGTCGGCCCAGCGGCCGGGCTCCAGGCTGCCGATCTCGTCGGCCATGCCCAGCGCCTCGGCATTGCCGCGGGTCATCCAGTGCAGGGCAGACAGCGCCGGCAGGTTCTGGCGCCGCAGCTGCAGCACCTTGTAGGCCTCCGCCGCCGTGCGCAGCATCGAATAGCTGGTGCCGCCGCCGACATCGGTGGCGAGGGCGGTGCGCACCGGACGCTGCGGCATCGACAGGGCGTCGAGGTCGAACAGGCCGCTGCCGATGAACAGGTTGCTGGTCGGGCAGAAGACGGCGACCGACCCGCTTTCCGACAGCCGGCCCATCTCCGCCTCCGACAGGTGGATGCAGTGGCCGAACAGCGAGGTCGGACCCAGCAGCCCGAAGCGGTCGTAGACGTCGGTGTAGTCGCGGGCGCCGGGGAACAGGCGGCGCACCTCGGCGATCTCGTCGGTGTTCTCCGACAGGTGGGTCTGCATGTGGACGCCGGGATGCTCGCGCAGCAGCGCGCCCGCCGCCTCCAGCTGCGCTTCGGTCGAGGTGATGGCGAAGCGCGGGGTGACGGCATAGCGCTGCCTCCCCTTGCCGTGCCAGCGGCCGATCAGATCCTTGCCGTCGCGGTAGCCGCTCTCCGCCGTGTCGGTCAGGGCGGCGGGCGCGTGGCGGTCCATCATCACCTTGCCGGCAATCAGCCCGGCGCCGCGGGATTCGGCCTCCGTGAACAGGGCGTCGACCGACTGCGGATGGACCGAGCCATAGACCACCGCCGTGGTCGTGCCGTTGCGCAGAAGCTCGTCCATGAAGAAGGCGGCGTTGGCGGCGGCGTGGACCGGGTCGGCGAAGCGCTGCTCCTCGATGAAGGTGTATTTTTCCAGCCAGTCGAGCAGCTGGGCGCCGTAGGAGGCGATCACCTGGGTCTGCGGGAAATGGATGTGGGTGTCGATGAAGCCCGGCAGCACCAGCTTGCCGCCGTGGTCGTCGACCGCCACCCCCTCCGGCACCCGGCCGCGCAGGTCCGCCCAGTCCCCGACCTCCAGAATCCGCCCGTCGGCCCCCACCAGCAGCAGCCCGTCCTCGTGATGGCGCACGGCATCGAAATCGCCCGGCCCGGCGGGCGGGCGGTGGAAGCTGAGCAGGCGTCCGCGGATGGCGGCAGTGATTGACTGGTCGGGCATGGGGATCCGGTTCGATAAGAAAGCTATGAGAGCGGGTTACTTAATGCCCCCCGACCACGCCGCCAACACCGCGCGCTCCTGGGGCGTGATTCCGGTGATGTTGGCGGGGGGCATGGCGCTGCTGAAGCCGGCCTGCAGGCGGATCTGCTCGGCATGGCGGCGGATGCCGTCGCCTTCCAGCACCACGCCGCGCGGCGGGGTGGCGATGCCGTCCCACACCGGTTGGGCGGCGTGGCACATGCTGCAGCGGGTGGCGACGATCTCCTCCACCTGGGCATAGCCGACCTTCTCCGGCGTCGCCGCGGCCGTGTCGCCGCTGGCGGGCCCCATGGTGCTGAGCCAGACGCAGCCCAGCATTCCGGCGGCGGCAACCCCCCAGGTCCACCAGGGCGTCGGCTTGCCGGCATGGCGGCTGTTGAAGAAGTGGCGGATCGCCGTACCGACCACCAGCACCAGCGCCACCATCACCCAGTTGTAGCGGGTGGAGCTGACCAGCGGATAATGGTTGGACAGCATCAGGAAGACGACCGGCAGGGTCAGGTAATTGTTGTGCAGCGACCGTTGCTTTCCCTTCTTGCCCAGCGACGGATCCGGCGTCTCGCCGCGCAGCAGGGCGGCCACCGTTTTGCGCTGGTTGGGGATGATGATCATGAAAACGTTGCAGGCCATCATGGTCGCCATCAGCGCACCGACCTGCAGCATGGCGCCGCGCCCGCTGAAGATCTTCGTCATGCCCCAGGCGGTCGCCACCAGCAGCACGAAACCGGCGGCCGCGAGCGCCCTGTCGTTGCGGCCCAGCGGCGACTTGCACATCAGGTCATAGGCGACCCAGCCCGCCACCAGCGCCGCGACGCTGATCGCCACCGCCTGCCAGGGACCGAGCGCCATCACGTCCTGGTCGATCAGGAACAGGTCGGCGCCGCGGTAATACAGCACGCACATCAGGAAGAAGCCGCTGAGCCACGTCGCGTAGGATTCCCACTTGAACCAGGTCAGCTCCTCCGGCAGCTGCGGCGGGGCGACCATGTATTTGGTCATGTGGTAGAAGCCGCCGCCATGGATCTGCCAGGCATCGCCCGCCGTCCCGGCCGGCGCCCCCGCACGGCGGCGCAGCGAGGCGTCGAGATGGATGAAGTAGAAGGACGATCCGATCCAGGCGATGGCGGTGACGACGTGCAGCCACCGCGCCAGGGCGTTGATCCACTCCCACAGGATGGGCTCCATCACACGCGCGCTCCTTCCGGTCAGGGTCCGGGACTGGACTCTCCGGGTGGGAGTCTACGGCGAGTGAGCGGGTGCGGAAAACCACGCTCCTGTCCCAACAGCTTCAAAAAATGGCGAAAGATGGAGGATCGGCGCTGCAAGACCTGCGATGGAAGCAGATGCGCCTCTGGACCGGCTCGCGGAACTTCACTCCGCCAAATCCCCCGGCACCGGAAGCTCTTCGCCCTCCTCGCGGCGGAGCATCCAGATCAGCCAGCGTTCGGTATCGATCAGGAGGCGCCGGGTTTCCACGCTGTCGCAGCTGCGGCTGTGTTCGCGCAACAGGCGGATGGCACGGCAAATGGCGGATTGCGGGTCGGCGGATCGTTCCGGCACGGCGGAGTCCCTGGTGGGAGATGATGTCCGTCGACACATAGCGGACCAATCCGCAACCAAACCGTGATCTTTCTGGGCTGCGAGCCGGCTCCGGCTCCACCGGCCGGCTCCGGATCAGCGCGGAACCGGAACAATGGTGCGAGTGGAATTGCCGGAAATTTCAAAGACATGACGGCAGTAAAGCCCCTGCCCGTGACAAGCGGGCGCATCGCCTGCCCTGCGCGCTCCTGTCCCTATCTATGACATTTATCCGATGTTAGATGTTTTGGCCCAGACCCTGGGCCGAGCCGCTGCCGTCGTCACAGCCGTCCCTTCGCGCGCCTGCACTTCGCAAGGATCGAATCCCCATGACCAAGCGCCTGTCCGCCGGCATCCTCGCGCTCTGTTCCGCCCTCCTCTGCAGCCTGACGGCGGCCATGCCGGCCCGGGCGGAGGAACAGGCGCTGCGCATCGGCATCGCCCCGCACACCAGCGCCCGCGTCATCGTCGAACAGTACCAGCCGGTGCGCCGGGCGGTGGAACAGGCGCTCGGCCGGCCGGTGGAAATCGTGACGGCACCCGACTTCACCGCCTTCGCCCGCCGCGCGCTCGATCAGGACTATGACGTCGCCGTGACCACCGGCCATCAGGCGCAGCTTCTGCGCAAGGACGCCGGCTATCTGCCGCTGCTGACCTACAAGGCGGACTTCCGCGCCTTGGTGGTGACGGCGGCCAAGGGACCCTACCGAACGGCGGAGTCGTTGGCCGGCACCACCGTGCTGGGGCTCAGCCCGTCCTCGCTGGTGACGCTGTGGGGTCAGCGCTGGCTGGCCGACCGGGCTACGCCCGACATCCAGCTCCGCTATGTCAGCGCCGCCGACAGCGTGGCCCAGCTGATCCTGGCCGGCGACGCATCGGCCGGCTTCATGTCGCTCGCCAACCTCGCCAAGCTGTCGCCGGAGGTGCAGGCCCAGCTCGCCACCATCGCCGAAAGCCCGCCGATGGCCGGCCGCGCCTATATGCTGAACGGCAAGGAGGCCGCCTTGGCGGAGCCGCTGCGCAAGGCCCTGCTCGCCTTCGGCGCGACGAATGAGGGAAAGACCTATTTCGACAGCAACCAGCTGGGCGGCTATCGTCCGCTCACCGACGCAGAGCTGGAGGCGATGGAGCCGATGGCCGAAGAGGTGCGGCGCGTGCTGAAGGCCGGCAAATGATCCTGACCCGTCTGGCACCCTGGAAGACCCTGCGCGGGCGCATGCTGGCCGCCGCGATGGCGGTCGAGGCGATCATGCTGACGCTGCTGGTCGCCAACAGCGTGCGCCTGCTCTATGGCAGTCTCGCCGAACAGGCCCGGCTGCACGCCGATCAGGTGGCGCCGGTGCTGAACGCCGCGCTGGTGGCTCCGCTGGCCCAGCGCGACTATGCGACCCTGCAGGCGATCCTGGACGAAAGCCGGTCGACCGGCGGGCTGCTCTATCTCGCCGTCAGCGACAGCAAGGGAAAGCTGGTGGCGATCAGCGGCTGGCCGCAGGACCGCAAACTTCCCGATCCCGATCCGTCCCTGTCGCTGGACGGCAAGGACGGCGTCGCCCGCTATGACGTGGCGGTGCCGGTGTCGCTGGCCGGGCAAAGGCTGGGGGCGGTGCAGTTCGGGCTGGACCTGCTGCACATCGTCCAGGCGCGGCGCGACCTGCTGACCCAGGGCATCGCCATCGCCCTGTCGGAGATCCTGTTGTCGGCCGGACTGCTGGTCCTGCTGGGCCTGTGGCTGACCCGGCATCTGGCGGCGCTGGCGCGGGCCAGCGAACGGGTGGCCGCCGGCGACTACAGCCCGCCGGATCTGGCGGAGGGTGACGACGACATCGGCCGGCTGGGCGCCGCCTTCAACACCATGTCGCACGCCATCAAGGAGCGCGTCGACCAGCTGACCGTGGCGCTGGACGAGCAGGAGGCGCTCGCCCGCGACGTGGAGCAGGAGCGCGCCCGCCTGTCCGCGCTGCTGTCGGCGATGGATTTCGGCGTGCTGTTCGTCGGCGGCGACGGCCGCATCGCCTATGCCAACCCGGCCTTCTCCGCCCTGTTCACGGTTGCCGGCGCGCCGGTCGGCCACCGGCTGGACGAGACGCTGGCCAATGCCGGCAACGCCCCGCTGGACACCGATCACGCCCTGCTGTCGGCGGTGGATGCCGACGAGCGGCGCGAGATGACGCTGACCGACGGGCGGATCGCCAGCTGGCACAATGTCCCGGTGCGCAACGCCGCCGGGGCCGCCATCGGCAAGCTGTGGCTGTGCATCGACGTGACCGAACCGCGCCGCGCCGCCGAACAGCTGCTCCTGGCCAAGGAGAAGGCGGAGGCCGCCAGCCGGTCGAAGACCGAATTCCTGGCGACCGTCAGCCACGAACTGCGCACCCCGATGAACGGCGTGCTCGGCAACCTGACCCTGCTGGCCGACGGGAAATTGCCGGCGGAGGAGAAGCGGCTGGCCGATATCGCCCGCCGGTCGGCCGAGACGCTGCTGCGGCTGCTGGACGACATCCTCGACCTGTCGAAGCTGGAGGCCCGCCGCATCGAGCTGGAGGAGGCCGACTGCGCCCTGCCCCAGCTGATCGACGGCGTCCTGGAGCTGCTGCGCCCCAACGCCGCCGACAAGGGGCTGGAGCTGTCGGCCCGGCTGATGCCCTCGGTGCCGGAGGTGATCGTCACCGACCCGGCCCGCCTGCGCCAGATCCTGTTCAATCTGGTCGGCAATGCCGTGAAATTCACCGAGGAGGGTCATGTCTCTGTGCGGGTGCGCCGGCTGGACCGCGATCCCGACGGCCCGGTCGCCCGCCGCCACCCGGACTCCTTCCGGCTGGAGTTCGAGGTGGAGGACACCGGCATCGGCATCGCCCCCGGCTCGGTGCCCACGCTGTTCGACCGCTTCACCCAGGCCGACAGCTCCATCACCCGGCGCTATGGCGGGACCGGGCTGGGTCTGGCGATCTGCCGCGACCTCTGCCTGCTGATGGGCGGCGGCATCGAGGTCGACACCGCGCCCGGCCGGGGCAGCGTCTTCCGCTTCACCATCGTCGCCCGTCCTGGCGATCCGTCGGCCCTGCGCCGGGTCGATCCCTCCCAGTCCACGAGCGTCGGCGAGGCCGCGCGCGTCGCGGCGCTGCCGCCGCTGCGCGTGCTGGCGGTCGACGACATCGAGGTCAACCGCGACATCGTCCGCGGCATCCTGGAGCGTGCCGGCCACAGCGTGGCGCTGGCCGCCAGCGGCGGGGAGGCGGTGCGCCTGGTGCGCGAACAGCCCTTCGACCTCGTGCTGATGGACATCCAGATGCCGGGCATGGACGGGCTGACCGCCACCCGCCGGGTGCGCGAGCTTGCCAACCCCAAGGGACAGGTCCCCATCCTGGCGCTGACCGCCCATGCCTCCGGCAGTTCGCGGCCGGAATGCCTGTCGGCGGGAATGAACGGTTTCGTCACCAAGCCCTTGCGCCCGGCCGCCCTCTTCGCCGAGATGGCGTCGGTGCTGGACAAGACCGTGCCAACCCCGCCTGCCCCTCCACCGCCCGCCCACCACGCCGCTGCCCCGGAGGCTGCCATGACCGACACCCACAACGCCCCGGATGATGGCCTTCTGGACGAGGAACAGGTCTCCCTCCTGCTGGAGGTGCTGACCGCCGAGGATTGGAGCGCTTCGCTGGACGGCTTCACCGACAACGGCCGCAAGACCATCGACGGGCTGATCGCCCAGGCCCGCGCCGGGGAGCCGCACAACCGCACGGCCCACACGCTGAAGGGCACCTCGCTGAATCTCGGCGCCGCCGCGCTGGGCCGTCTGGCGAAGGAGCTGGAACATGCCCCGTCCGCCACGGTCCTGGCGCAGGAGACCCGGCTCTACGACCTGCTCGACCGCTCGCTGGCCGCTTTGCGCGCCCGCCAGCCCCAGGGCGCCTGAATTGAGTGCCTGAATTGAGCATCTGAACGGGTAGGCCGGCGGCCGGTCCTGCACCGACGGGCGGTTCCGCCCTCCACGTTCGGACAGGTCTGCGCGGCACAAAAGCCTTTCTGCGGCGTTGTCCATCCAGGACCACGATCAGAGAGGCGACATGAGCGAGCTTGCGGACGATCTCGACCGGCCGACCGGCCTGCGGACCGACACGGTGCGCGCGACGGTTCGGGACCCCCTGACGGCGGCCGGCTTCCGGCCCATGGATCTGGGCGACGGCTGCCATGCCTGGTTTCGCCGTTCCGACGACGGCAACCATGCGCTGATCTCGCACAACAACGCGCTCGACGGCGACCCGACGGTCGGGGACTGGATCGTCGGCCAATATGGCGAACGCGGCGGCTTCGTCGAGGTCGGCGGCCTGCCGCTGTCCCGCGCGCTGGAGGGGGCGGACGTCCTGCCGTCGCCGGTTCGGCCGGACGGTTCCATGGTGGAAGCCCTCTATCCGTCCCTCCAACAGGCGCTCGATGATCTAGGGTGATAGTCCGGTTGCAGCTTGCGATGGCCCAATGGGCGATGACCAAGGTCAGGATGGACAAGCGGTTGGCCGAACGGAAAAGCTCACGCCGGTTGCCGCATGGGATTTCGGTCCCCATCTCCGGCCTGACCATCGCCCAGACCATCAGCGAGCCGCATGCCCATGGAAGCCGATCAGTCCAAGCCCTTGCGCATCCTGCTCGTGGAAGACGAGCCGCTGGTGGCCATGGCCATCGAGGATTCGCTGGAAGTCCAGAATGTCGGCGTCATCGGCCCGGCCGGCACGGTGGCCGAGGCGCTGGACCTGATCGCCAAGGGGGGGATCGACGCGGCCCTGCTCGACGTCTCGTTACGCGGGGAGCGCGTCGACAGCGTCGCCGACGCGCTGAGCGCCCAGGGCATCCCCTTCGTCTTCACCACCGGCCATGGCGCCGCCGGCCTGCCGAAGGGCCATCAGGACCGCCCCGTCCTGACCAAGCCCTTCCGCGAGGTCGAGATGACCGACGCCATCGACCGCTACTTCCGCGGCGCCGCTTGAAGGCCCCACACCATCAACCCGGACGGCCGTCGACGCGCGGCGACAGCAGGACCGGGGCATAGGCGGCCAGATACAGGGTGAAGGCGGCGACCCAGCCATAGCCCGACCATTGCAGCGCCGCCCACACCCACTCCACCGGCAGCATCGGCGACAAGGTGCGGGCGACGGCCGCGACCGTCAGCAGCACATAGGCGGCGACCGTCAGCCGCGACACCGCCAGCGGACGGCCGGTATGCCCCAGCGAGGCGCGGCTCATCACCGCCAGGATCAGCGTGGCGAAGGCGCCGACCGTCAGCGCATGGGTTCCCACCGCGGCCGGCACGTCGGCAAGCGCGTGCAGCCCGCGCAGCAGCAGCGCCACCGGCACCCACAGATAGCCGACATGCAGGATCCACAGGATCGGCGAGCGCCAGGCCTTCCAGCCCTGCCAGCCGGCCAGCCGCGCGGTATGGGCCACGGCGGCGGCAAGCGCGATCAGCCCGGTGACCACCGACTCCGGCGCCGCCATCGTCGCCGGGATCAGCGCCAGCGTCAGGACGAGGGTTGCCCGCTCCACCAGCGGCCATGAGCGCACGCCAAGACCGGCGCGGCCCAGCCCGTTGCGGGTGAATGCCGGCAGGATGCGCCCGCCGATCACCGTCACCATCATCAGCACGATGCCGAGGCCGAGCGCGAATCCGGCCTCCGCCCCGCCGTCCAGCAGGCCGAGCCACTCCAGATGGATCAGCAGGTTGGCGGTGGTCAGCAGTCCCAGCAGGATCAGGAAGGCGCTGTTGCGCCACTTGCCGGCGGCGACCAGCGGCCGGGCGAGCGCCACGCCCAGCCCCGGCAGGAAAGCGATGTCGATCGCCGCCGCCACCGGTTCCGGCACTCCCGCCCAGGGAAACACGGCGACGCGGCCGGCCATCCACAGCGCGGCAAGCGCCATCAGCGGCGCGCCGGCCACCGCCTTGGTGCCGGTCCAGCTCGGCACGGCGGTCAGCAGGAAGCCGGCGACGGCGGCCACCACCATGCCGAACAGCATCTCATGCGCATGCCAGGCACTGGCGCCGGCGGCATGCTGCGGCCATTCCCCGGTCGCCAGCACGCCTAGCCAGGCGGCCAGCAGCCCGACGGCGGCCACGCCGCTGAACAGGAAGAAGAAGCGGAAACCATATTGGAACAGGATCGGGATCGCGGGGCCGTCGTCGCGGCCGGCAAGACTGGGTGAGGACATGAACGGGGACTCCCCAAAACGGGTGCTGCGGTGCAGGATCGGCCGCCAGCGTGAGCCCGGAACCCCACCCCTGCCTTGACGAAAATCAAACGCATTCGCAAGCTCGTCCCCCACCCTCCCAGGGTTCCCTGCCTGCGGAGCGCCCGTTTGAAGCCCGTCTCCCTCGATGGGAGAGGGGTTGGGGTGAGGGTGGCGCCGGTGCATACCGGCCGGAAACCTGTTCTGTGCCAGTGCCGTACGTATGCTTACCCCTCACCCCAACCCCTCTCCCGCAAGGGGAGAGGGGCTTCAAACGGTCGTTCTGCCCATGCCCCGTTTCGACAGCCTGTCCCTGCGTGAGGCCCGCCGCATCGCCATCGCGGCACAGGGCTTCGCCAGCGGCGCTTCCGATGCCACCGCGGTCGAATCCCGCCATGCCCGGCGCCTGATCGGCCGGCTGGGGCTGGTGCAGATCGATTCCGTCAATGTGCTGGTGCGCTCCCATTACCTGCCGCTCTTCTCGCGGCTGGGGCCGTATGAAGCGGCACTGCTCGACCGGCTGGCCTATGGCGGCAAGCGCCGGGCGCTGTTCGAATATTGGGGCCACGAAGCCTCGCTGATCCCGGTGGAGCAGCAGCCGCTGTTCCGCTGGCGCATGGCGCGGGCCGAGCGCGGCGAGGGCATCTATGGTGAACTCGCCCGCTTCGCCGTCGAGCGCCGCTCCTACATCGACTCCGTCCTGGCGGAGGTTGCGGCGTGCGGACCGATGGGGGCTTCGGAACTCAGCGGGGCCGGGCGCGGGGCCGGCGGCTGGTGGGGGTGGAGCGACGGCAAGCGGGCACTGGAATACCTGTTCTGGGCCGGTCTGGTCACCACCGCCGGACGGCGCGGCTTCGAACGGCTCTACGATTTGCCGGAGCGGGTGCTGCCTGCCGCCGTGCTCGACACCCCGACGCCGGAGGAGGCCGAGGCCCAGCGCGCCCTGCTGCGCATCGCCGCCCGTGCCCATGGCGTGGCGACCGAACGGGACCTTCGCGATTACCACCGGCTGGAGGTCGCCGACACCCGCCTGCGCATCGCCGAGCTGGTGGAGGCCGGGGAACTGCTGCCGGTGACGGTGGAGGGCTGGGAGCGCACCGCCTACGTCACCCCCGACCTGCGCATTCCCCGCAAGGCTCCGGCCCGCGCCCTGCTCTCCCCCTTCGACTCGCTGATCTGGGAACGGCAGCGCACCGAACGCCTGTTCGGCGCCCGCATCCGGCTGGAGATCTACACCCCCGCCCACAAGCGGGAGCATGGCTATTACGTGCTGCCCTTCCTGATGGACGAGCGCATCGCCGCCCGCGTCGACCTGAAATCCGACCGCAAGGCCTGCACCCTGCTGGTCCAGGCCGCCCACACCGAACCCCACGCCAGCCCCGAGGCCGTCGCCCCGCCCCTGGCGGCGGAACTGCGCCGGATGGCCGGCTGGCTGGGGCTGGAGCGCGTGACGGTGGTGGGCGGCAGCGATCTGGCTCCGGCCCTTGCTGGGGCTTTGCAGCAGACTGGAGCAGACGCTTCGATCATTCCAGATGATCCAGCGGCAGCCGGGTCTCGAACTTGACCTCCTTCAGGGTCACGCTCGATTTGACGTGCGACACCGCGGGGATGGAGAAGATGCGTTCGCTGAGAAAGCGGCCGTAATCCTCGGTGGTCGGCACGACGATGCGCAGCAGATAGTCGGCGTCGCCGGTGACGGCGAAGCATTCCAGCACCTGCGGCATGCCGGCGATGGCGGTCTCGAACTGTTCGACCGCATTCTCCTTGTGGCGCTCCAGCGTGACATGGGCGAAGACGCATTCGCCGAGCCCCAGCTTGCGCGGGTCGAGCTGAACCGTGTAGCGGCGGATGACGCCGATATCCTCCATCGACCGCACCCGGCGCCAGCAGGGGGAGGCAGACAGTCCGACCGTATCGCCCAACTCCTGCATGGTCAGGCGGGCATTCTCCTGCAGGGCCGCCAGAATTCCCTTCTCATGCCGGTCGAGCTTGATCGTCGCCATTCCGTCTCTCTTCAATCCGCACCGGGAACCATCATCTAGGGGAACATATGCCGGGCGGGCGGCGACTGCGAGTCCCCCCGGCGCAACCAATCGGCCCGTCCGGTGTTCTCCGGTCGGGCAGACACAGGAGGATGGGTGTGTTCGACTGGATCGTGAGGATGGTGGAGCAGACCGGTTATCTCGGCGTGGCGCTGCTGATGTTCGCGGAGAACCTGTTTCCGCCCATTCCATCGGAGCTGATCCTGCCGCTGGCCGGCTTCACCGCCGCGCGAGGGGACATGAGCCTGCCCCTGGTGGTCGCCGCCGGCACGGCCGGCGCGCTGGCGGGCGCGCTGTTCTGGTACGTCATCGGCCGCTGGGTCGGCAGCGACCGGCTGAAGCACTGGGCGGAACGCCATGGCCGCTGGCTGACCATCGCCCCCGACGAAGTGGACCGGGCGAGCGCCCATTTCCGCGAGCATGGCGGGCGGGCTGTGCTGATCGGCCGGATGATTCCGGCGGTGCGCACGCTGATCTCGATCCCCGCCGGCGTCTCCGGAATGGCACTGACTCCCTTCCTTCTCTACACCACCCTCGGCACCGTAATCTGGACGACCTTCCTCGCCACCGCCGGCTATCTGCTGGAGGACCGCTACCAGCAGGTCGCCGGCTGGCTGAACCCGGTGTCGAACATCGTCGCGGTGGGCATCGCCCTCTGGTACGCCTATCGCGTTGCCACCTTCGGCCGCCGCACCGCCCGTCAGCCGGCCGAGTAACGGCCCGGATTTCCGGCAAGAGGAATTCCATCAAGAGGAAAACTCCCCCGCCCCGGCTGGACGCCGCCGCAGGCCGCATGCTCTCCCTGGTGGGTCCGACCGCCAGCGGGAGAAACGACCCATGAGTTCCACCCCGACCATCATCCTCGTTCACGGCGCCTTCGCCGACGGCTCCAGCTGGAACCGGGTGATCCCCCGCCTGCAGGCGGAGGGGCTGGCGGCGGTCGCGGTGCAGAACCCGCTGGTGTCGCTCGACGACGATGTCGCCCATGTCCAGCGCGCCATCGACCGGACGAAGGGGCCGGTGCTGCTGGTCGGCCATTCCTGGGGCGGGGCGGTCATCACCCAGATCGGCGATCAGGAGCGGGTGAAGGCGCTGGTCTATGTCGCCGCCTTCGCCCCCGATGCCGGGCAATCGCCGAACGATACGCTGAAGCCCTTCCCGCCATCGGCCGGCCTGTCCGGCGTCTCGGTCGACAAGGGCCGTTTCCTCACCCTGACACCGGAAGGCATGGCCCGCAACTTCGCCCAGGATCTGGCACCGGAAGAGGCCGCCCTGCTGGCCGCAACCCAGGGGCCGGTGGCAGCCGCCTGCTTCGCCACCAGGGTTTCCGCCGCCGCCTGGAAGGCAAAGCCCGCCTGGTACATCGTCGCCACCCAGGACCGCATGCTGCCGCCGGACTTCCTGCGCGCCACCGCCGGGCGCATCGGCGCCCGCACCGTCGAGGTCGAGAGCGGCCACGCCCCCCACCTGTCGCACCCGGACGCCGTTGCGGCGGTGATCGTCGAGGCGGCGCGCGCCGCGGTCTAGAGTCGGTTCCGCAACGCCCCCGGCGTGGTGCCGCGGCGGCGGCGCAGGCTGCGGGTCAGGGCGCTCTGGTCGGAGAAGCCCACCGACAATGCCACGTCCGCCAAGGGCAGATCTCCGGCGCGAAGCAGCGCCTCCGCCCGGTCCAGCCGCAGCTCGGCCAGCCGGCGGGCCGGGGTGGTGCCGGTCTGCGCCCGGAAGCGCTCATGGAATCGGCTGGGCGCCAGCCCGACCGCGGCGGCCAGGTCAGCCACCGTCAACGGCTCCTCGCAGCGTTCCGCCATCAGGGCCAGGGCCCGCTCCACCGGATCGTCCGGCGCGGCGGGGGTGGGACGGCGCGCTTCCAGGGCGCGCAGCAGCAGCCCGGCCGCATGATGAGCCAGCACCGGATCGAGCGGCCGGTCGGACGCCTCCGCCGCCAGATAGCGCACCAATCCATCCAGCGCCGTGTCGATGGCGAAGAAGGCGTCGCAAGCCTGTACCGCGGCCTCCGGCACCAGCCCGCCGGCCGGCACGTCCAGCACGACGAAGCGGTTGGTCCCGGCGCTGCGGAAGCTGTGCGGCATCCCGTCCGCCACCAGCACACCGCGCCCGTCGCCCACCCGCCCGCAAGCGCCGCCGACCTCCATGTCGAGGGTCCCGGCGATGGGCAGGACGATCTGGTGATGCTCATGCGCGTGCCGCCGCTCGAACCCGTCGTAACTGCGGGTGCTGACGCTCGGCCGATGCGGGGACGCCACGCCGTCGGACTCCTGGGGAACGGGTTGGAGCGGCCATGCTACGCCGTCAGCCCCGTAGCGTACAGGCACACATAGGATCCCTTCCGCCGGAGAATCGGTCAATCCCGGCCGGAGCCCCGGTCAAGACAGTCTGCCGTTCACCGGCTATGGTCGCTCCCTCCGCGTCAACCGACCGATCCGCATCATGCCCGCCTCAACTGCCGCCCGCCCCGCCCTGTCCGACCGCCGTGCCGTCAACCGCGCGACGCTGGTCGGCTTCATCGCCATCCTGTTGTGGGCGACACTGGCCCCGCTGGCGACGCTGGCCTCGATGGTGCCGCCGTTCCAGCTGGTGGCGACCTCCTTCCTGCTGGCCTTCCTGGTCGGCAGTTGCTGGACGGCGCTGCGCGGCGACAACCCCTTGCGCTATTTCCGCCAGCCGCCCGCCGCCTGGGCGCTGGGGGTGGGCGGGCTGTTCGGCTTCCACTTCCTCTATTTCATGGCGCTGCAGGCGGCGCCGCCAGTGGAAGCCAACCTGATCAACTATCTGTGGCCGCTGCTGATCGTGCTGTTCTCGGCATTGCTGCCGGGGGAGCGGCTGCGGGCGTGGCATGTCGGCGGCGCCGTCGCCGGCTTGGCGGGCACCGCGCTGCTGATCGCCCGCGGCGGAAGCGGCGGCCTGGGGAGCGGGCTTTCCATCGATCCGGCGCATCTGCCGGGCTATGCCGCGGCCCTGGGCAGCGCCGTCACCTGGGCCGGCTATTCGGTGCTGCGCCGCCGGCTGGGCCAGATCGGCGAGGCGCCGACCGACGCCGTCAGCGCCTTCTGCCTCGCCACCGCGATCCTGTCGCTGCTCTGCCATCTGGCGCTGGAACAGACGGTGTGGCCGGAGACCGCCGCCGGCTGGGGAGCGATGCTGCTGTTGGGGCTGGGACCGGTGGGGGCGGCCTTCTTCGTCTGGGATTACGGCGTGCGCCACGGCGACATCCGGGCGCTGGGGGCGCTGTCCTATCTGGCGCCGCTGCTGTCGACCCTGCTGCTGGTCCTGTTCGGCCTCGCCGCCAATTCGGCGATCATCTGGGTGTCCTGCGCCCTGATCGCCGGCGGCTCGCTGCTGGCAAGCAAGGACCTGCTGCTGCGGAAGTCCTAGGGCGTGTCGTCAGTTGAGCCAGATGACAGCCGACACGAGGTAAACAGCCGCCAAGAAAGTGCTGGCAAGCTTGTCGTATCGAGTTGCAATGGCTCGGAAGCCCTTCAGCTTGTTGAAGAATCGCTCGACGAGATTACGTTCGCGGTACAAGGCGAAATCGGTATCGCGGGCGATCAGCCGATTAGCCTTGGACGGGATGACGGGGACGATGTCGCGCTCCTTCAATGCGTCGATCAGGGCGTCGCCATCATAGGCCTTGTCGGCGATGAGGGCCTGCGGCTCGACCGCGTCGAGCAGAGGGGCGGCTTGGCTGAAGTCAGAGGCCTGACCGGGGGTCAGGGAGATCGCCACCGGGTTGCCCAAGGCGTCCACGATGGCATGGATCTTCGTCGTCAGCCCCCCTCGTGATCGGCCGATGGCTTGGCAGGCGCCCCCTTTTTTCGCGCCCCGGCGCTGTGCTGGTGGGCGCGGACGATGGTCGCGTCGAGCATCATGTACTCGTTGTCGCTGTCCTCGGCCAGGGCTTTGAAAAGGCGCTCGAACACCCCGCTCTCGCACCAGCGGCGGTAGCGGCGGTGGGTGTTCTTCCAATCCCCGAACCGGGTGGGCAGGTCGCGCCAGGGAATGCCAGCCCGGTAACGGTACAGCACCGCCTCGACGAACAGGCGGTTGTCCTTCGCCGTCCCCCCGACATGGCCTACCCGCCCCGGCAGAAAATCCTGGACCCGCTCCCACTGATCGTCGCGCAAAGCATAGCGTCGCATTCGTCGGCCCTCCCGTCAGCCGACCCTCTATGAATCACGCATTCCTACCGCTGGGAATCCCATAACTGACGACACGCCCTAGGCCTCCACCCCATGCGCCGCGGCGGCGGCGTCGTGACGGGCACGGGCGCCCGTCGCCAGGCCGTTGAAGTACCAGTTCAGCGCCACCGCCGTCAGGGTGCCCAGCAGGATGCCGCTGTGCAGCAGCGGCGACAGGAAGGCCGGCATCTGCGAAAAGAACTTGTCGGACACCAGCGGAATCAGCCCGACGCCGACGCTGACCGCCACGACGATCAGGTTCTCGCGCCGGTTGGCGTAATCGACCTGCGACAGGATCCGTACGCCGGTCGCCGCCACCATGCCGAACATCACCAGCCCGGCGCCGCCCAGCACGAAGGCCGGCACCGACGCCACCACATGGGCCAGCTTCGGCAGCAGCCCCAGCAGAAGCAGGATCAGCCCGCCAGCCGCGCAGACCCAGCGGCTGCGCACGCCGGTCACCCCGACCAGCCCGACATTCTGCGAGAAGGAGGTGTAGGGAAAGGTGTTGAAGACGCCGCCGATCAGCGTGCCCAGCCCGTCGGTGCGCAGGCCGCGGACCAGATCCTCCTGCGTCACCGGGCGGCCGACCATGTCGCCGACGGCCAGGAACATGCCGGTCGACTCGATCATCACCACGATCATCACCAGCGACATGGTCAGGATGGCGATGGGGTCGAAGACCGGCAGGCCGAATTGGAAGGGCTGGACCAGCGCCACCCACGGTGCCTCGGCCAGACCGCTGAAATTGACCATGCCCAGCGCCATCGCCAGCACCATGCCGGCCACCAGCCCCAGCAGCACCGCGACGTTGCGGACGAATCCGCGGCCATGCTTCATCAGCGCCAGGATCGTCGCCAGCACGAAGGCGGCAACCCCCAGGAAGGCCGGATCGCCGAAGCGCGGGTTGCCCACCCCGCCGCCGGCCCAGCCCACCCCGACCCGCATCAGCGAGATGCCGATGATGGCGATGACGCTGCCGGTCACCACCGGGGGGAACAAAGGCAGCAGCCGGCCGACCAGCGGCGCCGCCACCATGGCGAAGATGCCGGATCCGATCACCGCGCCATAGATCCCCAGGAGCCCCAGCGACGGGTTGGCCGCCATCGCCACCATCGGCCCGACGGCGGCAAAGGTGACGCCCATCATGATCGGCAGCCGGATGCCGAAGCGCCAGAACCCCACCGCCTGGATCAGCGTGACCACGCCGCAGGCGAACAGGTCGGCGTTGATCAGCATGGCGATCTGGTCCTTGGGCAGCTTCAGCGCCCCGCCGATGATCAGCGGCACCGCGACGGCCCCGGCATACATCACCAGCACATGCTGCAGACCCAGCGCCAGCAGCCGCCAGGGCGGCAGCACCTCGTCGACGGGATGGGCGGCTGTCTTGTCGGTGGCGCGTGTCATGGCGCAAGCCTCGCTGTCCTGTTGTGCGGCATCGCGATGCATGGGCCGTGCCGCATCGCCGCCCCCGCTTGTTCGGCGGGCTCCCGACGCTCCTGCGCAGTTCTTGGGCATATGCGGCAGGAAAATGCCCGTACAGGTGGCAGATCCCGCGCGGTTTTTTGCCGCGCGGGGTAGAGACCGCAATGGAGGCTGCGATATTCTTTAACGATCCGTGGGTACAGTCGCTGTCGCCTACCCCTTTCGCGCAACCCGAACAGAGCGTCGCGATGAGCAAGTCGATCGAAGGTGTATCCAACTGGATGCACATGTTCCGTTGGATCGTGAAGCTGATCCGCGACGAGTACGGGGTGGACGAAGCTCTGCTGACCCGGAATGCGACGCTGGAAACCGACATCCAGCTGTCGATCGACCAGATCGAACAGGTTCTGGAATACATCTCCGAAAGCTTCGGCATCCGATTCCCCGAAGGGACGCTGGACGAGCTGGTGAAGCTGGAGGAGCTTTGCCTGTTGGCGAGCTGGATCAAGGGCTATTACAAGCGCCCCGAGTTCATCTCCGACGAGTTCGAGAACCGCTGCCGCAGCATCAACCAGATTGCCGCCTGAGATGACAGACCCGACCTCCTCCTATCCGCCCGGATTCGTCTGGGGCGTCTCCACCTCCGCCTACCAGATCGAAGGCGCGGCGGCCGAGGACGGGCGCGGCGCCAGCATCTGGGATGTCCGCTGCCGCACCCAGGGCGGGGTGGTGAACGGCGACACCGGCGACGTCGCCTGCGACCATTACCACCGGATGCCGGAGGATGTGGCGCTGATGAAGGGGTTGGGCGTCGACGCCTACCGCTTCTCGGTGTCCTGGCCGCGGGTGCTGCCGCGTGGCAAGGGGGCGGTGAACGAAGCCGGGCTGGACTTCTACGACCGGCTGATCGACCGGCTGCTGGAGGCGGGGATCGAGCCCTGGCTGTGTCTCTATCACTGGGACCTGCCGCAGGCGCTGCAGGATATGGGCGGCTGGTCGGCCCGCGACTGCGCCGGCTGGTATGCCGACTATGCCGCGCTCTGCGCCCGGCGCTATGGCGACCGGGTGAAGCGCTGGATCACCTTCAACGAGTTCTCGGTCTTCACCCTGTTCGGCTATGCTATTCCGTGGGCGGCGCCGGGAATCGTCGACCGGGCGCAGCATCTGCGCGCCATCCATCACGTCAACCTCGCCCACGGCGCCGGGGTGGACGTGCTGCGCGATCTGGTGCCGGGCGCCTCCATCGGCGCAATCCACAACCGCCAGGTCGTGATTCCCGAGACCGACACGCCGGAGAACCGCGCCGCAGCGTCGCTGCTGGACGAGCATTGGAACCTCGTCTTCTGCGACCCGCAGATCCTCGGCCATTATCCGCCGCAGACCGCCGCCGCCATCGAGCCTTACGTACAGGCCGGCGACATGGCGCGCATCGCCCGGCCGGTGGACTGGTTCGGGCTGAACCACTACGGCCCGATCTTCGCCAAGGCCGACCCGGCTCGGAGCTGGGGCTATGGCTGGGGCGACGCGCCGCCCGATTCGCCGACCCACGGCGTCGGCTGGGCCATCTTCCCCGACGCCTTCCGGGACGAGCTGCTGACCATCCAGCGCCGCTACCGCCTGCCCATCGTGGTGACGGAGAACGGTTGCGGCGGCAGCGATACCGTCAGCCCCGACGGCGCCGTCCACGACCCCCACCGCATCAACTACCTGACCATCTACAACGCCGCGATGCGCGACGCGATGGCCCAGGGTGCCGATGTGCAGGGATATTTCGTCTGGTCGCTGCTGGACAATTTCGAATGGGGCAGCGGCTATGGCCAACGCTTCGGCATCGTCCATGTGGACTTCCAGACCCTGGCCCGCACGCCGAAGGACTCGGCGCGCTGGTATGCGGAGCTGATCCGGTCGGCGAAGGCCTAACGCCGCCGCACCTCCGCGCACACGCCCTCCGCGCCCTCCGGCACCTCCACCCGCGCGGTGCCGTCGCGCAGAAGCAGACTGTGTCCTTCGGGAACCGGCAGGGTGTCTCCGCCATCGGGCGTGACGGACAGGCATCCGGCAAGGGCGTGGACGAGCACCACATCGCCGTCGGCATGTTGGCCGGCCAGACCCGTAAGCAGCGACAGGGTGCCGGTGGCCGACGCGCGGGCGAGCATCAGGTTCACGTCGCGGATCGGGCCGGCGGTCGGCTCGCACCACACCGCCGCTTCGCCGGGAAAGGCGAAGGCGGGGTCCAGGCGGCGCCGCTCGACCGGCGGGGCGCCGTCGACGGACAGGCGCATGCCGTCGCCCTCCACCACGGCGATCAGACGGTCATAGCCGGGAAAGGCCGAAAATGGACCGGGTTCGACGACATCGGCGATGCTGACCCGCCAGAGGAATCGGCCGTCCGTTGCCGGCTCCACCGCAAGTTCGGTGGTGACGCCGCCGCCATTCTTCCAGGGAACGCGGCGGTGATCGGCAGGGCTCAGAAGGGTCACGGTGGGCAAGGTCAGCCTCCGGCGCGGATGAACTCCGCACCGTCATAGCACAGCCGGTGCCGATGCCTCAGGCGAAGAGGTTGAAGCTGCCCATCAGCTTCTGCGTGCCGGTCTGGCCGGTGGGGATCGAGTTCAGGCTGCCGATGGCGCTGTTCAGCCCGTCCAGCGTCGCCTGCTGCCCGGTGGTCAGCGCGAGGCCGGTATCGCCCTTGGCCGGCGCCTTGGCCACGGTGTCGTAGTCCTTGCTGTAGTTCCCCATCACCAGCTGCATGGCGTAGTTCTTGGGGTCCTTGTCCGGCTGGCCCTTGTCGCGGGTGACGCGCAGGGTGTAGTCGCCCTTGTCGACCGTCAGGTTGCCGGCCTGCAGCTTCTTGAAGGAGTCATAATCGTCGCCGGACTTCGGGTCGCTGTCGGCCAACACCCGGCCCAGCCGGTTCATCAGCTGGACGCGCACGCCGTCGTCGCCGACCTGACCCATGGTCATCTCACCCTTGGTGGTGACCTTGAACTTGTAGAAATCCACCTTGTCGTTCGCCGACAGCGTGCTGGCGACGTTCAGGCGGGTGGCGTTCTTGGCGAGCACGCCGATGTCGGTGGCGCCGGCCGTGGTGGTCAGCGCCGATTTCTTGACCGTCTTGGAAAATTCCTGGACGTCGCCGACAGCTTGGTTGCTCTGCGACTTCTTGATCGCATCGACCGCGTTCTTGATCGACGCGTTGAGGCTGGACACCATAGAGCTGACGCTTGAGAGAGCATCATCCGCCATGATCCGTCATCCTTCTTCCGATCCGACCAACACGCCCAAACCCGAACGCACGGATTTGGATGCCGCCGAGATTACCCACTGATGTGCGGCCGGCTGCGCCGCCACCCGGACACGTCTGCCCTAAGGGAGTATACGACAACAGCCGGCGGAACATAGGCAGGATTCGTGATTTTTTTGGTCCAAAGCTGGGATGCGGGGCCTGCATGCCGGAATCGGCGGCCCGATCCCGGCTCAGGATCGCGGCTTTCCTTCCATTCCCGGGGTCGGTGCGGTGTGCGCGGCGGCGGCGGCGGACAGGGCCGCCGCCGGCTGGGCCGACTCGGAGGAGGCCGGGCGGGCCGGCTCGTCGGCCAGGGGGCAGTGGGGCGGCTGGGTGGGGCCGGTGACGACATCGAAATCGAACATGACAACCTCTCTTGCGGATGATGAGGCCGCCCGGATCGCCCGTGTTCGGATTTTGAGGATGTGCAGCCCATCAGGGGCTGGGGTCACAAACGCGAAAGCCGCCGCGGGTCGGTCCGGGCGGCTTCGGGAATGAGCGACAGATGCGCGTTCCTAGGCCGCCGGACGAAACCAGCGGCCAAAATATCGGGAGCGTCCGGAGGACGCGATGGAAAGCGCCTGTTGCATGACGGCGACCATAGCGCGTGGCCGCCGCCCTGCCAAGCGGCATTTTCGCGGTCAGCCCGCCTTGCGTTCGCCCACCGTGTCGGCGACATAGGCGTCGCGCTGACCCAGCGGCCGGGCGGGCCGGCCATCCCGGTCGGTGGTGTCGCGGGCGGTCTGGTGCTCGATCTCCGCGTTCAGCTCGGCCCCCAGCAGCACGACGTAGGAGGTCAGGTTGAACCACAGCAGCAGCACCACGACCGCGCCGACCGACCCGTAGGTCTCGTTGTAGCTGCCGAAGTTCGAGACATAGATGGAAAAGCCCAGCGACCCCAGCAGCCAGACCAGGGTGGCCGTCGCCGACCCCCAGCTGACCCAGCGCCATTGCGGTTCCCGCCGGTCGGGGGCGTAGCGGTAGAAGACGGCGAGCCCCAGGATGATCGCCACCGCCAGGATCGGCCAGCGGGCGAGGCTGGCGATCCAGCCGATGGGCGTGTCCTGCAGCCCGATGATGTTGATCGCGGCCGGCACCGCGACGATCATCACCATGGCGACGATGACGAACAGCAGGCCGGCGATCGTCAGGGCCATCGACAGCAGTGCCAGATGTATGATGCCGCGCGTCTCCTGCTCGCCATAGGCGATGTTGAGCGCCGTCACCAGCGAATTGGTGCCGCGCGACGCGCTCCACAGGGTCAGCAGCAGGCCGAAGATCAGGCCGAAACCCAGCCCCTGGGACGGGGTGGTGACCACCTTGCGGGCCTGGTCGCTGACGATGGACAGGGCTTCCGGCGGCAGCAGCCCGCCCATCTGGCTCAGCTGGTTCTCGATCAGCGCCGGGTCGGCGACGAGGCCGTAGATGGAGACCAGCGCCGCGACGGCCGGGAAGATGGCGAGCAGCCCGTAATAGGCCACGCCCGCCGCCAGCATCGACACGTTGTCCTTGCTCTGCTCGTCCCACACCCGCAGCAGGATGTCCTTCCATCCCTTCGCGGGAATGTCGGCCGGGCTTTCCGCCGACCGCCCGCCCCCGCCCCGGCTTCCGCCGTGCGCGTCATTGGCGGCGCGCCCGGCCGCATGGTGCGCGTTCGCACGGTTCCGGTGCTCGTAGTAATGGCGGCGGCTCAACCCCAGCATGATCCGTCCCCTCAGACCACGGCTTCGCGCAGCGCGCCGACGCTGTGGCGGGCGGTCTCCACGGCATGGAACTGGGCGCCGATGACGACCTGCAGATGATCGTCCGGCGCATCGCGCAGGGCATCGCGGAACAGGGCCAGCGTACCGTCCAGCCCGCTTTCCAGCCGCGCCAGCAGGTCGCCCCGCCCGGCCGTTCCGCCGACGCCCGCCACCACGCTGCGCGCGCTCGCCTCCGCCAGACCATGCAGGGGCGACCAGACCCGTCCGCCGTCCTCCGCGGTCTCGATCCAGCCGCCGCCGTTGCGCAGTTCGGCGTCCAGCGCCATGGCGCTGCGGTCGAGCTGGTCGGCCAGAGCCTCCAGCCGGGAGGACAGGGCCGGATCGGCGATGCTCATGTCGGCACGGCGGAAGGCGTCCGAGCCGTCGCGGCAGGCGGCGATCAGGTCGGTCAGCAGATGCCGGCTGCGCGGGTCCAGCTGCCGGCCGCGGGGATCGTAATCGTCGAATTCCGTGGTGGACTCCGGCGTGCGGGCGACCGCCCAGGCAAGCCAGAGGGCGCCGACGCCCATCAGCGCCACGGGGATCGGGTTGGCGCGGACGGCACGGGCGATCCGGCCGGACATGCCGTCGCCGCCGCCCTGGATGACGTCACGCACCACCTGCACCACCCCGCCCGACATCTGGCCGGGCGACAGGCGGAATTCGATCTCGTCGATCACCGAGTCCATGCGGGCGCGGATCGACTCGATCTCGTGTTCGATCTCTTCGGGCCGCCGGTTCTGCGTCGCTGTCGTGGCCCCGGCAGCGGCCTCGCGGTCGGAGGGAACCGACGCAGACGGAGCGGCGGACGGAATGGCGTCGTTGTGGTTGGTCATGCCGGACGTCTCCTGTGGGGGCTGCCGGCTTGCAACACCAGGGGGAGGCGATTGTTCCGGCCTGACCTGCACAGGCAAAGGGCCGGGAGGTCTCCCTCCCGGCCCCGTCCTTATGACCCGTCCTTGAACCAGGGAGTCCGCGGCCTGGGATCAGGCCAGCGTGACCAGCGCCACGCCGCCCAGCCCGATGGCGGCACCCAGGCCGCGCAGCACGAGCCCGCCCTTGCCTTCGCGGGCGACACCGCGCAGCGACAGGGCCACGGCGACGCCGGCCCCATGCAGCAGGGCGGTGGCGAGCGCGAAGCCCAGGCCGTAGAGCAGCGGCTGCGCCGCCTCCGGCATCTCGGCCCCGTGGGCATGCCCGTGGAACAGCGCGAACAGGGTGACCGCCGCCAGCGACACCGGCAGGGACAGGCGCGACTGCGCGGCGACCAGGGCGCCCAGCGCGACGACCGAGCCGGCGATCCCCAGTTCCACCGCCGGCAGGCCGATGCCGGCCATGCCCAGCAGGCCGCCGCCGATCATGGCGGTGACGAAGGCCGCCGGCAGCGCCCAGAGCGCCGCGCCGCCGCGCTGCGCCGCCCACAGCCCGACCGCCACCATCGCCAGCAGATGGTCCCAGCCGCCGACCGGATGCAGGAAGCCGTGGACGAAGCCGGCATCATGGGCACCGAAGGTGTGGGCGTCGGCGACGGCGGGCAGCACCAGCCCGGCCAGCAGGACGGCCGAAGCGAGACGGAAACGTTTCATGGACAAGCATCCTCTGATGTCGTGTCGCGCCCGCCACGGCTCTCTCCCCCCCGACGCATGGAGAACCGGGTCGCAGGGCGCGGTCGGGGTGAAGTGTAGCCAGAAAGCGCCATCTCGGCCATGGCCGAGAGACGGTTTCCGCCCCGCCGGATCTACGTATTTTGACGCAGGTCAATGAGTTGCCACCCGGTTCCGTCAGGATGGACCCGCCGCCGCCCCAGGACTTCACCATGACCGCAGCCACATCTCCCGCAGAGGGATCGGTATCCGTCCGGCTGGGGCTCGACGGCAAAACGGGCGCCGGCAAGACGGGCGCCGACACCATCGGCCGGGCCGAGGTCGCCGCCCGCCGCCCGCGCGCCGCCGCCGCCCTGGTCGGCCGCCGGGCGGAGGAGGCGGTGCGGCTGGCGCCCCTGCTGTTCAGCCTGTGCGGCACCGCTCAAGGGCTGGCCGTCGCCCGCGCCTGCGAAGCGGCGCTTGGGATGGACGCGGGGGGGATCGACGCGGCCGCGCAGGAGACCGCGCGCCGCCTGCTGACCGACGCGGAGGCCCTGGACAGCCATGGCTGGCAGGCGGTGGTCGAATGGCCGGCGCGCCTTGGCGCCCCTCCCCGGCCGGCTGCCCTGCGTACCCTGCGCCAGACAGTGTCCGCGGTCATGCCGGCGCTCTATCCGGCCAAGGACGGGCTGCGGCCGGGGGGCGGTGTCCTGCGGCCCGACGCGGCGGCCCTGCGCGGCGCGCTGGACCGGATGAATGGCTGGCTGGCGGCGGAGGTCTTCGCCGGACCGCCGCCGCGGGATGCCGACGAGCTCGCCCGCTGGGCCGGACGTAGCGCCAGCGATGCGGCGCGTCTGGCCGCCCGGCTGCTGAACCCCGATCTGGCCGGCTGGGGAACGGGCGGCGTGCCGCTGCTGAGCCAACGCGCGCCGGACTGGTTCGCCGCGGCTCTTGCCGGCGACCCGTCCTTTGCCACCCGGCCGCAGTACGAAGGCGGCCCGGCGCTGACCGGCCCGCTGGAACGTCAGGCGGCGCATCCGCTGGTGGTTTCGGTGACGGAGCGCTTCGGCGACGGGCTGGCCCGGCTGTTCGCGGCGCGGCTCGCCGATCTGGCGGAGTTGCCGCGGCGGATGGAGGCGGCCATCGCCGATCTGCGCCCAGCCGATCCGGCGACGGCGTCAGGTCCGGCGCCGGGCACGGGCTGCGGCGTGGCGGAGACGGCGCGCGGGCGGCTGGCCCATTGGCTGCGGCTGGACGAGGCCGGGCGGATCGCCGATGCCCGCATGGTGGCCCCGACCGACTGGAACTTCGCCGCCAACGGCCCGCTGGCCCGCGGACTGGCCGGTGCCGAGGTGAGCGGCCGCGACGATGCGGCGGAGCGGGCGCGGCTGCTGGTCGCGATGCTCGACCCCTGCGTCGCCTGCGGCATAGAGGTACACGAATGACGATCTCTTGCCGAAGCGGCCGGGCCGTCCGATGATGGGTTGCCGAACGGATGAAACGGTCGCTTTGCGGATCGAAGAGTGGGAGAGCGCGTGATGTGCACGGTTTGCGGTTGCGGAGAAGGCGAAACCCGGATCGACGGCAAGGCCACCGATGCGGAGCATGAGCATATCGGCCCTGACGGCAAGGTCTACCGACACCGCCACGGCGATGGGCACGGCCATGACGGGGGGCACGGCCATGATGGTGGGCACGGCCATGCCCACCACCATCACGACGACACCCACGAGCATGTCGCCCCCGACGGCACGGTGTTCCGCCACAGCCACACCGGTCACGCGCACCATGACCATGACCACGACCATGGCGACCATGATCACGTCCACGCGCACCACCGTCCCGACCGCCCCGACGCCATCGACGGCGGCGCCGCGCTGAACCAGCCGCGGCTGATCACCATCGAACGCGACATCCTGGCGAAAAACGATGGGCTGGCCGCCGTCAACCGCCGCCGCTTCGCCGAGCGCGGGGTGTTCGTGCTGAACCTGATGTCCAGCCCTGGTTCGGGCAAGACGACCCTGCTGACCCGCAGCCTGACCGACCTGAAGGGCCGCTTCCCCGTTGCGGTGATCGAGGGCGACCAGCAGACCAGCTTCGACGCCGACCGCATCCGCGCCACCGGCACCCCGGCGGTGCAGGTCAACACCGGCAAGGGCTGCCACCTCGACGCCTCCATGGTGGCGCAGGCCGCCGACAAGCTGGCCGCCGAGGGCGGATTCGCCGAGGACGGCGTGCTGTTCGTCGAGAATGTCGGCAATCTGGTCTGCCCCGCCGGCTTCGACCTGGGCGAGACCCACCGCGTCGTCGTCCTCTCGGTGACGGAGGGGGAGGACAAGCCCCTGAAATACCCGGACATGTTCGTCCGCGCCGACCTGTTGGTGGTCAACAAGATCGACCTGCTGCCCCACCTGACCTTCGATGTGGAGCGGATGATCGGCTATGCCCAGCGCCTGAACCCGTCGCTGGCGGTGATCCAGCTGTCGGCCACCACCGGCCAGGGGCTGGAGGAGTGGTACGACTGGATCGCCGACGGGCTGGCGGAGGCCCGCGCCTCCCACACCGCTTCCGCTGTCGTCTGAGCCGAAGGACCGCCGCCATGTGCCTTGCCGTCCCCGCCCTGGTCACCGCCCTGCTGCCCGACGACCGCGCCACCGTCAGCCTGGGCGGCGTCACCTCCACCTGCTCGCTGGAGCTGGTGGAGGATGTCGCCGTCGGCGATTACGTGATCGTCCATGTCGGCTACGCCCTGTCCCGCCTCGACGCCGAGGAAGCCGAGCGGACGCTCGCCCTGCTGGCCGAGGTCGCGGAAGCCGAAGCCGCGGCCTGACGCCTCCCCCACACGCACCCGCCGACCACCCGGACCACCCGCCATGACCGACCGCCGCCTCTTCACCCGCAAGCTCGACATCGCCCGCGGGGCGGTGGACATGACCCACGGGTCGGGCGGAAAGGCGATGGCGCAGCTGGTGCGCGAGCTGTTCGCCGCCGCCTTCGCCAACCCGTATCTCGACCAGGGCAACGATCAGGCCGCCTTCGACGTGCCGGGCGGACGGATGGTGATGACGACCGACGGCTTCGTCGTCTCGCCGCTGTTCTTCCCCGGCGGCGACATCGGCTCGCTGGCCGTCCACGGCACGGTGAACGACGTCGCCATGGCCGGCGCCGTGCCGCTGCACCTGACCGCCGGCTTCATCATCGAAGAGGGCTTCCCGCTCGCCGACCTGAAGCGGGTGGTCGACAGCATGGCCGCCGCAGCGCGCGAGGCCGGGGTCGCCATCGTGTCCGGCGACACCAAGGTGGTGGAGCGCGGCAAGGGCGACGGCATCTTCATCACCACCACCGGCATCGGCATGGTGCCGCCGGGCGTCGCCCCGTCGGGCGACCGGGCGCGGCCGGGCGACGTCATCCTGGTCAGCGGCACCATGGGCGACCATGGCGTCGCCATCATGTCGACCCGCGACAACCTGGGCTTCGAAACGGCGATCCTGTCCGACAGCGCGGCGCTGAACGGTCTGGTCGCGGCAATGGTGGCGGCGGTGCCCGACGTCCATGTGCTGCGCGATCCCACCCGCGGCGGGCTGGCGACGACGCTGAACGAGATCGCCCACCAGTCCGGTGTCGGCATGCGGCTGCGCGAATCCGACATCCCCGTTCGGGCGCAGGTGACGGCGGCCTGTGAATTGTTGGGGCTGGACCCGCTCTATGCCGCCAACGAAGGTAAGCTGATCGCGATCTGCGCGGCGGAGGAGTGCGACCGGATGCTCGCCGCCATGCGCGACCACCCGCTGGGACGGGATGCCGCCTGCATCGGATGCGTGGTGGAAGACCCCCACCACTTCGTTCAGATGGAGACCCGCTTCGGCGGCCGCCGGATCGTGGATTGGCTGACCGGAGAACAGCTTCCCCGGATCTGCTGACCCGTACCGGCGGGCTAACTCACCCTTTCCAAAAGTCCTGTCTTTTCGGCAGGACCCCTTTCGCGCGCTGGCCGTTGCCTCTCTCGGATGGTCCTATGCCCTGACCAGAGACGTTCAGCGACGAGAGAATATTATGGCGTTGTCCAACATCGCTCTTCTGGGCGCACCTCGCCTGGACCCCGGCCGCATGGCCGGCACCCGGTCGGCGATGCAGGCGATGGACCGGCTGCCCGGTTGCCCACCCCTGCACAGGCACCGGGTGAAGCGGGCCTTCGACATCGTCGGCTCGCTGGGGCTGCTCGCGCTGTTCGGGCCGCTGATGCTGCTTCTGGCCTGGATGGTGGCGCGTGACGGCGGCCCGGCGGTGTTCGGCCACCGGCGCGTCGGCGCCGACGGGCGACCCTTCACCTGCCTGAAGTTCCGTTCCATGGTGGTGAACTCCGCCGAGGTGCTGGAGCGGCTGCTCGCCACCGACGAGACGGCGCGCAGCGAATGGCTGGCGACGCGCAAGCTGCGCAACGACCCGCGCATCACCCCGGTCGGCCGCTTCCTGCGCAAGTCGAGCCTGGACGAGCTGCCGCAGCTGATCAACGTCCTGCGCGGCGACATGAGCCTGGTCGGTCCCCGCCCGATCATCGACGACGAGGTCCCCTATTACCGCGCCTGCTTCCCCTTCTACACCCGCTGCCGCCCCGGCCTGACCGGGCTGTGGCAGGTCAGCGGCCGCAGCGACGTCGATTACGTGCGGCGGGTCCAGCTCGACACCGCCTATGTGGTGGGTTGGAGCTTCTGGACCGACATCGGCATCATGCTGCGCACCGTGCGGGTGGTGGTGAAGGGCAGCGGCGCCTACTGAGCATCCTCACTCCCACCCTTCCGAAAGCACTCATCCCTTCACACCGGTCGCGCGTCCCATCGGGGCGCGCGACATTGCCGTTTGCGGACACCATGTCCGGCAGAAGACCTTATGCCCGTGCGAAGCAGCCTGCGCAGGAACCGATCCCCTGCCGCCGTCCCTATTGCATGACACTCTTGCCGAATCCGGGGTGGACTTTGAGAATGGCGGAACGACGTGCTAGGGTCGGGCCAACCGGCGAAACCCTGGTATAAGTGAACGATGAGCGTAAGACCGCCGGCCGGACCGGCCAGTCAAGAGGGGCCTAGAATGGCGAAGCTGCTGGCTGCCTTGCTGCTGATGATGGTGGCGATCGGGCCCGCCTGCGCCGTGGCGCCGACCAGCCGTGCCGACACCGTCGCGGCGCTCGACCGATACCGCACCGATTTCGCAAAGATCCGCGGCTATGGGTCGCTGTCCGCCTCCGACCGCAACTATGTCCTCTTCTCCGACGCCATGCGCCGCGTTTTGACGGAGCATGTGAAGCCCTTCGATCCGCAGGTTCTGGTCGACAAGGCGGAAGACGGGCTGAAGAAGAAGAAGGCGGAGAACCCGCGCGCCAGCGACCGCATGCTGACCGAAGCGGCGCTGGACAGCATGCTGGGCTCGCTCGATCCCTATTCCAGCTTCCTCGACAGCGAACGCTACCGCTACCTGCGCGAACAGACGCAGGGCGAGTTCGGCGGGCTCGGCATCGAGGTGACGATGGACGAGGAAAGCGGCCTGATCAAGGTCGTGTCCCCCATCGATGGCTCGCCCGCCGCCCGCGCCGGCCTGCGCAGCGGCGACCTGATCGCCCGCATCGACGACGTGGCGGTCAAGGGGCTGAACCTGCACGATGCCGTCGCCCGCATGCGCGGCCCCGTCGGCAGCTCGGTCGCCCTGTCGATCCGCCGCCCGCCGGCGACCGACGCCAACACCCGCGTCTCGCTGACCCGCGCCATCGTCAAGATCCAGCCCGTCCGTTACCGGCTGGAGGGCAACGTCGCCTATATCCGCATCGCCACCTTCAACCAGTCGACCTCCTCGGCGCTGGACGCGGCGGTGGAGGACATGCGCCGGCAGGCGAAGGGCCGGCTGACCGGAGCCGTCATCGACCTGCGCAACAACCCCGGCGGCCTGCTGGAGCAGGCGGTGCAGGTGGCCGACCGCTTCCTGGAGACGGTGGACATCGTCTCCGTCCGCGGCCGCGACCCGGAGGAATCCCGCTCCTACCGCGGCACCTCGGGCGACCTGCTGGCCGGGCTGCCGGTGGTGGTGCTGATCAACAGCGGCTCGGCCTCGGCATCGGAGATCGTGGCCGGCGCCCTGCAGGACCATCACCGCGCGCTGCTGTTCGGCTCGCGCTCCTACGGCAAGGGGTCGGTGCAGACGATCTCCTCGCTCAGCGTCGACACCGGCATCCGCCTGACCACCGCCCGCTACTACCGCCCGTCGGGGGCTCTGGTGGACTGCTTCGGCGTCTCGCCGAACCTGGAGGTCAAGCCGACCCACGGCAACACCGAGGAAACCCACCCCGACCCCGCCACCTGCGACGCCAACGCTCCGGTCCCGCCCAAGCCGCAGGTGTGGATGGCGCAGGACATGTGCCCCGACGTGATGGACAAGGCCCCGCGCCCCGACGACGACCGCCCCCTGGAATGCGCCGTCTCCGCCATCCGCAACCGCCTGACCGGCACGCTGGCCGGCGGGGAGTGAATCTCCCTCTCCCGCCCGCCCCGGGAGAGGGAAGGGGCCCATGCGGAGCATGGGAAGGGTGAGGGGTAGTGCGAGGAACCATGCGCTTCCGGTTCCTTGGATCACCCCTCACCCTCCCCACCTTCGGCGGGTCCCCTCCCTCTCCCGGGACGGGAGAGGGCGTTTTCCTACCCCACGAACTCCGCATCCACCACCCGCGTCTCAACCGCCCATCCCGTCCCATGCGCCGCGATGGCAGCGACGGTGCCCGGCAGCACCCGGCGGTCGAACAGGCTCCAGTCCGCCGGAAGCCCGACGTCCCCCCGCAGCCCCTCGCCGATCTCCAGCAGGGCCGGCGGCACGCCGGGCGTGACCTCCACCGCGAACTGGTCGAGCGGCATCGACAGCCCGACTCCGGCCGCCTTGATGAAGGCCTCCTTCCGCGTCCAGGCCAGCAGGAAGCCCTCGTCCCGCCCCTCCGGCCCCAGCGCCTGCAGGGCCGCGCGTTCGGTCGCGTGGAAAAAGCGGTCGGCGATGCCGTCGGCGCTTTCGATGGGCCGCAGCCGCTCGATGTCGACGCCGATCCGTCCCTGCGCCGCCACCGCGATGGCGAGGCTGTCCTCGCTGTCGCTGAGGTTGAAGGACGGACCGCCGGGCAGCGCCGGCTTGCCGTGCGTGCCGTAGTCGAAGGCCAGCTCCGCCGGATCGCGGCCGGTGCAGCGCCCCAGCAGCAGCCGCAGCAGCCCGCGGCGCAGCACGAAGCGGTCGGTCAGCCGTTCCATCAGAAAGCGGTCGGCGCGTTCCACCTCGTCGGCGGACAGCAGGGCGCGCATCGCACCCTTGTGCGCCGACAAGGCGGTGAGATCGGCGAACCAGACGCGGACGACTCCGGGCCTGGGGACATAATCGTCGGCGCACCCGCCCGCCGCCACCGTGACGTTCATGTCATGCATCGGACAGCGATCCTCCCTCTTGATTTAGCGTCCTGGCTCCGGCAGGGCTTTGGGGTATCATGCGCGCCTCTCGCATCCGCCCCAGCATCCGGACCAGGATCCCATGGTTGACACCGCCCTGCTCGCCCCGCACCTGACCAACGTTCTTCGCGACGCCTTCATCGCGGAGCTGCCCAATCATTACCGCGGCAAGGTGCGTGAAAACTACGACCTTCCGGACGGGCGGCGCATCCTGATCACCACCGACCGGCTGTCGGCCTTCGACCGCGCCCTGACCGCCATTCCCTTCAAGGGGCAGGTGCTGACCCAGACCGCGCGCTTCTGGTTCGAGGCGACGAAGGACATCTGCGCCAACCACGTCCTGGAATACCCGGACCCCAACGTCGTGGTGGCGAAGCGGCTGACCATCATGCCGGTCGAGGTCGTGGTTCGCGATTACATGGCGGGCACCACCGGCACCTCGATCTGGTCGATGTACAAGCAGGGCCGGCGCGAGATGTACGGCCACATCTTCCCCGACGGTCTGCGCCAGAACCAGAAGCTGGGCACCCCCATCATCACGCCGACCACCAAGGCCTTCGACGCCGGCCATGACGAGGAGCTGACCGCGACCGAGATCGTGGAGCGCAACCTGCTGACCCGCGCCCAGTGGGACGAGGTGTCGGACAAGGCGCTGGCCCTGTTCGCCCGCGGCCAGAAGATGGCGGCGGACCGCGGCCTGATCCTGGTCGACACCAAGTATGAGTTCGGCTTCGACGAGGACGGCAACATCCTGCTGGCCGACGAGATCCACACCCCCGACAGCTCGCGCTACTGGTTCGCCGCCAGCTATCAGGAGCGGTTCGAGGCCGGCGAGAAGCCGGAGAGCTTCGACAAGGACTTCGTCCGCAACTGGGTGGTCGCCCGCTGCGATCCCTACACCCAGGACGTGCCGGAAATCCCCGGCGACGTGGTTCTGGAAGCGGCCCGCGTCTACATCGAAGCCGGCGAGACCATCACCGGCCGCCCGTTCGAGCTGCCGGCGACCGCCGTTCCGATTCTCGACCGCATCCGCGCCAACCTGGCGCCCTACTTCACCAAGTAAAGGGCCGGGCTCCATGCGCGTCGCCATCCTCGACGCGCACCCCTGCCCGAAAACAGCCTTTGGCTTGACCTTCCCAACACGGTGCCGACGCCCCATCTGGGCTACGTGACGCGGGAGAATTACGCGGTGTTCTACCGCGACGCGCTGGAGGACATCCTGGCCTGGACGGCCGGTTCACCGGTGCGGCTGCTCTCTCCCGCCTGAACGGGAAACAGAGGCGGAGGGCACCGGTGAGCTGGCGGAACAGGGTTGGAGACGGCGTCCGGGGCGGTTTCTGGGCAAGCATCGGCCGGCATCAGCTGGGCATGCTGATCGGCATGTCGGTGGTCGCCGGCCTGCTGTTCGGCTTCGTCGAACTGGCCGGCGAGGTGATGGAGGGCGAAACCAGCGCCTTCGACAAGCGCCTGCTGCTGGCTCTGCGCGATCCGCTGAATCCCGACCAGCCCGGCGGCCCCTGGTGGCTGGCCCGGATGGCGCGCGACATCACCTCGCTCGGCAGCACAACCATCCTCACCATCGTCACCGTCGCCACGCTGGGTTTCCTGCTTCTGCTGCACAAGCGGGCGGCGGCGCTGCTGGTCCTGGTGTCGGTCGGCGGCGGTGGGACGCTCAGCACCCTGCTGAAGATGCTGTACGACCGCGCCCGCCCCGATCTGGTGCCGCACGGCGATCAGGTGATCTCCGCCAGTTTCCCCAGCGGCCACGCCATGCAGTCGGCCGTGGTCTACCTGACCTTGGGCGCCCTGATGTCCCAGTTCGTCGAGGGCCGGCGAACCAAGGCCTATCTGCTGACCTGGGCGATGCTGCTGACGCTGGTCATCGGGTCGAGCCGCGTCTATCTGGGCGTCCATTGGCCGACCGACGTTCTGGCCGGCTGGAGCGTCGGCGCCGCCTGGGCGGCCTTCTGCTGGATGATCGCCGAATGGCTGCAGCGCCGCGGCGCGGTGGAGCAGGATCGGCCGGAGGCGGCGGTGGGGCGCTGATCCGGCTGCATCGCACAAAAGGTTAACAAGCGGGTTGAATACGGACGCTTGCCCGCCGATAGTGTCGGCCCTAACCCTTTCGGATCAGGCCTCACCATGCCTCACGGCACCCTCGACCGCGAAACCCTCGAAGCCGTCGGCATCCTTGTCCGCGCGGTGGAGCGCGAGCGGGTGCCCGGCGTCCTGGAATGCCGCCTGCTGGCCAACGCCCTGAAGCGTACGCTGGAGAGCGGGCGGGAACGCGAGTTGACCGAGGCCTCGCGCGTCTTCCGCACGCTCGACGCCGAGCTGCGCGACCGCATCGTCGCCCGCGCGCGGGTGGAGGCGCAGCAGGCCCGTGCGGAAGCGAAGGGCATGGCCGCCGACCGCGAAGTGGTGACCCAGGAAGTCCCGTCGCTGCCCCGCCGGGCGGTCGAACCGAAAGCGCGTGCGGGCTCCAATTTCCTGGCGGCTCTCAACGGCTTGCGCCCGGCCACGGACGCGGGAAGCCGCGGCGCCGCCCGTGACCGCCTGCGCGCCGCCGTCGATTCCCAGCGCCGGGTGGGACAGCGGGTGGAGCCGACGCTGGAGTGAGTGGACGGGGCGGCAGCTCCGGCCGGTGCCTTACCCCTGCCCCAGCGCGCAACGCGCGGCGGCCAGATCCCACGCCGCGCAGCCGACGCTCTTGAACAGGCGCGGGCGCCCGTCGGTCGCGCGGCCGTCCAGTGCATCGACCAGCGACTTCACCGTCGCCCAGTCCACGCCGGCCTGGATGAAGTCGCCGGCCTCGTGGCGGGCGCCGGCGGGATCGTCGACGAACAGCTCGCTGCCATGGACGGCGGTCGGGCCGAACTCCGCCATCTCCGGCTTGAAGGCGCCGACGCCGACCAGCAGCCGGTCCGGGCACGGCGTCTCGTCATAGATGGGGGACAGGCTGGTGGTCAGCGCGATCACCACCCCGGCGGCCGGATCGACCGGGCCGCTCATCGGCCGCAACTCCACCCCCTGCCCCTCCTGCCTGGCGCAGAAGGCGGCGGCGCTGTCGATGCTGCGGCTGTGGACGTCGATGCGGATGCCGGGAAAGAGCGCCGCGAGCGCCGCCACATGGCCGGCCGACTGGGTGCCGGCGCCGAGCAGAGCCACGTGGCGCGGGGCCTGGGCCAGCGTGCGGATCGCCAGCATCGACACGGCGGCGGTGCGGCGCGCGGTGACGGTCGGGCCGTCCAGGATCAGCTGCGGCGCGCCGGTCGCGGCGTCGAAGGCGCTGACCACGCCATGGATGGTCGGCAGACCCTTGGCGCCGTTGCCTGGATTGACGTTCACCAGCTTGTGGATGGCGATGTCCGGCGCCGTGGCCGGCATCGACAGCAGCACGCCGCCGTCCGGCAGCGGCAGCACCTGCCGTTCCGGGCTGGCGATGCGGCCGGCGGCATAGTCGCGGGCGGCTGCGGCCACCGCGTCGCACAAGGCGGGGAAAGGAAGACGGGCGGCGGTCTGTTCGGCGGTGAGCACGGCGAGCAAGGACACAGGAGACGGCTTCCTCTCTTATGAGTTGGAAAACGGTCAGGCGCGGGCGCGCTCGATCTCCACGCCGACGCTGGCGGCGTCGGGAAAGACGTCCAGCTTCTCCACCCGAACCTTGGCCATCGTCACCCGCGCGTCGGCGAGGCAGCGCTCGGCGATGCGCTCGGCCAGCGTTTCCACCAGCGTGACATGGCCCTGGGTGACCACGCCCTTGACGATGGTCGCCATGTCCTCGCCAGTGACGCCGGGGGCGATCACCTCGAGGTCCAGGTTCAGGCGGATGCGCTGGGGCTTCGCCCGTTCATGGGCATAGACGCCGATCAGCGCGTCCATCACCAGATCGCGCACGAAACAACGGGTGGACAGCGCCGCCGGGGCCGAGCGAGGCACCGGGGCGGTGACGGTGGCGAAGAGCTTGTTCATGGACTGAAGCCCTAACACGACGGCGCCACCGCTGCCAAGCAGCCGACCGGGACAACGCCCATGCCGGACGGACAGGTCTGGGGCGGACTCAGTGCATTTCCGAACGGATGCGCTCGCGCAGCACGTCGATCGGGCGCAGATCCTCGCCCTCCTCATAATGCCAGAAGGTCCAGCCGTTGCAGGCCGGCAGGCCGGCCATGGCGGCACCCACCTGATGGATCGAGCCGCGATGGTCGCCGCGCGGGCCGGAGCCGATCAGCGTGCCGTCGGCGCGCACGCGGGCGGCGACACGGCGGCGCTGGTCGAACAGGGTCGAGCCGGGGCGCAGCAGCCCGCGCTCCACCACCCAGCCGAAGGGGATGCGCGGCGCGCTGCGCTTGGGCGGGGTGTCGAGGATCGCCGCCTCCGGCGCTTCCTCCACCGCGTCGATGCGGGCCTGCGCCGCCTTGACATAGGTGTCGTCGCGCTCCAGCCCGATCCATTTGCGGCCGAGCCGCTTGGCGACCGCGCCGGTGGTGCCGGTGCCGAAGAAGGGATCCAGCACCACGTCGCCGGGGCGGGAAGAGGACAGGATCACCCGGTACAGCAGCGATTCCGGCTTCTGCGTCGGGTGGGTCTTCTTGCCCTCCTCGTCGCGCAGGCGTTCGCCGCCGCTGCAGATCGGCAGCAGCCAGTCGCTGCGCATCTGAAGATCCTCGTTGAGGTTCTTCATCGCGTCGTAATTGAAGCGGTAGCGCGCATCCTTGTCGCGGGCCGCCCAGATCATCGTCTCGTGGGCGTTGGCGAAGCGGGTGCCGCGGAAGTTCGGCATCGGGTTGGTCTTGCGCCAGACGATGTCGTTCAGAATCCAGAAGCCCAGATTCTGCAGCGTGGCGCCGACGCGGAAGATGTTGTGATAGCTGCCGATCACCCACAGCGAGCCTTCCGGCTTCAGGATGCGGCGGGCGGCCGTCATCCAGTCGCGGGTGAAGCGGTCGTAGGTCTCGAAATCGTCGAACTTGTCCCACTCGTCATCCACCCCGGCGACGCGGGTGTGGTTCGGCCGCAGCAACTCGCCCCCCAACTGCAGGTTGTAGGGCGGATCGGCGAAGACGAGATCGACCGACGCGGGCGGCAGATCGTTCATGAGAGCGATGCAATCGCCGACCAGGATACGGTTTTCAGGGAGCATTTTACGACCGGCAAAGAACTGGGACTCGGCCGGACAATGAGTCGCGGCCGAGTCGCCGTCAACAGCTTTCTTTGCCAAGTGACGACGGCTCAGCCGCTTAGTGCCTTTTGCCGTTTCACTGGTGCAAAACTGACTCGGTGATGCGGCGTGACACCATGGCGGGTCAGCGCGTCCAGATGCTCGGGCGTCGGATAGCCGGCATTTCGATCCCATCCATAGTGGGGATACTGAGCCGACAACCGCAACATCTCGCTGTCGCGCGCCACTTTGGCGAGAATAGAGGCGGCGGCGATGGACTGGCTGCGGCTGTCGCCCTTGACGACCGCCACCCTCTCGCACGCGATATCCGGGGTGAACTTGCCGTCCACCAGCGCCGCGTCGGGCGGTGCGCCGGGCAGCGCCAGATAGGCCCGCTTCATCGCCAGCAGCGTCGCCTTGTGGATGTTCAGTTCGTCGATTTCCGCCGCCGACGCCTCGGCGATGGCGAAGGCGAGCGCGTGTGCCCGGATCGCCGGCTCGATCTCCTCGCGCAGGCGGCGGGTGACGGCCTTGCTGTCGTCGATCTGGGCGGCGATCTCCGGCGGCAGCCCTTCGGGCGGCAGCACGACGGCGGCGGCGACCACCGGGCCGCAGAGCGGGCCGCGCCCGACCTCGTCGATGCCGCAGACGCGGCGTCCGGGGCCGAAGCCGGCCTCCAGCGACAGGTCGGGGCGTGCGCGGGGAACGGCGGCTTTGCGGGGCATGTGCGGGCTGCCTTCCGGAAGGGGGTGGGATGGGGCCGCTTGATAGCGGCAGCGAATTCCGGGCGCAAGGCCGCGGCCACTTGCGTCAACCAAGCTCTTGAGAAGCGAAGCGCGGCTGCGCTATGGATGCGCCCCGCAAGCCCGCCGGCCCCTCCCGGACGGCGGCTGGCGACGCCGGACCACGCCATCACCCGAGAGCAGGCCATGACCGATACGACCCAGACCGCCGCCGAATGCCCCTGCCGTTCCGGCAAGCCGCTGGACGCCTGCTGCGGTCCCTATCTGGCCGGCATGCCCGCCCCGACGGCCGAAGCGCTGATGCGCTCGCGCTATTCCGCCTTCGCCACCGGCAACATCGACTATCTGCACGACACGCTGCTGCCCAGCACCCGCGACGACTTCAACCGTGAAGAGATCGAGACCTGGGCCAAGAACAGCGTCTGGACTGGCGTGGAAATCCGCTCGACCGAGGCCGGCCAGCCCGGCGACAGCGAGGGCATCGTGGAGTTCGTCGCCCGTTTCAGCATGAACGGCAAGCCGATGACCCATCACGAGACCAGCCGCTTCACCCACCAGGACGGCCGCTGGTTCTATGTGGACGGCCAGCTGGGCGCCCGCCCGCGCAGCGGACCGAAGGTCGGCCGCAACGATCCCTGCCCCTGCGGCAGCGGCAAGAAGTACAAGAAGTGCCACGGCGCCTGAGCCTGCACGCCTGACGGCGCAAGCCCTGAGTCGCGGTTGAATCGTCACGCCGCACCTGCACAATTTCGGCGAAATCGCCCCGCCCCGCCCACCGTTCGGGCGGCGGCGGTGCTTTTGTTGTGCGCGCATGCTCGAATCGCGCAATGACGATTGAATTATGGGGCGGAACCGATCATCCTTCGCTGGCCCTGTTCCGGGTCTCCCTTCTTTGGTGCTTTGCCGGGATGGGGTTTAACACGACAGATGAGACGATACTGATGTTCGACCGTCCGCAGCGCTCTTCCTTCCGCGCTCCTGAAATCACCCAGCGCGACATCCGCGCCACCGTCAAGTGGTTCAACGCCACCAAGGGCTTCGGCTTCGTCACCCCCGATGACGGTTCGCCCGATGCCTTCCTGCATTCCACGGTTCTGCAGTTCTGCGGACACGACAGCCTGCCCGAAGGCGCGACCATCACCTGCGACCTGTCGCGCGGCCCCAAGGGCCCGCAGGTCGCCACCATCCACGCGGTCGACACCTCGACCGCCGCTCCGAGCCGTCCGCGCGCCCCGCGCGAGCGTGACAGCTGGGGCAACGACGGCGGCTACGGCGGCGGCAACAGCTACGGCGGCAGCCGTGGCGGCTACGGCGCCGACAGCTACGGCGATTCGGACGGCGGCGAGACCGTCGACGGCACGGTGAAGTGGTTCAACGTGTCGAAGGGCTTCGGCTTCATCGCCCCGGCCACCGGCGGCAAGGACATCTTCGTGCACATCCGTGCGCTGGAGCGGTCGGGCATCAGCGGCCTGGACGACGGTGCGCAGGTCCGCGTCACCATCCGCCAGGGCGCCAAGGGCCCCGAGGCTCAGCGCATCGAGATGGCCTGATCTCTCATCGGTCGTTGTGATGTGAAAAAGCCCCCGCTCCGATGGAGCGGGGGCTTTTTCATGTCCAGAACGCGTCGATGAAGCGCTTTACGAATCCAGGAACGGCGCGCCGCCGTCGAGCGCCGTGTCCCAGTAATGGCAGGCCACATGGTGGCCGGGCGCCACCTCCTCCAGCGGCGGGACGGCCTGGGCGCAGAAGTCACGGGCCAGCGGGCAGCGGCGGCGCAGGGCACAGCCGCCGGGCGGGCTGAAGGCCGACGGCGCGTCACCCTCCAGGGCCGGACGTTCGCCAAGGGCCGCGGCCAGCATCGCCCGGCTGTAGGGATGCAGCGGCGCCGTCCGCAGCGTCTCGGCATCGGCGCTCTCCACCACCCGGCCGGACAGCATCACCATGCCGCGATGGGCATCGCGCAGCCCCTCCAGATAGCGGTCGGTCGCCATCACCAGCGCCAGACCGCGCCGGTCGCGCGCCGCCGTCAGCCGGTCGAGGAAGGCTTCGCGCTCCTCCGCCGACAGGCTGGCTGCGGGCTCGTCGGCGATCAGCACCCGCGGTTCCGGCAGCAGGGCGCGGGCAAGCCCGGCATGGGCGGCCTCCGCCTTGCCAAGTCCGCCGGGCAAGCGGAGCGCCGTGTCGGGGCGCAGGCCGGCCTCCTCCAGCGCCTCGTCGATGCGACGGTCGCGGCGGTCGGCGGCGATGTCGGGGCGCAGGCTTTCCAGCGCCAGGGCGAACTGGTCGCCGATGGTCATGGCGGGATCGAAGGAGGCGGCCGCGTCGGGGAACAGCGGCTGCAGATCACGCCGAGCGCGGCGCATGCCGCCGGGATCCGCATCCTCCCCCACCGCGTCGGCCGGCGGGGCGGCAGCGGCGGCAAGGTCGCGGCCCATCCACACCACCGCACCCGCCGTCGGCGGCGGCAGGCACAGCAGCGACCGGGCCAGCGTCGCCTTGGCGCTGCCGGTCTCGCCCAGCAGGGCCAGCGTCTCCCCCAGCCCGACATCCAGGTCGATCCCGTGCAGGACGGTCAGCGCCCGCGCCTCCCCCTTCGGGCCGGGGGCGAGCGGATAGGCCATGCCGACACCGCGGGCATGCAGCCGCGCGGTCCCCGGCGCCTCCATCGGTTCCACCGGGGCGATGCGCGGCGGCTCGTAGGGCAGCAGACGGCCGCGGCGCAGGGACAGCACGCGGTCGGCGGGGCCGGCGACGCCGTCCTCCGGCCGTCCGGCCAGGATCAGCGCCACCCCGTCCGCCCGCGCCCAGTCGGCCAGCCGGTGAAGAAGCCGCAGCCGCACGGTCGGGTCCAGCCCGGCGGCCGGCGCGTCGGCCAGCAGCACCGCCGGCCCCACGGCCGCCGCCATGGCGAACAGGCAGGCCCAGCGCAGGGAGTCCGGCAGTTGTTCGGGCGGCAGGTCGAACCGGCGGGCGGCGGGCGGCACGCCCATGCGGTCCAGCCCGTCGGCCATCCGGCGCAGCGCGCCGCGCAGGTCCAGTCCCAGATGATGGCCGACCACCTCCGCCACCTGCAGGGCCAGCGGCCGGCGCGGCGCCAATTGCCCGCCCTGGGCGATCAGCAGGCGCCCCTCGACACGGGCGCTGCCGGCCATGTCCACACCGGCCAGCGGCTGGCCGGCGAGCGCGCCGAGCAGGGCGGTCTTGCCGCTGCCGGCGCCGCCGGTGATCGCCAGCACCTCCCCCCGCTCCACCCGCAAGGTGGCGCGGTCGAGCAGCACGCGGTCGCCGACCATCAGGGTCAGCGCCTCCGTCTCCACCGGAGCGGATTTTGGGGCGATATGGTTCATTGCTTGGGATGTCCCACCACCGCGGCATCGGCGATGGCGCAGGCGGCCCAGAGGGCGAGCGCCAGCAGCAGGGCCGGCGGGACGAAGGCCACCGGGTCGCCCAACCGCGCCGCGAGCCCGACCGAAGCGCCCCAGCTGCCGAGCGCCGGCGGCAGGCCGAGGCCGAGCAGGCTCGCCGCGCTCTCCGCCGCCAGCACGCGCGGCAGGGCCAGCGTCCCGGCGGCCAGCAGCGGGCGTGCCGCGTTGGGGATCAGGTGACGGCGCAGCACTTCGCCTTCGGTCAGGCCGGCGGCGCGGGCGGCGGTCAGGAACTCCGCCCGCAGCAGCGCCGACAGCTCGGCATGGGCGAGCGCGGCGACGGCGGGGGCGGCGGTCAGCGCGGTGACGACGGCCAGCGGCCCGACCTCCCCCACCAGCCCGCCGGCCAGCCCGCCGGCCAGCGGCACCAGCAGGGCGAGCGGCAGGCCGGCCAGCCGGTGGGCGGCGGCGATGGTCCGCCGCTCCGCCCGGGCTCCCGACAGCTTGCCGAGCAGCCAGGCCAGCAGCGCCCAGCCGATGCCCAGCGCCCCGCCCAGCACCGCGGCGAGCAGCGCGAAGGACAGGCTGCCCCGCCCGTCGAGCAGGGCGGCGGCCACCGGATCGGCGTCCAGCCGGTGGATGGCGGCCCCGTCGGCCATCAGCGGCGCGGCAGCCGAGGCGAGCGCCAGGGCGACCAGCACCGCGGCGCCCGACAGGCCGCGGGCGAAGCCGGCGCGCGGCGGCACCGGGTGGGACGGCACCGGGTGGGATGGCGGTGATTGGGACGGCGGCGGTTGGTCGAGTTCGGCCATCGGGTCCCTTCGTCCGTCACGCGCCGTCATAGGGCGTGGAGCTGTGGTTGGCCGGATCGATCCAGTCGCGCACGGCGAGGCCGAGAGCGCCCAGCAGCACGGTCAGCCCGCAGAGCGCCACCAGCACCGGCAGCGACCCCGCCGCCGACCCGGCGCGGGCAGCGTCGATCATCAGCGCCCCCGCCCCCGGCAGGTCCAACAGGCTTTCCAGCGCCACCGCCCCGACCACCGCGGCCAGAACCGCGGCGCGCAGGCCGCTCATCACCGGGGCGACCGCCTGCGGCAGGGCGTGGTGGCGCAGCACGGCCCGTTCGTCCAGCCCAAGGCCGCGGGCCATGCGCACCGCGCCGCCCTCCGGCCCGGCGCCGAGCGCGCGCTCCATCGCCGGGCGCGACAGCCTCGCCGCCTGGCAGGCGGCCGGAATGGCGAGCGCGGTCAAGCCCAGCGGTGCGGCCGACGCCCCGGCCCGCACGGCGAGCGCCGCGACGGCGGCCAGCAGGAATCCCGGAAGCAGCGGACCCGCCCCGGCCAGGAACCGTCCGATCAGCCCGCCCGCCGACCGCGGGGCCACCGCCGCCCAGGCGCCGGCCAGGGCGCCCAGCGCGGTGCCCACCGCCAGAGACGGCAGGGTCAGCAGCAGCGTCACCGCCAGCCCGCTCAGCAGCGCCGTCGCGGCGTCCGGCTGCGGCGCCACCAGTGCCGACAGCCCCACCCCCGCCGCCATCGGCAGGATGGCGGTCGGCACGGCATCGATCAGGCGGCGGATCAGGAGGCGCGGCATTGATAAGGACGGTATCGGGGGGAAAACGGCGTATCGGGTGCGACATGCGACCGTAAGCGTCCCCACCCCCATGGGGCAACAGAATTAGCGCCGGCCCCGGATCCGCAGCGGAAAAGCCGCCCCATCCGACTTTTTCGACCGGCAGCGTGGCCGGGGTGGCTGCAATTCCCGGCGGCCTTCACCAAATGGCTGAGGGCGGGGAAGGAAAGGCCTTCCCAGATGTTATGACCCAGGACACACAGCCGACCGGACCCCATGTACGCCCATTCGCCCCAGCCGCTCCCCTCCGACGGACCGCCGCCCGACGCCACCGGATCCGCCGGCGCGCTGCGGCCGATCCTGGAACCGGGGCGGACCTGCTGGCGGGTGGAGGAGACGGCGCGGCTGGGGGTCATCGTCGACGGCGAGGATTACTTCGCGCTGGCCAAGGCCGCCATGCGGCGGGCCCGGCGCACCATCTACCTCACCGCCTGGGACCTGGACGCCCGCATCCGCCTGATGCCGCAGACGCGCCGGCCGCGCCGGCCCGACCGGCTGGGCACGCTGCTGAACTGGCTGGCGACGACGCGGCCCGACCTGCACATCCATGTGCTGAAATGGGACTATGCCGAGCTGTTCGACCTCGCCCGCTGGTCGCACCCCTTCATGCTGCGCAACTGGCTGACCCACCGGCGCCTGCAATACCGGCTGGACGGCGACCATCCGACCGGCGCCTGCCATCACCAGAAGCTGCTGGTGATCGACGACCGGGTCGCCTTCTGCGGCGGGCTGGACATCACCGCCAACCGCTGGGACACCCGCGCCCATCATGCGCATGACCCCCGGCGGCGCCAGCCCGACGGCAAGCCCTATGAGCCGTTCCACGACGTGATGATGGCGGTGGACGGCGACGCCGCCCGCGCGCTGGGCGAGATGTTCCGCGAGCGCTGGGCGCGGGCGACCGGCGAGACGCTGCCGCCGCCGCCCGCGTCGCCCGGCCGGCCGCCGCGCCGCCATCCGCTGGCCGCCGACCCCTGGCCGCCGGGCTTCGAGCCGCTGCTGCGCGGCGTGCGCGTCGGCATCGCCCGCACCGATCCCGCCTGCAACGGCCGCGAGGCGGTGCGCGAGGTGGAGGCGCTCTATCTGGAGGCCATCGCCCAGGCGCGCGAGGTCATCTATCTGGAAAGCCAATATTTCGCCTCCACCGCCGTGGCCGAGGCGCTGAAGGCCCGGCTGGCGGAACCGGACGGGCCGGAGGTGATCGTCGTCAATCCGGTGCGCACCACCAGCTGGCTGGAGAACACCGTCATGCTGGGCGCCCGCGCCCGCCTGACCCGCGAGCTGCGCGAGGCCGACCGGCACGGCCGTTTCCGCCTGTTCGCCGCGCTGACCGACGGCGGCACCTTCATCACCGTGCATGCCAAGGTGATGGTGGTGGACGACCGGCTGCTGCGCATCGGCTCCGCCAACCTCAACAACCGCTCGATGGGGCTCGACACCGAATGCGACCTGGCGCTGGAAGCCGGGCCGGGGCCGGAGGACGCCGAGACCCGCCGGGCGATCCGCCACACCCGCAACGACCTGATCGCCGAGCATCTGGGCACCCGTCCGGAGGCGGTGGCGGCGGCACAGCGGCGGCTGGGCTCGCTCGCCGCGGCGATCGACGAGCTGCGCCGGCCGATGGGGCGCAGGCTGGAGCCGCTGCACGAACCCGAGCCGGACGGGCTGGCCGCCGCGGTCGCCGACGCCCGCGTCTTCGATCCCGAACATCCGGTCGACGCGGTGGACATCGTGCGCCGGGTGCTGCCGTCGCGGATCCCGCGCACCCGCCACTGGCTGATGCTGGCCGGAGTCCTGGCGATTCTGGGGCTGTGGGGGATGTGGCGCTACACCGCGCTGCAGGAATGGGCGACGCTGGACGCCGTGCTGGCGGTCTTCCAGAACCTGCGCGACAGCCCGCTGGCGCCGCTGTGGCTGATCCTGGCCTATGTCGCCGGCGGCTACGTCATGTTCCCGCTGACCGTGATGATCGCCGCCACCGCCATCGTGATGGGTCCCTGGTGGGGCTTCCCCACCGCCATGGGCGGGGCGGTCGCCTCGGCGGTGGCGATGTTCTGGACCGGACGGATGGCGGGGCGCGACCTGCTGGACCGTCATGGCGGCCCGCTGATCGCGCGGCTCAACGACAGGCTGGCCGACAGCGGCATCGCCGCGGTGGCCGGGGTACGCGCCGTGCCGGTGGCGCCCTACACCGTGGTGAACCTTGCCGCAGGTGCGTCGAAGCTGCGTTTCGGCGATTATGTGATCGGCACCATGGTCGGTCTTGCGCCCGGCATCCTTGCCTTCAATCTGCTCGGGCACCAGCTTGAGCGGACCATCAGCGATCCCGGCGCCGCCGACATCGCGCTGCTGGTGGCGATGGGAGCGGTGGCGATCGGGCTCGGCTGGCTGACGAGCCGGCTGCTCGGCCGGTCGGGGCGGAAGCCCGGCCGGACGGCAGGGGAAGAAGGCCAGCAGGACGACAGGCCAGACGAAAGGATTTTGGAACCGTGATCCGTTTCAGCCGTGAGCGTGTCCAGCGCATCGCCGCCGCGTTGCGCGCAGCCCGCGCCCGCCGTCCCCGCCCCGCCGACAGCCGCAATTCGCCCGTTCCGGACGGCATGGCCGCCTTCAGCGTCGCCACCTGGAACATCCACAGCTGCGTCGGGCTGGATGCCCGATTCGCCCCCGACCGCATCGCCCAGGTGATCCGCGACCTCGAAGTCGACCTGATCGGGCTGCAGGAGGTCGGCTGGCACCATCGCGGCGAATCGGGGATGGACCAGTTCGCCTTCCTGGAACAGCACACGGGCCTGAAGGCCTATGCCGGCCCGACCAAGCACAGCGAACGCGCCCATTACGGCAACTGCCTGCTGACCCGCCTGCCGGTGCGCTCGATGGAGACGATGGACCTCTCCGTCGGCAAGCGCGAGCCGCGCGGCGCCATCGATGCGGTGGTGGAGGTACAGGGCCGCCCGGTGCGGGTGATCGTCGCCCATCTCGGCCTCGACCCCTGGGAACGGGCCAAACAGGTCGGCGACATAGTGTCGCGGGTGGAGCGGCAACCGGAGCTGCCCACCCTGTTTATGGGCGACCTGAACGAATGGACGCCCAGCTCGCCGCGGCTGCGCCATCTGGCCGCCTCCTTCGCCGACGTCGCCAACCCGCGCAGTTTCCACGCCCGCATGCCGACCCTGCGGCTCGACCGCATCTATGTGACCGGAGGCCTGCAAATCCCCGCGTTCGAGGTGGTGCGCAGCATCCTGACCCGTCGGGCATCGGACCATCTGCCGGTCCGCGCCGTGCTGGCCGTCCCCTGATCGTCAGCCATTTCCCTGAACGTCAGTATGACCAACGGAGCCGCGCGCCGGGGTCATAGCGGGATTGTTGCAGTTGATAATTTTTTGTGCAGCGCAATGTTCTTTCAACAACAGAGCTTTGCAAATGCGAAGAGGCTCTTGACCTATACGCGACCCCTGACGAAGGATATGGTTGGTAATACGATCAATAAGTGGTCGAAGGAACAACGAACCGGACCAACGAGCCCTGGCCGACCGGGGGTAGCCGTGACGTGAGGATCTGATTTGCTGTATCACCTGTACGACATGCAACATGCCGCCATGCGGCCGATGCGTTTCTGGGCCGAAGCCGCCCAGCACACCTTCCAGAATCCGCTGGTCCCGCTGTCCTACACCAGGCTCGGCCGGGCGGTCGCCGCCGGGGCGGAGCTGGTGGAGCGGACGACCCGCCGCTTCGGCAAGCCGGCTTTCGGGCTGGCGGAGACGGTGGTCGACGGGCAGACCGTGCCGGTCACCGAGCGGTTCGTCTGGCAATCGCCCTTCTGCAAGCTGCTGAACTTCGCCAAGCCGGAAGGCACGCCGCGCCAGCCGAAGGTGCTTCTGGTCGCCCCGATGTCGGGCCACCACGCCACGCTGCTGCGCGGCACGGTGGAGGCGCTGATGCGCGACCACGACGTCTACATCACGGACTGGATCGACGTGCGGCTGGTGCCGATGTCGGCCGGGCGCTTCGACCTGGACGACTACATCGACACGGTGGCGGAGCTGATCCGCTTCCTGGGCCCCAACACCCACGTCATCGCGGTGTGTCAGCCGGCGGTTCCGGTGATGGCGGCGGTGTCGCTGATGGCGGCGGCGGACGAGCCGGTGCAGGCCCGCAGCATGACCCTGATGGGCGGCCCCATCGACCCGATGGCCAACCCGACGACCCCGGTCAAGCTGGCGATGGAACGCCCGCTGAAGTGGTTCGAGCGCAGCGTGATCGCCACGGTCCCGGTCTATTATCCCGGCGCCTTCCGCCGCGTCTATCCGGGCTTCATCCAGCTGTCGGGCTTCATGTCGATGAACCTCGACCGCCACATCAACGAGCATGTCGGGCTGTTCCGCCACCTCGTCCGCGGCGACGGCGATTCGGCCGAGCAGCACCGCCGCTTCTACGACGAATATCTGTCGGTGATGGACCTGTCGGCGGAATTCTACCTGCAGACCATCGAGACGGTGTTCCAGAAGCACGCCCTGCCGGAAGGCAGGATGGTCTCGCGCGGCCGCAAGGTGGAACCGGCTGCGATTGCCAGGACCGCGGTGATGACGGTGGAAGGCGAGTTGGACGACATCTCCGCCCCCGGCCAGACCATCGCGGCGCAGCGGCTGTGCTCGTCGCTGCCGGACGGGATGCGCAAGACGCATTTCCAGAAGGGTGTCGGCCATTACGGCATCTTCAACGGCCGCCGCTGGCGCGAAGCCATCCTCCCGGAAATCCGCAGCTTCATCCGCAGCCACGACGGGGAGTGAGAGCGATGGGGGCGCCGGCTGCGGGTGCCCCCTCCCTCCCGCTCTGGTGAGCGGGTCCCTCCCTCCCCCGCTTTGCGGGAGAGGGGAGAGTTTGCAAAGTGGCGGCAGTCCCCTCTCCCGCGAAGCGGGGGAGGGTTAGGGTGGGGGCACCCGTTAGGCACCCCACCACCCCTCAATCCACCATCGTCCGCGCCTCGGTGAAGGCATCCATGTGCCCCAGCCCGGACGTGCCGCCGGCCTTGACCCGCATGTCGGCCGTCGCGATGTGGAACAGGTAGCCCAGCGCGAACAGCGCCACGAACAGCCCGAACACCAGGGCGTTGTAGTAGATCATCGTCAGCAGGGCGAGCACCGCCAGCACCAGCGAGATCGCCGGGAACACCGGATAGAAGGGCGCGCGGTAGGGACGCTCCAGCGCCGGTTCGGTGGCGCGCAGGCGGAACAGCGCGGCCATGCTCATGATGTACATGACGATGGCGCCGAACACCGACATGGTGACGATGTTGGCGGTCAGCGGCAGGCCGCCGATCTGGATGAACTCGTCGGAATAGATGGCGGCGATGCCGACCACGCCGCCGGCCAGAACCGCCCAGTGCGGCGTCTTGCGGGTCGGGTGCAGCCGGGCGAACACCGGCGGCAGGAAGCCGGCGCGCGACAGCGCGAAGATCTGGCGCGAATAGCCCATGATGATGCCGTGGAAGGACGCGATCAGCCCGAACAGGCCGATCCACACCAGCATGTGCAGCCAGCCGCTCGACTCGCCGACCACCGCCTTCATCGCCTGGGGCAGCGGGTCGTTGATGTTCGACAGCGCGGTCCAGTCGCCGACGCCGCCGGCGAAGATCATCGTGCCGAAGGCCAGCACCACCAGCGTCAGGATGCCGCCGATATAGGCGCGCGGCACGGTGCGCTTGGGATCCTTGGTCTCCTCGGCCGCCATCGCGGCGCCCTCGATGGCCAGGAAGAACCAGATGGCGAAGGGGATCGCGGCGAAGATGCCGCCGAAAGCGTCCACGCTGAAGCTGTTCGATCCGGCCCAGCCGTTGGCGGTGAAGTTGGCCCAGGAGAAGCCGGGGAACACCACGCCCATGAACACCACCAGTTCGAAGATCGCCAGCAGCGTGACGAACAGTTCGAAGGTGGCGGCGATGGACACGCCGGCGATGTTCAGCCCCATGAAGATGACATAGGCGCCGACCGCCGCCAGCTTGGGGTCGAGCCCCGGAAACTGCACGTTCAGATAGGCGCCGATGGCGAGCGCGATGGCCGGCGGCGCGAAGACGAACTCGATCAGCGTGGCGAACCCGGCGACGAAGCCCCCCTTCGGTCCGAAGGCGCGATAGCTGTAGGCGAAGGGACCGCCGGCATGGGGAATGGCGGTGGTCAGCTCGGTGAAGCTGAAGATGAAGGTGGTGTACATCGCCGCGATCAGGATCGTGGTGACGAGGAAGCCCAGCGTCCCCGCCGCCGCCCAGCCGTAGCTCCAGCCGAAATATTCGCCGGAGATCACCAGCCCCACGGCGATCCCCCACAGATGGAGCCCGCTCAGGCTCTTGCTCAATTCAGGCTTCGTGTTCCCAGACATGTTGCCTCCTGCCCCTGTTCAAGGCTTTGAAAGTCACGGCGTTGGTGTCTATGGCAGCGCTCTTTCACGACCGGTCTGTCAGTTGGTTTTTCTCGTTGTCCGGACCGGCCAGGGACGGGGCGTCCTCCTTCAGGGCGACCCCCGTCAGCTTCAGCCGCGCCGCCTCGGTTGCGAGCCAGCACAGCTTGTCGGCGGCCGCCCGTATGGACAGGCCGTCGGAATGGATGTTGGAAATGCAGTTGCGTTCGGAATCGGCACGGCCGGGCCTCGGGTCCCAGGTCAGATAGACCCCCAGCGATTCCGCCGCCGACAGGCCCGGCCGCTCCCCCACCAGCAGCGCGACGAGACGGGCGCCCATGGCCGCCGCCACCTCGTCGCCCAGCGCCACGCGCGCCTGCGCGGCCAGCACCACCGGGCCGATGCGCAGATGCGGGAGCCGCTCCATGCAGGCATGGACCAGCGGGGCCGCATTCACCTGCACCGCGGCGGCCGACAGCCCGTCGGCGATCACGAACAGCAGGTCCCACTCCCCACCCGGCAGGGTCGCCGCACTGGCAGGATCCAGCCGGCGGCCGAGATCGGGCCGGCGCAGGTAGGTCGGCCGGTCGGCGGCCGCGCTGTGGACGCGCAGGGTTTCCAGCGGGGCGAGGTCGGCGGCCAGCCGGTCGAAATCGACCGCGCTGTGAACCGCGTCGCGGGCGCGGGCATGGGCCAGCTGGAACTCCAGCAGCGCCCTGGTCGGCAGGGCGTCGCCGCTGCGGCCCAGCGCGATGCGGGCGCGGGTGGCGCTGCGGAAGCGCGCCCACGGATCCTTCGGATTGTCCTTCCGGGTGTCGCTCATGGCGCGGCGCTCCCCAGCAGGGCGGAGACGACGAGGCTCTGGTCGGGCCAGGGCGGCAGGCGGCGCTGCTCGTCGAGCCAGCCGGCCTTCTCCAGCCACGCCTCGAACTCGGGTGCCGGCGGGCGTTTCAGCAGATGCCGCAGGCCGAGCACGTCGTGGTAGGACAGGCTCTGGTAATTCAGCATGACGTCGTCGGCGCCGGGCACCGCGATCAGGAAATTGACGCCCGCGGTCGCCAGCATCGTCATCAGGACGTCCATGTCGTCCTGGTCGGCCTCGGCATGGTTGGTGTAGCAGACGTCGCAGCCCATCGGCACGCCCAGCAGCTTGGCGCAGAAATGGTCTTCCAGCCCGGCCCGCGTGATCTGCTTGGCGTCATAGAGATATTCGGGGCCGATGAAGCCCACCACCGTGTTGACCAGCAGCGGGTCGAAGGCGCGGGCGACGGCATAGGCGCGGGTTTCCACCGTCTGCTGGTCGATGCCGAAATGGGCGTCGGCCGACAGCGCCGATCCCTGGCCCGTCTCGAAATACATCACGTTGTCGCCGATGGTGCCGCGCTTCAGCGATTTGGCCGCCTCCTGCGCTTCGGCCAGCAGCGACAGGGTGACGCCGAAGCCGGCATTGGCCTTCTCGGTGCCGGCGATGGACTGGAACACCAGATCGACCGGCGCCCCGCGCTCGATCGCCTGCATCGTCGTGGTGACATGGGCCAGAACGCAGGACTGCACCGGGATGTCGAAGCGGGTGCGCACCGCGTCCAGCATCTCCAGCAGCGCGATGCAGGCCGGCACATTGTCGGTCGCCGGGTTGATGCCGATCACCGCGTCGCCGATGCCGTAGAGCAGCCCGTCGAGCGTGGAGGCGGCGATGCCGGTCGGGTCGTCGGTCGGATGGTTGGGCTGCAGCCGGCTCGACAGCCGCCCCGGCAGCCCGACCGTGGTGCGGAAGCGGGTGACGACCGAGCATTTGGCAGCGACGCAGACCAGATCGTGGTTGCGCATCAGCTTGGACACCGCCGCCACCATCTCCGGCGTCAGGCCGGGGGCGAGCGCGGTCAGCGCAGCGGTATCGGCCTCGTAGGACAGCAGCCAGTCGCGGAACTGCCCGACCGTCATGTGCGCCACCGGCCGGAAGGCCTCGGCATCATGGCTGTCGACGATCAGGCGCGTCACCTCGTCGGTCTCGTAGGGGACCAGCGCCTCGGTGAGGAAGGTCTTCAGCGGCAGGTCGGCCAGCACCATGCGCGCCGCCACCCGCCGTTCGTCGCTGTCGGCGGCGATGCCCGCCAGCTCGTCCCCCGACCGCCGCGGCGAGGCGCAGGCCATCAGCGCCTTCAGGTCGTCGAAACGGTGGCGTTGCCGCCCCAGATCGCAATGGTACCCAGCCATGCCGGCCTCCCGCCCGTCTCATCCCTCGGGCGAGAGTGGCACGGGACGGACGGCGGGCAGTTGACCGTAGAACACAAAATGCAGCGTTCGACCTTCGTGAGAATTCCCTCTCCCGCCCCGGGAGAGGGAGGGGACCCACGAAGTGGGGAGGGTGAGGGGTGGTCCAAGAATTCTGAACCGCATGGTTCCTTGCACTACCCCTCACCCTTCCCACCGCTTCGCGGCGGGCCCCTTCCCTCTCCCGGGACGGGAGAGGGGGGATAGCCCATCTGCGTAAGCACCGGCCCAAGCGCGACCTTCGGCGGCGCAATTGGGTAGGCGGCCGAACCTCAAGCCCGGCCATGCCGTTCATCTCGCACCGCAGCGCGCCGCCCATCGCCGGACGCCGCGCGCCATGCAAGAAGGAGATCGTCATGCTGACGCTGTTGCGCACCGCCGTCCTGGTCCTGCCGCTGGTCGCCGTGGCCGCCTGCCACAATGAAGGCCCGGCCGAGCGTGCCGGCGAGTCCATCGACAACGCCGGCCAGAGCGTGAAGGACGCCATCGATCCGCCGGGTCCGGCCGAAAAGGCCGGCCGCGCCGTCGACCGCGCGGTGGACTGAATCCCGGCTCGCTCAGCGGGCCGCGAGGTCCCGCTCCCGCCCGGCCGGCTGGATGCCCGACACTTCCAGCAGCAGTTTGCTGAGGATCGCGTCGGCGAAGGCGTCGAAGTCGCGGGCAGGAACCAGGAAGGCGCCGGGACCGCCGATGACATGGTCGCGGTAATAGCCCTCCAGGTCGTTCGGCGGCGCTCCGCCCCAGGGGTTGGGCCGCTCGTTCAGGATCGGCAGCCCGTTGATGGTGATGCCGCGGGCGACGGCGGCGTCCCGCGCCTCCTCCACCGGACGGCCGCGGTTGTTCTCGCCGTCGCCCGACAGGTCGATGACCCGCCGCGTGCCCTCGAACCCGTTGTTCTCGAACAGCGGGGCGGCATAGTCGATGGCGGCGCTGATGGAGGTCCATTGCTCCGTCATCATCGGCGCCTCCGCCACCATGCCGGCGAAGCGCTCGATGCTGGCCGGATCGCTCAGTTCGGTCCAGGGCACCACGGTGTGCTGGTGGCCCTCCCCCGCCCATTCCACATAGGTGGCGCCGATCCGGCCGAAGGGGCCGCCGCGGATCGCCGCCTGCACCTTCAGGTTCAGCAGCGCCTGGACATAACCGTTGCGCTGCAGCTTCGCCTCGTCCGGATCGACGCTGCCGGACACGTCCACCGCCAGGACCAGTTCCAGGTCCACCGGCGTCTGGGCCGCGGCCGGGACCGCGGACAAGGACAGGCATAAGGAGGTGAGGATCAGCACGCAGGCCGGCAAACCGGCAAGGAGTTGGGCCAAAAGACGGTATGCACGCATACGCACCCCCTTCGCCACCGCTGTCCGGACGCCTGGCGTCGGACGAAGGATTGAGGATTGGTATGCGAACGGTCTCTGTCCATGCCCTGCCGGGCGATTCCGGCGGCACCGAAAGGCCAAGGCGGAGTACTCCGCCGCCATCGCAACCCGGAATGACCGGCACAATCCGTGGCGGCGGCACCGGTAACGGGTGACAAGGACCCGATTGCCTGCATAGGCTAAGCCGTAAGGGGTAAGCCGACCGGCGGAGGCCCCGCGCTCTCACGCACCCGCCCCAGCCCGGCAGTTCATGTCCGCATCAGCCATCGACGCGCCTGCAGGCCGCTCACTCTCCGCCGCTTCGCCGCGGCAGGCATGGACCCTGTGCGCCCTTCTGGCCGTCCTGACTGTCGGCTGGCCCGGCGGCTGGTTTGGATCTGCGATGGCGCAGACCGCGCCTGCGCCGCTGCATTCTGCCGAACTGATGGCGCCCGACCTGCCCAAGCCGCAGACTTCCGCAATCCGCACCATCGATGCGCACACGGCTTGCGCCGACCACGAACCCGCGGGCAAGCCCGTGCTCGACGCGCTGTTCGGCGGGGATGCGGCCTTCGCGGAACTGGCCCGCAGCAACCCGGCCGAGGCATTCCGCTGTTCCAGCCTGTTCCCCGGCGAGGCTGCCCTGGCCGCCCTGCGGGAGGCGGTCTTGCTCGCCCCCTTCGACGCCGTGGGCGCCGCGGACCAGCTGTCCACCCGTCCCGGCGGTGCGGAGGTGATCGCGCGGGCGCTCGACATCGGGTTGCTGACGCGCTCGCTGGACAGCGGCCTGCCCTTCTACGAGACGCGGCACGAGCTGCGCAAACGCCTGTCCAAGGAGCATCTGCGCCTGCTGGAAGCCCAGGCGGCCAAGGCGCTGGCGGCATCGCTGGCGCGCGATCCGGTGCCGATGGCGCCGAAGATCGGCCTGCTGCTGGACGACATGGTGGACGATCCGCCGGCCGACCGCTTCCGCATCACGCTGGCCCTGTCGTCGGAGGACCTGTTCGGCCTGATCGCCCGCATCGGGCCGCAGCTCTACACCTCCTCGCTCGACGGGTTGGTCAACATCCTCCGGATCCAGCTGAAGCAGGAGCGGCGCGGCATCCTCGACCTCGCCCGCGGCACGCGGACCCGGCCGCTGTGGGCGGACTTCTTCATCGCCGTCGTCGGCGGCGGGCGGGCCGGCAGCCTGTTCGGCACCGACCCCGCCACCGCGCGGGAACTGATGCGCGAGAGCATCCAGGCCCTGCTGCCGGCCATCCGGACGCCGCAGACTCCGCAGGCACCGGCAACGAGCGGCATGCCGGATCCTGCGGTGGTCATCGGCGTGCTGGCCGACGCCATGGACCTCGACAACCGCGCCGTCCGCGCCGCGCTTGAGGATGAACTGGCGGCCTGGTACCGCGACGCGGGCGAAGGCTCCGTCAAGGCGATGGCCGGGCTGGCGGGCAGCCTGCACGCGATGCGCCTGTCCGGCCGGCCGGCCACCCCCGCCTTCGAGGCGGAGCGGTTTCTCCAGCGCCATTCGCTGGGCACCCCGCCCGTCCTGACCGCGCAGCGCCTGTTCCGCAACGGCCTCAACGTGCAGCGGATGACCTTCTACGACGATCCCGACGGGCGCACGTCCTTCCGCGGCTTCCTGCGGCAGCACCGGATGCAGGGCTGGGCGCTGCACAGCCGGTCCGGTTTCGTCGTCGCCGTCAGTCCCGACCGCCACGACCGCCGCATCGTCATCGTCGCCGACGTGCCCGGCGCCGGCGATGCCGGACGGGCCGCGGCCTGGGACTGGATGGCGCGCGAGGGGCTGACCCCGTCCATCGTCATCCACCGCGGCCACAGCTATCACGAGGACGGCACGATGACGGAGATCGGGCCGGCCACGGCGCTGGTCTTCTGGGGATCCTGCGGCGGCCACACGCGGCTTCGCGCCACGCTGGAGCGGGCGCCCGACGCGCTGGTTCTGGCGACGCAGAACATCGGCGTGTCGGCCGTCAACGAAACGCTGCTGGCCATCATCGAGGAACGGCTGCTGGCCGACGGCACCATCGACTGGAGCGCGGTGTGGACCAGCGCCCGCGCCCGCATCCGCGACCGCCGCTTTGCCGCCTACCGGCGTCCCGACCAGGATTCGGCCAACCTCGCCTTCCGCGCATGGCGGGTCCAGGCGGCTTTCCCCTAACTCGCAACGGCAAGGCATGGCAGTGTTTCGCCGGCACCGCTTGCGGCGGAACCACGCGCATGGTGCTGTGGTGCATCCGATTGTTGCCCACCCCCGTTGTCGAGGCCCCAGACCATGACGTGTCAGACGCTCGCCTTCTTCTTCGCCACCGCCTTCGTGATCTCGATGACGCCGGGGCCGAACATGCTGCTGGCGATGAGCCTGGGCCTGCGCTTCGGCGCGCGGCGCGCCGCCTGGGGCGGGGCCGGCATGTGCGCGGCGCTGGCGGTGATGGCGGCGCTGTCGGCCTTCGGGCTGGGCGCCCTGCTTTCCACCTCCGTGCTTGCCTTCGAGATCGTGCGCTGGGCCGGCGTGGCCTATCTGACCTGGCTCGGCATCGCCGCATGGCGGGCGCCGGTGGAGCCGGCCGGCAACCGCGACGCCGCGGCCTCCGCGACCGGCGAGGGGTCGGCGGCGCGGCTGTTCCTGCGCGGCGCCCTGGTCGCCTTCAGCAACCCGAAGGCGCTGGTGTTCATGGGCGCCCTGTTCCCGCAATTCATCGATGCCGGCGCGCCGCTGGCGCCGCAGCTGATCGCCCTGGTCGCCACCATGGTGGTGATCGAGTTCGGCTGGATCATGGCCTATGCCACCGGCGGCGACCGTCTGGCGGCGAAGCTGACGACGGCGGCGGCGGCGAAGTCGCTGAACCGGCTGACCGGCGGCCTGATGATCGGCGCCGGCGGCCTGCTGGCGCTCGCCCGCCGGGTCTGACGCGCCCGCCCCGCTCCCCTCCGTTTCCGCAAAGAAAAAGGGCCGCGCAAATGCGCGGCCCTGAAGTTTAGGGAGGAAACGCCCCGAGAATGGGCAGGGCCAAGATATGCTGCGCCGCACACGAACTGGTATTACCAATGCTGAATGGTAGCCATGCGCCCCGGGAATGGCCCTATGCAGCAATATGCATTGTCAGCAATAAGCCGGGACTTTCGGTTACAAAAATTTCATAGAACCGCCGCGTTCGAGTCATCGCCCGTCCCATTAATGCATCGGTTTGCCATACCCCCGGAAGGGTTACCTCCTGGGTTGCATGGCGGTGCGAAACACGCGGTCGAGGAACGGTACGATGGCGATCCCAATCCTGCGCAGCCTGACGCTGAAGCAGGCGATTCATGCGGTCCTCGCCGCCTTCGTCATCGGGTTCGCCATCACCGCGGCGGAGTTCGCCTGGACCGCTTCGCGTGAGCGGGCTGCGGCGCTGGCCCGGATCGAGCAGGTCGCCAATCTGGTGGAGGGGCCGGCCGCCACCGCCGCCTGGCTGATCGACGGCGATCTGGCCGGGCAGGTGCTGGACGGCGTGGTGCGCGCGAATGCCGGCTGGGCGGAGATCCGCCTTGGGGACGGCACGCTGCTGGCCCGGCGCGAACAGACGGCCACGCCGATGTCGCTGCTGGGACAGGCGGCGACCGCGCTGCTCTTTGCCGACCGGCCGACGCTGGTCCATGACCTCCCCCTCCCCGCAGCCGACCGCAGCACGCCGGCGGGCAGCGGCCGGATCGTCGGCCGGCTGACGGTCGGGATCGACACCGGGCGGGCGGCGGCCGGCTTCCTCGCCTATGTTTCTGCGGCGCTGGTCGCCGGAACCCTGCGCAACCTCCTGATCGGGCTGGCGATGGCGGCGGTGTTCCACCGGCTGCTGACCCGCCCGCTCCTGCAGATCGGCCGCGCGGTGGCGCGCATCGATCCGGAAAAGCCCTATGGCCAGCCGCTGGTCGTGCCGCGCGGCCATGCCGACGACGAACTCGGTTTCGTCATCGCCCGCTTCAACCAGACCCTGACCCTGCTGGAGCAGGAGCATGACGAACTGCGCCGGCTGGCGACCCGCTGCCCGCTGACCGGTCTGGCCAACCGCGCGCTGCTGCTCGACCGGCTGGACCATGCCATCGATCTGGCGGAGCGCGCGCGGGAGCCGGGCACCGGACGGCTGGCGGTGCTCCACGTCGACCTCGACCGCTTCAAGCGGATCAACGACAGCCTGGGCCATGGGGTGGGCGACCTGCTGCTCTGCCGGGTGGCGGAGCGGCTCGGCGCCTGCGTCCGGCGCTGCGACACCGTCGGACGGCTGGGCGGCGACGAGTTCGTGGTGGTGCTGGAGCGCGTCGCCGACGGCGAGGAGGCGGCGATGGTGGCGCAACGGCTGCTGGACGGCCTGTCCGCCCTGCGCGAGGTGGGCAACCACCGCATCCATGTCACCGCCAGCATCGGCATCGTCCTCCACCCCATGGACGCCGCGGGCGGCAGTGGCGGCGCGGACGGCGGCGCGGACGGCGCCGGGCTGATGCGGATGGCCGATTCGGCGATGCAGACCGCCAAGGCGGCGGGCGGCAACCGCTTCGTCTTCCACACCCGCGACATGACCGACCGCGCCGAGACCCGCCTGCGGCTGGAGGCCGGACTGCGCGAGGCCGCCGCGGCCAAATCCTTCGAACTGGTCTACCAGCCGAAGATCGAGGCTGCGGGCGGCCGGCTGACCGGTTTCGAGGCGCTGATCCGCTGGCGGCACGAGGGGGTGGCGATTTCCCCCGCCGATTTCATCCCGGTCGCCGAGGATACCGGCCTGATCATCGAGATCGGCCATTGGGTGCTGGAGGAGGCGTGCCGCACCGCCACCCGCTGGGCGCTGGACCATGGCCCGGTGCCGGTGGCGGTCAACGTCTCCGCCCGCCAGCTCGCCGATCCCGGCTTCGCCCGGCTGGTCGAACAGGTGCTGCAGCGCCACGGCACCCCGCCCGGCCTGCTGGAGCTGGAGATCACCGAGACCGTCATCATGAAGGACGTGCGCCACCATCTGCCGACGCTGAACCGCCTGCGGGCGTTGGGGGTGCGCATCGCCATCGACGATTTCGGCACCGGCTATTCCTCGCTGGCCTACTTGCGCGAACTGCCGGTGGACGTGCTGAAGATCGACCGCAGCTTCGTCAACGACCTGCCGCACGCCCCGGACATCGCCTCCACCGTCATCGCCCTGGCCCAGAAGCTGCTGCTGTCCACCGTGGCGGAGGGGGTGGAGACCGCCGAACAGCGCCATTGGCTGGCCGAGGCCGGGTGCAACTGCCTGCAGGGCTTTCTGATCTCGCGCCCGCTGTCGGCCGATGCCGCCGAGGCGATGGTGATGACGGCCTTCGCCTGCGACGAGGCTCTGCCGCTGACGGCGTGAGGGGAGCAGGCATCAAGTAACCGGGAAAAATCTGCAGGACTGAAACTCAGTTTCATTTTTCGATCCCACACCATCGCAAGTTTCCGTCCGCATTCCGCACCGATCTGCCGATATTCGCCCACCCATTCACATCAGGATGGCCTGATATTCCGGACGAACAATTGCGGCGCCGGACAGCGCCTCCTTATGAGTATTTTCAAACAAGAAATATGACCGCATGGGAACGGATCGTTCTCCATTCGCCAAAAAGCACTCATAAAAGGAACGCCCGATGTACCGAGATCGCATTCGCCTGAAGTCGCTGTGGGGCAAGGTCGTGCCGGCGGAAGAGGCCGCCTTCCTGATCAAGGACGGCATGACCGTGGGCATGAGCGGCTTCACCCGCGCCGGCGACGCCAAGGCCGTGCCGCTGGCGCTGGCCGAACGCGCCGCGTCCGAGAATCTCAAGATCACGCTGATGACCGGCGCCTCGCTGGGCAACGACGTGGACCGCATCCTGACCGAGGCGGGGGTTCTGGCCCGCCGCCTGCCCTTCCAGGCCGACCCGGTGCTGCGCAAGGCGATCAACCGCGGCGAGGTGATGTTCGTCGATCAGCACCTGTCGGAAACGGTGGAGCTGCTGCGCTCGCGCCAGATGGGGCCGGTCGACATCGCGGTGATCGAGGCCTGCGCCATCACCGAGAACGGCGGGATCGTGCCGACCACCTCCATCGGCAATTCGGCGACCTTCGCCATCCTGGCCGAGAAGATCATCGTCGAGCTGAACCTGACCCAGCCGCTGGATCTGGAGGGGATGCACGACGTCTATATCCCGACCCGCCGCCCCTTCCGCGAACCGATCCCGGTGGTGACGGCGGAAAGCCGCGCCGGCCTGCCCTATATCCCGATCGACCCGTCGCGGATCGCGGCCATCGTGGTGACGCGCAAGCAGGACAGCTCCGCCAGCATCCTGCCGCCGGACGACGAGACCAACGCCATCGCCGGCCACCTGATCGAGTTCCTGGGCCGGGAGGTGAAGCAGGGCCGGATGAGCCGCTCGCTGGCGCCGCTGCAGGCCGGCATCGGCACCATCGCCAACGCCGTGCTGCACGGGTTGATCGACGGGCCGTTCCACGACCTGACCATGTACAGCGAGGTGCTGCAGGACAGCACCTTCGAGCTGTTCGACGCCGGCAAGCTGACCTTCGCCTCCGGCTCCTCGATCACGCTCAGCGCCGGGAAATATGCCGAGGTGCTGCCGAAGATCGGCTCCTACAAGGGCCGGCTGCTGCTGCGTCCGCAAGAGATCTCCAACCATCCGGAGGTGATCCGCCGCCTGGGCGTCATCGGCATCAACACCGCGCTGGAGTGCGACATCTACGGCAACGTCAACTCCACCCATGTCAACGGCACGCAGATGATGAACGGCATCGGCGGTTCCGGCGACTTCGCCCGCAACAGCCATCTCGCCATCTTCGTCACCAAGTCGCTGGCCAAGGGCGGCGCCATCTCCAGCGTCGTGCCGATGGTCAGCCATGTCGACCACAACGAGCATGACGTCGACGTCCTGGTGACGGAGGTCGGTCTGGCCGACCTGCGCGGGCTGGCGCCGCGCGAACGGGCGGAGACCATCATCCGCAACTGTGTCCATCCCAGCTATCGCGAACTGGCGGCCGACTATCACCGCCGGGCCTTGCAGCGCGGCGGCCACACCCCGCATTTGCTGGAGGAGGCCTTCGCCTGGCACACCCGCTTCCAGCAGACCGGCAGCATGATGCCGAAGCCGCTGGCGGCCGAATAAGGGTCCTCAAAAACGGGCGGGCCGCGGAATTCCGCGGCCCGTCCCCGTTACCCATATGCTGTCAGACGTGTTGCCCGCCATTGCGCTCCAAGTACAGGAGCAGAGCGGGATAGTAGTGCTTGCGCTCTGACGAAATCTTCTCGCAGAAACGGCGCGCAGCTCCGCTCTTGAGCCATTCCTCAAGCTGGCCGTTTTCCCGCTTTTCCGCGATGATGGTATCGATCGCGTCCAGAATCTTGTGAATCACCTCAGGCCTCTTCTTATGAAGATCGGAGCGGCGTCTTCGTCGCTCACGCAATCTTATATGCGCCCGACCGCCGGTGAATGGCCCTGCATTCTGGGAATGGCTGCGTGTTGCAATGCACAAAACGTGGGAAGTCGGGAGCCGCGGCGAATCCGGCCAGCAAGCCGCTCCAGCCATTTTCCGACTCATAGGCGGTGCGGGCGGCGAAGACACTTGAAACGTTAGCCATGGCTAACCGTTAGCGTACACTTACAAAGAGCCAAGCGCGGGAGTCGGTGCCGTCAAAAAGCTGTTACCGGTAAATCATATGCCCACAATCGCTTTCCTCATATCCGGCCCCATTGCCCCAACGTCTCCAACCGGTAAAACAATACGGAATCGGACGCCCAGGGCGCACAACTCAAGGTCAGGGAGATAAATCCAAAAATTGCTTCATTCATTGGTATGATTATTTAAAGAGGCGATTTTCGTTTGATTTCGATCCAAATGGTTGGTTGTTTCCGACAATTTTCTCTCCAAAGATGATCCCGCATTCTTCATTTCTCGGAAAGGAAATTTCAATGTCGAGCACGCCCGCGATCAGTGCCATCCGAATTCCCCTGGTGGGTGAGGATGAGGGTGCTTTCCACGTTGCCATCCAGATCCCGGGATCGAATGGCGTTTCCGCCAGAAATGCGGTGGTTCAGCTTGATACGGGATCGACCGGCCTGGTCCTTCCCGCCTCGTTCTTTTACCAGGACGGCGTTTATACCTATGACGCGGCCCAGAATAAGATCACGTCCGGCACCTTGATGCCGGGTGTCGAAATTCATGGGCCGACCACCGTCGTCTATCAGCCGTCGCAAGACGATATTCATGGGTTCATTTTCACCATTCCGGCGCTGAGCATCGGCGTTCAGGACGGGAAGGCCGCGGCGGCCACCACCCAGATCACCGCGATCGGTGCGGTCGACAAGACGCCGCACATGTGCGGAATCGGCTTCGGCCGCCCCGTACTGGCCAGCAATCCGTTCCTGTCGCTCATCGGAATGTCCACCGGGGAGATGTATCCCTCGTTCCTGCTGACCACCAAGGGCATCTGGCTCGGCCTGACGCCTGAACTGGCGGCCAAGCAGCTCGGCAGCAGTGTCTTCGGCTTCCAGAAGCTCACCTACGAAGGCACCGAGACGCCCGCGCCGCACAACTCCAGCCAGTGGACAACGCCGAAGGGCTATTTCCGGGTGAGCAACATCAACCCGACGGACACAACCAGCTACGACATCCTGATGGACACCGGGGTCGATCTGGCAATGGTGAAGTCCCCGCTCGGCAATCTGGACAGCGAAATCAAGGCGGGTTCGATGATCGCCATCGAGGTTCCGGTCGAACCGTCGACCGTCAAGGTGTGCTACAGCTTCGGCATCACCGGTTCCGAATCCGTGCAGCTCGGCCAGGGTGCCGAAAGCTTCGTTTTCACGACCGACGCGGAACCGGGCGTGATCCCGCCCAAATATCTGGTGCCTCGCGGTGCGGGCAATTTCGTCAACACCGGCTTCCATCTGCTGAACAGCTATCAGCTCTATTTCGACGCGCAGGTCGGTCAGGTCGGCTACGCCGCCTATCCCGCCTGACACGCGCTTCCCTTTCCAATTTCCCCCTTCCTATCGCTCAAGCGTGGAATCGAACATGGCCCCGACCATTCCTCCCCCGGCTCCGCCCAGCACTCCGCTGCCGTCGCGGCTCAACCTGACCACCGAGCAGATCCTGAGCGCTGGCGCCACCATCGTTCCGCTGTTCATCGTTCCCTTCGACCCGACCAATCCCTCGGCCCGCAAGGTCGGTATTCCGGTGATCGTCACGCCGGACGAGCCGACGCACGGGTCACAGCTACCCGATCCGGTTCTGTTCGAATTCGATACCGGCGGCAAGGCGTTCTGGGCCGACCGCGAGAAGCTGCCGTCACTGACCGGCTGCACCGATCATGGCGAGGTTTTCACCCAATACACCAGCGGCATCACCTATTTCGGCAAGGCCAGGGACGTCTATGTATCCCTCCTCGCCGAAACCGGTCCCGGTCCGGTCACCACCAAGGCCACCATCGCGGCGGTGGATACCATCCTGCGACCGAAGGACCAGCAGGAAAGCGTTTCGGCCTTTCCCATTTTCAACTACTTCTCCGGCGATTTCGGCGCATCCCTGCAGAACACCGCGTCCACGCCCCAGTTGCCGCTGAAGCACCAACTTCCCTCGCCCTATGCGCCGCCCTCCACCATGCCGGAAATGCTGGGCGTGCTCTCCCAGCTTCCCTACAACAACGGAGCCGGCTTCATCGTCGACCTCGTGAACACCGTTCCCTATGTCGGCGACGAACTGCCTCAGGGAACGCTGGTCGGTCGGCTCATCCTGGGCGGCATCGACACGCTCGCGACCAGCTTCCCGCTGCCCTACACCATGCCGTCGGCGGGAACCTACACCCAGCTTTTTGGGAGCAAGACCACGATCAACGCCTATGCGGAAGGGGTCGCGACCGGAACGGCCTATGTGCAGACCACCGGCAGCCCCTACAACAGTGCCACGGACATCAGCTATGTGATGGACACCGGCGCCACGGAGACCACCTTCTATCCGGGGACCAATCTCGGCACCAACATGCAGCCCGCGCCTGGCGATACCATCGTGCTGAATCTGACCGATGGTCAGACGGTGATGAATTTCACCGCCGGAAGCGAACAATGCGACGACCTTACCGCCTGGGGCAACGGCGACCGGGGCAATGGCTGCGTCAACACCGGACTCGGCATGTTCCTGCAATTTCCGGTGCTGTATGATCTCACCAACGGAAAGCTCTGCCTGCCTGCCCAGTCCAGCTGACAGCGGCAAGGCCGGATAGAACCCGTTGCAACCCGCCGGCGGCGCGCGTTCCGACGAGGAACGCCTGTGGCCGGCGGTCTTTCTTATCCCACCAGCCCCGACATCACCGCGCGCAGCTGCGCCGGCTTCACCGGCTTGTTCAGCACCAGACAGCCGGCCGCCTTTGCCTCGTCCGCCAGTTCCGGCGTGCGGTTGGCGGTGACGATCACGGCGGGCAGGATGCGGCCGCAGGCGGCGCGCAGCCGCGCCACCTCGTTGACGCCCAGCGCCCCGTCGTCGAGGTGATAGTCGGCGATCAGCAAATCCGGCGGCTGCGGCATGCCGGACAGCAGGGCCAGCGCCTCGTCGCCGTTGGTGGCCGACACCACGTCGCAGGCCCAGCCGCGCAGCAGTGCCTCCATCCCCGCCACCACCGCCGGCTCGTTGTCCAGCACCAGAACGGAGGTCCCGGCCAGCCGGTTGGTCATCGGCCGCGCGGCGATGCTGGCCGGGCGCACGGCGCGGCGCTCGGTGCCGCGCGGCACGGTGACGGCGAAGACCGAACCGCGGCCCGGCTCCGACCGCACAGTGATGGGGTGGTCCAGCATGCGGGCGACGCGGTCGACGATGGCGAGGCCAAGCCCCATGCCGCGGTCGCGCCCCTTGGTGACGGGGGTGTCGAGCCGGCGGAATTCCTGGAAGATCTCGGTGATCTTGTCGCGCGGAATGCCGGGGCCGTTGTCCCACACCTCGATGCGGATGCCGTCGCCGGCGCGGCGGCAGCCGACCACCACCCGGCCGCCCTGGACATAGCGGAGCGCGTTGGACAGGAAATTCTGCACGATCCGGCGCAAGAGCCGCATGTCGCTGCGCACCACCGCCCCCGATCCGACGACCTTCAGGTCGATGCCGCGCTCCGCCGCCACCGCGGCATATTCGGTGGCGAGCGGCGCCAGGATGCCGCGCAGCGGGAAGTCGGTCAGCTCCGGCGTCACCGCCCCGGCGTCGAGCTTGGAGATGTCCAGCAGCGCCGACAGCAGATCCTCCACCGACGCCAAAGCCACGTCGATGTTCTCCACCAGCTCGACATTGGCGTCCGGCTGTTCCAGGTCGGCGAGCGCCGAGACGAACAGACGGGCGGCGTTCAGCGGCTGCAGCAGGTCGTGGCTGGCGGCGGCGATGAAGCGGGTCTTCGACAAATTGGCCTGATCGGCCTGGGATTTCGCCTGCTGGAGCTGGTCGTTCAGCATCATCAGGGCGGATTTCTCCGCCTGTTCGGATTCGCGCCGCCGCTCCTCCTCATGCTTGATGACGGTGATGTCGGTGTAGACGCCGACGATGCCGCCATCGCGGGTGCGCCGCTCGTTCACCTGGATCCAGCGGCCGTCCGACAGCCGATTGAGGAAGACGCCCTTCAGGTCGTGGCGGTGCTCCATCCGCTCGCGCAGCCAGACGTCCGGCGGCGGCTCGCTGACCGCGCCGGCGGCGGCGACCATGGCGACCAGATCGTTGAAGCGGATGCCGGCCTGGATGCGGCCGGCCACCGACGGCCAATAGGACAGGTATTTGCGGTTGCACAGCACCAGCCGGTCGGCGGAGTCGAACAGGGCGAACCCCTCGTTCACCGACTCGATGGCTTCGAACAGGCGGGTCCGCATGGTGTCCGCCAGCTCCTTGGCGCGGGCGAGGTCGCGGTTGCTGTCCTCCAGCTTGTGCAGGGCGCGTTCCAGCTCCAGCGTGCGTTCGCGGATCTTCTGCTCCAGCACGATGGCGGTCTGGAACAGCGAAAAGGCGCCGCCCTGGAAATCCATCGACCGCTCGACACGGTCCATCAGCACCTTGTTGATGCGCTGGAGCTTGGCATTCTCCCGCTCCAGCTCGGCGATGCGGTCGGCGGGGTCGAGTGTCCAGTTGTGGGTTCGGATGCCGACCATGGATTAGCGCCCTCCGATGGCGACGCCCGTGAAGGTCTGGTTGACGTGCATGCCGTTGACCTGCTCGCCATAGGCGCAGAAGCCGACGACGCGGTGGCGGGCCAGCCGGTCCGACATCACCGCGTTCAGCTGCCGCTGCTCCATCTCCAGCCGGCGCAGGATGCAGTCGCAGCCGAGGATCAGGTCGGGGGCGCCGACCTCCGCCTCGATGCCCTCGATCAGCCCGTCGAAATTGGCGACCGGATCGACCCCCTCCGCCACGGTCAGGACGATGCCCTCGTCGATGGCGCAGAAGAAGGTCAGGCTCTCGTCGTCGTTCACCTTCTGGATGGAGCGGACATGATACTGGCCGCCGACCCGCACCACCACCGGGTGGGAGGCGAAGATCATCGGCGTCAGCGGCTCCCCCTCCAGCCCGACCAGCCGGGCATATTCGCGGCCCGCCGGCTCGGCATTGATCTCATGGACGATGCGGTGCTGCGGATCGGCGCCGGTGACCACCATCTTGCGGTCGGAGCTGACGAAATGCTGGGTGCGGAAGACGGTGAAGGGCCGCGTCGTGGTGAACAGCGCCACCACCGCCGCATTGGGGTGGAACGCGCCCTCATGCAGGACGAAGGTACGCTCGAAATGCAGGTCGTCGCCGGCCGAGGCTCCGAACAGCGGGATGTCGATCAGCGCATTGTGCAGCGCGCTGACCACCGTCTCCTCGCTCATCGACAGCCCGTCGATCAGCAGCATGGCGAAGCTGCGGGCGTCCTCGCCCAGCGGCACCGGCCGCGAGGCCAGCGCCCGGTCGCGCCGCGACAGCAGGGAGCGCGCGATGGCGGTGCTGTCGGCGATCTCGAAGCGGTCGACATGGTCGACCAGCGCGGTGACGACGCAGAAATCCTCGGTCGGGAAGCCGACCGCCACCAGCGCGTTGGTGGTGTAGCCGCCGGGGCCGATCTCCCCCGCCGTGGTGCAGCCGATCACCGGCACCATGCCGAACTCCGCCGCCAGCGCATCGGCCAGGGCATGGCGGTCATAGCTGGGCGCGCAGAAAACCAGCACCAGTTCCAGCGCCGCGTCGCCCAGCCCGGCGCGCAGTTCCCTTGCCGCTTCGTCGGGGCGTTCGGCATGGGTGACGGCGCGCGGCATGCCGTCGCCGGCTGCCATCCTCGCGGGTTCCTTCATGGAAGTCTCCCGTGCGGACATGGCTTCCCCCTGCACCTCCCGCTCCGTCCGCGGATGCGATCCGGCAAGGGTACTCCAGGGATGGCGGCGGGCAAGGCCAATCCGCGGGCCGGTGAAGGAGGACATGGTGGAGGATGGTTCCCCGGTGATGGTCTGTCAGAGAGTGTTTGCAGGTTGCGGATCGGAAAGGCCCGCCAATTCTTCATCCGTGAACAGGCGGGCCTTTGCTGTGAAGCGCACCCCGTCCGGCGCCTCCAGCGAGAAGCCGCCGCCGCGCGCATGGATAACGTCCAGAATGACCTGGGTGTTGCGCCACCATTGAAAGGTGTCGTCGGACATGCAGAAGGGCGCACCCGCGACGGTGCCGAGTTGAAGGTCGCGCCCGCCCAGCCGGAACTCCCCCAGCGGCAGGCAGAGCGGGGCCGACCCGTCGCAGCAGCCGCCCGACAGATGCAGCATCAGCGGTCCGTGCTTGGCCGACAGGCGGTTCAGCAGGGCGACGGCTTCGGGAGTGGCGGTCACGCGGTCGGTCATGGCGGTCCTTTATCACGAAACCACGCGGGGAAAGAAAAAAGGCCGGGGGACGCGCCCCCGGCCCAGGTTTGCCCGATAGGGAGGAGCGGGGCTCAGAAGAAGCCGAGCGCTTTCGGGCTGTAGCTGACCAGCAGGCACTTGGTCTGCTGGTAGTGGTCGAGCATCATCTTGTGCGTCTCGCGGCCGATGCCGGACTTCTTGTAACCACCGAAGGCGGCATGCGCCGGGTACAGGTGGTAGCAGTTGGTCCACACGCGGCCTGCCTGGATGGCGCGACCCATGCGGAAGTAACGGCTGCCGTCACGGGTCCAGACACCGGCGCCCAGGCCGAACTCGCTGTCGTTGGCGATGGCCAGCGCCTCTTCCTCGGTCTCGAAGGTGGTCACGGCCACGACCGGACCGAAGATTTCCTCCTGGAAGATGCGCATCTTGTTGTGGCCTTCCAGGATGGTCGGCTGGACATAGTAGCCGCCTTCCAGCTCGCCGCCCAGATGGGCGCGCTCGCCGCCCAGCAGCACCTTGGCGCCCTCGGCCTTGCCGATCTCGATGTAGGAGAGGATCTTCTCCAGCTGCTCCTGCGAGGCCTGGGCACCGATCATCGTGCCGCCGTCCAGCGGATGGCCCTGTGCGATCTTGGCGACGCGCTCGACCGCCAGCTTGATGAAACGGTCGTAGATCGACTTCTGGATCAGGACGCGGCTCGGGCAGGTGCAGACCTCGCCCTGGTTCAGCGCGAACATCGCGAAGCCTTCCAGCGCCTTGTCCAGGAAATCGTCGTCTTCGGCCATCACGTCTTCGAAGAAGATGTTCGGCGACTTGCCGCCCAGCTCGACGGTCGACGGGATGATGTTTTCCGCGGCGTATTGCAGGATCAGGCGGCCGGTCGAGGTCTCGCCGGTGAAGGCGATCTTGGCGATGCGCTTGTTGGTGGCGAGCGGCTTGCCGGCCTCGAGGCCGAAGCCGTTGACGATGTTCAGCACGCCCGGCGGCAGCAGATCGCCGATGATCTCGGCCAGCACCATGATCGCCATCGGGGTCTGCTCGGCCGGCTTCAACACGATGCAGTTGCCGGCGGCCAGCGCCGGGGCCAGCTTCCAGGCCGCCATCAGCAGCGGGAAGTTCCAGGGGATGATCTGGCCGACGACGCCCAGCGGCTCATGGAAGTGGTAGGCGTAGGTGTGGTGGTCGATCTCGCCGATCGAGCCTTCCTGGGCGCGGATGCAGCCGGCATAGTAGCGGAAATGGTCGATGGCGAGCGGAACGTCGGCGGCGCGGGTCTCGCGGATCGGCTTGCCGTTGTCCAGCGTCTCGGCCAGCGCGATGACCTCCAGCCGCTCTTCCATGCGGTCGGCGATCTTCAGCAGGATGTTCGAGCGCTCGGTCGGCGAGGTGCGGCCCCAGGCGGTCCTGGCGGCGTGGGCGGCGTCGAGCGCCAGCTCGATGTCGGCGGCCTGGGAACGGGCGACTTCGCACAGCGGCTTGCCGGTGATCGGCGTGAGATTGGTAAAGTATTGGCCGTCCACCGGAGCAACCCACTGGCCGCCGATATAGTTGTCGTAGCGGGGGCGGAGCGCGATCTGCTTCTGGAGCGTGTCGAGAGCCTGGTGGAGCATTTGGGCCGTTCCTCTCAGTGTGGCGAACCGGACAGGTCCCCGGTCCAGCGCGTTTGTCTGCGCCATTCAGCCACTCTGGGAGGTGCAGGGTAAATTGTACTATGGAAGGAGACGGTGCGGGGGTGGGATTGTTCGTTCACCACCCTATGCGAACGCCGCACCGGGCCGCTCACTCCGCCGGCTGCCGGCCCTCGACATAGCCCTTGCGCAGTTGCTCCTCGTACCAGCGGCGGTGATGCTCGATGGCCCAGGCCTCGTCGACATCGCCGCTGCCCATGGCGTCGAAGGCGCCTTCCATGCCGATGGTGCCGATATAGATGTGTCCGATCACCACCGCGATCAGCACGGCCGCCAGCAGCCCATGGATGACGTGCATGATCTGCATGCCGCCGATTCCGGTGAAGGCGAAGGGGACCATCAGCAGATAGCCGGTGACGATCATGCCGGTCCCGCCCAGCACGATTCCCCAGAACACCCCCTTCTGTCCGGCGTTGAAGCGCCCGGCTTCCGGATGGTGGCCGCCGGCCTTGGAAAACAGGCCGCCGCCGGTCTTGACCCACTGCCAGTCGGACTTTTCGGGAATGTTGTCGCGCATCCAGAGCGCCACGATCATCAGCAGCCCGACGACGAAGGGCACGCTGACGAAGTTGTGGATCGACTTGGAATATTCCGCCAGCGGCGTGAAGGCCTGATGGCCGATCAGCGGGATCAGCAGCGTCCGGCCGAAGGTGAGGATCGCGCCGGTCAGCGCCATCGCCAGGAAGCTGACCGCCGTCGTCCAATGGGCGAAGCGGTCCAGCCCGTTGAAGCGCAGGACCAGCCGCCCCGCCTTTCCGCCATGGATGCGGATGGTGCCGCGATAGAGGAAGAAGACCGTCAGCACCGCCGTCATGCCGATGGCGAGCCCGCCGATGGCAAGCCTCAGCGTGTGGCTGCGCCATTCCCGCCATTCCCGCCCTTCCGGCTGGACCAGCACCGCCAGCTTCTCGTCGGGGATGCTGACCCGGCCGATCACCTTGTCGTCCTGCGGGACGTAGAGCGGCACCTGCTCCTTGGTGGTGGGCGAGTTGGGGCCGGGCACCTGATAGAGCTGCGCTTGTGCGAAAGTCGGAGCGGCCAGCAGGGCGAACAGAAGCAGCAGGGCGTGCAGGGGGCGCATGGTGGTCTCCCGGAATTGTCTCTCATTTGGAAGAGGCGCCGGTTGCCCCCTCCCTAACCCTCCCCCTCTTCGAGGGAGAGGGGACTGCCGCCGCTCCTTTGCAGAACCTCCGCAACGCTCCTACCCCCTCTCCCGCGGAGCGGGGGAGGGATGGGGAGGGGGCAAAGCGGCGCAGTTCCTCTCACGCCCCTCCCGTCCCCGGCCCGCCGGGCGCGAAGGGGGAGCCGCGGTCGTTGCGGCCGTAGGCGGTGGACCAGCCCGGCGCACCGGAGCCATACCCTCGGCGCAGCGAGCGTTCCTGATAGATGTCGGCCAGCACGGCGCCGTCGCCGCCCATCAGCGCGCGGGTGGAGCACATCTCCGCGCACAAGGGCAGCTTGCCTTCCGCCAAGCGGTTGGAGCCGTATTTCTGGTATTCCTCGACGCTGTTGTCCGCTTCGGGACCGCCGGCGCAGAAGGTGCACTTGTCCATCTTGCCGCGGCTGCCGAAATCGGTGGTGCGCGGGAATTGCGGCGCGCCGAACGGGCAGGCGTAGAAGCAATAGCCGCAGCCGATGCACAGGTCCTTGCTGTGCAGAACCACCCCGTCGGCGGTCTGCAGGAAACAGTCGACCGGGCACACCGCGGCGCAGGGCGGGTCATTGCAGTGCATGCAGGCCATGGAGATCGACCGCTCGCCCGGCTTGCCGTCGTTCAGCGTGACCAGCCGGCGGCGGTTGATGCCCCAGGGGACCTCATGCTCGTTCTTGCAGGCGGTGACGCAGGCGTTGCATTCGATGCAGCGTTCGGCGTCGCACAGGAACTTCATCCGGGCCATATTCTACCTGCTTCCCTGTCGCGTTCCGCTCATGCCGGCTCGACCCGGCAGAGGGTGACCTTGGTTTCCTGCATGAAGGTGACGGGGTCGTAGCCGTAGGTCGTCACCCCGTTGACCGGTTCGCCCAGCACGATGGGGTCGGTGTTGGGCGGGTAGTTGCCGCGCAGGGACTCGCCCTGCCAGAAGCCGGAGAAGTGGAAGGGCATGAACACCGTGCCGCCGCCGACGCGGTCGGTCACCAGCGCCTTCACCTTGGCCTTGCCGCCATCCTCCGGCCCATGGACCCAGACCCAGGCGCCGTCCTTGATTCCCAACCGTTGGGCATCCCCGGTGTTGATCTCCACGAACATGTCCTGCTGCAATTCGGCCAGCCAAACGTTGGAGCGCGTCTCCTCGCCGCCGCCCTCGTATTCGACCAGCCGGCCGGAGGTCAGCACCATGGGGAAGCGCTGGCGCAGGTCGCTGTCGGCCACCTTGAACTGCAGCGAGCGGGCAAGCTGGACCAGACGGAAGTCGCGCCGGTCCTCGATGGCCGGATAGGCCTTCACCAGCTCCGGCCGCGGGGAATAGATCGGCTCGCGGTGGATCGGCACCGGGTCGGGCAGGTTCCAGGCGACGGCGCGCGCCTTGGCGTTGCCGTGCGGCACGCAGCCATGCTTCAGCGCCACGCGGATGATGCCCATCGACAGGTCGGTCTGCCAGCTGACATTGTCGATCTCGGCGCTGCCCTCCCCCCCGCCGATGGCCTGGATGACCCGCATCTCCTCGGGCGTCAGGTCCTTGTCCCAGCCCAGCTTCCTCAGCACCGCCATGGTGAATTCGGGATAGCCGTCCTCGATTTCCGACCCCTTGGAATAGGAGCCGTCGGCCAGCAGCGAGACGCCGTTGCGCTCCACCCCGAAGCGGGCGCGGAAGACGCCGCCGCCGTCCATGACGTGCTTGGAGGTGTCGTAGAGCACCGCCGATCCCGGATGCCGGATTTCCGGATGGCCCCAGCTGGGCCAGGGCAGGCCGTAATAGTCGCCGGCGCAGGGGCCGGAGGAGGCGCGCATGGTGATCTTGTCGAAATCGGCCTGATGCTTCATGTGCATCTTCAGCCGCTCCGGCGACTGGCCGGTGGCGCCGATGGACAGGCAGCCGCGGTTCATCTCGCGCAGGATGTCCTCCGGCACCGGGCGGGTGTTCTCCACCGTGATGTGCTTGAACATCTCGTCGGCGAAGCCCAGCTTGCGGGCCAGCAGATACATGATGGTGTAGTCGTCCTTCGATTCGAAGATCGGCTCCACCACCTTTTCCCCCCACTGCATCGAGCGGTTGGAGCAGGTGCGCGACCCGTCGGTCTCGAACTGGGTGCAGGCCGGCAGGATGTAGGTGCCGTTGCGCCGCTCCTTGATCGCCGCGAAGGTCGTCGGATGCGGGTCGGCGACGACCAGCAGGCTCAGCTTCTCCAGCCCCTTCACCATCTCCGGCATGCGGGTGACGGTGTTGCCGCCATGGCCGAAGCACATCATGGCGCGCAAGGGGCTGGGCTGGTCGATGTCGCCCGGCTTGGCCAGCACCGCATCGAACCAGCGGGTGGTCGGGATGCCCTTGGCCTCCATCAGGTCCTTGGAGCCGAAACGGCCCCTCAGATCGTCGTACCCGACATCCCAGACGCGGGCGAAATGCTTCCAGGCCCCTTCGGCCAGCCCGTAATAGGCGGGCAAGGTGCTGACATCGAGGCCGAAGTCGGTGGCGCCCTGCACGTTGCAATGGCCGCGGTAGATGTTGGCGCCGCCACCGGCCACGCCGATGTTGCCAAGCGCCAGCTGCAGGATCGACAGCGCGCGGACGTTGGCGGTGCCCACCGTGTGCTGGGTGACGCCCATGCACCAGATCACGGTGCTGGGCTTGTTCTTCGCCAGCACCTCCGCCACCCGGCGCAGCTGGGAACCGGGAACGCCGGTGACCCGCTCCACCTCCTCGGGCGTCCATTTCTTCACCTCGGCGCGGATCTCGTCCATGCCGTAGACGCGCTGGCGGATATACTCCTTGTCCTCCCAGCCATTTTCGAAGATGTGCCACAGCAGGCCCCAGGCGATGGGAATGTCGGTGCCGGGGCGGATGCGGACATAGTCGGTGGCGTGCGCCGCGGTGCGGGTGAAGCGCGGGTCGATGACGATGAAGGGGGCGCGGTTGTGCTCCTTGCCGCGCAGCATGTGCTGCATCGACACCGGATGCGCCTCGGCCGGGTTGCCGCCGACGATCAGCAGCGCCTTGGAGTTCTGGATGTCGTTGTAGCTGTTGGTCATGGCGCCGTAGCCCCACGTGTTCGCCACGCCGGCGACCGTGGTGGAGTGGCAGATGCGCGCCTGATGGTCGACGTTGTTGGTCCCCCAGAAGGCCGCCAGCTTTCGGTACAGATAGGCGCCCTCGTTGGAGAACTTCGCCGAGCCGAGCCAGAACACCGCGTCCGGTCCCGACGCCTGCCGGATCTCCAGCAACTGGTTGCCGATCTCCTCGATCGCCTGGTCCCAGCTGATGCGCTGCCAAGCGCCGTCGACCAGCTTCAGCGGGTATTTGACGCGGCGGGTGCCCTTGGTCAGCTCGCGCACCGACGCACCTTTGGCGCAGTGGGTGCCCTGGTTGATCGGGCTTTCCCAACCCGGCTCCTGCCCGACCCAGACGCCGTTCTGCACCTCCGCGATCACGGTGCAGCCGACCGAGCAATGGGTGCAGACATTCTTGCGCGTCACCACCTCGATGTTCGGCAGGATGGGACCCGCCTCGGCCTTGCGGATCATGGCGCCCGGCAGCGCGCCGACGGCGGCGATGCCGCCCGCGGCAAGGCCGGACCGGCGCAGGAAGCCGCGGCGGCTGACGCCGTACTCCAGACTGTCGGCCAGCGCGCCGACCAGACCGGAGCGCTTGCCGCGCGACGCTTTCGCTGAGGACCGTTTGACCAGCATGGACACCCTCCGGACCGCTCCGGACCCCATCGGATGCTTCAATGAGCATCCGATGGGGTCCGGTCTTTTGATTTTGCGTGCGATTCACGCGTCGGACGATTCCGTCCGACGCGACCGCACTTCAGAGGCGGTTCAGCGCGTAGAAGCGCTTGACGTGTTCGGTTTCGCGGTAGCGGGCCTTCACCTGCTCCTGCGGCGATTCCATGGCTTGCGCCTCCTCGCCGCCGGGAAGCACGGTGGCCGCGGCGGCGCCGGCAGCCCCCAGCCCCAGCGTCTTCAGGATGTCGCGGCGCTGCAGGGGATTGCGCGCGGGTTCTGGCGGCGTCTTCATGCGTCGGCTCCCTCCAGCAGGTCGGTTTGTCTATCGAGGGCTTCCCGCTCGATCTCCAGGAACAGGCGGCCGACGGTGCCGAGCGGGCGGTAGAGGCCGGCAGCCTCCGCCACCTCCAAATCCTGGAAGAAGCGCCCGGCCCAGGGCGTCAGGTGGCTGTCCAGCATGTGCCGCTGCACAGCATGGGCGGCCCCTTCGCGGATCAGCACCGCCATCACATCGCAGAGCGCGGCGATGTGGTCCTCCGGCTCCGACACGTCGGGCGCTCGCTCCAGCCCCAGCGCCTGCAGGTCGGCGCGCAGGGCCGACAGCGGCCGGTCGGTCAGGAAGCCGGTGCGGTAGTAGGAGGCATAGGGGACCAGCTCGCCCTGGACGACGCCGATGAACAGCGCGTTGAACTCCCGCTCCGCCTCCTGCGGGCTGGTGCTGCGGGCGCGCGACGCGAGGTCGTCGAAGGCGCGGCCGATCGCCGTGGCATCGCCCGCCAGGCCGCCGAGCAGCCCCAGAAGGTCGGCGGAGGGCGGGGCCGCCAGCGTCAGCGCCAGCAGCCGGTAGACGTCGGCGCGCAAGGCATCCGCGCCGCTTTCCGCATCATGAACCGTCATCGCACTCCCGCAAGCCGCTCCCGATACGTCCCGAAGGCCATGTTCGGCCTGAACTGGGTTAACGGTCCGCAGGGGCAAAGGTTGCCTCACCCGGTCGGGGATATCCCGCCGGGGTCATCCTTTTCCCCCATCCGCGGACTCACTCCTGCGGGGGGGCCTGCGGGCGGGCCTGCGGAGGGCCGGAGAAGTTGCGGTGCTCGACGGACGCATCCTCCCCCACCCGCGCGCCGGCAGAGGCGAAGGTCTCGTCGGCGGTTCGGGCGAACAGGGCCGGCAGGACCGCCCAGGCGCCGGCGGCCAGGACCACGATGGCGCAGAGCGCGGCAAGGAAGGCTTTCATCGGCGATTCTCCAGACAGCACCCGAACGGGCGAGCCCGCGGTCCGGACGTCACCCAACCCGGCCACAACACCGCCGGACCCTGAATGTTTCCACGTCCTCTTTTCCGCTTGATATGCTCCAACGGAGCAAATATGGTTTTGCTCAGAAAGAGCATACAGCGGAGCAGTCCGATGCCCGAGGTCGCCGAACTCGCCTACACCCCCGCCGTCGCCGCGGCGACCGCGCCGATCTATGACCGGATGAAGCGTGTCGTGCCGGCCATCGAGTGGCCCTTCCACGCGCCGCTTGTCCACGCCATCAACGAGCTGAAGCGGGAGCACAACGCCGTCATCCTGGCGCACAACTACCAGACGCCGGAGATCTTTCACGGCGTGGCCGACATCGTCGGCGACAGCCTGGCGCTGGCCGCCAAGGCGACCCAGACCGACGCCGACGTCATCGTTCTGGCCGGCGTGCATTTCATGGCGGAGACGGCGAAGCTGCTGAACCCGGCCAAGACGGTGCTGATCCCCAGCCGCAACGCCGGCTGCTCGCTGGCCGACAGCATCACCGCCGCCGATGTCCAGCTCCTGCGCGAGGCGCATCCCGGCGTGCCGGTGGTCGCCTATGTCAACACCTCGGCCGAGGTGAAGGCGGAGGTCGACATCTGCTGCACCTCGGGCAATGCGGTGGAGGTGGTGGAATCGCTGGGCGTCGACCGGGTGATCTTCCTGCCGGACGAGTATCTGGCGAAATATGTCGCGACCCAGACCAAGGTCGAGATCATCGCCTGGAAGGGCCATTGCGAGGTGCATGAGCGCTTCACCGGCGCGGAGATCGAGGATTTCCGCCGCCGTTTCGACCGGCTGACCGTGATCGCCCATCCCGAATGCCCGCCGGACGTGCTGGAGGCTGCCGATTTCGTCGGCTCCACCGCCCGCATGATCGACTTCGTCGGCTCGGAGAAGCCGCCGCGGGTGCTGATGGTCACCGAATGCTCGATGAGCGACAACGTCGCCGCCGCCTCGCCGGAGACGGAGTTCGTGCGCCCCTGCAACCTCTGCCCGCACATGAAGACGGTGACGCTGTCGAGCATCCTGGAGTCGCTGCAGACCCTGGAACCGCGGGTCGAAATCCCCGACGCGCTCGCCGCCCGCGCCCGCCGCTCCGTGGAGCGCATGCTGGCGGTGAAGCCGAAGTGAGCATCTAGAAACGCCCTCTCCCGTCCCGGGAGAGGGAGGGGACCCACGCCAATGGCGTGGGGAGGGGGAGGGGCGATCTGGACATGGATCCCCTTATCCTTGGATCACCCCTCACCCTTCCCGCTTCGCGGGCCCCTTCCCTCTCCCGGGGCTCTCAGCGGATCTTCGATCCGCCTGACGCCGTCAGCACAAACGAAGTTTGTGCGAGAGGCGGGAGAGGGAGACCGAGGAGTCCCCCATGATCTCCAGCACGCCTTACGATGTCCGCGATGCCGAGGTGATCGTCGTCGGCTCCGGCCTTGCCGGGATGACCGCGGCGCTGCAGCTGGCACCCCGCGCGGTCACGCTCATCACCAAGACCGCCGGCCTTCCCGGCGGCTCCAGCCTCTATGCCCAGGGCGGCGTTGCCGCCGCCGTCGGCCCCGGCGACCGGCCGGAGGACCATGCCGCCGACACCGTCGCCGCCGGCGCCGGTCTGGTCGATGCCGCGATGGCGGCCCTGCTGACCCGAGACGGCGCTGCCCTGATCCGCCGCCTGCTGGCCGATGGCCTGCCCTTCGACCGCGCGCCGGACGGCTCGCCGCTGCTCGGCCGCGAGGCCGCCCATGGCGCCGCCCGCATCGTCCATGCCGGGGGCGACGCCACCGGACGGACGCTGGTCACCGCGATGGCCGAGCGCCTGCGCGCCACCCCGTCGGTGCGGGTGGAGACGGATGCCTTCGCCGTCGATCTCGTGCTGCGCAACGGCCGGGTCTGCGGCCTGCTGGCCTGTCATCCGCAGGGCTGGGTACTGCACCGCGCGCCCCGCGTGATCCTGGCGACCGGCGGCATCGGCGCCGCCTTCGCCCGCACCACCAACCCGGCGGAGGCCACCGGTGACGGGCTGGCCATCGCCGCGCGGGCCGGCGCCCGGCTGGCCGACCTGGAATTCGTGCAGTTCCATCCCACGGCGCTCGCCGTCGATGCCGACCCGGTGCCGCTGCTGACCGAGGCGTTGCGCGGTGCCGGCGCCCTGCTGCTCGACCGGGATGGCCGCCGCTTCATGCCGGACGAACATCCGCTGGCGGAGCTGGCGCCGCGCGACGTGGTCGCCCGCGCCATCGGCCGCCGCGTCGCGGCGGGGGAGCCGGTGTTCCTCGACCTGCGGCCGGCGCTGGCCGCCAAGCCCGACGGCTTCCCCACCGTGCTGGCGCTCTGCGCCGAGCATGGCCTAGACCCGTTCGCGGAGCCGATGCCGGTGGCGCCCGCCGCCCACTATCACATGGGCGGGGTGGTCACCGACGCCGATGGGCGCACCAGCCTGGAAGGGCTGTGGGCCTGCGGCGAGGTTGCCTGCACCGGCGTCCACGGCGCCAACCGGCTGGCCAGCAATTCCCTGCTGGAGGCGCTGGTCTTCGGCGCCCGCGTCGCCCGCGACGTAGCCGAACGCCCCCTGGCTCCGCTGCCGCCCTTCGCCCTGCCCCGTCCGCCGGCGGTCGCCGCCGATGTCGGCCACGCCCTGCTCGACGCCATAGGGGCGGAGGCGCGGACAGCGCTCTATGACGGCGCCGGGCTGGTGCGCGACGAGCTGGGTCTGCTCGCCGCCCGGCGCAAGCTCGACCGGCTGGCGGCGGCACTGGACACTCTGCGCTGCGAGGACGGCGAAGCTCCTCCGGCCGTCGTCCGCCAGTGGGGCGAGGCGCGCAACCGGCTGCTGGTCGGCCGGCTGGTCGTCCATGCCGCGCTGGCACGGGAGGAGAGCCGCGGCGCCCATTGCCGCAGCGACCATCCGCTGCCGAATCCCGCCTTTACCCGCCGCACCCTGACCCTCAGCGATCTGGCCGGCACCGCCGGCCCCCTGCCCGGAGACGCCGCATGCTGCATCCTCTGACCGTCGAGCCCATCGTCCGCGCCGCCCTGGCGGAGGATCTGGGCCGGGCCGGCGACATCACCACCGACAGCATCATCCCGGCCGACGCGGTGGCGACCGCCCGCATCGCCGCCCGCAAGGACGGCCGCGTCGCCGGGCTGGAGGCGGCGCTGATCGCCTTCCGCCTGCTCGACCCCGCCGTCTCTGTGACCGTCGAGCGCGCCGACGGCGACGACGTTCCTCCCGGCGGCACCATCGCCAGCCTGACCGGCAAGGCCCGCGCCCTGCTGACGGCGGAGCGCACGGCGCTGAACCTGATGGGCCGGCTGTCCGGCATCGCCACCGCCACCCGCGCGCTGGTGCGCGAGGTGGAAGGGACCAACGCCCGCATCGTCTGTACCCGCAAGACCACGCCCGGCCTGCGCGTTCTGGAAAAGCATGCGGTGAAGCTGGGCGGCGGCTTCAACCACCGCTTCGGGCTGGATGACGCGGTTCTGATCAAGGACAACCACATCGCGGTCGCCGGCGGCGTGCGTCCGGCGGTGGAGCGCGTCCGCGCCGCCATCGGCCACATGGTGAAGGTGGAGGTGGAGGTCGACACGCTCGACCAACTTGACGAGCTGCTGGGCCTGCCGGTCGATGTCGTGCTTCTCGACAACATGGACCCGGACACGCTGCGCCGCGCCGTGCGGATGGTGGACGGCCGGCTGCTGACCGAGGCGTCGGGCAACGTCACGCTCGCCACCGTCCGCGCCATCGCGGAGACCGGCGTCGACATGATCAGCTGCGGCTGGCTGACCCACAGCGCCCCGAACCTGGATTTGGGGCTGGATATGTGAGCAGCGCGTCTATCGCCCAATAAAGCCCTTCTCCCCTTGTGGGAGAAGGGTTGGGATGAGGGGTGCGGCCGGCCGAAGGCCGGAAGGAAGCTCGAATTTGCAACCCCTCACCCCGACCCTCTCCCGCAAGGGGAGAGGGGGAATTCAAAATCCTTACGCCGCCAGCTTCTCGACCGTGCCGTCCAGGTTCATCAGCAGCAGCTCGACCTCGAGGTCGGGGTGGCGTTCCTTGACCATCGCCTTCAGCTTGGTCAGGTACTGGCCGTGAACCGCAGTCTCCTTGGCGGGGTCGGACGCCACGTCCATGCCGAGGAAGACCTTGTAGGCGCCGCAGTCGCGGTGATCCATGACGATCACGCGCTTGATGTGGTGCAGCTCCTTGGCGACCGCGACATGGTCCCAGAAGGCCTCGCCCCAGGCGGGCTTCTTGTCGGTCAGGGCGCCCAGGCTGGCGCCGGCCAGGATGACGTGGTCGTAATTCGCCTGCATGTTGCGGGCGTTCATATAGCTGGCGACATGGCCCATCAGGCGATAGTCCATGCAGGACAGCAGAAGGGTGTCGACGCTGCCGGCCTGGGCCGGGCGGCTCATCATCATCGGCGCCATCAGCGTCACGCCGGCACCCAGCGTCGCCAGCTTCAGGAACCCGCGGCGCGAGCTGTGTTCGCCCTGGCAGCAGCCATGGTGATGACCGGTCGAGTGATCCATTGTGCCCTCCCACACGCCCCGAACCCAATATCGGGGGATTCGTGCGCGATGGTGGCAGGCAAATGGTAAAAATTTCAATATGGGCGCTTCCGCCAGGCGGAAAAGCAACGATCATTCATCTCTGCGGTATGTTTCGGAAAATTCCGACCCGCAACCGTGGAATCGCAGCCCCGATGGCACAAAGGAAACGGGCCGCCCGGTGAGGGGCGGCCCGTTCCAAGGCATGGACGTTCCTGGTCGTCAGCGTCCGGCGATCACCCGCCGCGCGTGCTGCTGGGCGCCGGGGTTCCGACCGATCCGACGGTGCTGGAGGCCGGCGGCGGCGACACGCTCGCGCTATGGCTGGACGAACACTCCGCGTTGGCGATCCCCGCCGTCAGGAGTGCGGCGAGACCGAACAATGCGGCGACAACCGGACTGGCTCCATGAGACATTGGATCACCTCCTTTCTGAAACGTTGCGACCGACAATAGATTGACACAGCGGAACGCTGGGTCAATGGCCGATTCGACTGCCGGTGCATCCGTCTCCCATACGAACAGGTTCGGGGGCCATGCCCGACAAATTCTACCGGGTTTCCAGCAGGCCGCTCATGGTCGCGAACAGCTCCGACTTGGCCTCGAACCCGATGCCGGGCAGGTCGGGCAGGCGCACCCGGCCATCCTCCACGGCGATGCCGTCGGCGAAGCCGCAGAAGGGCTTGAAGACGTCGGGATAGGATTCGTTGCCGCCCAGATGCAGGCCGGCGGCGATGTTCAGCGACATCTGGTGCCCGCCATGCGGCACGACGCGGCGGCTCGACCAGCCGTTCTCCTTCAGCATGTCCAGCGTGCGCATATACTCCACCAGCCCATAGCTCAGCGCACAGTCGAACTGCAGCCAGTCGCGGTCGGGGCGCATGCCGCCATGGCGGATCAGGTTGCGGGCGTCCTGGTGGGAGAACAGGTTCTCGCCGGTCGCCATCGGGCGGTCGTAATGGGTGGCGAGTTCGGCCTGCAACGCATAGTCCAGCGGATCGCCGGCCTCCTCGTACCAGAACAGGCCGTAGGGCTTCAGCGCCTCCGCGTAGGCGATGGCGGTGTCGAGGTCGAAGCGGCCGTTGGCGTCGACGCACAGGTTCTCCCCCGATCCCACGACCTCCAGCACCGCGTCGATCCGGCGCAGATCCTCCGCCAGCGGGGCGCCGCCGATCTTCATCTTCACGACCTTGTAGCCGCGGTCGCGGTAGCTGCGCATCTCGTCCTGCAGCGCCGTCACATCCTTGCCGGGATAGTAATAGCCGCCGGCCGCATAGACCCAGACGCTGTCGTCGGCCACCCCGCCGCGGAAGCGGTCGGCCAGCAGGCGGTAGAGCGGCACGCCGGCGATCTTCGCCACGGCATCCCACACCGCCATGTCGATGGTGCCGACGGCGACCGACCGCTCGCCATGGCCGCCCGGCTTCTCGTTGGTCATCAGCCGCGCCCAGATGCGGAACGGGTCCAGGTTTTCGCCCGTGTCGTCCAGCAGGCTGTCGGAGGCGGCGCCCATCAGCCGGGGAATGAAGCGCTCGCGCAGCAGCCCGCCCGCGGCATAGCGGCCGTTTGAGTTGAAGCCATAGCCGATCACCGGCCTGCCGTCGCGCACCACGTCGGTGACGACCGCCACCACGCTGCAGGTCATCTGGCTGAAATCGATGAAGGCGTTGGCGATGTCGGACTTGATGCCGGCGGTCTGCTCGCGGATTTCGACGATGCGCATGGCGGTTCCTCTTGCAGCGTGGTGGCGCGTTTCGTGCCGGCACTGTAGGGATGATGCGGGCCGCCGGGCCAATGCCAAGGCCGGAACGCATCATGCGGGTTCGGCATGGGGTGGCGGAGGGAACCATACAAAGCCCCTCTCCCCTTGCGGGAGAGGGGTTGGGGTGAGGGGTGCAGCCCGACCGATAAGGGCGGGAGCAATTATTCCGGCCGGCACCGGCCGGCGCCACCCTCACCCCAACCCCTCTCCCATCGAGGGAGAGGGGCTTTGAGTGGTCTCCTCGCCTGGGTCCCGGCCCGGCAGACGTGACGAAGATTGGGCGATGGAACTTTCCTGGCTCGACGATTTCCTGGCGCTGGTGGATTGCGGCAATTTCTCCCGCGCCGCCGACGCGCGCCACCTGACCCAGCCGGCCTTCAGCCGCCGCATCCGCGCGCTTGAGGATTGGGCCGGCACCCCGCTGTTCGACCGCAGCGGCCAGCCGGTGACCCTGACGGAGGCCGGGCGCCGCTTCCGCCCCTTCGCCGACGAAACGGTGCGCCGCCTGCTGCAGGGACGCGAGGAGGCCCGGCTCGCCGCCCAGTCGGAGGCCGCGACCCTGCGCTTCGCCGCGACGCATGCGCTGTCGCTGACCTTCTTCCCCGCCTGGCTGCGGGCGCTGGAGGCGCGGGCGCGGCTGGGCGCCATCACCCTGTCGTCGGACAGCATGGAGGCCTGCGAGCGGCTGATGCTGGCAGGCCAGGCGCAGTTCCTGCTGTGCCACGCCCACCCGGCGGCGGCCGGCCGGCTGGATGCGGAGTCCTTCCGCTCCGTCGTCGTCGGCGGCGACCGGCTGCTGGCGGTGACCGCCCCGGATGCCACGGGCCGGCCGCGCCATCCGCTGGCCGAAGGGGAAGGCACGACCCTGCCGCACCTGTCCTACAGCCGCGAGTCCGGCATGGGCCGCATCCTGGAGGCGGTGCGGGCGGCGCAGCCGCTTCCCAACGCGCTCGACACCGTCTTCACCTCCCATCTGGCAGCGGTTCTGCGCACGCTGGCGCGCGACGGGCGCGGGGTGGCGTGGCTGCCGGAAAGCCTGATCGCCGAGGATCTGGCCCGCGGAACCCTGGTTCGGGCCGGCCAGCCGGCGGGCGACCCACGCTGGACCGTGCCGGTGCAGATCCGGCTGGTCCGTCCCCGCGCCCGCCAGAGCAAGGCGGCGGAAAGCTTCTGGACCCTGGCGGTGGAGGCCGCGCTGTGGCGCAACGCCGAGTCGCCGCTGGATTCCGAAATCACGGTTGCCGAGTTGGAACACCCTATGGAAAAAGAGTTGTGACGCACGCCCCCTAAGGCACTTTGTTCGTTGACATTCCCGCTGATGGTTGTTCAACGAGTCGATTTCGCTGGCGCTACCCCTTTCTATCGGGCAAAATTTGCCTAGTTTGGGGTGCAGCCGGGCCCCGACGCACCCGGTCGGTCGGCCGGAGCCATCACCTGTTCGCCGGCTGGTCCAAAAAGCGTCGCACCAGCGACCGGAGGAACCATCATGGGCGTGAGCAGCATCGGCGGTATCGGCGGCTATCAGCAGCAGCCCTACGTCACCCCGCTCAGCAGCGGTCCGGCCGCGGCGCAGCGGTCCACCTCGCAGGTCGAATCCGCACAGGAAGACCAGGACGAACGCACCCGCCGCCAGCAGGAGGCGCAGAACGTCCAGTCCGGTTCCGGCGGCGGCAACACCACCCCGACCCGCGGCCAGAACCTGAACATCACGGTCTGACCGGGATCCGGATCGGAACGGCGGGAGAGCGGAGCGGAGCGGCAGCCGGAAAAGGCCCGCCCCAGTCAGCGGACAACAGACGCGGGAGGCACCGATGGAGATCCGTGGCGTTTCCAGCACGACGGCAGTCCGCCCGACGGCCTTCCAACCGACGGAGGCCGGCGTCGCCGTCTCGTCGGCAAACTCCAGCCAGCCAGCCCCGATCCAGACCGGCGGCACCCCCGCCCCCACCGGCGCCGCCACCGCCACCGCCACCGGGACGGAGGCGGACAAAGCGTCCGGCGCCGGCTATATCAGCCCCTATATGCGCTACGACCAGGGTGCGCGGGTCGCTGTGCTCTATTTCCGCGACTTCGAAACCGGCGAAACCCAGGACCAGATTCCGTCCCAGCGCGTTGTCGAGGAATATCGCCGCGCCGCCGGCCGTCTTGCGCAGGACGAGCAGAAGAAATCCGCCGCCGCGACGCAGATGGCAAGCGGCGATGCGGCCGATCCGTCCGCCGGTTCCAGCGACGGAACGGCCGGGACGGCATCGGGAACAGGCTCCGCTGCGACCCGAAGCACCGGCGGGACAGGATCGGGCGGCGGCACATCCCTCGGCGTGTCCTTCGCCAGCGCCACCGTCAGCAGCGGACCGGCAGCCTCCGCAAGCGCCCCTTCCGGCGTCTCCACCGGCACGTCGCCGGCCACTGGCGGCTTCACGCCCGTCGTGACGGCCGGCGGCTTTGGCGGCTCGCCGGGCGGCCTCGTCTCCGTCACCGTCTGAGCGCTTCCGCCCCCGTCCGTCGGACAATCCCCACTTGCGATGATGACGGCCGCGGCGATGGGTCCGCGACGGTTTCCGCATCGACCGTCTGGCGGAGGACATCCTGCGCCTCGCCGGCGGTGCCGGCGGCGGCTCTGTGCGATACAGTGCAGGTTGAACACCTGACGCAGGCTTCCCACAGGGTGCAGCATGAGGAACCCGAAGCGGTCAACCGGTTGTTGGCCGACTTTCTCCACTCCGACTTTGCGGCGGATGGCCAGGGCCGGGAAGCGGCAACGGCGGAACGCGCCCCCGCCCCCCGACCGGCACGGCCGGTGTCCTGCATGATGGCCGGCATGATGGCCGCGCCACCGGCGGCACCGGCCTTCCCCCGCTTCATCGCCATCGACTGGTCCGGCGCCCGCGGCAAGCGCTATGCCGGCATCGCGGTGGCGGAGTGCCGGGACGGCGATGCCGCCCCCATCCTGGTGGACGGCCCCGGCGGCTGGTGGTCGCGGACGGCTCTGTTCGACTGGCTCAGGACGGAACTGGCGCGCGAACCAGCCTTGGTCGGCATCGACTGCGCCTTCTCCCTCCCCTTCGCGGTGGCGGCGCGCGGCTTTCCCGGCCTGGAGGCCACCGTCTTCGAGCTGTGGGACGCGGTGGAGGAGGTCTGCGCCAATGAGCCGGATTTCGGCGGCGGCCCTTTCGCCGTCCATCCGCTGCATGGCGCCGGCTTCTGGCATCGCGGCCCGCAGCCGGACTGGTACGAGGACCCGCACCGGGCAACCGAATGGGCCTGCCGCGCCGACGGGCTCGGCCATCCGCAAAGCCCCTACAAGCTGATCGGCTCGCGTCAGGTCGGCAAGGGCGCGCTCGCCGGCATGCGGGTGCTGCGCGCCCTGCGCGCGGCGCTGCCCGGACGGCTGGCGGTGTGGCCCTTCGAAGATCCGGCGGCGGGCCGTAGCGTGATGGTGGAGATCTACCCGCGCCTGTTCCTGAAACACACCGGCTTCGGCCAGCGCAAAATCCGCGACGCCGCCGAGTTGGACGAGGCGCTGCACCGGCTGGGCTCGCGTCCGCTGGAACGGACCGGCATCATCAGCGACCATGACAGCGACGCGCTGGTGTCAGCCGCCGGCCTGCGCTGGCTCGCCGGACTGCCGCAGGCCTGGGCGCCGCCGGGGCTGGACGAAACGGCGCGGCGGCAGGAAGGATGGATTTTCGGCGTGGGGATGACGGGATCATGAGCGCAGTCGACGGTGTGCCGGCGCAAGGCTCAACTCCGGGCACGGCAGGCGGCTCCAAGACAGGCGGTTCACGCCGCCCGGCAATCGACGTCGCGCGCGGGCTGGCGCTGGTCGCGATGGCGCTTTATCACGCCAGTTGGGACGCCACCTATTTCGGGCTCGCCCGCTTCGACCTGCTGGGCGACCCGCTCTGGCTCGCCGCCCGCACGGCGATCCTGTCCAGCTTCCTGTTGCTGGCCGGCATAGGGCTGGTTCTGGCGACCCGCGACGGGTTGGACACCGGACGCTTCGTCCGCCGGCTGGGGCGGGTGGCGGCCGGGGCGGCGGCGGTGTCGGCGGCATCCTATGCCCTGTTCCCCGACAGCCCGATCTTCTTCGGCGTGCTGCACCACATCGTGCTGGCGAGCATCGTCGGCCTTGCCTTCGTCCGACTGCCGGCGGCGCTGACCCTGACGGCGGCTGCTGCGGCGGTGCTCGCCGGCACCTCGCTGTCCTTCCCCGTCTTCGACGGTCCATGGCTGCGCTGGATCGGCATGACCAGCGTGGCGCCGGAGTCCAACGATTTCGTCCCGGTCCTGCCCTGGATCGGCGCCGTGCTGACGGGGATCGGGCTGGCACGGCTATGGCCGGGGATCGGCGAGGGCGTGGCGGTGACCGGTGCCGCCCGGCGGATTCTGGCGCTGGCCGGACGGCACAGCCTTGCGGTCTATCTGCTGCACCAGCCGTTGCTGTTCGCCATCGCCTGGGCGGCGGCACAGATCCTGCCGGTGGAGGCGCCGGCGGTGCGCGATTTCCAGGCCGCCTGCGTGGCGAACTGCGAGCGCGCCGGCGTCGCATCCGCGACCTGCACGGCCAATTGCCGCTGCGTGCAGTCGGAGCTGGCACGGAATGGGCTGTGGGAAGGCTTCGTCGCCAATCGCCTGAGCGAGCGGGAACAGCGCGGGCTGGAAGCGGCGGTTGCCGTCTGCCGCAAGCCCTGAGGGGGTGCGGCCGGCTGGCCGCCCCGAAAGGATCGGACCGAACCGATCAGACCGAACCGATCAGACCGACTGCCGCCGTTCCAGCAGGCCGCGCAGCAGGCTGGTCAGCGTCTCGGCCAGTCGATACTGGTCGTCGGCCGGCAGGGTGCCGATGACACCGGCGAAGTCGTTGAGCGGGTCGTGGCGCAACAGCTCCAGCGCCTTGGGCGTCGGGTGGAGCTGGGTGACGCGGCGATCCTCCGGAACCGGGACGCGGACCAGCAGCTCCTTGCCCACCAGCACTTCCACCATCTGCGAGGCGGCGCCGCGCGTGGTGGCGTGGAAATCGGCAAAGGCCGACACGGTGCGCTGGCTGTTGTTGGCGCCGGCGAAATAGCGCAGCGCCGTCCACTGCGACGGCTTCAGGCCGTGGGTGTAGCCAAGGCTGTCCGCGATGTGGGCGATCTGCAGCATCACGTCGGCAATGGCCTGCGGCGACGCGCCGCCGGTGTGATCCGAGTGGGCGATGTCCATTCCGGCTCCAATGGGCCCGGCTCCCATGGGCCCGGCTCCGATCGAACCCGCTCCGATGGGAGAACCGATCGGAGCGCGATCCGGCGCGCCGTTCTTCCGAACCGCCATACGGCCCGCAGCAACGCCGCGCACTTTTGCAAAGTCCATTTTTTTCCACTCTATAAAGTTTAGTGGCTATACGATGGGCGTACAAAGGGGCACGCAGCTATCGCTGCAAGGCGGCAGCCACTTCGATCATGAGATCGTCACATACTGTAGCGCGACTGAACTGAAAACGGAACTGTGAACACTTTACCCGTTTGTTGCGAATTGTCGCATCGTTCGAGACCATCCGGCCAAGGCCCGGCCGCGGAAAACCGTTGGGGATCATAGGCGGAATCGGCATGGCGGCCATGCCGATCCGCTTGGCCGCCATGTTTCACTGGCGCAATCTCCCAATCGGCGGTATACGCGCGCGATGACCACATCTCCCGTTCCGAAGTCCGCATCGCCGGCCGCCGCCCAGAGCATGGGCGCCCCGAAGGTCGGCATCGTCAGCCTCGGCTGCCCGAAGGCGCTCGTCGATTCAGAGCGCATCCTGACGCGCCTGCGCGCGGAGGGGTACGAGATCTCCCCCAGCTACGACGGCGCCGACGTCGTGCTGGTCAACACCTGCGGTTTCCTCGACAGCGCCAAGAAGGAATCGCTGGACGCCATCGGCGAGGCGATCAAGGAAAACGGGCGGGTCATCGTCACCGGCTGCATGGGCGTGGAATCGGACATGATCCGGCAGATCCACCCCGACGTGCTGGCCGTCACCGGCCCCCACCAGTACGAGCAGGTGGTCAGCGCCGTGCACGAGGCGGTGCCGCCGACGCACAACCCCTTCACCGATCTGGTGCCGCCGGAAGGGCTGCGGCTGACCCCGCGCCACTACGCCTACCTGAAGATTTCCGAGGGCTGCAACAACCGCTGCAGCTTCTGCATCATCCCCAGCCTTCGCGGCGATCTGGTCAGCCGGCCGATCCATTCCGTCCTGCGCGAGGCGGAAAAGCTGGCGGTCGCCGGCGTCAAGGAACTGCTGGTCATCTCCCAGGACACCAGCGCCTACGGCGTCGACGTGAAGTACAAGACGGAGAAATGGTACGACCGCGAGGTCCGCACCCGCTTCTTCGACCTGTGCAACGAGCTGGCGAATTTCGACCTGTGGGTCCGCCTGCACTACGTCTACCCCTATCCGCATGTGGACGAGGTCATCCCGCTGATGGCGGAGGGCAAGATCCTCCCCTATCTCGACATCCCGTTCCAGCATGCCTCGCCCACCGTGCTGAAGGCGATGCGCCGCCCGGCCGCCCAGGAAAAGCAGCTGGACCGCATCCGCAAGTGGCGGCAGGACTGCCCGCATCTGGTCCTGCGCTCCACCTTCATCACCGGCTTCCCCGGCGAGACGGAGGAGGACTTCCAGTTCATGCTGGACTGGCTGAAGGAGGCCCAGCTCGACCGCGTCGGCTGCTTCAAGTACGAGCCGGTGGAGGGTGCGACCGCCAACGACCTGCCCGGCGCCGTCCCGGAAGAGGTCAAGCAGGAGCGCTGGGAGCGCTTCATGGAGACGCAGAAGGCGATCAGCGCCGAGCGGCTCCAGCAGAAGGTGGGCTGGACGCTGGGCGTGCTGATCGACGAGGTGGACGAGGACGGGGCCATCGGCCGCTCCTATGCCGACGCGCCGGAAATCGACGGCAACGTCTTCCTGAACGGCGAGACCGGCCTGAAGCCCGGCGACATGGTCGACGTCACCATCGAGCATGCCGACGAATACGACCTGTGGGGCAGCGTCGAGCGCGACCTGTAACGCCTTGGAAGGGGGAGCGCCATGCCCGTCACGCCGGACGATGCCAGACTGATGGACGTCCAGCAGGGCGGGCGCTGCTTCTTCTGCGACGGGCCGGTGGGGGCGAAGGCGACCTTCGACCACCTGATCCCCCAGGCCTATGGCGGGATCGACGATCCGGCCAACGTCGTGCTGGCGCACCGCCGCTGCAACCAGCGCAAGGACGACCGGCTGCCGACCGACGAGGAGCTCGACCGCTTCTTCGCCCTGCGCCGTTCCAGCCGGCTCGGCGTCTGGCCTCCTTTGCGTGCGCTGCGCGACGGGGATGAGGGGGCCGACGAGGAGGAGCGGTGGATGACGGTGGCGCAGGCGATGGCACGGGAACGGTAGGGCGCCCGAACCGGTTGAGGGAAGGATACCTTATATGATGGGAGCTTCCCCCCGATGACCGGTTCGCAGAACAAGCAGCCCCACACCGAAGAGACCGTCCGCCATACCGAGGGCGAGCAGAACACCGGCAACCACAAGAAGCCCGACGCCCCCGACGCCAAGGGCGCCGACCGCTTCGGCGGCACCCGCACCGGCGCGGAGAATGTCGAGCCCAAGACGTAAGCCGCCGGGATAAGGCCTTTTCGGGCTGGCATCGCATGCCCGGCCTGTGCGAGATCCGGGGGCCGGTGCCCAAAGACGCTCTGTCCGAGGCAACCGCCCCCACCTCGCACCCGTGACCCGATGGCCCCTTCGATCTTCAAACGCTACAAGCTCCATTTCACGCGCCCCCTGCCCGGCCTGCGCCCCGGCCGGCCGGAACGGGACGCCATGGTGGAGCGCGTGCGCCGGCTGGCCAGCGAGAACGGCATGGCCGGCGACCTGCACGCCATCGCCCCCAATGCCGGCTTCGGCATCCTGGAGGTCCGCTGCACCGAACGGCTGGCCCGCCGCCTGTCCGACCTGTCGGAAATCGAAACCGTTCAGGAGGCGTGACCTCCGGAAGGCCGGCGCGCCAGTTGAGCGCGCCAGTTGAGCGCGAAGGTGTTATGCCGCTGGCCGCGACGCTCCACCGCCCTAGGTCAGGCGGGACCGGTCCCGACGCGCGGGCCGGAACCACCATGACCTGAAAGGGGAGACACCGACATGGCGATGCGGCACTCGGACGCCGAATGGCGCGGCGACCTGAAATCGGGCAGCGGCAAGATGCGGCTTGGCAGCGGCGCCTTCGAAGGCGCCTATTCCTTCCCGTCGCGGTTCGAAAACGGACAGGGCACCAATCCGGAGGAGCTGATCGCGGCGGCGCATGCCGGCTGCTTCTCCATGGCGCTGTCGGCCGGACTCTCCCAAGCCGGCCACCCCCCGACCCGCGTCCACACCACCGCCAGGGTCCATCTGGAAAAGGCCGGCGCCGGTTTCGCCATCAGCCGGATCGAGCTGGAGTGCGAGGCGGAGATTCCCGGCATCGACGACGCCGCCTTCCAGGAACAGGCGGCCGGCGCCAAGGCCAACTGCCCGGTGTCGAAGGCGCTTGCCGGCACAGAGATCAGCCTGACCGCCAAGCTGGTCTGACGCCGCAGCGACCGATGCGCCGCCCCCACGCAGCCGCCCACCACGCAGCGCCGGCTCGGCGGGCGGCGCATCCGGCGCCCTTGGCGTGCTGTCCGCGATAATAAAACACCCAGAAAAGAACAACCGTCGGGAAGGGCAAGGGGGCGTCAGCGCCGCCGGCTCGGCCGAAGGACAGATTGACCCGACGGCTTCCGCCCACCCATAGTGCCGCGTTCCGCGCGCGGAAGCTCCCGTCTTCCGTCCGCCGTATCGATCGAACGACGGACAATGTTTGCCGCAGCCACTCGCCTTCTTAAGCCAGCACTTCTTCTGCTTGCGCTCGCGTGGGCTGTACCGGCGGCTGCGGCCGAGGCCGTCAGGACGGCGGCCGGACCCGACCCGGTGATCCTGGCGCTGGACGGCGAATTCGGGCTGAGCAACAGCACCTCGGCCGAGGCGATAGAGCGCGGCATCCTGACCGCCATCGACGACATCAACCGCCGGGGCGGCGTGCTGGGCGGCCGGCCGCTGGCCCTGATCACGCGCGAACACCGGTCGATCTCCGCCCGCGGCATCAAGAACATCCGGGAACTCGCCACCATCCCCGACCTGGTCGCGGTGTTCGGCGGCCGGTTCAGCCCGGTGGTGATCGAGGAGCTGCCGGTCCTGCGGCAGACCCGCACCCTGTTCCTGGCGCCCTGGTCGTCGGCGGACGGCATCGTCGACAACGGGATGGAGCCCAACTACATCTTCCGCCTGTCCCTGCGCGACGGGCTGGCCATGCCCTTCCTGCTGACGCGCGCCGCCGACCGCGGGCTGACCCGCATCGGGCTGCTGCTGACCAACACCGCCTGGGGGCGCTCCAACCTGGAGGCGGCCAGGCGTCATCTCGCCGGGCGCAACAGCCCGAGCGTGGTCGGCACCGCCTGGTACAACTGGCGCGACCGCAAGCTGATCGACAAGTACGAGGAGCTGGAGGCCGCCGGCGCCCAGGCGATCCTGCTGGTCGCCAACGACGACGAGGCCGCCGTGCTGGTCCGCGAGGTGGCGGCCCTGCCGCCCGCCCGGCGGCTGCCGATCCTCAGCCATTGGGGCGTCACCGGCGGCGATTTCACGGGACAGGCCGGACCGGCCCTGCAGGAGGTCGACTTCAGCGTGATCCAGACGGTCAGCCCCTTCCGCATCCCGCCCGAACGGCTGGCTCCGGTGCTGGAGACGGCGGGTCGCCTGTTCGGCATCCACCGGCCGGAGGACATCGTGTCGCCGGTCGGCTTCCTGCACGCCTACGACCTGACCCGCATCCTGGCCCTGGCGATCGACCGCGCCGGCACCACCGACCGGGCCGCCGTCCGCGATGCGCTGGAGCAGGTCGGCCCCTATCGCGGGGTGATCCGCGATTTCGAGCGCCCCTTCGCCCCCGGCCGGCACGAGGCGCTGGGACCGCAAGACCTGCTGATGGCGCGTTTCCGCCCCGACGGCGTGCTGGTCCCGGTGGAATGAGCGCGCGGATGACCGGACCCGATCCCCACCGCTTCCCGAGCGCCATCCCCCCGAGCGCCATTCCAAGCGCGGCGCAGCGGATGCTGACCTCCGGCCGGCTGGCCCGCCGCTTCGCTCTGGTGTCGCTGATGCTGGGCGTGCTGATCGCCATCCTGATCGGCGCCAGCCTCTACGTGGTGTCGAGCCGCCATCTGGCGCGCCAGCATCTCGCCAATGTGGAGGCGAACGCCAGCCTCGCCGCCCGCCAGACCGAAGGGCTGCTCGACACGCTGGTCACCACCATGCGCGAGCTGGCCGACAACAGCGTCCTCGCCACGGCGCTGGTCGATTCCGCCGGCAAGGAAACCTATCTGGTCCCGTTCCTGAGCAGCTTCGACCACATCGCCAGCGTGCCGCTGGCAATCGTCTTCACGGACTTCGAAGGGGACCAGATCGCCAACAACGGGCGGCAGGCCGGCGCGCTGACCATCACCGCCGCCGACATGGCCTGGCTGCGCGCGGCCATCGCCGCCGGAAAGCCGGCCGCCGCCGTGATCCATCAGGACGGCACCCATTACCTGCTGGCGGCGGAGATGCTGATCTATTCCCGCACCCGGTCGCCGGAAGGGGCGCTGCTCTACAAGGTGCCGTTCGATTCGCTGGTGCTGCATCCGGAAGCGGAACTTCTGCACATGGCGGAGCCGCCGCCGCCGCTGCCTCCGGACATGATTGCGGTGACCGTCCCGCTCACCGTGCCGGACCGGCTGTCCGCCCTCGGGCTGCAGCTCCGGCTGGAGGCGCCGGGCACGCCGACCACGGCCCTGCTGTCCTGGATGCTGCCGGCCTATGGGCTGGTCGCCCTCGCCGCCCTGCTGGCGATCTATATCGGCAGCCGCGCCGTCGGCATCCACATGACCCGCTCCCTGCGCGAACTGGAGCGGCTGGCCGGCTCCATCGCCACCGACGGCTTCACCGGCCAGCGCGCCAGGGTGCGCGGCAGCGACGAGGTGTCGGCACTGGCCCGCGGCTTCAACGCCATGCTGGACCATATCGCGGCGATCCAGCGCGAGCGTGAGATGCGCGCGGCGGAGGAGATCACCATCCAGCGCACGCTGGCCGAACGGGCCGAACAGGCGCGCGCCGAGGCCGAGAGCGCCCGCAACGAGGAGGAACGCTCGCGGCAGGAGGCGGTGATGGCGCTGATGGTGGCGGAGCGCGCCAACGCCGCCAAGACCCATTTCCTGGCCGCCGCCAGCCACGACCTGCGCCAGCCGGTGCAGTCGCTGGTCCTGCTGACCTCGGCGCTGGCGCTGCGGCTGGGCGACCATCCCGCGGCATCGCTGGTCGGCAGCATCGAGGCGTCGATGGACGCGCTGTGCCGGCTGCTCGACGCCATCCTGGACATCTCGAAACTGGATGCCGGCACCGTCTCCCCCAACATGCAGACGGTGTCGCTCGGCGCCATCTTCGCCCGGCTGGAGGGGGAATACCGGCTCCGCGCCGCGGAGAAGGGCATCGCCTTCCGCAGCGTTCCCACCGATGTGACGCTGCACGCCGACCCGGCCCTGCTGGAGCGGATCATCCGCAATCTGGTGGAGAACGCGCTGCGCTATACCGACCGGGGCCGCATCCTGCTGGGCTGCCGCCGCGGCCGCGGGACCTTGCGCATCCAGATCTTCGACACCGGCATCGGCATTCCGCCGGAGCATCTGGAACGCATCTTCCACGAGTTCTACCAAATTTCCAACCCCACCCGCGACCGCGGCAAGGGGCTGGGGCTGGGGCTCGCCATCGTCGAGCGGCTGGCGCGGCTGCTGGGATACCGGGTGCATGTCGCGTCCCGGCCCGACCGCGGCTCCTGCTTCACGCTGGAAATCCCGATGCCGGCCCTGTCCGCGCCGGCCGTCGCCCCGGCGGCGGAAGCCGCGGCCGATGCCCCGCAACCGGGACGCGGCATCGCCCTGGTGATCGACGACGACCCGCTGGTGCGCGAGGGGCTGACCCTGCTGATCGAGGATCTCGGCTGGCGGGCAGTCGCAGCGGACAGCGCCGGCCATGCGCTCCGCCTGCTGCGGGACCAGCCGCACCCGCCCGATCTGGTGATCGCCGACTACCGTCTGGAGGCGGGAGCCACCGGTCTTCAGGCGATCGGCGCGGTGGAGACGGCGCTGAAGGAACAGGGGCACGCATCGCCGCTCTGCGTGGTGCTGACCGGCGACACCGCGCCCGAACGCATCGCCGATGCCCAGGCCAGCGGCTACCGCATCCTGCACAAGCCCATCGCCGCCAAGGAGGTGGCGCAGTTGCTGAGCGACGCGCGGCAGGACCGGCCCGGCCGCGACCCCGCCCGCAGCCCGGTGCCTGAAGGCGCCGGCCGCCGCAACTCAGCCATCCTGCAGGGCTGAGCGCGCCGGCCGTCCGCTTCCTGCCGCGGTCACGCTATCCGCGCTGGGATTGCCCTGCCGGTGACGCAGGAGATCCTGGCCGACGCGCTGGGGCTCAGCATCGTCCACATCAACCGCACCCTGCGGCGCCTGCGCGACAGCGGCCTGATCGAGTTGAACGGCCAGCGCATCACCGTCAACGACGTGCGCCAGCTCGCCTCCGTCGGCCAGTTCGACGAGCTGTATCTCCACCTGATCCGCGCGCCCCGCCGCCTGGAACGCGCCTTCTCCGACGCCCCCCATCACCACAACGGCAACCGCCCGGACGGCGAAAACCGCGCGAAGGCGTAAGACGCTCCCCTTCCAAGACCTTCGCCCCCAACCAGCACCAATCCCCTCCCCCGCCCAGCGGGGGAGGGGATTGGTGGGGGCATGCGTGGCGAGGATTCTCGGGACGGCACGCCATGCGTCCCCCTCACCCTAACCCTCTCCCCGGGGGGAGAGGGGATATTCCAGCGCCATAGTCAGTTATACCTGAGGCAGTACATCTCCCTTTTCAGCCTGCCTCTTCCGCATCGCACAAAATCCGGCAAACCATACCGTCCGTGTATCGGCGAATGCCTCCGCCCCTCCTTTTTCAGCAGAACGCAGCCCCGTCTCCATCCGGCCAATAGTGCCTAACAATTTGATAATAAACGCTTTCTCCCACTCCCACCACCCCACCCTAGAAGCGACACACAATTCCGCTTTACAGTCGTTGATCTGTATCATATTTTTCCTTGAGAAATTGTTCGCTGGACGCGCAATCCATCTCGGGGATGCCGATGTACACGCAAGGTTTGGATGCCAAGACCGAGCAGGGCGCTCAACCGTCTCCCCGGCTGGTGACGGAACAGGACGCCGCTCTCCAGGGCCGTTTCCAGGAGCGCGTCGATGCCGAGGAGAAGATCGAGCCGCGCGACTGGATGCCGGAGGGCTACCGCCGCACGCTGGTCCGCCAGATCTCGCAGCACGCCCATTCGGAAATCGTCGGCATGCTGCCGGAAGGGAACTGGATCACCCGCGCGCCGACGCTGCGCCGCAAGGTGGCCCTGCTGGCCAAGGTGCAGGACGAGGGCGGGCACGGCCTCTACCTCTACAGTGCCGCCGAGACGCTCGGCGTGTCGCGCGACGAGCTGGTCGGGCAACTGCTGTCGGGCAAGGCCAAATATTCCAGCATCTTCAACTACCCGACCCCGACCTGGGCCGACATCGGCGCCATCGGCTGGCTGGTCGACGGTGCGGCGATCATGAATCAGGTGCCGCTCTGCCGCTGCTCCTACGGTCCCTATGCCCGCGCCATGGTCCGCATCTGCCGGGAGGAGAGCTTCCACCAGCGCCAGGGCTACGAGCTGATGCTGGCGCTCGCCCAGGGCACGGCCGAGCAGAAGCGGATGGCCCAGGACGCACTGAACCGCTGGTGGTGGCCGTCGTTGATGATGTTCGGCCCGTCGGACGACCAGTCCGCCCACTCCGCCCAGAACATGGCCTGGAAGATCAAGCGCTTCTCCAACGACGAGCTGCGCCAGCGCTTCGTCGACGCCACCGTGCCGCAGGCGGAGTTCCTGGGCCTGACCATCCCGGACCCGGAACTGCGCTTCAACGCCGAGACCGGCCATTACGAGTTCGGCGCCATCGACTGGACCGAGTTCAACGAGATCCTGAAGGGCAACGGCCCCTGCAACCGCGAGCGCATCGAGGCCCGCCGCAAGGCGTGGGACGACGGCGCCTGGGTGCGCGAGGCCGCCGTCGCCCACGCCGCCAAACGCAAGCAGCGCGCCCTCAAGAAGGCCGGCTGACCAAAGAATCCGAGGGAAGAGACGATGGACCGTAAGGACTGGCCGCTGTTCGAGATCTTCATCCGGCCGAAGAACGGATTGTCGCACAAGCATGTCGGCAGCCTGCATGCCGCCGACGCCCGCATGGCGCTGGACAATGCCCGCGACGTCTACACCCGCCGCGGCGAGGGCGTCAGCATCTGGGCGGTTCCGGCGGCCAGCATCGCCGCGTCCGACCCGTCGGAGAAGGCCAGCCTGTTCGATCCGGCCGACGACAAGGTCTACCGCCACCCGACCTTCTACGACATTCCCGCAGACGTGAAGAACATCTGATGAGCACGGATCTCAAAGAGGCCCTGTTCGCATACACGCTGCGGCTGGGCGACACCTCGCTGGTGCTGGGCCACCGGCTGTCGGAATGGTGCGGCCATGCGCCGGAGCTGGAGGAGGACATCGCGCTGACCAACGTCGCGCTCGACCTCGTCGGCCATGCCCGCATGCTGCTGACCTACGCCGGCGAGCTGGAAGGCAAGGGCCGCGACGAGGACCGCCTCGCCTACCGGCGCGACGTCTTCGACTATCGCAACCATTTGCTGGTCGAGCAGCCGAACCGCGACTTCGGCCACACCATCGTCCGCCAGTTCCTGCACGATGCCTGGGCGGTGGAGCTGTATGAGCGGCTGTGCGCCTCCAAGGACGACACGCTGGCCGGCATCGCCGCCAAGGCGGTGAAGGAGGTGCGCTACCATGTCCGCCACAGCGGCGACTGGCTGGTGCGGCTGGGCGACGGCACCGAAATCAGCCACGCCAAGGTCGCCGACGCGCTGGGCCGGCTCTGGCCCTACACCGGCGAGATGTTCGAGCGCGACGAGGCCGAACAGGCGCTGGTCGCCGCCGGCATCGTCCCCGACCCGGCCGGGCTGAAGGCTGCCTGGAGCGCCCGCGTCGAAGCGGTGCTGGAGGAGGCGACGCTCGACCGCCCGGCCGACGGCTGGATGCAGAAGGGCGGCCGCCGCGGCGAGCACAGCGAGCATCTGGGCTATCTGCTGGCCGAGATGCAGTTCCTGCCGCGCGCCTATCCCGACGCGACGTGGTGAGGGCGAGATGCCGGATGCAGCAGGCTGCTGGGGACCGGAACCGGGCGCCGATGCGGTGGTGAAGGCCGCCTGGGACGCGCTGGCCGGGGTGATGGATCCGGAGATCCCGGTGCTGAGCATCGTCGATCTCGGCATCGTCCGCGCCGTGTCCGCCGATGAGGACGGGCGGCTGTCGGTGGCCTTGACGCCGACCTATTCCGGCTGCCCGGCCACCGGCGTCATCGTGCTGGAGGCGGAAACCGCGCTGGCCCGTGCGCGCCTCGACGCCCGCGTCTCGGTGGTGATCGCCCCGCCCTGGACGACCGACTGGATCAGCGACAGCGGCCGGGAAAAGCTGGCCGAGGTCGGCATCGTCCCGCCGCCGCACTCCGGCAAGCGGTCGCTGACGGCGCCGGACGAGGTGATCGCCTGCCCGCGCTGCGGATCGGAAGACACCCGCCAGATCAGCCGCTTCGGCTCTACCGCCTGCAAGGCGCTGCACGCCTGCAACGCCTGCCTCGAACCGTTCGACGTGTTCAAATGCCATTGAGTGGCTTCGATGGATGCCCCCTCCCCAACCCTCCCCCGCTCCGCGGGAGAGGGAGCACGCGCCAGATCGGCGGCAGTCCCCTCTCCCACCGAAGGTGGGGGAGGGTTAGGGAGGGGGCAAACGTTTCAACCACTCCACCGGCCCGACCGAGGACCACCCCATGACCACCCCCAGCTTCCACCCGCTGACCATCCGCGAGTGCCGCCGGGAGACCGCGGACACCGTGTCGATCGCCTTCGACGTGCCGGCCGATCTCGCCGACCGCTTCCGCTTCGTGCAGGGCCAGTACCTGACCCTCAAGACCCGCATCGGCGACGAGGAGGTGCGGCGCTCCTATTCCATCTGCTCCGGCGTGGGCGAGGGCGAGCTGCGCGTGGCGGTGAAGAAGGTCGATGGCGGCCTGTTCTCCACCCACGCCAACCAGTCGCTGGCGCCGGGCGCCGTGCTGGAGGTGATGACGCCGATGGGGCGCTTCCACACCCCCATCGCCCCCGATGCCGCCCGCACCTATGTCGCCTTCGCCGCCGGCAGCGGCATCACCCCGGTGATGTCGATCCTGAAGACCGTGCTGGCGCAGGAGCCGAAGAGCCGCTTCGTCCTGGTCTACGGCAACCGCACCGTCTCCTCCATCATCTTCCGGGAGGAGTTGGAGGACCTGAAGAACCGCTACATCGGCCGGCTGGTGATCCACCATGTGCTGAGCCGCGAACCGGAAGAGGCCGGGCTGCTGGGCGGCCGCATCGGCGCCGGTCTGGTGCGCGAACTCTGCGCCGGACCCTTGAAGGCTGAAGACATCGACGCCGCCTTCCTCTGCGGCCCCCAGCCGATGGTCGAGGAGGTGCGCGACGCGCTGGCCGCCTGCGGCACTCCCCCCGCCAACATCCATGTGGAGCTGTTCGGCACCACCACCTCGGCACGCCCGGCCGCGAAGATGGCGGCAACCGACACCCCCACCGATGCCGCGACCATCGCCATCCTGCAGGACGGCAAGCGCAAGGAATTCACGCTGGCCTACGACGGCGAGAGCATCCTCGACGCCGCGCACCGGCATGGCGCCGACCTGCCCTATTCCTGCAAGTCCGGCGTCTGCTGCACCTGCCGCGCCAAGATCCGCGAAGGAAAGGTGGAGATGGCCGAGAACTACTCGCTGGAGCCGTGGGAGGTCGAGGCCGGCTATGTCCTGACCTGCCAGTCGCGACCGCTGACCGAACGGGTCGTCATCGATTTCGACGCCGCCTGATCCGACGCCGCCTGAACAACGACAATAAGGAAACGCCCCGCCATGACCACCACCCCGCAAGCCCTGTTCGAGACGCATGAGGCGACGCTGCAGAACGCCGTGGAAGCCTGCCGCAGCCGCGCCTACTGGTCGGCCTTCCCCGAAATGCCGAGCCCGCGCGCCTATGGCGAGACGGCGGCGGCGGATGGCGAGGCGGCCTTCGCGGCCTACCGCGACAAGCCCTTCGATCTGGACCAGCCGGGCGTCACCGGAACGGTGGGGGGTGAGCGCTCGCCCTTCGGCTTCGATCTCGGCATCACCTATCCGGTGTCGGACGTCGATGCGCTGGTGAAGGCGGCCAAGGCGGCGATGCCGGGCTGGCGCAAGGCCGGGCCGAACGGCCGCGCCGGCGTCTGCCTGGAAATCCTGAAGCGGCTGAACGCGCGGTCCTTCGAGATCGCCAACGCGGTGATGCACACCACCGGGCAGGCCTTCATGATGGCCTTCCAGGCCGGCGCCCCGCACGCCCAGGACCGTGGGCTGGAGGCGGTCGCCTATGGCTGGAAGGCGATGACCGACCAGACCCCGGCGGCGCGCTGGGAGAAGCCGCAGGGCAAGAACCCGCCGCTGGTGCTGGACAAGCGCTTCGAGGTGGTCGGCCGCGGCGTCGGGCTGGTCATCGGCTGCGCCACCTTCCCGACCTGGAACGGCTATCCCGGCCTGTTCGCCAGCCTCGTCACCGGCAACGCGGTGATCGTGAAGCCCGGCCCCACCGCCATCCTGCCGCTCGCCATCACCGTGAAGATCGCGCGCGAGGTGCTGGCGGAGTGCGGGCTCGACCCCAACCTCGTCACGCTGGCCATCGGCGACACCATCGCCAAGGATCTGGCCCTGCGCCCCGAAGTGGCGGTGATCGACTACACCGGCTCCACCGGCTTCGGCGACTGGCTGGAGCAGAACGCCCGTCAGGCCCAGGTCTATACCGAGAAGGCCGGCGTCAACACGGTGGTGATCGACGGCACCGACGATCCCAAGGGCATGGTGCGCAACCTCGCCTTCACGCTCAGCCTCTATTCCGGGCAGATGTGCACGACGACCCAGGTCATCTTCGTGCCCAAGGACGGCATTCAGGCCGGCGCTGACCGCATGAGCTTCGATCAGGTCGTCTCGGCACTGGCCGGCGGCGTCGACAAGTTCCTGTCCGACCCGGAGCGCGCGGTCGAGGTGCTGGGCGCCATCCAGTCCGACGCCACGCTCGCCCGCATCGACGAGGCCGCCAAGCTCGGCACTGTCGTGCTGCCGTCGCGCGCCATCGCCCATCCGAAGTTCCCGGACGCCCGCATCCGCACGCCGCTGATCCTGACCATGGATGCGGCCGACGAGGACAAGTACGGGCATGAGCTGTTCGGCCCGATCTCCATCATCGTGAAGACCGACAGCACCGCCGACAGCCTGGAACGCGCCGCCCGCCTGACCCGGACCAAGGGCGCGCTGACCACCGGCCTCTACAGCACCGACCCGCAGCTGATCGAGCAGGCCACCGACCTGTTCGTCGAGGCCGGCGTCGCCCTGTCGGTCAACCTCACCGGCGGCGTCTTCGTCAACCAGTCGGCGGCCTTCAGCGACTTCCACGGCACCGGCGCCAACCCGGCGGCCAATGCGGCGCTGTGCGACCTCGCCTTCGTCGCCAACCGCTTCCGCGTGGTGCAGAGCCGCGTTCCGGTTCTGGAGACCGCCCAATGAGCGACGAAAAGACCATCCTCCTCGACATCGCCGACGGCGTCGCCACAATCACGCTGAACCGGCCGGACCGGCTGAACAGCTTCACCGCGGCGATGCATGAGGAACTGCGCGGGGCACTGGCCGCCGTGCGCGAGGACAAGAGCGTCCGCTGCCTGTTGCTGACCGGCGCCGGCCGCGGCTTCTGCGCCGGGCAGGATTTGTCCGACCGTGCGGTCGCTCCGGGTCAGGAGGCGCCGGACCTCGGCGCGTCCATCGAGACCAACTACAACCCGCTGGTCCGCAGCTTGCGCGAGTTGCCGATGCCGGTGGTCTGCGCGGTGAACGGGGTGGCCGCCGGGGCGGGCGCCAACATCGCGCTGGCCTGCGACATCGTGCTGGCGGCGCGCTCGGCCAGCTTCATCCAGGCCTTCTGCAAGATCGGGCTGATCCCCGACAGCGGCGGCACCTGGACCCTGCCGCGTCTGGTCGGCCACGCCCGCGCCATGGGCCTCGCCATGCTGGGCGACAAGGTCTCGGCCGAGCAGGCGGAGGCCTGGGGCATGATCTGGAAGGCGGTCGACGACGACAAGCTGGCGGAGGAGGCCGGCGCGCTGGCCCGCCAGCTCGCCACCCAGCCGACGCACGGCCTTGCGCTGATCAAGCGGGCGCTGAACGTCTCGCTGGACAACGACCTCGACACTCAGCTCGACCTGGAACGCGACCTCCAGCGCGAGGCCGGCCGCACGCAGGACTACCGCGAGGGCGTCGCCGCCTTCGTCGCCAAGCGCGCGCCGAAGTTCGAGGGGCGGTGATGGCGGCGCTCGATCCCTCCGTCACGGTCGCGGTGGTCGGGGCCGGCGCCATGGGCCAGGGCATCGCCCAGGTCGCGGCGCAGGCCGGCCACCCGGTCCTGCTGGTCGACACCCGCCCCGGCGCCGCGCAGGCCGCCGTCGAGTCCATCGCCAGGGCGCTGACCGCGCTGGTGGAGAAGGGCAAGCGCACGGCGGCGGAGCGTGACGCCACGGTGGACCGGCTGCGCGCCGTGAAGGGCCTGCCCGACCTTGCCCCCGCCGGTCTGGTGGTGGAGGCCATCGTCGAGGACCTCGACGTCAAGCGCCGCCTGTTCGCGGAGCTCGAGGGCATCGTCGGGCGCGATGCCATCCTCGCCACCAACACCTCGTCGCTGTCGGTCACCGCCATCGGCGCCGGAGTGCAGCGGCCGGAACGGCTGGCCGGGCTGCATTTCTTCAACCCCGCGCCGCTGATGGCGCTGGTGGAGATCGTCAGCGGCCTCGCCACCGATTCAGGCGTCCTCGACACGCTGTTCGACACGGCCAAGGCCTGGGGCAAGAGCCCGGTGCGCTGCCGCTCCACTCCCGGCTTCATCGTCAATCGGGTTGCCCGCCCCTTCTACGCCGAAGGGCTGCGGCTGGTGCAGGAACAGGCGGCCGATCCCGCCACCATCGACGCCGTCGCGCGCGAGGCCGGCGGCTTCCGCATGGGGCCGTTCGAGCTGATGGACCTGATCGGCCACGACGTGAACTTCGCCGTCACCCGCTCGGTCCACGCCGCCTATTTCGGCGACCCGCGCTTCCAGCCCTCGCTGATCCAGCAGGAGTTGGTCGAGGCCGGGCGTCTCGGCCGCAAGACCGGCCGCGGCTTCTACGACCACAGCCCCGGCGCCGCCAATCCGATGCCGCGCAGCGCCGAACCGGCGCCCAAGCCGCAGCGGGTGACGGTGCAGGGCGACCTCGGCCCCGCCGCGGCGCTGGTCGGGCTGCTGCGCGAGGCCGGTATCGCCGTTGAGGAAGCGCCCGGTTCCGGCATGCTCGTCGTCGATGGCGTCACCCTGGCCCTGACCGACGGCCGCACCGCCACCGCCCGCGCCGCCGAGGACGGCATCGCCCCGCTGGTGCTGTTCGACCTTGCGCTCGATTACGCCAAGGCCACCCGCATCGCGCTGGCCCCCGCCGACGGCACGCCGTCCGAGGCGGTCGCCGTCGCCGCCGGGCTGTTCCAGGCGCTGGGCAAATCGGTGTCGGTGATCGACGACGCCCCCGGTCTGGTGGTGATGCGCACCGTCGCCATGCTCGCCAACGAGGCGGCGGACGCGGCGATGCAGGGGGTCGCCAGCGCCGCCGACATCAACATCGCGATGACCAAGGGCGTGAACTACCCGCTGGGGCCGCTGGCCTGGGCCGACCGCATCGGCCTGCCCCATGTGCTGTCCGTGCTCGACGCCCTGGCCCGCACCTACGGCGAGGACCGCTACCGCGCCTCGGCCCTGCTGCGGCGAAGGATCTCCGCATCCCGTATCCCCTCTCCCCCCCGGGGAGAGGGTCAGGGTGAGGGGGTCGCGCCGCGTGGCTCCGCAAACAGCGGAAATCCCAACGCCGCCACAGACTCCACGCCGCGCATCCCCCTCACCCCAACCCTCTCCCCGGGGGGGAGAGGGGGTAAGGAGCTCTCCGCATGACCACCGACCCCCAATCCCTCGCCGAAGCGGTCGGCCGCGGCATGTACGAGCGCGACCATTGCGCCCAGGCCCATGGCATCGAGCTGCTGGAGATCGCCCCCGGCTATGCCCGCATGGCGATGACCGTGCGCAAGGACATGGTGAACGGCCACGACATCGGCCATGGCGGCATGACCTTCACGCTGGCCGACACCGCCTTCGCCTATGCCTGCAACGCGGCGAACGAGGTGACGGTGGCGGCCGGCTGCTCCATCGCCTTCCCGGCTCCGGCCAAGCTGGGCGACCTGCTGACCGCCGAATGCCGCGAGGTACACAAGCGCGGCCGTTCCGGCGTCTACGACGTCACCGTCACCAACCAGGACGGCACGGTGGTCGGCCTGTTCCGCGGCCAGTCGGCGCGCCTGCAAGGCACCGTGATTCCCGTTCCAGGAGCATCCCATGCGTGAAGCCTACATCTGCGATGCCGTCCGCACCCCCTTCGGCCGTTACGGCGGCGGGCTGGCCCCGGTGCGCCCGGACGACCTCGCCGCGGTGCCGCTGAAGGCCCTGATGGAGCGCAATCCCGGCGTCGAATGGTCCGCCGTCGACGACGTGATCCTCGGCTGCGCCAACCAGGCCGGCGAGGACAACCGCAACGTCGCCCGCATGGCCGCCCTGCTGGCAGGACTGCCCGAGACGGTGCCGGGCACCACGGTCAACCGCCTCTGCGGCTCCGGCATGGACAGCATCGGCATGGCCGCCCGCGCCATCAAGGCGGGCGAGGCCGAGCTGATCGTCGCCGGCGGCGTGGAGAGCATGACCCGCGCCCCCTTCGTCATGGGCAAGTCCGACAGCGCCTTTTCCCGACAGGCGGAGATCTTCGACACCACCATCGGCTGGCGCTTCGTCAATCCGCTGATGAAGGCGAAGTTCGGCGTCGACAGCATGCCGGAAACGGCGGAGAACGTCGCCGCCGATTACGCGATCTCCCGCGCCGATCAGGACGCCTTCGCCGTCCGCAGCCAGCAGCGCGCCGGCCGCGCCCAGGAATCGGGTCGTCTTGCCCGCGAGATCGTCCCGGTCTCCATCGCGCGCCGCAAGGGCGAGCCGACCATCGTCGCCGCCGACGAGCATCCGCGCCCAGACACGACGCTGGAGGCGCTGGCCAAGCTCTCCACCCCCTTCCGCAAGGAGGGCGGCAGCGTCACCGCCGGCAATGCGTCGGGCGTCAACGACGGCGCCGCCGCGGTGATCGTGGCGTCGGAGGATGCCATGAAGCGCTATGGCCTGACCCCGCGCGCCCGCGTCGTCGGCACCGCGGTGGCCGGCGTGGCGCCGCGCGTCATGGGCATCGGCCCGGCGCCGGCGACGCAGAAGCTGCTGGCCCGCCTTGGCCTCTCCATCGGCGACGTCGACGTGATCGAGCTGAACGAGGCCTTCGCCGCGCAGGGCCTTGCCGTGCTGCGCATGCTGGGCCTGCCCGACGATGCCGAGCATGTGAACCCCAACGGCGGCGCCATCGCGCTGGGCCACCCGCTGGGCGCCAGCGGCACCCGTCTGGTCGCCAGCGCGGTGATGGAGTTGGAGGACCGCAAGGCGACCCGCGCGCTCTGCACCATGTGCATCGGCGTCGGCCAGGGCATCGCCATGATGGTGGAGCGGGTCTGAACGAAAACCGGCAACCGGCCGCCAAGCGCCGGGCATCAGTACGAAGGGGAGAAGCGCACCATGTCCATCATGACCGACACCAATGTCGACCAAGGCGCGAAAGCCGGCATGGACCGCTACGAGTTCGCCAGCCGCGACGAGATTACGGCGATGCAGACGGAGCGGCTGGCATGGTCGCTTCGCCATTCCTACGCCAACGTCGCGCCCTTCCGCGCCAAGTGCGAGGCGAAGGGCGTCCATCCCGACGACTTCAAGGAGCTGAAGGATCTGGCGCTGTTCCCCTTCACCGTGAAGGACGATCTGCGCCGCGCCTATCCCTACGGCATGTTCGCCGTGCCGATGGAGGACATCGTGCGCGTTCATGCCTCCAGCGGCACCACCGGGCGGCCGACGGTGGTCGGCTACACCAAGGGCGACATCGACGTGTGGGCGGAGGTCGTCGCCCGCTCCATCCGGGCGGCGGGCGGCACGCGCAACGACATCGTCCACATCGCCTACGGTTACGGCCTGTTCACCGGCGGGCTTGGCGCCCATTACGGGGCGGAGCGGCTGGGCTGCGCCGTGGTGCCGATGTCGGGCGGCCAGACCGAGAAGCAGGTCCAGCTGATCCAGGACTTCAAGCCGACCATCATCATGGTCACGCCGTCCTACATGCTGAACATCGCCGACGAGATGCGCCGCCAGGGCATCGACCCGCGCAGCACCAGCCTGCGCGTCGGCATCTTCGGCGCCGAGCCCTGGACCGGCGCGCTGCGCGAGGAGATCGAGCGCACCTTCAACATCCACGCCGTCGACATCTACGGCCTGTCGGAGGTGATGGGACCGGGCGTGGCGTCGGAATGCGTCGAGACCAAGGACGGCCCGGTGATCTGGGAGGACCATTTCTACCCCGAGATCATCGATCCCGACACCGGCGAGGTGCTGCCCGACGGCTCATACGGCGAGCTGGTCTTCACCACGCTCACCAAGCAGGGCATGCCGGTCATCCGCTACCGCACCCGCGACCTGACCCGGCTGCTGCCGCCGACGGCGCGCGGCATGCGGCGGATGGACAAGATCACCGGCCGGTCGGACGACATGCTCATCATCCGCGGCGTGAACGTCTTCCCGACCCAGGTCGAGGAGCTGATCTGCAAGATCCCCGCCCTCGCTCCCCATTACGAACTGGTGGTGAGCCGCGACGGCCACATGGACAACCTCGCCGTCCGGGTGGAGATGCATGACGGCATCCACCCGTCGGAATGGGACGGCCACGCCAAGCACCTGCAGCATTCGATCAAGTCGCTGATCGGCATCAACACCCGCGTCGAGGTGGTCGAACCCGGCGGCATCGCCCGCTCCATCGGCAAGGCCAAGCGCGTGCAGGACCTGCGTCCGAAGGGCTGATACCGCCGAGCCGTACGCTCGGCGGTAAGGGCCGCGACTGCGGCCCCGCAGGCCCATGCCTGCGAAGGCAAGCGGCCGGACGGCCGCGCCCGCCGTTTGAGGGCGAGCGTAAAGCCTGACATGTCAGGCTTTACGCTCGATAAGAAGACTCAGTCCTTCTGCGACAGCAGCGGGAAGGCGTCCAGAACACCGGTCAGCAGGATCTGGACGCCGACGCAGAACAGCAGGAAGGCGAACAGCCGCGTCAGCACCCGCACCCGCGTCGGCCCCAGGAAGGCGACGATGCGGTCGGCGGAGCGGTAGGACAGCCAGATCAGCGCGGCGATCGCCAGCGCCGCGCCCGACATGCCGATGAAGAACTCGATCAGCCCGTCGCCCCGCGTCGGGCGGGTGGAGCCGAGAGCGATGGCGACCGAAATGGTGCCCGGCCCGGTGGTGAAGGGGATCGTCATCGGGAAGAAGGCCGATTCCGCCAAGCCATCGCCGTCGCCGGCCGCCTGCTCCTGCTTGCGCGCCTCGTGCCGTTCCGGCGCCGACAGCAGCGCCCAGGCCCGTTCCGCCACCACGAAGCCGCCGGCAATCCGCAGCGCCGCCATCGACACGCCGAAGAAGTTCAGCACATAGGCACCCGCCCACAAGGCGGTCAGCATGACGATGGCCGAATAGAGGCTGACCAGCCCGGCCAGCCGCGCCCGGTCGCGCGGGCTGCTGTCCGCCGTCACCTGACTGAAGATCAGCGCCATCGCCAGCGGATTGACGATGGAGAACAATGCCGTGAAGGCGAGCAGGAAACTGTCGAACATGGGATCCGGGCTGTCGGTCGGCTGTCCGAACAGTTAGCTGGGACGGGACAATGCTGGCAAGGGCGGCGTTGCGCCGGCCTTAGGGTAGTCGCATATCGAGTTCGCACGCAAAGCCCCTCTCCCCTTGCGGGAGAGGGGTTGGGGTGAGGGGGCGCAAGTTTGATTTCCAACGGCTTTCAGCCGGCGGCTCCCCTCATCCCAACCCGCGGGTCGGCAAAACGCCGTTGGCGTTTGGCCGATCCCGCCCCACAAGGGGAGAAGGGCTTTCGTGGCGACAAGCGGCTGCTCCCGATTTAAATTCGGTGGCCCCCCACTCTCATCCGTTGAACAGCGTTGCGTCGATCCGCCGGACCATCGCCACCAGCCGCGGCGCGAACTCTTCCTCAAGCTTTTGCAAATCGACCATGAAGGCCGGCCCGCCGCAGTTGAAGGCCAGCACCTGCGAGCCGTCGCGCGGCACGAAGGGAACGCCGACGGCATGCACCTCCGATTTCCAGGCGCCGATGGAGCGGCAATAGCCGCGCGTCCGGTAATCCTCGATGGCCTGCAGGATGCCGTCGCGGATCTCCGGCCAGCGCTCCCCCTCATGCTCCTCCAGCTTCGCCATCAGCGGCGCGCGCTCCGCCTCCGGCAAGGCGGCCAGATAGGCGCGGCCCATGCCGGTGGTCGACAGCTTGATGTGGGAGCCGACGTCGAGCGACAGGGTGATCGGTCCGGTCGCCTTGCAGCATTCCAGATAGATCATGCTCAGCCGGTCGCGCCCGCCCAATGCGACGGCAAGGCCGGTCTGGTCGGCCAGTTCCTGCATCAGCGGACGCGCCACCTGCCGGATGCCCATGCCCGACAGGCTGGCATAGCCCAGCGCAAGCACCGAGGTGCCGAGCCGGTATTTGCCGGTGTTCTGGTCGTAGGCGAGATAGCCCAGCTTGGCCAGCGTGTAGGTCAGCCGCGACACCGTCGGCTTGGGCAGGCCGGTGCGCTGCGCCAGTTCCAGGTTGCCCAGCATCGATTCGTTGCGGCGGAAGGCGCGCAGCAGTTCCAATCCGCGGGCCAGCGCCGTGACGAAGCGCGGGTCCTTCTCGTCCTCCGCCAGATCGTCGGCGACCAGAGCCTCTTCCCGCCTGCGCATGACCTGAGACCTCCCGCAAAAGATTGCGGGACGATCCTGCCAGCGCGCAAAGAGCGCGTCAACGGAACATTATTCCGCCATGCGAAACTTGCCTCGCCGGCCGGTAGCCCCGGCCCATAGCCCAGGATGCTAAACCCGTTCGTACCGCGATGCGGGCGAAATGCCCAGCGGCTTCGCATCACCCCCCGCCAAGATCGGGTCATGGTCGACCAGCAGCCGTGAACTAAGCACCACATACAGGGCTGCGGTGGCGGTGGCGAGAAAGACCATCGCGATACCGAAAGGCGAGCTTGCACCATCGCGCGGACCGAACGCGCCCAGGGTTACCGCCAGACCGGCAAGGGCGACGCAGGACAGAAACACGAAGCCCATGGTTGGCCGGACTTTCAGGAGACAGGCCGACAGGCCCACGATCATGATCGCCTCGAACGCCTGAATCAGCGTCGCGTCGCCGGCGCGGATCGAGACAAAGCCGATCAACCCCGGCAGATAGGCGGCGCCGGGCTCCCGAAACCGACCTCCCTCCCCGACCCGCCACCTTCGATCGGGTAACCTTGAATCAGGTATGAGCCGGCACCGCCCGCCCCTCCGCTTGTGAACGCCGGAGAAAGGAGGCTCGTGGCGCCGGCCACATCCGGCCGCCAGACCGCCCTACACCCCCAGATAGGTGTGGAGCTTGTCCATGTTGGCGCTCAGCTGGTCGTTGGGGATCATGTCCACCACATGGCCCTCCTCCATCACGTAATGACGGTCGGCGATGGTGGCGGCGAAGCGGAAATTCTGTTCCACCAGCACGATGGTGAAGCCGCGCGCCTTCAGCGCCCGCACCGCCACGCCGATCTGCTCGATGATGACGGGGGCGAGGCCCTCGGTCGGTTCGTCCAGCAGGATCATGGTGGCACCGGTGCGCAGGATGCGGGCGATGGCCAGCATCTGCTGCTCGCCGCCCGACAGGCGCGTTCCCTGCGTCGAGCCGCGGCCCTTCAGGTTGGGGAACAGGTCGTAGATCTGCGGGATCGTCATCCCGCCCTCTTTCACCACCGGCGGCAGCGTCAGGTTCTCGTCCACGCTGAGCGAGGAGAAGATGCCGCGCTCCTCCGGCACATAGCCGATGCCAAGGCGCGGGATCCTGTGCTGCGCCATGCCGATCAGCTCCTGCCCCTGGAAGCGGATGGAGCCGGTGCGCTTGCCCATGATCCCCATGATGGCGCGCATGGTGGAGGTCTTGCCGGCGCCGTTGCGGCCCAGCAGCGTCACCACCTCGCCCTGCCGCACCTCCAGGCTGACGCCGTGCAGCACATGGCTTTCGCCGTAATAGCCGTGCAGGTCGGCGATCTCCAGCATCGCGGTTTTGGTCATCGCGCCGTCAGGCATGTCCGGTCCCCATATAAGCTTCCATCACCTGCGGGTTCTTGGAGACGACCTCATACGGTCCCTCCGCCAGGATCTCGCCGCGACGCAGCACGGTGATGGTGTCCGACAGGTGGGCGACGACCGACAGGTTGTGCTCCACCATCAGCACGGTGCGGTCGGCGGCGACGCGCTTGATCAGCGCCGCGGTGCCTTCGATGTCCTCATGGCCCATGCCGGCCAGCGGCTCGTCCAGCAGCATCACCTCCGGGTCGAGCGCCAGCGTGGTGGCGATCTCCAGCGCGCGCTTGCGGCCATAGGGCAGCTCGGCAGCGGTGTGGCCGGCCCAGGGGGTGAGGTTCACCGCCTCGATCAGCTCCAGCGCCCGGTCATGCAGGTCGTAGAGCGTCGATTCGGACTTCCAGAAATGGAAGCTGGTGCCGAGCGGCCGCTGCAAGGCCACCCGGACATTCTCCAGCACGCTCAAATGCGGGAAGACGGCCGAGATCTGGAAGGAGCGGACCAGCCCCATCAGCGCGATGTCCGCCGGCTTGGTCCGGGTGATGTCGCGGCCCTTGTAGAGGATCTGGCCGCGCGTCGGCGTCAGGAACTTGGTCAGCAGGTTGAACACCGTGCTCTTGCCGGCGCCGTTCGGGCCGATCAGCGCGTGGATGGTGCCCCGCTTCACCTGCAGGTTCACCTCCTTCACCGCCACGAAGCCCTTGAACTCCTTCGTCAGGTTGCGCGCTTCCAGGATGATGTCGTCGTTCGGTGCGGCGTTCATCGGTCGCGAATTCTCCTCCCGTTCGTCCTTATATCCGGGCTTGTGCCCAGGGCTTATATCCGGGCTCCCGGCCCGGGGGCCGCCATGCGGCGGGACGTTTAACCGTTTGTTGTACGCACGAAGCGTGCCACGACTGGGTTCGCTTCGTCCGGGCCTGCGGACCCATTGTTTCTCCGCGGGTTCGCCTCCGCCTCCCTCTCTTCCCGCCGGATCATGACGCCGGAAAGTGTCGGAATCGCGGACACTCTGTCCACCAAACATGACACCATCCAAAATGTCGGTGCGCAAGATCGTCCGTGTGGCCGACGCCATATTGCGGACTTGCCAAATCGGCACCGCACTGCGATTGTGGCCGTCCGACGGTGCCCCGCCCGTCCTGACGGATGACGGGGATAATAGGGAATGCGGTGCGGATCTCCGTTGCACGGGGTCCAATGCCGCGGCTGCCCCCGCAACTGTGTGCGGCGAGCGTCCCGTCCATCATGCCACTGGCCTTTGCGCCGGGAAGGCGGACGGCGATGCGACGACCCGCGAGCCAGGAAACCTGCCGGCGGATGAATCGACCTTTCCCAACCCCGCCGGGTGTGGCGGGACAGCAAGGATTTCGTTCCATGACCACCCGTTCGATCCACACTGCCGCCGGTTCCGCGACCCGCAGCGCCGCCCAGACCGCGGTCGCCGCCTTCGCCGCGATCCTGCTGGGCAGCTTCCTGCTGTACGGCGTCGGCTTCGCCCAGCCGCAGCAGATCCACGACGCGGCTCACGATGCCCGTCACTCCTTCGCGTTTCCCTGCCACTAAGCCAGGGTCATGGACCTGATCCGGCGGCTGTTCACAGCCGCTTTGGTCGCGGGCGTGCTCTCCGGCACGGCCGCTTCCGTCGTTCAGCAGGCGACGACCGTCCCGCTGATCCTTGAAGCCGAGAAATACGAGGTGGTGACCCCGCCGCCCGCTCCGGCCGTGGCCGCCCCCGGCGCTGCTGCCGCTGCCGAGTCGCATCAGCATGGCCCCGTGCGCGAGGTCGGCGAAGGCGTGCCCACCACGCTGGACGAGGCGATGCAGCGCATCGGCCTGACCATCGTCTCAAACCTGCTGACCGGCGTCGCCTATGCGCTGCTGCTGTCGGCCGCGATGCTGCTTGCCGGCCGGCCGGTCGATGCGCGGCGCGGGCTGGTGTGGGGGGCCGGCGGTTTCGTCGCCGTGTCGCTGGCGCCGTCCTTCGGCCTGCCGCCGGAACTGCCGGGCATGGCCGGGGCCGATCTGGAGCTGCGCCAGCTCTGGTGGCTGGCCGCCGCAGCCGGGGCCGGCGTCGGCATGGCCGCGCTCGCCTTCGCCCGCAACCGCCTCGTCATCGCCGCCGCCGTCATCGCCGCCGCCTTGCCCCATCTGGTCGGCGCGCCCCACCCGGAAAGCGCCGAGGGCGCCGTCCCGCCGGAGCTGGCCGCCCATTTCGTCACCGCCTCGCTCGGCAGCGCCGCCCTGTTCTGGGCGATCCTGGGCGCGACTTGCGGCTGGCTGATAAGCGGTCTGGTCGGCGAGGCCGAGCATCGCCCTGCCCTGCGGGTCCAGCCCGGCGCGCGTTAAGGAGCCACGTCCCATGTCCGCCCTTCCCAAGACGGCCGCCGGCAAGGTTCCGGCAACCGTCATCACCGGCTTTCTCGGCGCCGGCAAGACCACGCTGATCCGCGGCCTGCTGGAAAAGGCCGACGGCCGACGGCTGGCCCTGATCATCAACGAGTTCGGCGATGTCGGCATCGACGGCGACATCCTGCGCGCCTGCGGCAACCCGACCTGCACCGAAGACGACGTGATCGAGCTGGCGAACGGCTGCCTGTGCTGCACCGTCGCCGACGACTTCGTCCCGGCCATCGAAAAGCTGCTGGCCCGGCCGGAGCCGCCCGAGCATATCATCATCGAGACCAGCGGCCTTGCCCTGCCCAAGCCGCTGGTCCAGGCCTTCCACTGGCCGGCGATCAAGACCCGCGTGACCGTGGACGGCGTCATCGCCGTGGTGGACGCCGCCGCCGCCGCGGAGGGCCGTTTCGCCCCCGATCCCGCGGCGCTGGAGGCCCAGCGCGACGCCGCCGGCACCGTCGATCACGAAACGCCGATCGAAGAGGTGTTCGAGGACCAGCTGCTCTGCGCCGACCTGATCGTCGTCAACAAGACCGATCTGCTGGCCGACGGCGACCTCGCCCGCGTCGAGGATCTCATCCGCGGCGCCCTCTCCCACACGGTCGGCCGCGACGCCAAGCTGGTGCGGGCCTCGCAAGGGGCCGTCGATCCGCTGGTCCTGCTCGGCGTCGGCGCGGCGGTGGAGGACGACCTCGCCAACCGTCCCAGCCACCATGACGATGAAGAGGGCCACGACCACGACGACTTCACCAGCTTCGTGGTGGAGCTGCCGCCGCAGCCCGATCCCGCCCGTCTGGCGCTGACGCTGGAGCAGGTCGCCGGCCTGCACGGCGTGCTGCGCCTGAAGGGCTTCATCGACGTGCCCGGCAAGCCGATGCGCCTGCTGGTCCAGGGCGTCGGCACCCGCATCCAGACCCACTACGACCGCCTGTGGAAGCCCGGCGAGGAGCGCCGCAGCCGTCTGGTCGTGATCGGCGAGACCGGGCTGGACCGCGATGCGGTGACGCGGGCGGTTGTTGGGTAAGGGTTAGGGTGTCGCGGCGTTTGCCCCCTCCCTAACCCTCCCCCACCCTCGGCCGGCCAAAGGCCGGTCCGATCGTGGGAGAGGGAACTGCCGCCGCATAGCAAATCCACCCTCTCCTGCGAAGCGGGGGAGGGAGGGACCCGGGCGTAAGCCCGGGAGGGAGGGGGCACCGCCGCCCCTGGACATCGAACCATGCACCTGCTCGCCGCCCGCCAGGACGAACTGGACGCCGGCCCCCAGGCGGAAGACCTGGGGCAGACGCCGGCCGACCTCGTCATGCTGTCCTTCTCCGACAGCGACCTGACCGCGCTCGCCGCCGCGTGGCGGGCCGGGCGCGGGCGGCTGCCCAGCCTCCGCCTCGCCAACCTCAACCGGCTCGGCCATCCGCTGTCGGTGGATCTCTACGCCGACGCCATCGTCGCCAAGGCGAAGCTGGTGGTCCTGCGCCTGCTAGGCGGCAGCGGCTATTGGCGCTACGGCCTCGACCGGCTCTCCGCCCTCTGCCGCGAGCGCGGCATCCCGCTGGCCGTCCTGTCCGGCGAGGCGCAGCCCGACCCGAACCTCACCGCCTACGGCACCGTCGCCCCCGAGACCGCCGACCGCCTCTGGCGCTATTTCACCGAGGGCGGCCCGGCCAACATGGCCCATCTGCTGGCCTGCGCCGCGACGCTGGCCGGCACGCCCCTGCCCCATGAGGACCCTGCCCCGGTCCCGCGCTTCGGCGCCTATGACGGCTGGAGCGGTCCCGTGCCGGCCAATGCCCCGGTCGCCGCGGTCGTCTTCTACCGCTCCCACCTGCTGGCCGGCGACCTCGCGCCGATCCACGCGCTCTGCGACGCGCTGGCCGCCCGCGGCCTCGCCCCCCGCCCGCTGTTCGTGGCCAGCCTGAAGGAGCCGGACTGCGCCGCCTGGACGCGCGCCAGCCTGACCGCCCAGAACGCCGCCGTCGTCGTCAACACCACCGCTTTCTCCGCCGCCCGCGACGACGGCTCGCCGCTGGAAGCCAACGGCAGCCCGGTCCTTCAGGCGATCCTTTCCACCACGCCCGAAGCCGGCTGGCAGGCGTCCACGCGCGGGCTGGCGCCGTCCGACCTCGCCATGAACGTCGTGCTGCCGGAGATGGACGGCCGCATCGTCGCCCGCGCCATCGCCTTCAAGACGGCGGGAGAGCCCGACCCCGACCTGCAATTCGCCGCCCCGGTCCTGCGCCCGATCCCCGACCGGGTGGCCTTCACCGCCGACCTCGCGGCAAGCTGGGTCCGGCTGTCCCGCACCCCGCGGGCGGAGCGGCGGCTGGCGCTGGTCCTGTCCGACTATCCCGGCCCCGGCGGCGGCATCGGCCATGCGGTGGGCCTCGACAGCCCGGCCAGCACCATCGCGATGCTTCACCGCCTGTCCGCCGAGGGCTACGGCCTGTCCGCCATCCCGGACACCATCTTGGGTGGGGGCGCCGACCTGATGGCGGCCCTGACCTCCGCCCCCACCCCGACCCTGTCGCTGGCCGACTACCGGCGCCTCGCCCCGCCGGAGCTGCGCGCCCGCATCGCCGTGACCTGGGGTGAGCCCGAGACCGATCCCGCCTGCCGCGAGAACGCTTTCGCCTTCCGCGCCCTGCCCTGCGGCAATGCCGTGGTTGCGGTGCAGCCCAGCCGCGGCCACGGTCCCCTGACCACCGCCCAGCATCACGACCCCGACACGCCCCCCAGCCACGGCTATCTCGCCTTTTACCTGTGGCTCCGCCATGTCGTCGGCATCCACGCGCTGGTGCAGATCGGCGCCCATGGCACGCTGGAATGGCTGCCGGGCAAGGCGGTGGCGCTGTCGGCCGATTGCTGGCCGGAGATCGTCGGCGGCGCCCTGCCGACCCTTTATCCCTTCATTGTCAACAATCCGGGCGAGGGGGTGCAGGCCCGCCGCCGCCTCGGCGCCGTGCTGATCGGCCATCTGACCCCGCCGCCCGTCGAATCCGGCCTCTATGGCGAACTCGCCGCGCTGGAAACCGCCATCGACGAGTATTCGCAGGCGACCGGACTCGACCCGCGGCGGCTGGGCATGCTGCGCGAGACGATCCTCGACCTTGCCTGGAAATCCGGTGTCGCCGCCGACTGCAATCTGCGCCCGGACGACGATCCCGACGCCATCCTGTCGCGGCTGGACGCCCATCTCTGCGACATCAAGGAATTGCAGATCCGCGACGGCCTGCATGTCTTCGGCCACAGCCCGGCCGGCGAGCGCCGCGACCGCCTGACCGCCGCCGTCGCCCGCACCGCCGATCCGCTCACCGTTGCCACAGCCGTCGACGCCTGCGGCGAGGCGGAGATGCGGGCGCTGCTCGACGGGCTGGACGGCCGTTTCGTCCGCCCCGGTCCCGGCGGCTCGCCGGCGCGCGGGCGGGCGGACACCCTGCCGACCGGCCGCAACCTCTATGCGCTCGACCCGCGCGGGGTGCCGACGCCGACCGCCTGGACGCTGGGCTGGCAGGCGGCGGACGCGCTGATCACCCGCTATCTCCAGGATCATGGCGACTGGCCGCAGCGGCTGGTGGTGGATTGCTGGGGCACCCCCGCCATGCGCACCGGCGGCGACGAGCTGGCCCAGGCGCTGGCCCTGCTGGGCGTCCGCCCGATCTGGGAGAATGGCTCCGGCCGCGTCACCGGCTACGAGATCATGCCGGCCGGCGTGCTGGGCCGCCCGCGGGTGGATGTGACGCTGCGCATCTCCGGCCTGTTCCGCGACGTCTTCCCGCAGCAGATCGCCCTGTTCGATCAGGCGGTGCGCGCCGTCGCCGGGCTGGACGAGCCCGACGACACCAACCCGCTCGCCGCCACCGCGCGGGCCGAGGAACAGCGCCTCGCAACATCCGGCACCGACGCGGCGGACGCCCGCCGCTGGGCAACCGCCCGCATCTTCGGCGCCGCCCCCGGCATCTACGGCACGGCACTGTCCGGCATGATCGCGCGCGGCGACTGGACCGCGCGGGCCGATTTCGGCGCCGCCTATCTGGAGGGCGGCTGCCACGCCTATGGCGCCGGGCTGGAGGGCGTGCCGCTGCCGGCCTTGTTCCGCCGCCGGGTGGGTGGGGCCGACGCCCTGGTCCACCACCAGGACCAGCGCGAGCATGACGTGCTGTCCACCGACGGCTTCATGCAGTTCGAGGGCGGTTTCGCCGCCGCGGCGGCGCTGGAGGAGTCCGAACCGGCGCTCTACCACCTCGACAGCGCCGATCCGGAAAAGCTCACCGTCCGCACCCTGGCGGAGGAGATCGCCCGCACCCTGCGCGGCCGGGCGGCCAACCCGCGCTGGATCCAGGGCATGATGCGCCACGGCTATCGCGGGGCGGCGGAGCTGGCGGCCGGCGTCGACACGCTGTTCGCCTTCGCCGCCACCACCGACGCCGTACGTCCCGCCCATTTCGACCAGCTGTATGACGCGTACGTCGAGGATGCGGAGGTGTGGGACTTCCTGTCGCATGCCAATCCTGCCGCCGCCCGGCACATTCTGGCGCGCATGAGCGAGGCGCTCGACCGCGGCCTGTGGCATCCCCGCCGCAACTCCACCGCGGAGGATTTGGCCGAGGAGCTGCGGCGCCTCCGGGAGATCGCGGCATGACGAACCCTGTCGCCAACCAGCCGAGACGGCGCGGCACCTGCCCCGGCGTGCTGGCGCCGATGCAGGTCGGCGACGGGTTCCTGCTGCGCGTCCGCGTCCCCGCCGGCGTGCTGCCCGCCGACCACGCCCGCCGCATCGCGGAGTTGGGGGATCGTTACGGAAACGGCCTGATCGACCTCAGCCACCGCGGCAATCTGCAGCTGCGCGGTATTCCCGCCGAGGCGCTGGAGCCGGTGACCGATGCCCTGCGCGAGATGGGCTATGTCTCCGACGATGCGGCGAGCGAGGCGGTGCGCAATTTGCTGTGCTCCCCCACCGCCGGGCTGGACCCCAGCGCGTTGATGGACGTACGGGCGGTGGCACGTACGCTCGACGCGCGGTTGGCGGCGGATACGGCCCTGCACCGCCTGCCGCCGAAATTCGGCTGGCTGGTGTGCGGCGGCGGCATCGGCCATCTGGCCGGCAGCAGCACCGACATACGCTTCGACGCGGCGGACGCGGAGCGGTTCCGGGTGTCGTTGGGCGGCACGCTGGCGAAGGCCGCACCGCTGGGGCTGTGCCGGGCGGAGGATGTGGCGGACGTGGCCTCCGCGCTGGGCCGCGCCTTTCTGGAGCTGCGCGCATCGCTGCCGGAACCACCGCGCCGCATGGCTGGTTTGGTCGCGGTGATTGGCACTGAAGAGATAGGAAAGCGCCTTCCCCCTTCGGTTTCTCCTCTCCCCCCCGGGGAGAGGATCAAGGTGAGGGGGACGCACCTCATGGATCTCTTCGGCGTTGCCGAACCCCCTCATCCTAACCTTCTCCCCGCTATCGGCGGACCGGAGGTCCGCCTGTCGCGTCAGCGCAAACTTTGTTTGCGCGAGAGCGGGGGGGAGAAGGGACTTATAGCCGGGAAAGTGGTCGCCTTCCCCTTCGGCCGCCTGACCGCCGCCACCCTGGCCGCCCTGGCTTCCGCCTGCGCCGAGATCCGCATCACCCCCTGGCGCGCCCTGATCCTCGTCGCCCCCTCCCCGGACGCCGAAACCATCGCCCGCGCCCGCAGCGCCATCCTGTCGCACACCGACCGCCGCCTGAAGCTGACGGCGTGCAGCGGGGCGGGCGGCTGCGATGTCGGCACCACCGACACCCATGCGACGGCGCTCGCCATCGCCGAGCGCGCAGGCCCCTTGCTGGACCATGTGCGAATGGTGCATGTGTCGGGCTGCGCCAAGGGCTGCGCCCATCCCGCCATCGCCGATGTCACCCTGACCGCCCGCGACGGCGTGTATGACGTCGCCCTGAACGCAAGACCCGGTGACGCCACCCGCCATAAGCAGGGGCACACCGGCCTGTCCCCCGCCGACGCCGTGGCCCGCGTCGCGGATCTGTTGACCGAGGAGTCCACCGGTGCCTGAGCCGCTCTACGACTATATCCGCGACGGAGCGGCCATCTACCGCCAGTCCTTCGCCACAATCCGGGCGGAGGCCGACCTGTCAGCCATTCCCGACGACCTGAAGCCGGTGGCGGTGCGCGTCATCCACGCCTGCGGCATGGTCGATGCCGCCCAGGATCTGCTGTTCTCCGCCGATGTCGGCAGCGCCGCCCGCGCCGCCCTGCGGTCCGGCGCACCCATCCTCTGCGACAGCGAAATGGTCGCCCATGGCGTGACCCGCGCCCGCCTGCCGGCCGACAACGCAGTGGTCTGCACCCTGCGCGACGCCGCCGTGCCCGATCTGGCCAAGAGCATCGGCAACACCCGCTCCGCCGCGGCGCTCGACCTGTGGGGCGACCGGCTGGGCGGATCGGTGGTCGCCATCGGCAACGCGCCGACGGCGCTGTTCTACCTGCTGGAGATGCTGGCGGCCGGCGCGCCGAAACCGGCGGCGATCCTGGGCTTCCCCGTCGGCTTCGTCGGCGCGATGGAAAGCAAGGAGGCACTGGCCGAAAACCCCTTCGGCGTCCCCTATCTGGCGATCCGGGGCCGGCGCGGCGGCAGCGCCATGGCCGCCGCCGCCGTCAACGCCCTGGCGAGCGACGTCGAATGAGCGGCGAGCCCCTTCCCCCCGGCACCCTGTTCGGCGTCGGCGTCGGCCCCGGCGACCCGGAACTGATGACGCTGAAGGCGGTGCGCACCATCGGCGCCTGCCCGGTCGTCGCCTATTTCTGCAAGCGCGGCACCAGGGGGCAGGCCCGCCGCATCGCTGACCAAGCCATCACGCCCGACCAGATCGAACTGCCGATGGTCTATCCGGTCACGGTGGAACTGCCGCCGACCCACCCGGAATACGGCCGCCAGATCGAAGCCTTCTTCGACGAGTCCGCCGAGCGCATCGCGGAGCATCTCGCCGCCGGCCGCTCCGTCGCCGCGCTGAACGAGGGGGATCCGTTCTTCTACGGCTCCTTCATGCATCTGTTCCTACGGCTGTCCGGGCGCTTCAAGTCGGAGGTCATCCCCGGCGTCACCAGCATGGTCTGCAGCGCCTCGCTGCTGCCGCGCCCGCTGATGCTGCGCGACGACGTGCTGTCGGTGATCCCCGGCACGCTGGACGAGGCGGCGCTGGTCCGCGCGCTGACCGCCGCCGATGCCTGCGTGGTGATGAAGCTGGGCCAGAATTTGCCCAAGGTCCGCCGCGCCATCGCCGCCGCCGGGCTGGCCGAGCGGGCATGGTACGTGGAGCGCGCCAGCATGGACGAACAGCGCTTCATGCCCTTCCTGGAGGCGCCGGACGTCGCCCCCTACTTCTCCCAGATCGTCATTCCGGGCGAGGGCAAGCGCGGATGACTGCCCCGGAGAACAATGGCTGGCTTAAGGTGGTGGGGCTAGGCCCAGGTCCCGAAGACTGGCTGACACCGGAGGCCCGGCGCGATCTGGCCGAAGCGACCGACCTCGTCGGCTATTTCCCTTATGTCGAGCGGGTGCCGCCGGGAAATCAGGTGCGCCACGCCTCCGACAACCGGGTGGAGCTGGACCGCGCCCGCTTCGCGCTCGATCTGGCGGCGCAGGGCCGGCGGGTGGCGGTGGTTTCGGGCGGCGACCCCGGCATTTTCGCCATGGCCGCCGCCATCTTCGAGGCACTCGACGATCCTGACGCGCCGGAGGCTTGGCGCGCGGTGGATCTGTCGGTCGATCCCGGCGTGTCCGCCATGCAGGCCGCCGCCGCGCGGGCCGGGGCGCCGCTGGGGCATGATTTCTGCGCCATTTCGCTGTCCGACAATCTGAAGCCGTGGGACGTGGTGCTGAAGCGCCTGCGTCTCGCGGCGGAGGCGGATTTCGTCATCGCGCTCTACAACCCGATCTCCCGCGCCCGCCCCTGGCAACTCGGCGCCGCCTTCGACGCCCTGCGCGACATCCGCGCGCCGGAAACTCCCATCGTGCTGGGCCGCGCCGTCGGCCGACCGGACGAGGAGCTGACGGTGACGACGCTGGGCGAGGTGCGGGCGGAGCAGGCGGACATGCGCACGCTGGTCATCATCGGCGCCTCGCACACCCGCTTCGTCGCGCGGGCCGACGGCAGGCGCTGGGTGTACACGCCCCGGCATTATCGGGGGTGAGGATGGGCGTGATGGCAGTGCGGGCGGAGATGCCGGCGACCAACCCACCGCGAGTAACCCTCTCCCCCCTGGGGAGAGGGCTGGGTAAGGGGGATGCGCGGAGTGGATTCTCGGGAAGGCACGCGGTGCATCCCCCTTACCCCGACCCTCTCCCCGGGGGGGAGAGGGAGTGGAGTGCCTCACACCCCCTCCAACCACCCCACCGCGTCCTCCACCCCGTGCAGTTCCGCCACGCCGTTGCCCGCCGGCCGCTCCACCATCACCACCGGCAGGCCCAGCGTGCGCGCGGCTTCCAGCTTCGCGTCGGTGGCGCGCCCGCCGCTGTTCTTGCTCACCACCACCTCAATCCGCTCCCCCCGCATCAGCGCCAGTTCGCCCTCCACGGTGAACGGTCCGCGGTCGAGGATCAGGCTCATGCGCGGCAGGGCCGGCATCGGTTCCGGCGGATCGACGGCGCGGATCAGGTAGCGCTTGTCGGGCATCGCCTCGAAGGACGCGACCTCCTGCCGGCCGATGGTCAGGAACACGGTGTCGCCCAGGTCGCGCAGCGCCAGCGCCGCAGCGTCCATGTCCGGCACGCCGATCCAGCGGTCGCCCGGCCCCGCCACCCAGGCCGGCCGGGTCAGGACACGCAGCGGCACGCCGGCCTGTGCACAGGCCGCGGCGGCATTGGCGGAGATCTGCGCCGCGAAGGGATGCGTCGCGTCGATCACCGCACCGATCCCTTCGGCGCGCAGGTAACCGGCAAGCCCCTCCACCCCGCCGAAACCGCCGATGCGGGTGGGCAGCGGCGGCAGCACCGGGTTCTTCGTCCGGCCAGCCAGCGACACGCGGGCGTCGATGCTGGAATGGCCGGCCAGCCGCTTCGCCAGCGCCGTCGCCTCCGTCGTGCCGCCCAAGATCAGAACTTTGACCAATTCCCCCTCCCCACCCGTCAGGATCGGCGCCATGGATAGCATGGGAACGGCCCGCTGGCTCACCATCGTCGGCATCGGCGAGGATGGCTGGGACGGTTTGTCGCCCGCCGCCCGCGCGGCGGTGGAAGGCGCCACAATCCTCTATGGCGGCAGCCGCCACCTCGATCTCGTGCCGGTCGTTGCGGGACAGCAACGGTTGTCTTGGCCGTCGCCGATGACCGACGCCTTCCCCGACCTGCTGGCCCGGTGCGGACAGCGGGTCTGTGTGCTGGCGAGCGGCGATCCGTCCTGGTACGGCGTCGGCGCCACGCTGTCGCGGCTCGTTCCGGCTGCGGAAACGACGTTGATTCCAGCCCCGTCCGCCTTCAGTCTTGCCGCTGCACGGCTGGGTTGGCCGTTGCAGGACTGCCGCTGCCTGACCGTTCACGGCCGCCCGCTGGAGCAGGTCATTCCGCATCTGCAACCGAACGCCAAGCTTCTACTTCTTTCCTGGGACGGAACGACTCCGGCGAAGCTCGCCGCCCTGCTGCGCGCCCGCGGCTTCGGCGCTTCGCGCCTGACCGTGCTGGAGGCGATGGGCGGCCCGCGCGAGGGCCGGCTGGAGGCCACCGCCGATGCCTGGAGCGCTGAACAGGTCGCAGATCTCAACACCATCGCGCTGGACTGCGTCGCCGCCCCCGGCGCCCGCGTCCTGCCGCTGGCCCCCGGCCTGCCCGACGACTGGTTCGAGCATGACGGCCAGATCACCAAACGCGAGGTGCGCGCCGTCACCTTGTCCTTCCTGGCGCCGCGCCGGGGCGAGCTGTTGTGGGACGTCGGCGCCGGGTCGGGCTCCATCGGCATCGAATGGATGCTGCGCGATCCCGCCAACCGTGCCATCGCCGTCGAACACCACCCGGAGCGGATCGCCCGCATCCTGAGCAACGCTTCAGCCTTCGGCGTGCCCGGCCTGACACTGGCGCGCGGCAAGGCCCCGGCGGCGCTGGAGGGTCTGGAGCGGCCCGACGCCATCTTCATCGGCGGCGGGCTGACCGCTGACGGCGTGCTGGCGGCCTGCTGGGACGCCCTGCCCGCCGGTGGGCGGATCGCCGCCAATGCGGTGACGCTGGAAAGCGAAGCGGTGCTGATAGACGCGCACAAGCGACTGGGCGGCGAGCTGACCCAGATCGCCGTTGCGCGCGCCTCGGCGGTCGGCGGCTTCCGCGGTTGGCGCGCTGCCATGCCGGTCACGCTGTGGCGAGCGGAAAAGCCGTATGCGGAGGGTGCATGGACCGCCTGACGCCCGACTCCCTGCTGTTCGGCCCCGTCTTTGTTGGCCTGGGTTGCCGCCGCGGCTGCGGCTGGGAAGAGATCGCCGGTCTGGTCGCCGCCGCCTTCGACGAAGCGGCCCAGCCCGACGCCGCGCGCCAGCTGGCGGCGCTGGCCGCCCCGGCGATGAAGGCCGACGAGGCCGGATTGGCGGAGGCTGCCCGCGCGCTCGGCCTGCCGCTGCGCTTCATCGAGGAGGAGGCGATGCTGGCGGCCCAGGACCGCGTCCACACCCGTTCCTCCACCGTGCTGGCCGCCGTCGGGCTGGCGTCGGTCGCGGAGGCCGCGGCGCTGGCCGCCGCCGGGCCGGGTTCGCGCCTGCTGCTGCCGCGCCGCTCCACCCCCCGCGCCACCGTGGCGCTCGCCCTGCCTGCCGTCGCTCTCTCGGAGTCCCGTTCATGACCGTCCATTTCATCGGTGCCGGACCGGGCGCTCCCGACCTGCTGACCCTGCGCGGGCGCGACCTGATCGCGCGCTGCCCGGTCTGCCTTTATGCCGGCTCGCTGGTGCCGAAGGAGATCATCGCCCACGCCCCCGCCGACGCCCGCATCGTCGATACCGCCCCGCTGACGCTGGAGGAGATCGTCGCCGAGTTCCAGGCCGCCCATGCCGCCGGCAAGGACGTGGCGCGGCTGCATTCCGGCGACCTGTCGGTCTACAGCGCGCTGGGGGAACAGACCCGTGCGCTGCGGGAACTCGGCATCCCCTACACCATCACCCCCGGCGTGCCGGCCTTCGCCGCCGCATCGGCAGCACTTGGGCGGGAACTGACCCTGCCGGAGGTCAGCCAGACGCTGATCCTGACCCGCACCGAAGGGCGCGCGTCGGCCATGCCGGCGAACGAAACGCTGGAGGTGCTGGGCGCCTCGGGCGCCACACTGGCGATCCACCTGTCGATCCACGTCATCGACCGGGTGGTGGAGCGGCTGACCCCGCTCTACGGCGCCGACTGCCCGGCGGCGGTGGTCTATCGGGCGACATGGCCGGACGAACGGGTGCTGCGCGGCACGCTGGCCGACATCGCGGCGCAGGTGGCGGCCTCACCGATGGAACGCACCGCGCTGATCCTGGTCGGCCCGGCGCTGGGCCATGAGGAATTCCGCTGCAGCGCCCTGTATGACGGCAGCCATGTGCGGCGTTACCGGGGGCTGGGGGAGTGAGGTTTTCCCTCCCCGCGTACGATCACCCTCTCCCGCCCCGGGAGAGGGGGGGGACCCGCCGCATCCGCGGCGGGGAGGGTGAGGGGGCCTCCAAAAATCCCGAACCGCATGGCTACGTGCCTAACCCCTCACCCTTCCCAAGCTTCGCTTGGGCCCCTTCCCTCTCCCGGGGCGGGAGAGGGAGCACTCCCCACGATGCGCCCCTGGCGGTCGGTGACCAGCACCTCGACGGCGATCGGCGCATCCTCCAGCACATCCTGGGCGGCGCGGCGAGCCAGCTCGGCCACATGGTCGGCCAGCGGCAGGCCGGCGGCGTCCGCCATGCCCAGCACCTGGGCCGCCGTGTTGGCGCCACGCACCTCGGCAATCAGGTCCGGCCCGGCGCCCAGTTCCGCCAGCCGCCCGGCCAGCCAGTCGAAGTCGACACTGTTGCGCTTGCTGTGCAGGTCCATCAGCCCGCGCGCCAGCTTGCCGAATTTGGCGAAGCCGCCGCACAGGGTCAGGCGCGGGATGGGGTGCCGGCGCAGGTATTTCAGCGTGCCGCCGACGAAATCGCCCATGTCGAGCAGCGCCTGCTCCGACAGGCCGTAGCGCGCCACCACCGCCTTTTCCGACAGGTCGCCGGTGCAGGCCGCGACATGGGTGAGACCAGCGGCGCGCGCCACGTCGATGCCGCGCTGGATCGACGCGATCCAGGCCGCGCAGGAATAGGGCACGACGATCCCCGTCGTCCCCAGGATCGACAGCCCGCCGATGATCCCGAGCCGGCCGTTCATGGTGCGCTTGGCGAGCTGCTCGCCATTCTCCACCCCGACCTCGACCACCAGATCGGCCGGCTGGCCGGCCTCACGCGCCGCCTCCCCCAGCGCCTGCGCGATCATGCTGCGCGGCACCGGGTTGATGGCCGGTTCGCCGACAGGCAGCGGCAGGCCGGGCAGGGTCACGGTGCCGACGCCGGGGCCGGCGCGGAAACTCACGCCGCTGCCGGGCGCGCCGCGCCAGACCCGCGCCCGCACCAGCGCGCCATGGGTCACGTCGGGATCGTCGCCGGCATCCTTGACCACGCCGGCCGCGGTCCAGGGACCATCCGCCCCCTCCCCCCGCTCCGTCACCGCCAGCGCGAAGGCCGGGGTCTGGCCGCCGGGCAGGGTCACGGTCACCGGATCGGGAAACTCCCGGCCGAACAGCGCCTCTGCCGCCGCCCGCGCCGCCGCGGTGGCGCAGGTTCCCGTCGTCCAGCCGCGGCGCAAGGGTGTAGCATGCTCCGGCATGCCGGCACCCTCTCCGGCCCCGCCGTCCGCCGTCCCGCCTTCCAGCTCCGAGTCCGCGTTCATGTCGTTTGAGTCGTCCATTCCCGAAAGCGTCCTGGTCCCCTTCGCCCCCGGCAGCGTCTGGCTGGCCGGCTCCGGCCCCGGCGATCCCGGCCTGCTGACCCTGCTGGCGCTGCAAGGTCTAAGGCAAGCCGACGTCATCGTCCATGACGCGCTGGTCGCCGAACGGATCATGGCGCTCGCCAGCCCGTCGGCAAGGCTGGAGTTCGCCGGAAAGCGCGGCGGCCGTCCCTCCGCCCATCAGGACGACATCACCAACCGCCTGATCGAACTGGCGAAGGAGGGCCACCGCGTCCTACGCCTGAAGGGCGGCGACCCCTTCGTCTTCGGCCGCGGCGGGGAGGAGGCGCAGGCGCTGGCCGCCCACGGCATCCCCTTCCGCATCGTCCCCGGCATCACCTCCGGCATCGCCGGCCCGGCCTATGCCGGCATTCCGGCGACCCACCGCGACACCAACCAGGCGGTGATCCTGGCGACCGGCCACTCGCTGGGCGGCGGGCCGGACTGGCGGGCGCTGGCCGCCACCAAGGCACCGCTGATCCTCTATATGGGCTGGAAGGCGCTGCCGACCATCGCGGCGGAGCTGATGGCCGGCGGCCTGTCCGCCGACACCCCCGTCGGCGTGGTGACGGAGGCGACGACCGCCAACCAGAAGAGCCTCGTCACCAGCCTCGGCACCTGCGTCGCCGATCTGGCGGCGAGCGGGCTGGAGCCGCCCGCCATCATCGTGATCGGCGAGATGGTGCGGCTGCGCCCGGCGCTGGACTGGCTGCCGGGCCAGATGGCGCTGCAAAATGCCAGAGAGAACAATGGCTAAGGGCCTCATCATCGCCGCCCCGGCCTCGGGCACCGGCAAGACCACCCTGACGCTGGGGCTGCTGGCGGCGCTCCGCGCCCGCGGCGTGGCGGTGGGGGCGGTGAAGTCGGGGCCGGACTACATCGACCCGGCCTTCCACCGCGCCGCCACCGGCCGGCCGAGCGTGAACCTCGACACATGGGCGATGGGGCCGGACCTGCTGGACGGGCTGGCCGCCCGCGCCGCCGAGGGCGCCGACCTGCTGGTCTGCGAAGCGCTGATGGGCCTGTTCGACGGGGTTGCCGGCGTCGGCGCCACCGGCACCGGCTCGACGGCGGAGATCGCGGCGCGCACCGGCTGGCCGGTGTTGCTGGTGGTGAACGCCAAGGGCCAGTCGCAGTCGGCCGCAGCATTGGTGAAGGGCTTCGCCACCTACCGCGACGACGTGACCATCGGCGGCGTCGTGCTGAACAATGTCGGCAGCCCGCGCCACACCGCGCTGGCCGGCAACGCCATCGAGGCGCTGGGCATTCCGCTGCTGGGCGCCCTGCCCCGCGCGTCGGATCTCAGCCTGCCCGAACGCCACCTCGGCCTCGTCCAGGCCGACGAGACGGAGGGGCTGGCCGACCGGCTGGCCGCGCTCGGCCGCTTCGTCGCCGAGCATGTCGATCTCGACCGCGTCGTCGCGCTGGCGAAACCGTCGAAGGCCGGTCCCGGCAGCGATGCCCCCGCCCTGCCGCCGCTGGGCCAGCGCATCGCCATCGCGCGGGATGCCGCATTCACCTTCGTCTATCCGCACCTGACCGCCGGCTGGCAGGCCGCCGGGGCGGAGTTGTGTTTCTTCTCCCCCCTGGCGGACGAAGCGCCCTCGCCGGATGCCGATGCCGTCTATCTGCCCGGCGGCTATCCGGAGCTGCATGCCGGCCGCCTCGCCGCCAATCACGCCTTCCGCGACGGGCTGCGCGCGGCGGCGGAGCGGGTGCCGGTCTATGGCGAGTGCGGCGGCTACATGGTGATGGGGGAGACGCTGGAGGATGCCGACGGCGTCTCCCACCCGATGACCGGGCTGCTGGGGGTGCGCACCTCCTTCGCCAAGCGTCGGCTGCATCTGGGCTATCGCCGGGCGGCTCTGCTGGCCGACGGGCCGCTGGGACCGGCGGGATCGCCGCTGATGGGGCACGAGTTCCACTATGCCTCGACCCTTGCCCGCGGCAACGACGCGCCGCTGCTGCATGCCACGGCAGCGGACGGCAGCGACCTGGGCGCGCTCGGCAGCCGGCGCGGACTGGCGCTGGGGTCCTTCGTCCACCTGATCGCGCGGGGGTAACGGATGGCCGAAGAGAAGGATGACGCCTTCACGCCGGCCGAGCGCGACGCGCTCTACAAGGCGATCTTCTCCCGCCGCGACGTGCGCGGGCAGTTCCGGCCCGATCCGGTGCCGGACGAGGTGCTGACCCGCATCCTGCTGGCCGCCCACCATGCGCCGTCGGTGGGCTTCATGCAGCCCTGGAACTTCATCGTCATCACCGACCAGGAGGTGAAGTCGCGCATCCACGCCGACTTCACCCGCGCCACCGAGGAAGCGGCGGCGATGTTCGAGGGCGAGCGCCGCAGCCTCTACAGCCGCCTGAAATTGGAAGGCATCCGCGAGGCGCCGATCAATCTCTGCATCACCTGCGACCGCGAACGCTCCGGCCCGGTGGTGCTCGGCCGCACCCACATGCCGGCGATGGACCTCTACAGCTGCGTCTGCGCCGTGCAGAATCTGTGGCTGGCGGCGCGGGCGGAAGGGCTGGGGGTCGGCTGGGTCAGCATCCTGCACGAGGACGCGCTGCGGGACGCGCTGGGCATCCCGGAGCGGATCGTGCCGATCGCCTATCTCTGCCTCGGCCACGTTACCCATTTCGAGGCGACGCCGGAACTGGAAAGCAAGGGCTGGCGCAAGCGCCTGCCGCTGGAGGATCTGGTGTTCCGCGACCGTTGGCAGGGGGAATGAAGGGACGGGCGCCACCCCCGTGCAGGGACGGCACCCGCCGCCGCTTCAGCCAGAAACCCATGGCCCGACGCCGGCGCTAAAAAAATGGGCCATCGGCGAGAAGCCGACGGCCCAGTCCAGGAGAGAAATCGTTCAGGAGAGTGTTTGTTCAGGAGCGCTTTGGCCCGCCCCGGTTCAGTTCATCAGCAGACGCGGCAGCCACAGCGAGAAGGCCGGAACATAGGTGACCAGCAGCAACGCCACGAACAGCGCCCCGTAGAAGGGCGTGATGGAGCGCATCACCTCGCCCACCGAAACGCCGCCGATGGCGCAGCCGATGAACTGGGTGGTGCCGACCGGCGGGGTGTTCAGGCCAAGCGCGCAGTTGATCAGCATCACGATGCCGAACTGCACCGGGTCCATGCCATAGGTCATGGCGATCGGCAGGAAGATCGGCGTGCAGATCAGGATCGTGCTGGCCATGTCCATGAAGGTGCCCAGCAGGAACAGGATGATGTTGATCAGCAGGAAGATGACGATGGGGTTGGACGAAATGCCAGCCAGCAGCTCGCCGGTCATGTCCGCCACCTCGTAGAGCCCCATGAGGTACTGGAACATCGTCGACACGCCGATCAGCAGCAGCACCACGCCGGTGGTCTTCACCGTCTTGGCGGCGGCGGCCAGGAACTTCTCCAGGGTCAGCGTGCGGTAGACCAGCGTGGTCAGCAGCAGCGCGTAGATCACGGCCACGGAGGCCGATTCGGTCGCGGTGAACACGCCGCTGGTGATGCCGGCCAGGATGATGACGACGATCAGCATGCCCGGCAGGGCGGCGGCGAAGCTGTGCAGCAGGATGTCCCAGCCGGGGAAGGACCCCTTGGGATAGCCGCGCTTCACCGCGACGTAATAGGCGGCGCCCAGGTTGCAGACCATCAGCAGCAGCGCCGGCATCAGGCCTGCGGCGATCAGCGCGCCGATGGACGCCTTTCCGCCGGCGGCCAGCGCATAGATGATCATGTTGTGGCTGGTCGGCATCAGCGCGCCGACCAGCGCGGCGTGGGTGGTGACGTTGACCGCGTAGTCGGCGTGGTAGCCCTCCCGCTTCATCATCGGGATCATCACGGCGCCCATGGCCGACACGTCGGCGACGGGGGAGCCGGCGACACCGCCGAACAGGGTGCAGGCCACCACGTTGGACATGCCGAGACCGCCGCGGATGTGGCCGACCATGCTCTTCGCCGCGGCGACGATCTTGTCGGCGACGCCGCCGTGCAGCATCAGCTCGCCCGAGAAGACGAAGAAGGGAATGGCCAGGAACGAGAAGACGTTCATGCCCGACATCATCTGCTGGAAGACCACCGCGACGGGCAGGCCTTCATAGAGGATGGTGCAGAGCGCCGACAGGCCGATGGCGAAGGCGACCGGAATGCCGAGGATGAGGAAGCCGAAGAAGGTGATGCTGAGGATCATCAGTTCCATGACGGCTTTACCTCCTCGCCGCGCAGGATGGCGACGATATGCTCGATGGAGAACAGGACGATCAGCACACCCGACAGGACCAGCGGCACGTAACGCACGGCTTCGGAGATGTGAAGGTTGGGGATCGTGTAGGACATGACCGAACTGCCGAGAACCCAGCCGTTGTAGGCCATGCAGCCGCCGAAGATTCCGACCAGCGCGTAGATGAAGATGTCCATCTTGCGCCGCGCACTGTCAGACAGCATCACCAGCAGGGATTCGAGCCCGATGTGGCCGGCGTCGCGGACGCCGACGGCGGCACCGATCAGGGTGACGTACAGCACCAGCACGATGGCCAGGCTTTCCGCCCAGGTCGGCGAGTTGTTCAGCACGTAGCGGCCGAACACCTGATAAAAGACGACCGCGACGATTGCCATCAGACCGATGATGGCGACATACATGCCGGTCCTGGCCAGCGCCGCGTTCATCCGGGTCAGCCAGCCGGCGGAATGCGGCGGGCTGACATCCATTGCTTGCAGCTCGATATCCATGCTGCGGCTCCCCTTGGGTGGCGGCACCGTCCCGCCGGGGACGGCGCCGCGCCTCACCCCTTGCTTACTTGGTTTCCTGGACGCGCTGCACGAGGCTCTGGAGCTTCGGCGTGTTGGCGAACTTGTCGTAGACAGGCTTCATCGCATCGATGAATTCCTGCTTGTTGGTGACTTCGACGATTTGGGCGCCGGCCTTCACGACGACGTCCTTCGACTTCTGCTCGCGCTCTTCCCACAGCTTGCGCATGTAGGGCACAGACTCCTTGGCGGCCTTGCGGACCAGGGCCTGGTCGTCCTTCGACAGGCGGTCCCAGGCGACCTTGGAGAAGACCAGCACTTCCGGCGCCATCGCATGTTCGGTCAGCGTGTAGTACTTGGCTGCCTCGAAGTGGCGCGAGGACTCATACGACGGGTAGTTGTTCTCCGCCGCGTCCACGATGCCGGTCTTCAGCGCGGTGTAGACCTCGCCGAAGGGCATCGGCGTGGCGTTGGCGCCCAGCGCCTGGATCATGGCGACGAACAGGTCGGACTGCTGGACGCGGATCTTGGCGCCCTTCATGTCGGCCAGAGTCTTGTAGGGCTTGGCGGCCGAATACATGTTGCGCGAGCCGCTGTCGTAGAAGGCGAGGCCGACCATGCCCTGGCTTTCCATCGCCGCCAGGATTTCGTCGCCGACCGGGCCGTCCAGAACGCGGCGCATATGGCCGGTGTCACGGAAGATGAAGGGCAGCGCGGTGACCATCGTCTCCGGCACCACGTTGTTCAGCGGCGCCACGTTGATGCGCATCATCTCGAGCGCGCCGATCTTCAGCTGCTCGATGGTGTCCTTTTCGTTGCCGAGGGCGCCGTTCGGGAACACCTTGATGCCGAGACGGCCGTTGGTGCGTTCCGCCAGCAGCTTGCCGACATAGCGCGCCGCCTCGACGGTCGGGTAGTCGGTCGGGTGGATGTCGGCGGACCGGAAGTCGCGCGCGGCGGCCGGAGCCGACAGCATCGGCGCAGCCATCATGCTGCAGACGGCACAGGCGGCCAGCAGCGCGGTGCGGACCGAAGTCAGTGCAAACTTCATAGGTTCTCCTCCTGAGAGCGGGGCCGGAGCCTGAGCGGGCCGGCCTCTCTTGTTCTGGTGTTTCCGGATTGCCTGGTGGCCGGTGGGCCGCCCGTGTGTGACTGGGTGAACCGTGGACCGGTTGCAGGCGGAGCGTGGGTGAGGACCCGTTGCGGCCACCGTTTTTCGCAGCGCTGCGACCGCGCCACGCGCGGCCGGAAATTGCGCATGGCCGACACAGGCCCTGCCCTTGCCCCCATCCCCGTTCCGCTCCGCTTGGCAACGGTGCCGCCCCCCGGCGGCGCCCTGTTCACGTCACTTAGGATATTAGTATATCAATCTGCGTGCAAGCCTGAAAGTTCAAGGCGGCAACTACCGTTTGGACTTTAAACTGATTCGGATTTGCGGGGAGAGAGACAAAGTGGCTGCAGACGCGGGTTTCAGCCAGTACACGCATCGCCGCAGGGGGTTGGGTGCGACATTCGGCCCCAGCTCTCGCCGCAGCCCTTCCCCCCATTCGCTCAAATGCGGCGGCCGGTCATATCGAGGCCGATACTCTCTGGCCGGTCAACCGTGACCGTTCACCAGCGGCCACACTTCCAGGGCGCCGCGGTAGATCATGTGCAGGGCGACATACAGGATGACGGCGAGGCCGACATAGGCCAGCCAGCGGTGCTTCTGCAGAATGCGGGCGATGACGCTGGCGGCAAGGCCCATCAGGGCGATCGACAGGGTCAGGCCGATGACCAGCACCCCCAGATGCTCGCGCGCGGCGCCGGCCACGGCCAGGACATTGTCCAGCGACATCGACACGTCGGCGATGACGATCTGCCAGACCGCCTGTCCCAGGGTCTTGCGCGGGCCGGCCGCCTCGGCTCCGCCGTCGTCCTCCAGCACCTCGACCGCCTCGTCCTCCTCATGGGACTGGCGCAGCTCGCGCCACATCTTCCAGCAGACCCACAGCAGCAGCACGCCGCCGGCCAGCAGAAGCCCGATGATCTGGAGAAGCTGGGTGGTGACCGCCGCGAAGGCGATGCGCAGCACGGTGGCGGCCAGGATGCCGATCAGGATGGCCTTGCCGCGCTGTTCCCGCGGCAGTCCGGCGGCAGCCAGGCCGATGACGATGGCGTTGTCGCCGGCCAGCACCAGGTCGATCATGATGACCTGAAGCAGCGCGAGAAGCGCCTCAGTTGTGAATAGCTCCATCATTTGAGCGGATGTCCTCGCATCACGAAAAAGTCGGTCGGAGCGACCGCGCGAGGGCTGTTCGGACCGGCCGGGTCATGCCGAAGCATCGACGGGCGGCGTCGGTCGGGGGCACGGGGCGCGGGCCGCTCCTTGGTGTTCCCAGTCCGACATCGCAACCGGTGAGGTTGCCAGAGGGGCCCGGCCTGGTGCTGGCGCTTTACGCCAAAGCGGTGGATTCCGCAAGGCCGCACACCGCGCGGACCGGCGGATGGGTCTGCAGTTGCAAGATCAGCGGTCGGCGACCTCCACGGTTGAGTTTCCGGCGGCGGCTTGCAGGATGGCCTCGATCAGGCGGTGCACCTTCAGCGCCTCCCGCCCGTCCACCCGCGGCCGGCGCCCTTCGTCGAGCGCGTCGAGGAAATCGGACAGAACGGCGCGGTGATGCTGGTGCGAGAAGGCCATCGGGTCGGCGCCGCCGCCCAGCGTGGCGCCGTCCTCGCCGGCGGAGATGCGCCCGCCGCCGACCAGCTGCACCTCCAGCCGGTCGCCGGACAGCACGGCGGACCCGCCGGTTCCGGCGATCTCGATCCGCTCGGGATAGCCGGGATAGGCGGCGGTGGTGGCGTCGATGGTCGCCAGCATGCCGTTGCCATAGCCGAGTGCGGCGGCGACCACATCTTCCGTATCCATGCATTTACCCATGCCCGTGGCCGGGCTGCGCAGTACGCTGGTGGCGGCGAAGCCGGCGACCCGCTCCGGCAGGCCGAGCAGCCCGACGAAGGCGTCCAGCGTGTGGATCGCCTGGGTCAGCAGCACCCCGCCGCCGTCCCGCGACCTCATGCCGCGGCCGGGCTGGGCGTAATAGGCGGCATCGCGCCACCAGCGCACCGACACCGCCGCCGACAGCGGCCGGCCCAGCGTGCCGTCGCGCATCAGCCCGGCCAGCCGCTCCACCGAGGCGCGGAAGCGGTGCTGCAGGACGACCCCCAGCGTCAGCCCGGCCGCCTCCATCGCCGAAACCACGGCGCGCGCGCCCTCCGGCGTGGCGTCCAGCGGCTTTTCCAGCAGCACATGCTTTCCGGCGGCGGCACAGCGGGCGACCAGTTCGGCATGGCTGTCGGGCGGGGTCAGCAGCAGGATGGCCGACAGCGCCGGATCCTCCAGCAGCGACTCCATCCGCTCGACCACCGGCAGTCCGTGGCGGGCGGCGAAGGCGGCGCGGCGCTCGGCCGACGGGCTGAAACAGCCCGCCACCTCCACCCGGTCCCGAAGGTCGATCAGGCTCTGCGCATGGGGGGCCGAGGCCATGCCCAGGCCGATCACGCCGATGCGGCGGCGGCCGGATGCGGCCGAAGGAGCGATCGGGGCGGCCATCAGGGCGTTCCTTCCATGGCTGCGCCTGTCAGTCCTGCGTCGCTCAGGCTGCCGGAGAAATAGAGCGGTGCGGCATTGCGCACGTCGTCCACCGTGATCTGCAGGTTGTCCAGATGCAGGATCAGGCTCTGTTCGGCCCGGTCCGGGTCATGGTTGGCGATGGCTTCGACGATGGCCTCATGTTCGGCGATCACCGTGCGCATGCGGCCGGGAACCGGCAGGGTCAGCCGCCGGCAGCGGTCGAGCTGGACCTTGGCCTGCTGAATGATCGTCCAGAATCCGGGATAGCCCGCCATTTCGGTGATCAGGGCATGGAAGGTCTCGTCGGCCTGATGGAAGCCGTTGGCGTCGCCGGCCGCATCGACCTCGCGCTGCTGCTCCAGGCAGGCGCGCAGGGCGGCGATCTGGCTGCGGCTGGCGCGCTCCGCCGCGAAACGCACGGTGGCGCGCTCCAGCACCTTGCGGATCACGCCGGCTTCCGGCAGCGCCTCCAGCGGGATGCGGGCGACGAAGGTGCCGGATTGCGGGAAGATCTCGATCAGCCCCTCGTCCGCCAACCTCAGCACCGCCTCGCGCACCGGCGTGCGGCTGACGCCATAGGCCTCGGCGATCTGCTTCTCGACGATGGGGTCGCCCGGCTTGCGCCTCAGCGACACGATCTCCGCCCGCAGATCGCGGTGGATGGCGTCGGCCGCCGTCGGGCCGCGCCGCACGTCGCGCCGTGCCGGCAGGCGGAGCTGGAGCGGAGCGGCCTTGCCGGACTTGGCCGGACGGGTGGCTGCGGTGGAACCGGTTTTGGCCGGCGGGTTGCCCGATGGCATGACGTCCAGCCTCCTCAGGAGCGACTGACGCCAGAATACTAATATATCAGCTAGGGCGGCAAGCAATTTCGCTCATCCCCCGTTGCGTCGGGGTGTGACAAAGGCGCCCGCACTCCCGCCATGGCTGTGGAGTGATGGGCGGCGCGTCCTTAAAGGGCGGCCGCCAGCTTGGTCCCCTGGGCGATGGCGCGCTTGGCGTCCAGTTCGGCCGCGATGTCGGCGCCGCCGATCAGGTGGACGGCGAGTCCGGCGGCCTCCAACGGGGCCTGCAACTCGCGCAACGGCTCCTGGCCGGTGCACAGCACGATGCTGTCGACGGCCAGAGTCTGCACCCGCTCGCGCTTCTCGCCGAAGCTGATGGTCAGCCCCCCGTCGTCGATGCGTTCGTAGTTCACGCCGGACAGCGCCTGGATGTTCTTCATCTTCAATTGGGCACGGTGGATCCAGCCGGTGGTCTTGCCCAGCCCGGCGCCGGGCTTGCTCGCCTTGCGCTGGAGCAGCACGATCTCCCGCGCCGGGGGCGTCAGGTGCGGGCGGATGCCGGCGACGCCGCCGCGCGCCTCGGCCGGATCGGCAACCCCCCACTCGGCGCGCCACAGCGCCGGCTCCAGGCTGGGCGACGGCCCCTCATGCGCCAGGAATTCGCTGACGTCGAAGCCGATGCCGCCGGCCCCGACCACCGCGACCCGCCGGCCGACCGGCTTGGCGCCGCGCAACACATCGATGTAGGTCAGCACCTTCGGATGGTCCTGTCCGGGGATCTTCGGGTCGCGCGGCACCACCCCGGTTGCCAGAACCACCGCGTCGAACCCGGCGCCCGTCAGGTCGTCGGCGCTCACCCGCCGGCCCAGATGCAGCGCCACCCCGGTTTCCGCCAGCCGGTTGCGGAAATAGCGCAGCGTCTCATGGAACTCCTCCTTGCCGGGGATCAGCTTGGCCATGTTGAACTGGCCGCCGATCTCGTCGGCCGCGTCGAACAGATGCACCTCATGCCCGCGCTCCGCCGCCGTCGTGGCGCAGGCGAGCCCGGCCGGGCCGGCGCCGACCACGGCGACGCGCTTGCGCGTGACGGCGGGGACGATCACAAGTTCCGTCTCGTGGCAGGCGCGCGGGTTGACCAGACAGCTCGCCGTCTTGCCGGAAAAGATATGGTCCAGGCAGGCCTGGTTGCAGGCGATGCAGGTGTTGATCGCCTCCGGCTTGCCGGCCGCCGCCTTGGCGACGAAATCGGGGTCGGCCAGGAACGGCCGCGCCATCGACACCATGTCGGCCAGCCCCTCCCCGATCACCGCGTCGCCGACCTCGGGCGTGTTGATGCGGTTGGTGGTGCAGAGCGGGATCGACACCGCCTCTTTCAGCTTGCCGGTAACCCAGGCGAAGTTTGCGCGCGGCACGCTGGTGGCGATGGTCGGCACCCGCGCCTCGTGCCAGCCGATGCCGGTGTTGATGATGGTGGCCCCGGCCCGCTCGATGGCCTGGGCAAGCTGCACCACCTCCTCCCATGTGCTGCCGTCGGGGATCAGGTCCAGCATGGAGAGGCGGTAGATGATGATGAAGTCTCGCCCGACCGCCTCGCGCATGCGCGACACGATCTCCACCGGGAAGCGCATGCGGTTCTCGTAAGGCCCGCCCCATTTGTCGGTACGCTGGTTGGTGTGGGTCACCAGGAACTGGTTGATCAGGTAGCCTTCCGACCCCATCACCTCCACCCCGTCATAGCCGGCCTCGCGCGCCAGCTCGGCGCAGCGGACATAGGCGCGGATCTGGCGCTCCACCCCCCGCGCGGTCAGGGCGCGCGGGGTGAAGGGGGTGATCGGCGACTTGATGCGCGACGGCGCCACCGACAGCGGGCTGTAGGCATAGCGGCCGGCATGCAGGATCTGCAGCGCGATCTTGCCGCCTTCGGCATGGACCGCATCGGTGATGACCCGGTGCGCCCGCGCCGCCCCATGCCGCGCCAGGGTGGAGCCGAAGGGCGACAGCCACCCCTCCACATTGGGGGAGAAGCCGCCGGTCACCATCAGCCCGACCCCGCCGCGCGCCCGCTCGGCGAAATAGGCGGCCAGCCGCGGGAAGTGGCGGCGGCGGTCCTCCAGCCCGGTGTGCATCGATCCCATCAGCACCCGGTTCTTCAGCACCGTGAAGCCGAGGTCGAGCGGGGCCAGCAGATGCGGGTAGGGCTGGGAGCCGGACATGGTCACGGGCTGGGTCACTGGGTGGTTCCTCCGGCTTGTGAAGACGGCGCTTCTGGTGGCGCTGGGGATACGGATGATCCGTGCTGCGGAGCCTAGTTCAGGGTGACGTAAGCGTCAACATGGTTCCGCGACGACCCATGCACCCTCTTCCACATTGTTCGCCCTCCCCGCTTTCCGCTGGATGAAAAAGCCGTCCGCCGAACTGGCTCAAGGCCCGGCGCGGCAGTCAAGCTCCCGACCCAAGGGCCGCCCCTCCATCCGCGGCGGCCAATTCGCGCAACCGGGAGTTCGGCCATGGTGCAGTTCGCCGCCAACCTGACGATGCTCTACAACGAGCATCCCTTCCTCGACCGATTCGCCGCGGCGGCCGATGCCGGCTTTCGTGGCGTGGAGTATCTGTTCCCCTACGACTTCCCCGCCGACGCGCTGGCCGAGAAGCTGCGCCAGCATGGCCTGACCCAGGTCCTGCACAATCTGCCCGCCGGCAACTGGGGCGGCGGCGAGCGCGGCATCGCCATCATGCCCGACCGCGTGCAGGAGTTCCGCGACGGAGTTGCCCGCGCCATCGACTATGCCGGCACGCTGGGCTGCAAACAGGTGAACTGCCTCGTCGGCATCCTGCCGCAGGACGGCGACGCCGCCGCGGCGGAAAGCACGCTGACCGGCAACCTCGCCTATGCCGCCGACGCGCTGGCCGGGGCCGAGATCAAGCTGCTGATCGAGCCGATCAACACCCGCGACATCCCCGGCTTCTACCTGAACCGCACCCGCCAAGCACTGGACCTGATCGCCAAGGTCGGCTCCGGCAATCTGTACGTGCAGTACGACATCTATCACATGCAGATCATGGAAGGCGATCTGGCCCGCACCATCGAGGCCAACCTCGCCCGCATCGCCCATGTCCAGCTGGCCGACAACCCCGGCCGCTTCGAACCCGGCACCGGCGAGATCAATTATCCCTTCCTGTTCAAGCATCTGGACGCCATCGGCTACAGCGGCTGGGTCGGCTGCGAATACAAGCCGAAGACGACGACCGACGAGGGGCTCGGCTGGTTCGCCCCCTACAAGACCGAACCGGCGCACGCCTGAGGCAAGGCCGATTGCCCCCTCCCCATCCCTCCCCCTCTTCGAGGGAGAGGGGGCAGGACGCTTGCAGGAGTGAACCATCTGCCGAAGCGGCGGCAGTCCCCTCTCCCTCGAAGAGGGGGAGGGTTAGGGAGGGGGCACCCGCCGCAGCACCCCACCAATTTCAAGAGAAGGACCACAGTCATGAAGGTCGGATTCATCGGTCTCGGCATCATGGGCACCCCGATGGCGGGGCATCTGCTCGACGCCGGTCACACCCTCTACGTCCACGACATCAAGCCGGTCCCGGCCGAGCTGACCGACAAGGGCGCCATCCCCTGCCCGTCGGGCCAGGAGGTCGCGGCGGCGGCCGAGGTCATCATCACCATGGTTCCCGACACGCCCCATGTCGGCGCCGCCCTGTTCGGCGAGAACGGCGTCGCCGCCGGCCTGTCGGCTGGCAAGATCGTGGTGGACATGTCCTCGATCTCTCCCATCGAAACCAAGGAATACGCCAAGCGCATCAACGATCTCGGCTGCGCCTACCTCGACGCGCCGGTGTCGGGCGGCGAGGTCGGGGCCAAGGCCGCGTCGCTGACCATCATGGTCGGCGGCCCGCAGGAGGCCTTCGACACGGTCAAGCCGCTGTTCGACAGGATGGGAAAAAACGTCACGCTGGTCGGCGGCAACGGCGACGGCCAGACCACCAAGGTCGCCAACCAGATCATCGTCGCCCTGACCATCGAGGCGGTGGCCGAGGCCCTGCTGTTCGCGTCGAAGGCCGGCGCCGATCCGGCCAAGGTCCGTCAGGCGCTGATGGGCGGCTTCGCCTCCTCCCGCATCCTGGAGGTCCATGGCGAGCGGATGATCAACCGCAACTTCACCCCCGGCTTCCGCATCGAGCTGCACCAGAAGGACCTGAACCTGGCGCTGAACGGCGCCAAGGCGCTGAACCTGTCGCTGCCGCACACCGCAAGCTGTCAGCAACTGTTCAACGCCTGCGCCGCGCAGGGCGGTTCCGCCTGGGACCATTCCGGCATGCTGCGCGCGCTGGAACTGCTGGCGGGGCATGAGGTGGGGGCGAAGTGAGCGGGTGGAGAGTCGTCGGCTGACGATGCCCCCACCTAACCTCCCCCGCTCTCAGCGGACCTACGGTCCGCCTGCCGCGTCAGCACAAAGCGTAGCTTTGTGCGAGAGCTGGGCGGGGGAGGGACTGCCGCCACTCTCCCACATCAGCATTCATCCCCTCCCCCGCCCAGCGGGGGAGGGTTAGGGAGGGGGCAACCGCCGCCACCACTTCACCACCCCACCCGCACCATTCCCCCACCCCTCATTCCCGTGCATCCTATCCGCCCCGCTCCCGACGCGACCATGAGCACCGCCATGACCACAGACGCCCTGCTCCACGACCTGTTCCAGGCGGCGCTCACCGCGGTGACCGCCGAGACCCGGCTGCCGGCGGCCCTGCCGCAGCCGCCGAAGGGCCGCACGGTGGTCATCGGCGCCGGCAAGGCGGCGGCGGCCATGGCGAAGACGGTGGAAGACCATTGGCCGGGGCCGCTGACCGGCCTCGTCGTCACCCGCTACGACCATGACCTGCCGACCGGGCGGATCGAGGTGGTGCAGGCCAGCCACCCGGTGCCCGACGCCGCCGGGCAGGAGGCGGCGCGCCGCATCGTCGAGATGGTGCAGGGGCTGACCGCCGACGACCTCGTGCTCTGCCTGATCTCCGGCGGCGGCTCCGCCCTGCTGGCCCTGCCGGCGCCCGGCATCACGCTGGACGACAAGCGCGCCGTCGCCAAGGCGCTGCTGAAGAGCGGCGCCGACATCGGCGAGATGAACTGCGTGCGCAAGCATCTGTCGGCGGTGAAGGGCGGCCGGCTGGCGGCCATGGCCCATCCCGCGCGCGTCGTCTCGCTGCTGGTCTCCGACGTGCCGGGCGACGATCCGTCGGTGATCGCCAGCGGTCCGACCGTGCCAGACCCGACCAGCTTCGCCGACGCCCGCGCCATCCTGGCGAAATACGGCATCACCCCGCCGCCGGCCGTGGCCGCCTTCCTGGAAGCGGCGGCGGACGAAACGCCCAAGCCCGGCGACCCGCGGCTGGCCGGCGCCGAGACCACCATCATCGCCACCCCGCAGGACGCGCTGGAGGCCGCGGCGGCACTCGCCCGCGACCGTGGCTACAGCCCGGTCATCCTGGGCGACGCCATCGAGGGCGAAGCGCGCGAGGTCGCCAAGGTCCATGCCGGCATCGCCCGTCAAGCCGCCCGCCACGGCCAGCCGGCACCGGTCCCCGCCGTGATCCTGTCCGGCGGCGAGACCACGGTGACGGTGCGCGGCCAGGGCCGCGGCGGCCGCAACGTCGAATTCCTGCTGGCGCTGGCGGTCGCGCTCGACGGCCATCCCGGCATCCGGGCCGCCGCCTTCGACACCGACGGCATCGACGGGACGGAGGACAATGCCGGCGCCATCCTGCGCCCCGACACGCTGAAACGGGCGGAAGCCATGGGCCTGGATGCCAAGGCCTTTCTCGCCGACAACGACGGCTACAGCTTCTTCAAGGCGCTGGGCGATCTGGTCGTCACCGGCCCGACCCGCACCAACGTCAACGATTTCCGGGTGATCGTCATCGACCGCAGCTGACCACTAACGGGATACGACTGACAGATATTGACATTTGTCAGTCGACAGCCGATAACCTCTCCATCACGCATCGATGGAGGGACACATGGACACGCGCACACTCGGCACATCCGGCCCCACCGTTTCCGCCCTCGGCCTCGGCTGCATGGGCATGTCCGACTTCTACGGCCCCGCCGACCGGGCGGAGGGCATCGCCACCATCCATGCGGCGCTCGACGCCGGGGTGACGCTGCTCGACACCGGCGACTTCTACGGCATGGGCCACAACGAGATGCTGATCGGCGAGGCGGTGCGCGGTATGCCGCGCGACCGCTTCCAGGTCAGCGTGAAGTTCGGCGCCCTGCGCATGCCGGACGGCAGCTGGCTCGGCTACGATGCGCGGCCGGCTGCGGTGAAGAACTTCCTGGCCCACACGCTGGGCCGGCTTGGGCTGGACCACATCGACATCTACCGCCCGGCCCGTCTCGACCCGAACGTGCCCATCGAGGACACCATCGGCGCCATCGCCGACATGGTGAAGGCCGGCTATGTCCGCCACATCGGCCTGTCGGAGATGGGCGCCGACACCATCCGCCGTGCCGCCGCAGTCCACCCCATCTGCGACCTGCAGATCGAATATGCGCTGATCTCCCGCGGGATCGAGGACGCCATCCTGCCGGCCTGCCGCGAGCTCGGCATCGGCATCACCGCCTATGGCGTCTTGTCGCGCGGCCTGATCAGCGGCCATTGGAAGAAGGACAGCGCCGGCGCGACCGGCGATTTCCGCGCCCACAGCCCGCGATTCCAGGGGGAGAACCTGGACCACAACCTCGCCTTGGTCGAGGAACTGCGCCGGGTCGCCGCGGCGAAGGGTGTCAGCGTTGCGCAGATCGCGATTGCCTGGGTGCTGTCGCGCGGTTCGGATATTGTGCCGCTGGTCGGCGCGCGGCGGCGCGACCGGCTGACCGAAGCGCTGGGAGCCCTGGAATTTGACCTCACCCCCGATGACCTCGCCACGATCGAACGGGCGGTGCCGCCCGGTGCGGCCGCCGGCGACCGCTACGCCCCGCAACAGATGGCGATGCTCGACAGCGAGCGGCGCTGAGGCGGTGTCGCATGGCTGAGGCGGCGCTGACCCCGGACCGCATCCTGGAGGCGGCGGAGGAGGTCCTGCGCCGCTACGGTCCCGCCAAGGCCACGGTGGTGGACGTCGCCCGCGCGCTGGGCGTCAGCCACGGCAGCGTCTACCGCCATTTCCCCAGCAAGGCCGCGCTCCGCGACACGGTGACGGAGCGCTGGCTCGCCCGCGTCTCCGACCCGCTGGCCGCCATCGCCGAGGAATCCGGACCGGCGCCCGCCCGCCTGCGCCGCTGGTTCGACGCGCTGATCCAGGCCAAGCACCGCAAGGCCGGCGACGATCCGGAACTGTTCGCCACCTACATGACGCTCGCCGCCGAAGCCCGCGAGGTGGTGGCGGAGCATGTGGCGCATCTCTGCGGCCAGATCGCCCGCATCGTCGCCGACGGCATGGCCGACGGCAGCTTCGCCCCCGGCGACGCCCCCACGGTCGCCCGCGCCCTGCTCGACGCGACCGCCCGCTTCCACAACCCCGCCCACGCCGCCGAATGGGCTTCCCCCGACAGCACCGCGGCGTTCGAAGCGGTGTGGACGCTGGTCATGCGCGGGCTGGAGGTGCGTGGGTGAACTGAAGGAGACATTCTCCTCTGCCCCGAAAACAAGGCGCCGCATACAACTCCGGTGATCGCACCAGCTGGAAACTTGACCACAAGGCAAAACCACATTATCTGTTTGACAGCACCTGGGCCTCGTTTCGGACGTCAATCTCGAGGGGTTTCGCACGGTATACGCTTCACACGAGCGTCCGCCTTACGAGACAGCATCGCAGGTCCCCAGGTGCTTCTCCCTAAGCATGTTTTTGCCGGCTTTTCATCATTGTTTTGAAAGCAAGTTGACACGCGCTTGAGCGCACGTCGGCAACGATTGTGTATTCAAAGCCATTGATCGACTTACGGAACAAAATCGTCGATACGCCGCGCTTCGAGCCATCACCGTTCGAAGGGGTGCCGTCCTGGATGATTTCCGGGATCAGGCAGAAATCGTCCTCAACTACAGCTTCCTGACCTCTTTTAGCCTCTTTTGAAGCATCGCCGTGTTGTTTCAGCGCATGTTTCAAAGCGGTGTTCTCTACAATCACGGAAAATCGGCGCAGGTCCAAATTGGTTTTGGAGCGAACCCGCGATGCGTTTTGAAGCGGGCCTATTTCGTGCGCCTCAACACGGTCCAGTGATTTTAGGCACTGATTGACGAATCTCTTGATAAGATGCGACTCTTGTTTGAACTGCCTTGACGGTCCTGAGCTGGCTGATCCTGCATCAGGCGCAAATGCAACGCTGAAAATCACCAACTCGATCCCGTCCTCACAATCCGATTCGCGTGCGCCATCACACCCGACTGACGAAACATAGAATAACTTCAATTACCATTCAACTTTCCGCATCACTCCTACAAACTCACAGCCCTTCACCCCGCCTTCGCCTTCGTCAGCTGCGAGATGTAGATCCGCGTCAGCGACTTCAGAATCGGCGGCATCGCCATCACCGCGTCCTCGAAGCTGCGCTTGTCGATCACCTCGCAGATGCCGCCGGCGACCGCCACCGCGGTGACGTCGGGCAGACGGCCGGTCAGCAGATAGATCTCGCCGAACAGGCTGCCCGGCCCGAAGGTCGTGATGTCCTCGCCCAGCGTGCCGCGACCGGGGCGGAGCGCCACCCGGCCGGACTGGATCAGGTAGGCGGCGTTGACCGGCTCGTTGGGGCCGAAGAAGACATGCCCCTCGCGGATCATGCGGCGGTCGACCACCTTCTGGAAGGAGTTGGTGGAACGGAAATCGACCGGATTGCCGAACCTTGCGGTCGGCGGCAAGCCATAGTCGCGGCGGATGGCGGCGATCAGGCTCTGCAGCAGGTATGACGCCAGCGGCGGGCTGCGCTTCAGCAGGCCGCGGAAGGCCTCCCGCGTCACTTCGACGCAAACGACCTCGGTCAGCGAGCGCACGGTGGCGCTGCGCTCGCCATCGTCGATCAGCGCCATCTCGCCGACCACGGCCCCCTTGCCGACCACCCCCAGCCGCCGGGTGCCGCCGTCCGGCGTGGTCAGCAGCACCTCCAGCTCGCCGGATTCGATCAGCCATGCCCGGTCGGCGCGTTCGCCCTGCCGCATCATCACGATGCCGGCACCGATGGTGAAGCGCTTGGGACCGGTTGCTGCGGATTGCGTCATGGAGCGGCTCGGGAGAGGCGAAAGGTCAGCGCGGCACTCTACCCCATGGCGCCAGGGCCGTCAGCCGCCGGTCTTCATCACCCCGCTGCGGTCGCGCGCCGGCCCGCCGCCGCGGCCCAGATGTTGGCGCAGGAAGGCGACGACCTCCGGCGCATCCCATTCCACCGCGCCCTCGACGCGGCCAAGCTCACGGCCTTCCGGATCGACCAGGATGGTGGTGGGCAGGCCGCGCAGCGACAGCGCCTTCATCGACTCCGACGCGGGATCGAGGAACACCGTCAGATGCTCCACCCCCGTCTTCTTGTAGAAGGGCTCCACCGCCGCCCGCCCGCCGCGGTCGAGCGACAGCGCCACCACCTGGAAGGCGTCGCCGCCCAGCTGGGCCTGCAGCCGGTCGAGCGACGGCATCTCCTTCACGCAAGGCCCGCACCACGTCGCCCACAGGTTCAGCAGGATCACCCGGTCCTTGAAGTCGGCCAGATCGACCCGCCGCCCCTCGGCGTCGATGAAGGACAGCGGCGGCATCGGCTTGGGCTCCGCCCCCTTGAATTTCTCCAGCTTGTCGACGCCGGATGAGGCGACGGGCGTAGCGCCAGACGGGGCGTCCGGCGCGCCCAGCCGCAGCACCTCCGGTGGCGTGGGCACCGCACCGGCGCTCCACCACAGGCCGGCCCCGGCCATGCACACACAAACCGTTGCGACAGCCGCCAAAGTCCGCATACTCACGCTTCCTCGCTCCCCTTCACACGAATGCCGCGAAAACCGTCCCCATGAGCGCCGATCAGACCCCGCAGAATTCCGCCGCAACCACCGGCGTCCCCACCGGCTCTGCCGCGCCCGCCGCCAGCCAGATGTGGGGCGGGCGCTTCGCGCGCGGTCCCGCCGCCATCATGGAGAAGATCAACGCCTCCATCGGCTTCGACAAGCGGCTCGCCGACCAGGACATCGCCGGGTCGAAGGCCCATGCCGCGATGCTGGCCAAGCAGGGCATCATATCCCAGGCCGACGCCGACGCCATCATCGCCGGCCTCGACCGCGTAAAGGCAGAGATTGACGCCGGCAGCTTCACCTTCAAGGTGGAGCTGGAGGACATCCACATGAATGTGGAGGCCCGGCTGGCCGAGCTGATCGGCGAACCGGCCAAGCGCCTGCACACCGGCCGCTCGCGCAACGATCAGGTGGCGACCGACTTCAAGCTGTGGGTGCGCGACGCCATCGACCGGACCATCGCCGGCCTGACCGCGCTGCAGGCCGCGCTGATCGACCTGGCGGAGCAGCACACCGGCACGGTGATGCCCGGCTTCACCCACCTGCAGGCGGCGCAGCCGATCAGCTTCGCCCATCACCTGCTGGCCTATGTCGAAATGTTCGGGCGCGACCGCAGCCGCTTCCGCGACGCCCGCTGCCGGTTGAACGAATGCCCGCTCGGCTCGGCTGCGCTGGCCGGCACCCCCTACCCCATCGACCGCTTCATGACGGCGGAGGCGCTGGGCTTCAACCGGCCGACCGCCAACTCGCTGGATGCGGTGTCCGACCGCGACTTCGCGCTGGAATACTTGTCGGCGGCGTCGATCTGCGCCATGCACCTGTCGCGCTTCGCCGAAGAGATCGTGATCTGGTGCTCCGCCCAGTTCCGCTTCATCAAGCTGTCGGACGCCTTCACCACCGGCTCGTCCATCATGCCGCAGAAGAAGAACCCCGACGCGGCGGAGCTGGTGCGCGCCAAGGCCGGCCGGGTGATCGGCAGCCTGAACAGCCTGCTGATCGCCATGAAGGGCCTGCCGCTGGCCTATTCCAAGGACATGCAGGAAGACAAGGAACCGGTGTTCGAGGCCGATGACACGCTGGCGCTGTGCATCGCCGCCATGGAAGGCATGGTGCGCGACATGCAGCCGAACGTCCCGGCGATGCGCGAGGCGGCCGACCGCGGCTTCCTGAACGCGACCGACCTCGCCGACTGGCTGGTGCGGGAGCTCGACATGCCCTTCCGCGAGGCGCACCACGTCACCGGCCGCGCCGTGAAGGCGGCGGAAGACCGCCGCGTCGGCCTGACCGACCTGTCGCTGGCGGAGTTGCAGGCCATCGAGCCGCGCATCACCGAAGCGGTCTATCCGGCGCTGAGCATCGAGGCGTCGCTGAACAGCCGCACCAGCTTCGGCGGGCCGGCCCCTGTCCGCGTGCAGGAGGCGGTGAAGGCCGCCCGGGAGCGTTTTCTGTGAACCGTACCGTCACCCTGACCGTCCTCGCCCTGGCCGGCGTCCTGGCTCTGTCCGGCTGCGGCAAGAAGCCCAGCACCGTCGACAGCCCGCGTCCGGAGGGTCAGGCCGATCCCTTCCCGCGCCCCTACCCCAACCCCTCGCTGGACCCGAAGCCCGGTAAGCCGGCCGGATCCGGAGTCCAGTTCCCATGAACGCCGCCCGCCCCGGTTCGTCCGCCTATAGTTCGCCCAACGGTTCTCCCATGAGTGTCTTCGCCTACCGCAACGGCGTGCTGCACGCCGAGTCCGTGTCGCTGGAGGATGTGGCGCGCGAGGTGGGGACGCCCTTCTACCTCTATTCCACCGCGGCGCTGGAATCGCATTACAACGCCTATGCCGGCGCCTTCGCCGGGCAGGATGCCGGCGTCTGCTATGCGCTGAAGGCCAACTCCAACCTCGCCGTCATCCGCACCCTGTCCCGGCTCGGCGCCGGCGGCGACGTGGTGTCGGTGGGCGAGATGAAGCGCGCGCTGGCCGGCGGCATCCCGGCCGAGCGCATCGTCTTCTCCGGCGTCGGCAAGACCCGCGACGACCTGCGCGCTGCGCTGGAGGCCGGCATCCACCAGATCAACGTCGAGTCGGTGCCGGAGCTGGAGGCGCTGAGCGAGGTTGCGACCAGCCTCGGCGTGGAGGCCCCCATCGCCTTCCGCGTCAACCCGGACGTCGACGCCAAGACCCACGCCAAGATCTCCACCGGCAAGAAAGAGAACAAGTTCGGCATCGACTACGACCACGCGCGCGAGATTTATCGGCGCGCGGCGGACCTGCCGGGCATCAAGCCGGTCGCCATCGCCGTCCATATCGGCTCGCAGCTGACCGACCTCGCCCCCTTCCGGGCGGCCTACGAGCGGGTGGCGGCGCTGCTGCACCAGCTGCGCGAGGACGGCCACGACATCCAGCGCCTGGATCTCGGCGGCGGGCTCGGCATCACCTACAGGAACGAGGCGCCGCCCGATCTGGCCGACTATGCCGCGATGGTGCGCTCCATCACCGGCAATCTCGGCTGCCGCATCACGCTGGAGCCGGGACGTTCGCTGGTCGGCAATGCCGGCATCCTGGTCAGCCGCGTCATCTATGTGAAGCAGGGTCTGCACCGACGCTTCGCCATCGTCGACGCGGCGATGAACGACCTGATCCGGCCGTCGCTCTACGACGCCTATCACGGCATCGTCCCGGTGGCGGAGCCGGCCGACGGCGTCGCGGCGGAGCCCTACGACGTGGTTGGCCCGGTGTGCGAGAGCGGCGACACCTTCGCCGTGCAGCGCCCGCTGCCGCCGCTGGCCGACGACGACCTCGTCGCCTTCCTGTCGGCCGGCGCCTATGGCGCGGTGATGGCCTCGACCTACAACACCCGGCCGCTGGTGCCGGAGGTGCTGGTCAACGGCGACCGCTTCTCCGTCATCCGCCCCCGCCCGACGGTGGAGGAGATGCTGGCGGCCGAGCGCGTGCCCGACTGGCTGTAAGGAGTCCTGGCTGTAAGGAGTTCTGGCTGTAGGGGCTGTTACCGTGGAAGAGGCTCCGGCCTCTTCCCATCCCCTCAGGTGCGGATCAGCCCGTCCGTCCTGGAGGGCTCGGCCGGCGGATTGACCGGCCCAGGCGACAGCTGCCAGCCGTCGAGCGCGCGTTTCAGCGCATCCAGCCCGGCCCCGGCGGAGGATTTGGCCTCGTCGGCAGCGCGGGTGATGGCGGCGCAGAGTTCGGCGCGCCGCTTGGGATCGTCGCGGCTTTCCTGCAGCGCGCGGCCGACATCGTCGGCCGTCCCGCCGTTCCCGGCGTCGGGCGGCGCCGTCTTCGGGTCGATGCCCAGCAGAGGCAGCAGATACTCCCGCCCCTTCTCGCGCGCCAGCGCCACCGCCCTGTCGCCGAACCGCTCCGCCGTCGCCAGGCCGGCGTCCCATGTGCTGAGCGCGGCCGAGACGGTCGGGCTGCAACGCCCGGCGGGATCCGCCGGCGCCGCCGTCTGCGCCTGCAGCGGGGCGGTTGAGAGCAGCAGGACCGCCAGGGCCGGCACGGCAAGGCGGCGGATGGGGCTGGATGGGCACGTCATGCGGGCAAACCTGCGGTCTTGAGGGGGCCTGACGGTCATTTGGGGAGGCGGCATCCCCCTTTCCATGGCCCCGTACAGCCGATCCGGATCATTCCGTCACGTGTCTGGAAAGTGCGCAGGGGCCGCAACCTGTGGCGATTTTGCTACCGGATGACTGTTTCATGACTGTTACATGACAAAGCGCCGCTGCACCGCGCGGCGAAGCGTGCTAAGAGCGGCGCCAAATCACCCCAGTCACCGCGAGTCACCGTCCCATGCTGCTGCGCGCTTTCCGTTCGCTGATGCCGAAGGAGGAACGCTTCGTCGACCAGTTCGTCGAGCAGGCCCGCCACATCGTGGCCGCAGCCGCCGCGCTGGAAGCGGTGATGGACGCAGGGCCAGAGGAGCGGGCGCAGAAGATCGCGGCGCTGAAGCGGGTGGAGAAGGACGCCGACCGCATCGCCAAGGATGCCGGGCGCGACCTGCACCGCGCCTTCATCACCCCCTTCGACCGGTCGGACATCCTGTCGCTGATCAACGCGCTGGACGACGCCATCGACCTGATGGACGAGGTGCCGCGCCATGCCGGCCTCTACGGCATCGAAACGTTCGACGAGCCGATGCGCCGCTTCGTCGTCCTGATCCGCCAGCAGGCCGACGTGATGGTGGAGCTGATGCCGCTGCTGGGCGCCATCGCCCGCAATGCGGAGCGCATCGACCATCTCTGCGGCCGCATGTCCGACCTGGAGGACGAGGCCGACGACGTGCTGCGCGACGCGCTGCAGTCGCTGATCGCCGAGAAGCCGGACATGATCGCCTTCCTCGGCCGGCGCGAGCTGTACGAGATGCTGGAGGCGGTGACCGACCGCTGCGACGACGTCGGCGACCTGGTCGCGGGCATCACGCTCGATCAGGTCTGAGGCGGCGGCAATGGACGCCCTCCAGCTCGCCCTGCCGGCGATCGTCTTCATCGTCTTCGTGGCGCTCGCCTTCGACTTCATCAACGGCCTGCACGACGCGGCGAACTCCATCGCCACCGTGGTGTCGACCCGCGTGCTGTCGCCCAAGCTGGCCGTGCTGTGGGCGGCCTTCTTCAACTTCATCGCCTTCCTGTTCTTCGGCCTGCATGTCGCCACCACCATCGGCACCGGTCTGGTCGATCCGCTGGTGATGGACCCGGCGGTGATCCTGGCGGCGCTGATCGGCGCCATCGGCTGGAACCTGATCACCTGGTATCTCGGGCTGCCGTCCTCGTCGTCCCATGCGCTGGTCGGCGGCATCGCCGGGGCCGGCATCGCCAAGGCCGGCTTCGGCGCCATCATCGCCAGCGGCTTCACCAAGACGGCGGTCGCCATCGTGCTGTCGCCGGGCATCGGCCTGCTGCTGGCCCTGCTGCTGATGCTGGTGGTGTCCTGGGTGCTGCGCCGCGCCGCCCCCTTCACGGTCGACCGACAGTTCCGCCATCTCCAGCTCGTCTCCGCCGCACTCTACAGCCTGGGCCATGGCGGCAACGACGCGCAGAAGACGATGGGCATCATCGCCGTCCTGCTGTTCAGCCAGGGCATGCTGGGCGATACCTTCTACGTGCCCTTCTGGGTCATCATCACCTGTCAGGCGGCGATGGGGCTGGGCACCATGATGGGCGGCTGGCGCATCGTCCGCACCATGGGCTCGCGCATCACCGACCTGAAGCCCTATCAGGGCTTCTGCGCCGAGACCGCGGGCGCCATCACGCTGTTCGGCGCGACGTGGCTGGGCATTCCGGTTTCGACCACCCACACCATCACCGGCGCCATCGTCGGCGTCGGCTCCGCCCGCCGCACCTCGGCGGTGCGCTGGGGTCTGGCCGGCCGAATCGTCTGGGCCTGGGTGTTGACGATTCCCGCCTCCGGCATCGTCGCCGCCCTGTCCTACCTGCTGGTGGCCGGCCTGCTGCGCCCGTAGGCACGCCGCCGGCCCGCCCGGATGGGTAACCGGGAGGGGCGGCCGGGGCGGGGAATCGGGGGCAGGAACACGACGCGAACGGATAAACCCTTCGTTCAGCAGCGCGGCCTTGACCCGGAAGGGCGGGAACGGCAGGATCGGTACGGTGGAGACAGGATACCGGTCATGCCGCATATCGAACGCACCGACCAAGGCGAGCAGTATGTGCTTCCCGGCGCCGAACGCCGGACGGCCCCCGGCTTGCCCTATGCGGCGGAAGCCGACGGCCAGCTGACCCTTCATTTCTACGCCCCGCCCGAGAAGTCCGAACGCCGGTCCCGCCCGACCTCCGCGCGCGCCCTGCCCGCCACCCCGGCGATGCCTGCGGTGATGCCGGCCGCGATGACCCAGGTCCAGACCTCGACCTCGGGAGAGGCCACGGCGCAAAGCCTGTTCGGCCGCCGCCTCGCCCATTTCCCGCAGGTGTTCGAGCAGCCTTGAGTCGAGCGGCCCTGAGGGCTGTCCACGACCGTTTACGCGACGCCCGTGCGGCTGCGGCCGGATGCCAGGGTGCGGGCGACCTGACGCAGCAGGATCTCGCGGTCATAGGGCTTGCCGATATGCCCGTTCATGCCGGCCTCGCGGCATTGGCGCCGTTCCTCTTCGGATGAGCCGGCGGTCAGCGCCAGGATCGGCACATCGCCGCGGGGCGGCGGCATCGCGCGGATGGCCCGGCTGGCCTCAAGCCCGTCCATGCCCGGCATCTGCACGTCCATCAGCACCACATCATAGTCGCCGGCCCGCACCGCCTCCACCGCCTCGGCACCGTCGGCAACCAGATCGATGCCATAGCCGCTGTCGCGGAACAGGGCCGCCAGCAGTTCGCGGTTGATCGACAGATCCTCGGCGATCAGCAGGCGCGGCGGCCCCGCCGGCCGGGGTGCGGCAGGAGCCGGCACGGAAACCAAGGGAGGGGCCGGGAGGGAGGACGGTGCAGTCAGGGTCGCCGCCCCGCGCCCACCGGCGATGCGGGCCAAATGCTGCCGCAACTCGTCGATGGAGAAGGGCTTGGCGATCATCGCCACCTCTGGTCCGAAGGCGGCGGGGTTGCCGACGGCATGCGCGGCGAAGCCGGAGGCCAGCAGCACCGGCAGGCCGGGGCGCATGCGGGCGGCCTGCCGCGCCAGCTCCGTGCCGTCCATGCCCGGCGGCATGACCACATCGCTCAGCATCAGGTCCAGCGGTTCCGACCCGTCGAGGATCACCAGCGCCTCGTTGGCATTGGCTGCCGCGATCACACGGTGCCCCCAGCCGCGCAGCAGCCCGGCCACCATGTCGCGCACGGTCGGATCGTCGTCCACCAGCAGGACCGACAGCGGCTGCATGGTCGGGGTCGGGGTCGGGGTCGGGGCCGGGGGCGTTGCCGAAGCGGCAGGGATCGCGGCGGGAGCGGGCGCAGGCATCGGCTGCGGCGCCAGCCGGGGTTCCGGCGGCAACAGGCGGGCGGCGGGCAGGCGCACCGTCACCGTGGTTCCGACGCCCAGCGTGCTGCGCAGCGCCAGGGTGCCGCCATGCAGTTCCACCAGCCGCTTGGTCAGCGGCAGCCCCAGCCCCGCACCTTCGATTCCGCGGTTGGCGGCGCTTTCCACGCGGGCGAAGGGCTCCAGCACGCGGTCGACATCTTCGGCAGGGATGCCGAGACCGGTGTCGGTGACGCGGATCACCGGAACGCCGTCATCCACCGCGGCCGACAGGGTCACGGCCCCGCCCGACGGCGTGTATTTCACCCCGTTGGCGATCAGGTTCAGCAGGATCTGGCGGATGCGCCGCTCGTCGCCGCGCAGGTGCCGCGCCGCCGGCGCCACCACCGCCGACAGCAGCACGCCGGCACGCTCGGCCCGCGGGGTCAGCATGCGGACGGCGAAGTCGGCCGCCGCCTCCAGGTCGCAGCGCCCCTCCTCGATGGGAAGCACCCCGGCCTCCGCCCGCGCGTGGTCGAGGATCTCGTTGATCAACTCCAGCACATGCTGGCCGGAATCGCGGACATTGGCGGCATATTGCCGGTAGACCGGGGTGCCGGCCGGCCCCTCCGCCTCACGCGCGATCAGGTCGGCGAAGCCGATCACCGCGTTCAGCGGGGTGCGCAGCTCGTGGCTCAGCCCGGCCAGGAATTCGCCCTTGGCGCGGTTGGCGGCCTCGGCGGCCTGACGCGCGGTCTCCGCCATGTCTCGGGCATGGTCGAGCGCGGCGGCCAGCCGGGCGCTCTCGTCGCGCTCGGCGCTGGTCCGCTCCACCGCGTTGCGCGCCTCGGCCAGCGCCACCTGCGCCTTGCGCTCGCGGTCCAGGTAACGCAGGCCCCAGGCCAGCGCCGCCAGGATCGCCAGCAACCCGACGATGGTCTCCACCACCGTGTACAGCGTGCGGGTGCGCCAGGCGGCCATCGCCTCGGTCCGGTCGATGCCGGTCAGCACCACCAGCCCGTAATCGCGCATCGTGCGGTAGGCAGCGATGCGCAGCACGCCGTCCAGCATCGACGGCAACAGAATTTGCCCCTCCGGCGCCTCGCGCAGCTTGGTCTGGAACAGCAGTCCGTCGGCGACCGACCGGCCCACCGAGGCTTCGGTCGCCGGGCGGCGGGCGACGACCTCGCCGTTCGGACGGTAGACGCCGATCAGCGGATCGAACTCGAAACCCAGCATGTTGTAGAAATCGGTGAGGGTATCGACCCGGATCGCGGCGGACGCCACGCCGACAAAGCGCCCCTCGTCGTCATGCAGGGGGCGGGATACCGGGAAGACCAGCGGCTGGCTGCCGGTGCGGCCCGGCTGCCCGGCGCCGATATGGAGGCGCACGCCGCTCCGCAGGGCCTCCAGCCCGGCCGGATCGGCGAAGCCGGCGATGCGGTTGGGAAAGCTGGCCGATTCCAGGACGGCCCGCCCCTCGGCGTCATAGATCCAGATCGCGTCCGCGCCCTCGATGTGGGCGGCGTATTCGCGCAGGCGGGTCCAGTGCTTCAGGTCGCGCACCTTCTGGAGCCCGCCGGCCTCCGCCACCATCGCCGCCGTCTGGTCGAGCGCGATGTCGGCCGTGCGCACCGTCCGGTGGACATGGTCGTCCACCAGCCGGGCCATGTCGCGGACCATGGCGAAGCGGCGCTGCTGCGTGTCCTGGTAGTCGTAATAGATCCTGTGCGCCGCGTTCCCGGCCAATGCGGCCAGGACGACGACCACCACCAGAGCGCCCCGGACGAAGCGTCCCACAGATCCTCCCGGAATTCCCCGACCCGCCGCGCGATGCAGCCCGACCGACGCGGCCACACCGATGCTTCAGGTCCAAACTATCACGAAACCCGCCGGGCCGGCGCGCTATTCGACGGCGGCCCGCCTCAGGGTTTGCCCCGATGGAGGGCGGCGGCGGCTGGCGGCATCGGCCGATCTCGCACGGAAAAATCGCCGCCGCCCCCATCTTGCACGGGCTACCCCACGGGCCCAAATGCGCGGGCATCTCGACCATTGGGGAGCTAGGAACATGGGTCTGTTCGATATGTTCAAGGGCAACGCTCCGCTGGAGCTGAACCCGCGCCGGGCGCTGGTCGTCTCGCTGATCTACTGCATGGGGTCGGACGGCGAAATCGATCCGGAGGAGGTGGGCCATCTCCTTTCCGTGCTCGGCCGCAACGCCACGCGGGAGGAGCTGGACCGCTGCTTCAAGTTCGCGCGCAGCACCCCGCCCGACACCTTCCTGGGAGAGGTCGCGCCGAAGCTGACCGAGCAGCAGCGCCTGTGCATCCTGCTGAACATGATCGACAGCGCCATGGCCGACGGCGAGGCGGAGCAGGGCGAACGCGACCTGATCATCCGCTTCCAGCAGGCCTTCGGCTTCGACGACGCCAAGCTGCAGCCCTATTTCCAGGCGCTGGTGGTGAAGAACAGCCGGACCGTGCTGGACGCCTGACGGCCGGGTGAAGGCAGCTCCCGGTCCCGGCCCGCCGGGATCGGGAGCGACCGGCAACGCCTTGCCCCAATGGGGAAAACCGCGGCCGGCGCAAGAGGGGATTGCCGGTGGAGTCCGCCGGAATTTGCCGCGTCTGACCCGCGAAACGGTCACAGGCGGAATAAATCGCCCCGACCTATGTTGATGCCGGTTAGAGGCCGGCCACCGTCAGCTTTGCCGATGCGCCCGCTGTGGCACGAACGTCCATTTGTCACAGCCGAACGTCATAGGCACCGTTGTGGGGACTGGCTCGAAGGTTTAATCTGTTCGTGCCCCCAACCAATTTCCGAACATGGGAAGGTGCCATCCATGAATCTGCACAGTCTGGCCAGCGACATGGTGCAAACCGTCCTGGCCTGTGAAAAGGCGCTCCCCGGTCGGGCGAACGCCGACGACCAAGATCTCGCCCGGCACATCCTGGTCGAACCCGACCATGCCTGGCACGTTTGCGAGACCTACGCCCGCGCCGTCCGCATGCCGGTCGAACAGCTCCCGGTCAGCCAGCTCCGCGGCCTCATCAGCGACATCGTCCTGTCGAAGCTTCCCCGTTACGACTGAGTTTCTCGATCCCAAGGGCCGGCGCCGTATCCGGCCGATGGCCGGAACGATCCGGGTGCTTCAATCCCGAAATTCATGTTCCGTGGTGCCACCATGGCGATCGAGCTTCATTCCTTTACCGTAACGCTGGCCGTCGCGGATTCCTCCGGCTGTTCCAGCGCCGCCGAACACCGTGCCCGCATCTGGAAGGCCGTGTCCGAGCTGTCGGCCGCCGTCCGCAATGCCGGCATGGCGACCGAGGCGCGCCTGCGCGGCCAGGACCGCCAGGGCCATGTCCTGTTCGAGGCGACCGACACCGGCGCCGCCTTCCTGCGCGGCCTGCCCGCCATCGCCCGCGTCGACGACGCGCGCATGGGCGGCGGACGCGTCCAGCTGCGCCACTGACGCCGCCCCGGCTCCCCGGCCAGCGCAGTCATCGCCTGAAAACGAAGGCCCGCCGCTCCGATCCGGGGCGGCGGGCCTCACCGTTCTCAGGCCGTCTTCAGCGCACTATCGTTCCGCTCAGCGCGCGCGGTGGCGCAGGGGGCGGATGTTGCTTTCGGTCTCGACCTCTTCGGTCGGGCGCACCTTCTTCAGCTGGACGATGAAGCGCTCGGCGCCATTCTCCATGACGGCGATGCCGGTCAGGCCATGCGCCCAGTCGCACGGGACGACGTGGATCTCCTTGATGGTGGCGGTACCGGCGGCAAGCTCCGCGCGATCCAGGACCATGTCCCCGACCCGGAACCCCAAATAGGCGTCTATCAGCATTCTGTTGGGTGTCCGTCTTCCGTTTCAGGCCACGCACCGGGTCCGGCACCGAGGGCCGGGCTCGTTCACGATAAGCCATCTTGCCACAGATTGGGCTTTTCGCGACGCTTTCCCAGCGGCGGCGACGCAGTAAACCGACGGAGACCCCCGATCGTTCCAGCCGCGGACCGCCGGCCATTGTTGCCGGCGGGGCGATTGGGATAGGGTCTGCCGGCTTTTCCATCCCCCGTTCCGTTCCCCCTCCCCTCCCTCCCGAGAGGTCCGTCGGTCGTGCAGAGTTGGCTGGTCCTGGCCGTGTCGGCGGCCTATCTGGGCGTTCTGTTCGCCATCGCCTGGTGGGGCGACCGGCGCACCGCGGGCGGAACGCTGGTGCTGTCCTCCCCGCGCGCGGCCGGCATTCTCTATGCCCTGACGCTCTGCATCTACAACACGAGCTGGAGCTTCTACGGGTCGGTCGGGCGGGCGTCGGCCAGCGGCTTCGATTTCCTGCCGATCTATCTGGCGCCGATGATCCTGCTGCTGGCGGCGAGGCCGGTGCTGACCAAGATCATCGCCATCACCAAGGCGCAGAACGTCACCTCCATCGCCGACTTCATCGGCGCCCGCTATGGCAAGAGCCAGGCGGTGGCGGCGCTGGTGACGCTGACGGCGCTGGTCGGCGTGCTGCCCTACATCGCGCTCCAGCTGAAGGCGGTTGCCGCCAGCTTCGACGTGCTGACCGCGCCCTCGCTGGCCTCTCCGGCGGCCCTGCCGCCGCCGATCTGGGGCGACACCGCCTTCGCGGTGGCGCTGTCGATGGCGGTCTTCACCATCCTGTTCGGCGTCCGCCACATAAACGCCAGCGAACATCACCGCGGCCTGATGCTGGCCATCGCCTTCGAAAGTCTGGTGAAGCTGACCGTCTTCCTGGCGGTGGCGGCCTTCATCGTCTGGGGCATGTTCGACGGCTACACCGACCTGATCGCCCGGCCGCAGGCGGAACCGCTGCTGTCGCCCAGCTTTTCCGATCCGACCTGGTGGTCGAACACGGCGATCTCGATCATCGCCTTCCTCTGCCTGCCGCAGATGTACCATGTGATGACGGTGGAGAACGACAATCCCCGCCATCTGCGCGCCGCCGCCTGGATGTATCCGACCTATCTGGTCGCGCTCAGCGCGCTGATGATCCCCATCGCGGTGGCAGGCCTCGTCACCTTCGGCGACGGGATCAACCCCGATACCTTCATGATCACCCTGCCCATCGCGGCGGGAGCCAGCGGTTTCAGCCTGCTGTCCTTCATCGGCGGCCTGTCGGCGGCGACCGGCATGGTCATCGTCGCCGCGGTGTCGCTCAGCACCATGCTGTGCAACGACGTGGCGATGCCGCTGCTGCTCAGCCGACCGCGCTTCGCCGCCCGCGTCGGCCGGCGCGACATGGTCGGCACGCTGCTGCTGGTGCGGCGGCTGTCGGTGCTGGGCATCCTGCTGCTGGCCTATGTGATGCACCGGCTGGTCGACCGCGACTATCCGCTGACCGTCATCGGCCTCCTCTCCTTCGTCGCGGTGGCCCAGTTCGGGCCGGCCTTCTTCGGCGGGCTCTACTGGCCGCGGGCCAACCGGGTGGGGGCGCTGGCGGGGCTGGGCGCCGGCTTCCTGCTGTGGGTCTACACCCTGCTGGTGCCGTCGATGGCCCGCATCGTCCCGGTGCCCGACGCGCTGTTCGATGTCGGTCCCTGGGGCATCGGCTGGCTGCGGCCGCAGGCGCTGTTCGGCATCGAGGGGCTGGACCCGATCTCCCACGCCAGCCTGTGGAGCCTGCTCGCCAACCTGATCGCCTTCGTCGCCGGATCGCTGCTCGCCCGGCCCAGCGCGGTGGAGCGCACGCAGGCCGTCTTCTACACCACCGCCACCGCCGACCAGGACGACGACGACACCCCCCAGGCGCTCGCCAAGCTGGCCGACCTGCGGGCGCTCGCCATCCGCTTCGTCGGGGCGGAACGCGGCAACGCCGCCTTCGACGCCTATGCCGCCGGCCGCAAGGGCGAGGCAGGACCGGCCGACCTCGACGCCGTCCGCTTCACCGAGACGCTGATCGCCGGCGCCATCGGTGCCGCGTCGGCGCGGGTGGTGATGGCGGCCTCGCTCCAGGGGCGGTCGCTGTCGCGCGGCGACGCCATGGCGATGCTGGACGAGGCGTCGGAGGCGCTGCGCTTCAACCGCAAGCTGCTGCAGGCGACGCTGGAGAACATCGGCCAGGGCATCTGCGTGATCGACGCCGACCACCGCATCGCCGCCTGGAACCACCGCTACCTGGAACTGCTCGACCTGCCGGCGGACATGGTGCGGGTGGGCGTGCCCTTCGCCGACCTGATCCGCTTCAACGAGCGGCGCGGCGAATACAGCGCCCACGACATGAAGGCGCTGCTGATCAACCGCGACACCGCCAACCTGCAATGGCCCTACCGCTACGAGCGGCGCCGGCCCGACGGCACGGTGCTGGAGATCGTCGCCAACCCGCTGCCGGAGGGCGGCTACGTCTCCACCTACACCGACGTGACCGAGCGCTACCGCGCCGCCGAGGCCCTGCGCGAGGCCAACGAAAGCCTGGAGCACCGGGTGCAGGAGCGCACCGACGCCCTGCAGCAGGCCAAGGCGGAGGCGGAGGCGGCCAATGCCAGCAAGACCCGCTTCCTCGCCGCCGCCAGCCACGACCTGCTGCAGCCGCTGAACGCCGCCCGCCTGTTCGTCTCGGCGCTGGAGGAAAGCATCCGCGTTCCCCTGCCGACGGTGGAGCAGCGGGTGTCCGAATGCGGCATGATCGACAATGCCGCCGCCGCCCTGCGCTCCACCGAGATGCTGCTGGGCGGGCTGCTCGACATCTCCTCGCTGGATGCCGGCAATGTCCGGGTGCAGATGCGCAGCTTCGCCATCGACGAATTGCTGGGCGGACTTGGGGTGGAGTTCTCCGCCCTGGCGCAGGAACGCGGGCTGACGTTGAAGGTGGTCGGCTGCGGTGCGGTGGTGCGGTCGGACCCGCAGCTGCTGCGCCGGGTGCTGCAGAATTTCCTGTCCAACGCCATCCGCTACACGCCCAAGGGCCGGGTGCTGCTGGGCTGCCGGCGCCGCCGCGATCCAACCCATAACAATTCTCTGGGGGGCGACCGCCTGCGCATCGAGGTGTGGGACACCGGCCCCGGCATCCCCGAGGCCAAGCGGCGCGAGGTGTTCGAGGAGTTCCGCCGGCTGGGCGGCGCGGATGGCGGCGGCGACCCGGCCGACAAGGGGCTGGGCCTCGGCCTTGCCATCGTCGATCGCATCGCCCGGCTGCTCGGCCATCGGGTGACTCTGCACTCCATCGTCGGGCGCGGCACCGGCTTCGCGGTGGAGGTGCCGATGGAGCAGGCGCGCGCCGCCCCGGTCGCCCGCCCGGTCACCGTCCCCGCCGCCCTGTCGGCCGGGCTGCTGGTGCTGTGCATCGACAATGAAGAGCCGATCCTGGCCGGCCTGCGCGCCCTGCTCGGCCAATGGGGCTGCCGGGTGGCGACGGCGTCGGACGTGGCCGGCGCGCTGGCGGCGCTCGCCCCCTTCGACGGCACACTTCCAGATGTGGTCTGCGTGGATTATCACGTAGGCGGAGGGCAGACGGGGCTTGCGGTTCTGCAGCGGTTGCGGGAATTGTGGGGCCGTCCGGTCAAGGGGCTGCTGCTGACCGCCGACCGGTCCGAAGCGGTGCGGGCCGAGGCGGAGCGGTGCGGCTGCGGCGTGCTCTACAAACCGGTGAAGCCGGCGTCGCTGCGCCGCTTCCTGAACGGGGCGGCCCTGCAGACGTCTGCGGTGGCCGAACGGTAAGGCCGGAACCGGAAAAAAGCCGGACGGCCGCGAATGGGGGGATACGAAGGCCATGGGCGAGGACAGCGCGGCGGGCGCAGCGACCGAAGCAACGGCCGGCGACGGAACGACCATCGTCATCGGCGACGACCACCCGCTGGTGCAGGCGGCACTGCGCGACGCGCTGGGCAAGGCGATGCCGGAGGTGCGGGTGATCGAATGCCCGGACCTCGACTCGGTGATGACCGCGGTGGGACAGCGGCCGGCCGACATCGACCTCGTGCTGCTCGACCTCAACATGCCCGGCACCCACGGCTTCGCCGGCCTGTTCATGATGCTGGCCCACCACCCGACCGTGCCGGTCGCCATCCTGTCGGCGCTTCAGGACTCCGACACCATCCGCCGGGCGCTGGCCTATGGCGCCTCGGGCTACATCCCGAAATCATTGTCGATGCCGGCGATGGCCGACGCCATCCGCGCCATCCTGTCGGGCGAGACCTGGGCGCCGCCGCTGTCCGCCGCCTCATCCGAAGCCGACGAGGCAGAATCCGCCCGCCGCTTCGCCTCGCTGTCGCCGCAGCAGCTGCGCATCCTGACCATGATCGTCGACGGCAAGCTGAACAAGCAGATCGCCGGCGAGCTGAACGTGTCGGAGCAGACGGTGAAGGTCCATGTCTCCAGCATCCTGCGCAAACTGAACGTGGTCAGCCGCACCCAGGCCGCCGTGGTCGCCGGCCGGCTGGCGGTGGGCGGCAACGTGCTGCGGTGAGGAGTGGCAGGCGCCTGAAAGTAACTTGCATACGCCAAGCCGACAGCATGTTCGTGCAGATTGCCATAACCACCCTGCGCATCCATCTGTTATAGCGTGTCATGTTATGACGCGTTGAGACGCATTGAGGCACATGGCATGATGTGACGCTCGATGAGCGGGGAGGATGTCGTGGGGAACAGCAAGAAAGCCGTGTATCGTAGGCAACGGGAAGACCGTGCGTCGGCGACACCGAAAGCTGGCCACGCATTCTGGTCCGGTCTCGTCATGGGGCTGGGTGCGATGACGTTGCTCGGACCAACCGAATTCAACCCACCGCGCTACAGCGGTGAGGGCATTCGCGGCAGCTGGCGGGCGGTTGGAGATCATGTTCGCACAGTGATGCGGCGTGAACGGGACGGGCAGGCCTTCTGACGCCATCGCCCCCATGATGCCCAATCAAAAAAATCAAAAGACCGCTTCAACGAAAGCGCCTTCTGCCCAGCAGGGAGCGTTTCCTGTTCCAGAGCCGTTGGAAAACACAATCGAGCAGGTCCTTGAAGGAATGCTCGGGCCAGAAAAGGCCGAAGAGGCCAGTGCCGCCGTCGTAAGCATCCTTGAAAGGCATGAGCGTTTCGAAGGCCCCATGCCGCCGCCCGCATTGCTTCGACAATATGAAGAGATCGTGCCCGGCGCTGCGGAGCGCATGTTATCGATGGCAGAGCGCCAGCTCGACCACCAGATCCATTGGGAAAGAACCGCGATCCACTCGCAGGCCAGAAATTCATTCTGGGGTCTCTGCTTTGGCTTCCTGATAGCTGCCGGCTTGATAATCGGCGCGATCTTCTGTGCGGTCACCGGCCATGAGCAGGTTGCACTTGCTCTGGTTGGGGCAAGCGCCCTTGGCCTTGTTCCGGCCTTCATCAATGCCTGGAAGCAGGCACGGCGCAGTCAGCCCCCCTCCCAGCCTCCCCAAGTTGCGGACGGCAAACGCAGGAAGTGAACAGTCAGGTGCTCTGGCGCACCACGCTCCGTTCACTATATGTGCTTACCCCTGGCCGCGGCATCCGCCCTTTGATAAAGTGGCCCTTCTGCACCTGAAGCCAGAGTGCCAGTGCAAATGACCGCGCCCCCGCCCAGCGTCTGCCGCGACTGCGCCGCCGCCCCATCAAGCGCAGGATCGGGTGACGTCACGCGCTGCCCGAAATGCGGCAGCCGGCGGCTGTTCCGCCATGCGGAGCTGCACAGCCTGTCCATCGGCCACATCGACTGCGACAGCTTCTATGCCACGGTGGAGAAGCGCGACCGGCCGGAACTGGCGAGCCGGCCGGTGATCGTCGGCGGCGACGACCATCGCGGGGTGGTCGCCGCCTGCTGCTATGTCGCGCGGATGTCGGGCGTCCGCTCCGCCATGACGATCCGCGAGGCGCTGGACCGCTGCCCCGACGCCACAATCATCCGCCCGGACATCGCCAAGTACAAAGAGGTCGGCCATCGGGCCCGCGCGATCATGGAGGCCTTCACCCCCCTGGTGGAGCCGATCAGCATCGACGAGGCCTATCTCGACCTCACCGGCGTGGAGGAGCGGCTCAGCATCAGCCCGGCCCAGGCGCTGGTGGAGATCGTCCGCCGCTTCGAGCAGGAGCTGCGCATCACCGCCTCCATCGGCCTCAGCTACAACAAGCTGCTGGCGAAGATCGCCTCGGACCTCGACAAGCCGCGCGGCTTCTCCGCGCTGGGCCGGGCGGAGGCGGCGGGCTTCCTGGCGCCCAAGCGGGTCACCATCCTGTGGGGCGTCGGCCCGGCGCTGGAGCGCAAGCTGTTCGCCGACGGCATCACCCGCGTCGGCGATTTGCAGGACAAGGACGAGCATTGGCTGGTCAAGCGCTACGGCGCCATGGGCCGGGTGCTGTTCAACTATGCCCGCGGCGAGGATTCCCGCCGGGTCCAGCCCGATTCGCCGAGCAAGAGCATCTCGTCGGAGGAAACCTTCGACTGGGACGTCACCACCCTGCCCGCCCTGGCGCAGGAGCTGCGCCCGCTGGCCGACAAGGTCGCCCGCCGGCTGGAGCGCGAAGGGCTGCTGGGCCGCAGCGTGGTGCTGAAGCTGAAGACCAAGGATTTCCAGCAGCTGACCCGCTCCCGCCGGGTGGAGCCGACCCGCTCGGCCGAGACGATCCTCGCCGCCGGCATCGCCCTGCTGGAACGCGAGGTGGACGGCCGCGCCTTCCGCCTGATCGGCATCGGCTGCACCGACCTCACCCACCCGGAAACCGCGCCCGATCCGGAACTCGACCTGTTCGGGTGAGAAGGACGGCTTCTCAGCCCAGCCGCCGGCAGAGTTCCAGGAAATCGTCGCGCGCCGGCCACGCCTCGTCGCGGCGGGCATAGAGACAGAAGGCTGCGGTCGGCAGCGGCGGCAGGGACAGCGCCCTGCCGACATCGCAGAGCAGCGGTCCCGTCAGGCTGTGGCGGGTGCGGACGGTCAGCCCGACACCGGCCTCCGCCGCGGCGCGCAGCCCGGCAAGGCTGGGGCTGGTCACCGCGATCCGGTGGGGCAGGCCACTGGCGGACAGGGCGTCGAGAGCGGCCGTGCGGAAGCTGCAGGGCGGCTCGAACAGGGCAAGCGGCACCGCCGGCCTCCCTCCATCCGATCCCCCGGCATCCAGTCCCCCGGCATCCAGCATGCGGTCGCGCCAATCCGCAGACCCGATCCACAGCATCGGTTCCTCCGCCACCGTGCCGAGATTGTCCGGCGTGTCGCGGTGCAGGGCGACGGCGACGTCGAGGCCGCCGGCCTGCACCGCCTCGATCACCGCCAGCGACCGGTCGATGCGCAGGATCAACTCGGCCTCCGGATGCTCGCCGGCGAAGCGGCGCAACAGAGCGGGCAGGACCGACTCGGCGATGTCCTGGGTGACGCCGATCCGCAGCGACCGGCGCGGCGAGGGCCGGAAGGCGGCGAGCGTCTCGTCGTTCAGCGCCAGCAGGCGCCGCGCATAGCCCAGCAGCCTCTCCCCGGCCAGCGTCGGCTCCACCCCGCGGGCATTGCGGCGGAGGATGCTGGCACCCACCGCCTCCTCCAGCTTCTGGATGTGCAGGCTGACGGCCGACGGCGAGCGTCCGACCAGTTCGGCGGCTTCGGCGAAGCTGCGCCCTTCCGCGATCAGCAGGAAGGAACGCAGCTGGGCAAGATCCAGGATGCGGCTCATGCTTCAGTTTAACTGCATCATCGATGCCGATAAACCCGTTTTTCTGTTCATCACAGCCGCTCTACCCTGCCTCCCATCGCAACCGAGGAGGCGTTCCATGCCCATCATCTCCGTGAAAGTCTCGACGGCTCCCTCGCCGGACCTGACCCGCCGCCTGGCCGACGGCATCGTCGCGCTGACCGCCGGCATTCTGCGCAAGCGGCCGGACATCACCGCCGTCACCGTCGACTACACCGCGCCGGAACATTGGATCGTCGGCGGCCGCAGCCTGGCGGACCATGGCAAGGCCAGCTTCTGGCTCGACATCAAGGTGGTGGACGGCACCAACCTGAAGGACGAGAAGGCCCGCTACCTGCGCGACCTGTTCGCCTTCATGGAATCGGAACTCGGGCCTCTGCACGAGGAAAGCTATGCCCTGGTGCATGAGGTGCAGGCCGACGCCTACGGCTATGGAGGCCTCACCCAGGAGCATCGCTACATCGCGGCGACCAGGGCGTAGATCCGGCGGAGCGGCTCAGCCTGCCGGCTCTTCCACCGGCAGGCTGCCGGGGCGCACGACGCTGCGGATGGCGAAGCTGGACTGGATGCGCTGGACGCCGGGCAGGCGCGACAGCGAGTCCTTGTAGATGCGGTCGTAATCGGCCGGGTCCTGCGCCACCACCCGCAGCAGATAATCCGAACTGCCCGACAGCAGGTAACATTCCCGCACCTCCGGGCAGCGGCGGACGGCAGCGTCGAAGCGGCGCAAATACTCGTCGGTCTGGCGTTCCAGCGTGATCTGGACGATGACGGTGACCGACCGCTCCTCGTCCGCCGTCTCGATGATGGCGGTATAGCCGCGGATCACGCCGGAATGCTCCAGCATGTGCAGGCGGCGCAGGCAGGCCGATGGCGACAGCCCGACCTCCGCCGCCAGCTTGGCGTTGCTCATCCGGCCGTCCTTGCGGAGAAGGCGCAGGATCTTGTGGTCCAGGGCGTCCAGGGCGTGCATGCAACTTTATTCGAAGACGTGGCGGATCATGCGAAAGCTCCACCACACTATGGGGGATTCATGCAAGGCTTTGCAGAGATTCACCCGCTCGGACGGACGTATAGTGGCCCATCCGAGACAATCCGCCTGACCGATGGTTTCCAGTGACACCAGATCGGGTTCGACGGGGGTTCGCATCGGGGAGAACTCTCATGGTCACTTCTCGCATGGTCACGCGCATCGGCGTGCCCAAGGAAATCAAGAACCACGAGTACCGTGTCGGGCTGACGCCGGCATCGGTCCGCGAACTGGCGGCGGAGGGCCATGCCCTGCTGATCCAGAGCGGCGCCGGGGCCGAGATCGGCTTCTCCGACGAAGCCTACCGCGCGGCGGGTGCCGAGATCGCCGGGTCCGCCGAAGAGGTGTTCGCAAAGGCCGACCTTATCGTGAAGGTGAAGGAACCGCAGCCGGCGGAATGTCGCAGGCTACGGCCGGATCAGGTGCTGTTCACCTACCTGCACCTCGCCCCCGATCCGGAGCAGGCCCGGCTGCTGATGGAAAGCGGCTGCACCGCCATCGCCTATGAGACCGTCACCGACCGCGCCGGGCGCCTGCCGCTGCTGGCGCCGATGTCGGAGATCGCCGGCCGCATGGCGATCCAGGTCGGTGCCGTCGCCTTGCAGAAGAGCAACGGCGGCTCCGGCATCCTGCTGGGCGGCGTGCCCGGCGTGCTGCCCGGCAAGGTGCTGGTCATCGGCGGCGGGGTGGTCGGCGCCAACGCCGCCCGCATGGCGATGGGGCTGGGTGCCGACGTGACCATCGCCGACCGTTCCATGCCCCGGCTGGCCCAGCTCGACGATTTGTTCGGGCCGCGGCTGAAGACCGTCTACGCCTCGGCCGACACGCTCGACCGGCTGGTCGCCGACAGCGATCTGGTGGTCGGCGCCGTGCTGGTGCCGGGGGCGGCAGCGCCGAAGCTGGTGCGCCGCGACCAGCTGGCCGGCATGCGCCGCGGATCGGTTCTGGTGGACGTCGCCATCGACCAGGGCGGCTGTTTCGAGACCAGCCACGCCACCACCCATTCCGACCCGACCTATGTGGTGGACGGCGTGGTGCATTACTGCGTCGCCAACATGCCGGGCGCCGTCGCCCGCACCAGCACCGAGGCGCTGAACCACGCCACCCTGCCCTTCGTCCAGGCGCTGGCCGGCAAGGGGTGGAAGCGGGCGCTGGCCGAGGATCCGCACCTGCTGGCGGGGCTGAATGTCCATGCCGGTCAATTGACCTACGAGGCGGTCGCCGACGCCCTGGGGCAGCCCTTCACCGACCCCCGCAACCTCGTCGGCTGACCATGTGAACAGCTGTTGACAAAGAACTGAACGAAATTTGCCGGGAATAGGATTTCCAGAAATTTCGTTCTGAAATCGACGGTGGCGGCGCGAGGAATGTTGTTTTTTCTCGCCACAGAAAAGAGAGTGTTGCGTCTACGGATCAAGTTGCTTTACCTGTCTGTGACAAGAAAAAGGGTAGCATCCGCCACCGGCACCCAAGTGCCGGGGTGAGAGGCCAAGAACAGAATAGAACAGGGTAAGGCTCGGCGCCTTTCGCCGACTGGGCCGGGCTGGGCGGCCGTTCCGTCCATTCCGGCCGATTCACAACAGGTTTGCCCGGCAGCGATGCCGGTGGGGACGCCACGGCCGCAAGCCGTGCCGCGCAAGTGGGAGCTTTTGACCATGGCCGAACGACGGAATGCCGCCCGGGTGCGGGACCGCGCCCCAGCGACAGTGTCGCGCGTCCGAATGACAGCGTCGCGCGTCCGGTCGACGTCGCCGCTCGTCCCGATGGTCGCCGGCCCGGTTCCGGGCCGCCGGACCGTTCCGGTCCTCCGCATGCAGACCCGCAGGGGTCCCCCAGTCCGCCTTTGACCGAAGCCCCGCCGGATCCCGCATCCGGCGGGGCTTCGGCAAGAACCGGGTGCGGCGGCGGGGTTCCAAGCGTCCCCTGCCTCGGTCCTGGATGTTCTCCCCCGTTCATCCGGATCGGAACTCCGCCGCCGCACACGGCTCAATCCAGTTTTTTTCGAGTGCCTGCCTACACGGTGATCTGGGAGAGTGGGAGAAGAGCGCCTGATGGATTATTTCATACAGCAATTGATCAACGGCTTGTCGCTTGGGGCGATTTACGGCCTGATCGCGATCGGCTACACGATGGTGTACGGCATCATCGGTATGATCAACTTCGCCCATGGCGAGATTTACATGATCGGCTCCTTCGTGGCGCTGATCACCTTCCTGGCCATCGGCGCGCTGGGCATCACCTGGGTGCCTTTGGCGCTTCTGGTCATGCTGCTCGCCTCCATGCTGTTCACCAGCGTCTATGGCTGGACGGTGGAGCGGATCGCCTACCGGCCGCTGCGCTCCTCGCCGCGGCTGGCGCCGCTGATCTCCGCCATCGGCATGTCGATCTTCCTGCAGAACTACATCCAGCTCCTCCAGGGCGCCCGCTCCAAGCCGCTGCAGCCCATCCTGCCCGGCAACCTCACCATGATGGACGGCGCCGTCTCCGTCAGCTACGTGCGCCTCGCCACCATCGTCATCACCCTGGTCCTGATGGTCGGCTTCACCATGCTGATCAACCGCACCTCGCTCGGCCGCGCCCAGCGCGCCTGCGAGCAGGACAAGAAGATGGCCGGGCTGCTCGGCGTCAACGTCGACCGCGTCATCTCGCTGACCTTCGTCATGGGCGCCGCGCTCGCCGCCGTCGCCGGCATGATGGTGCTGCTGATCTATGGCGTCATCGATTTCTACATCGGCTTCCTGGCGGGCGTGAAAAGCTTCACCGCCGCCGTGCTCGGCGGGGTCGGTTCGCTGCCCGGCGCCATGCTCGGCGGCGTGGTCATCGGCCTGATCGAGGCCTTCTGGTCCGGCTATGTCGGCTCCGAATGGAAGGACGTCGCAACCTTCTCCATCCTCGTCCTCGTCCTGATCTTCCGGCCCACCGGCCTGCTCGGCCGGCCCGAGATCGAGAAGGTGTAAGCGCCATGACCATGCACTCCAACACCGTCTCGTCCTCCGGGCGTGCCGCCACCCGCGGCGTCGACTGGGCCGCCACCGTCAAGGACGCCGGGCTCGCCGCCTTCGTCGCCCTGCTGCTGACCGTTCCGCTGGTGGGCCTGCGCACCGTCGACCGCCCCACCGGGCTCGGCATCGAAGCCCGGCCGGAGGAGGTCGTCGCCTCGCTGCTGCTGGTCTTCTTCGGCCGCCTCGGGCTCGGGCTGATCCGCCAGGGCATGGCGCTGCCGGTGCTGATCCTGGCGCTGGTCTGCGCCGGCATCGGGCTGCTGCTGCCGATGCCGACCCAGGTGCTGCGCCTGGTGCTGGTGCTGGGCGGCGGCGTCATCGCCATCCGTGCCGCCATGACCGTCGCCACCGGCCGCTCCAAGCTGTCCCAGGCCGACCGCGACAAGCGCATGGACCGCGTCGCGGCCAAGGTGCAGCACGCCAGCCGCTACATCGGCCCGGTCGCCGTGGCGTTTGCCGTCGTGCTGCCCTTCACCCCGCTGGCCGACCGCATGATCCTGGACATCGGCATCCTGCTGCTGACCTACATCATGCTGGGCTGGGGCCTGAACATCGTCGTCGGGTTGGCCGGCCTGCTCGACCTCGGCTATGTCGCCTTCTATGCGGTGGGCGCCTATTCCTACGCGCTGCTGGCGCATTACTTCGGGCTCAGCTTCTGGGTCTGCCTGCCGCTGGCGGGCGTGCTGGCCGCCATCTCCGGCGTGCTGCTGGGCTTCCCGGTGCTGCGGCTGCGCGGCGACTATTTCGCCATCGTGACCTTGGGCTTCGGCGAGATCATCCGCATCATCCTGGTCAACTGGTACCAGTTCACCGGCGGCCCCAACGGCATCTCCGGCATTCCGCGGCCGAGCTTCTTCGGCATCGCCGATTTCTCCCGCAGCCCGGCCGAGGGCATGGCCGCCTTCCACGAGATGTTCGGGCTGGAATTCTCGCCGCTGCACCGCATCATCTTCCTCTACTACCTCATCCTGGCGCTCGCCCTGGTGGTGAACCTGTTCACGCTGCGGGTGCGCAAGCTGCCGCTGGGCCGGGCGTGGGAGGCCCTGCGCGAGGACGACATCGCCTGCGCGTCCTTGGGCATCAACCGCACCAACATGAAGCTGGCGGCCTTTGCGATCGCCGCGATGTTCGGCGGCTTCGCCGGCTCCTTCTTCGCCACGCGGCAGGGCTTCATCAGCCCGGAGAGCTTCACCTTCATCGAGTCGGCGATCATCCTGGCCATCGTGGTGCTGGGCGGCATGGGCAGCCAGATCGGCGTGGTGGTGGCCACGCTGCTGGTGATCGGCCTGCCGGAAGCGTTCCGCGAGCTGGCCGACTACCGCATGCTGGCCTTCGGCGCCGGCATGGTGGTGATCATGCTGTGGCGTCCGCGCGGCCTGCTGGCCCACCGCGACCCGACCATCCTCCTGCATGGCGGCAAGAATCCGGCCGCGACGGGAGCCGCGAAATGAGCGCCGCACCGATGAGCACTGACAAGCCCCTTCTGACCGTCGAACACCTGACCATGCGCTTCGGCGGTCTGGTGGCGAACAACGACGTGTCGTTCGAGGCGCGGGCGGGCGAGATCACCGCGCTGATCGGCCCGAACGGCGCCGGCAAGACGACGCTGTTCAACTGCGTCACCGGCTTCTACACCCCCACGGTGGGGCGGCTGACGCTGCGCCATCCCACCGGCAAGGAGTTCCTGCTGGAGCGGATGCCGGGCTACCGCATCGCCCAGCTGGCCGGCGTGGCGCGCACCTTCCAGAACATCCGGCTGTTCAGCGGCATGAGCGTTCTGGAGAACCTGATCGTCGCCCAGCACAACAAGCTGATGCGCGCCTCGACCTTCGCCATCGGCGGGCTGCTGGGCTTCCCCAGCTACCGCAAGGCCGAGCATGAGGCGGTGGAGCTGGCGAAATACTGGCTGGAGCGGGTGCGGCTGACCGAGTTCGCCGACTGGGAAGCCGGCAACCTGCCCTATGGCGCCCAGCGCCGGCTGGAGATCGCGCGGGCCATGTGCACGGAGCCGGTGCTGCTGTGCCTGGACGAGCCGGCGGCCGGCCTGAACCCGCGCGAATCGGCGGAGCTGGCCGAGATCCTGACCTTCATCCGCGATGTGCAGACGCCGCAGGGTCACCGGACCGGCGTGCTGCTGATCGAGCATGACATGAGCGTGGTGATGCGCATTTCCGACCATGTGGTGGTGCTGGACTATGGCCGGAAGATTTCCGACGGCGACCCGGAGCATGTGAAGAACGACCCGGCGGTGATCCGCGCCTATCTGGGCGAGGACGAGGACGAGGCCCTGCCGCCGGAGGTCGCCGCCGACCTGCATATGCCGCAAAACGCGCAGAAGGGGGCCTGAGCCATGTTGAAGGTATCGGGCGTCCACACCTTCTACGGTGCCATCGAGGCGCTGAAGGGCATCGACATCGAGATCGGCGCCGGCGAGATCGTCTCGCTGATCGGCGCCAACGGGGCGGGCAAGTCGACGCTGCTGATGACGATCTGCGGCAGTCCGCGGGCGCGCCAGGGCCGGGTGTTCTTCGAGGGCGAGGACATCACCGACCTCCCCACCCACGAGATCGTGCGGCGCGGCATCGCGCAGTCTCCCGAAGGCCGTCGCATCTTCCCGCGGATGACGGTGCTGGAGAACCTGCAGATGGGCTCCATCGTCGCCCAGCCCGGCAGCTTCGAGCGCGAGCTGGAGCGGGTGCTGACCCTGTTCCCGCGGCTGAAGGAGCGCATCAACCAGCGCGCCGGCACGATGTCGGGCGGCGAGCAGCAGATGCTGGCGATCGGGCGTGCGCTGATGAGCCAGCCGCGGTTGCTGCTGCTGGACGAGCCCAGCCTGGGTCTGGCGCCGCTGATCGTGAAGCAGATCTTCCAGGTGATCCAGGAGATCAACCGGGAACAGAAGATGACGGTGTTCATGGTGGAGCAGAACGCGTTCCACGCGCTGAAGCTGGCGCACCGGGCCTATGTGATGGTGACGGGCAAGATCACGATGACGGGGACGGGTGCGCAGCTTCTGGCCGACCCGGAGGTTCGCGCGGCTTATCTGGAAGGGGGCCATTGAGATGGAAACGATCCTTGGCTCTTCGGTTCCGGTCTTCGTGTTCCTGACGGTTCTGGTGTTCGGCGGCTGCGGCGTGCTGACCGGCCAGACCCTGGCGGAGGGCTGGAAGCCGGTGTCGAACGTGCTGGCCTATTCGCTTCTGCTGGGGCTGGGCGACCGCTTCCTGGCCTGGGGCCTGTTCGGCGAGCAGCTGCTGTCGCTGTGGGGCTTCATCGTCCACACCGTGGTGATCGGGCTGATCACGCTGACGGCGCATCGCATCGCCATCGCCCGGCGCATGGTCAACCAGTATCCGTGGCTCTATGAGACTGCCGGGCCGTTCGGCTGGCGGGAGCGCAAACCGGTCCGCGGCTGAAGCGGCTCCGTCAAAGCACAGCCGAAGAAGAACTGAAGTCGGATTTGTGAAAGTCCCGGCACGAAAAGGCGCCGCTTTGTCCAAGCGACGGCGGCGCCTTCACTTTGCCCGATCTGGGCCGCGACTTTGGGATTGCCATGACAACTGGCAATCTTCCGAAAGTCAGAGATGAAGATCATGGTGCAGACCATGATATGCTGTTACAATACCATTTAAATTTTGCAATTCGTTGACGCTTTGCCAAAGAACGCCGGCCCTGCCGGCGACGCGTCGTCGTGCCCTGTCGGTCGGCGATCGGAGGCAAGCGAAGGCGGCATGGGAAGGGGCAAGAGCATGGCAGTGGACAAGGCGGCCGCATCCCGGTCGCGGCGGTTCTGGAGCGTCGGGCGCAAGGTGACGGCGGCCTTCGTCGCGGCCATCGTCGGCGGCTTCATCGTCATCATGGGGCTGCAGGCCAAGATGCAGTATGACGACGCGGTGCGGCTGGCGACGCATGACGCCCGCGTCAAGACGGACATGCTGGCCAATGCCACCAAGACCAGCTTCGTCGCCGGCGACGGCGCCTCCATCGAGACGGAGTTCATGCCTCTGGCCGCAAGCAGCGAGGTGCAACTGGCCTCGCTGCGCGCCGCGACCGCATCGGGAACGCTGGCCGACTTCTCCAACCAGCGCTTCGCCAGATACGACCTGAAGGCCGATCAGGATCTGGTCGAGGCGGTGCTGGCCGGCAAGGGGGCGCAGACCCGCTCCGCCAACGGCCACATCGTGGTGACGGTGCCGGTGGTGACCGGAAAGAGCAACCGGCTGGTCGGCGCCCTGCAGATCGCCTGGAGCCTGGATCAGCAGATCGACGCCATCGCCACCCAGATGCGCAACCAGATCGCCATCTGCCTGATCGCGCTGGTGGTGCAGATCGCCCTGCTGAACGTCCTGCTCGGCCGCATCGTCATCCGCCCGCTGCGCGCCATGTCGGCGGCGATGGCAAGGCTTGCCGGCGGCGACACGTCGGTCGAGGTGCCCGGCACCGCCCGCTCCGACGAGATCGGCGCCATGGCCGGTTCCGTCACCGTCTTCCGCGACAACGCCCGCGCCATCGAGCGCATGCACACAGCCCAGGCCGAAGCCGACGCCAAGGCGGAGGAGGCCAAGCGTGCCGCCCTGCTCGACCTTGCCGACCGTTTCCAGGGCACGGTGAAGCGTCTGGTCGAGGGCATCGCCGAGTCCGCATCCGGCATGGCCGACAGCGCCGACCGCATGGCCATGGTGGTGGGCGAGGCGTCGAGCCAGACCCGCAACGTCGCCCGCGAATCCGACGACATCCAGTCCAACGTCCGCTCCGCCGCCGCCGCGGCGACCGAACTCGCCAGCTCCATCGGCGGGATTTCCGAGCAGGTCGGCCATTCCGCCCGCATCGCCGGGGAGGCGGTGTCCCACACCGACCGCACCAACGCCACCGTCCAGGGGCTGATCGCCAATGCCGAGCGCATCGGCCAGGTGGTCGGGCTGATCCACGCCATCGCCAAGCAGACCAACCTGCTGGCGCTGAACGCCACCATCGAGGCCGCGCGTGCCGGGGAGGCCGGAAAAGGCTTTGCAGTCGTGGCGACCGAGGTAAAGGGGCTGGCCGACCAGACCGCCAAGGCCACCGACGAGATCGCCGCCCAGGTGAACGCCATGCAGTCGGTGACGCGCGAGGCGGCCGACGCCATCGGCGCCATCGGCAGCACCATCACCGAGATCGACGGCATTTCCGGCACCATCACCCAGTCGGTGCAGGAACAGAACGCCGCCACGCGGGAAATCGCGCGGGCGGTGGAGATGGCGGCGCTGGGCACCCAGGACGTGTCTGCGACCATCGCCGCGCTGGCCCACACGGCGGAAAGCGCCGGCAGCACCGCGCTGGGCGTGCAGGACGCCGCCCGCGGCCTGTCCGGCCAGACCCGCGCACTGGCGGCCGAGGTGGAGCGCTTCCTGACCGAGGTGCGCCAGCAGGCGACGGGGGATGTGAAGGCGGCTTGAAAACACCCTCTCCCGCCCTGGGAGAGGGAGGGGACCCACGGAGTGGGGAGGGTGAGGGGTAGTCCGAGAATCCGCAACCACACCGATTCTCGGTTCACCCCTCACCCTCCCACCGCTTCACGGTGGGCCCCTCCCTCTCCCGGGGCGGGAGAGGGGTTTCTCAAGACCTTACGAGAACGCCTGCAGGCCCGTCTGCGCCCGGCCCAGGATCAGGGCGTGGACGTCGTGGGTGCCTTCGTAGGTGTTCACCGTCTCCAGATTCACCATATGGCGGATGACCTGGAACTCCTCGGAGATGCCGTTGCCGCCGTGCATGTCGCGGGCGACGCGGGCGATGTCCAGCGCCTTGCCGCAGTTGTTGCGCTTGATCAGCGAAATCGCCTCCGGCGACCAGCTGCCGTCGTCCATCATGCGGCCGACGCGCAAGGCAGCCTGCAGGCCCAGCGCGATCTCCGTCATCATGTCGGCCAGCTTCTTCTGGACCAGCTGGGTCTGGGCCAGCGGACGGCCGAACTGCTTGCGGTCCAGCGTGTACTGGCGGGCGGCGTGCCAGCAGAACTCGGCGGCCCCCATCACGCCCCAGGCGATGCCGTAGCGCGCCTTGTTCAGGCAGCCGAACGGACCGCCCAGGCCCGACACGTTGGGCAGCAGGTTCTCGTCGGGCACAAAGGCCTCGTCCAGCACGATCTCGCCGGTGACCGAGGCGCGCAGCGACAGCTTGCCCTCGATCTTCGGGGTGGAGAAGCCCTTGGTCCCGCGCTCCACCACGAAGCCCTTGATCTTGTTGTCATGGGCGTCCGACTTCGCCCAGACGACGGCGAGGTCGGCGATGGGGGAGTTGGTGATCCACATCTTGGAGCCCGACAGCAGATAGCCGCCATCGACCTTGGTGGCGCGGGTCTTCATGCCGCCGGGATCGGAGCCGTGGTCCGGCTCGGTCAGGCCGAAGCAGCCGACCAGTTCGCCGGTGGCCAGCCGCGGCAGCCACTTCTTCTTCTGCTCCTCGCTGCCATAGGCGTAGATCGGGTGCATGACCAGCGAGGACTGCACCGACATGGCGGAGCGATAGCCGCTGTCCACCCGCTCCACCTCACGGGCGACCAGCCCGTAGGCGACGTGGCTGACGCCCGGCCCGCCATACTCCTCCGGGATGGTCGGACCCAGCAGGCCCAGCTCGCCCATCTCGCTCATGATCTCGCGGTCGAAGCGTTCCTCGCGGAAGGCGGAGATGACGCGGGGCTGCAGCCGGTCCTGGCAGTAGGCGCGGGCGCTGTCGCGCACCAGCTTCTCATCCTCGGTCAGCTGGGCTTCAAGGAGGAAGGCGTCGTCCCACTGGATGCTCTGCACGGTGCGTCTCCTGGTCGTGTCGTGTGGCGGCTGGTCCGCCGGTTACCGGCCAGCTGCCGAGTGGCCGGTCATTGATTGAACCGCACTGTGCCGTGCTGGCGCCATACCTGCAAACACATATTTTCTATCTTGGTCATAACTTTTCGATATGGACAAAGAGCAACAGTCCGTAATCCAATCGGTTCCACAAAAGTTTTAACGTGATGCTTACGATTACCTATGCAATTTTGCCGATGGCACCCTGACCGCCATTCATCCATCGGACATCCCGCCCGTGTTTTCTGCACTGCAACCAATAACCGCCCTTGCCGGATTCCCTCTTTTGCTGGGCCTTGCCTTCCTTACGCTTCTGCACGAAGACGTTGCAATTGCGGTTGGAGCCAGTCTGGTCAGCGTCGGTACCGTCAGCATCGGCGTCACCGCCGTCACGTTGCTGTGCGGGATTGTTGTCGGCGACCTGTTCATTTATGTCCTCGGCCTGTTGTCGCTGCGGGTCAATTGGATCCGGCGGCGGACCGAGGGCGCGATGCTTGAGCGCTGCCGCACGGCATTGCAGAAGAACCTGCTGCCGACGCTGGTGACTTGCCGGCTTGTTCCGGGCGTCCTGTTCCCGACCTATTTCGCCTGCGGCGTGATGCGGGTGCCGTTCCTGCGCTTCATCGTCATCACGCTGGTGACGGCGGGGGTGCATGTCGGGCTTCTGCTGACGCTGATGACCTCGTCGCTGGAGGCTGCGGCGATCCAGGTGCAGGTGATCGGCATCGGCTGCGCGGCCCTGCTGGTGCTTCTGCGCACGCGGCGCGCCCGGTCCGTCGCCGGCAGCCTGTTCGCCCGCATCCGGAAGACGGCGGAGCCGCATCTGCCCCGCGGCCTGCGCGACGCGCTGCACGGCAGCCCGACGCCGCGCGCCATCGCCCTGCCCGGCCTGCCGGTGGTGCCGGCCGGTGCCCCCACCATCGGCTGGGCGGAGCGCATTCCGCCGCTGCTGTTCTACATCCCGCTGGTGGTCCAGTGGTTCGCGCTGGGCATCCGCCACCGCAGCCTGAGCCTGCCGACCGCCGCCAACCCATCCATCGAGGCCGGCGGGCTGCTGGGCGAATCGAAGATCGCCTGCATGGACCTGATCGGCCCGGCGGCCCGGCATTGGGCCGCGCGCTCCGTCGCGCTGGTCAACCGGCCGTCGCTGACCCCGGCGGCGCTCGATCGGCTGGCGTCCGGCGCCGGCCTGTCCTTCCCGCTGGTCGCCAAGCCGGACATCGGCTGGCGCGGCATCGGCGTGCGGCTGGTGCGCGATTGCGCCGACCTGCACGCCTATCTCGCCGGCTTCCCGGCCGAAGCGCGGGTGATCCTGCAGGAGCATGTGGATTACGCGGGCGAGGCCGGCATCTTCTATGTCCGCAAGCCGGGGGAGCGGCACGGCCGCATCTTCTCCATGACCTTCCGCTATTACCCGCATGTGGTGGGCGACGGCCGCTCCAGCCTGCGCGACCTGATCGCCGCCGACCCGCGCGCCGCCTGGAAGGCCGGCCTGCACCACGAGGCGCTGGCCGACCGGCTGGACGAGGTGCCGGAGGCCGGCCGCACGGTGCGGCTGTCGCTGGTCGGCAGCAGCCGGGTCGGCGGGCTCTACAAGGATGCCTGCGGCCATGTCACCGCGACGCTGACCGCGCGCTTCGACGAGATCGCCGACCAGATGCCGGGCTTCCATTTCGGCCGCTTCGACGTGCGCTTCGCCTCGGTGGAGCGGCTGGCGGTGGGCGAGGATTTCCGCATCATCGAGGTGAACGGAGCGGGCGCCGAGGCCATCCACATGTGGGATCCGGAGTTCCGGCTGGCCGACGCCTACGCCACCCTGTTCCACCAGCAGGCGCTGATGTTCGAGGTCGCCGACGCCTGCCGGGCGCACGGTGCCAGGCCGCTGACGGCCTGGGAGCTGATCAGCTACCAGCGCCGCCAGCAGACCCTGCTTCCGCTCTATCCCGCCTCCAACTGACCGGGCGGCGGGATCGCCCCGCCCGCAATCGCAGGCCGGCCCGCGCGACCTGTCCGGCCGGCTTTTCTTATTCCTTCATATGCACGTAATAGAATAGGTCGCTACAAAATATTGCAATTTATTGCAAGAAGTTCTTGAGGAACTCTCTCATAGTATGGACGCAACCCATATATCGCTCATCAAGGGTTGTATTCCATCTCTCTCAGGGGGGTATAAATGGCGATGCTGATGAATGGTGCCTATTTCAACAGCCTGGACCAGGAAAGCGGGCTGCAAAATGCGCTGAAGCAGATCCCGAACAGCGGAACCACCGACTACATCATCTTCAGCCTGAATGTGAACAGCAGCAGCAGTGCGGACATCAATTTCGGTCTGACCGGCCCTGTTCTGGCCTCCGATGGGGTTGTACAGCAGGGCACATCCGACATCATCACCCCAATTGTCAGCGCCGGCGTCAAACAGGGAAGCTGTCAGCGGGTCTGGCTTTCCATCGGCGGCTGGGGTTCGAATGCCTTCACCAACATCAACGACATCCTCGAAGGCCCTGCCGACAACAAGACGACGCTATTCAGCAACTTCAAGGCCATCATCGCGGCCATCGAGGGCATCGAAGGCGCCAATTTCGCCGGCTTCGATCTCGATTTCGAGCAGGCCGAAGGGGATCTTCACACCCTCGTCTCGAACATGACCATCGCGTTCTACAATGAATTCAACTGCAAATTCACGTTCTGTCCGTTCCAGCATTTGCCGGCACGAAATCAGGCTGTTTCCCCCTGGATTTCGTCCCTGTCGACTGTTTACTCGGCCCTGCACACCCAGCCCGTGGTCGGTTTCAATCTGCAAATCTATGCCGGCGGCACCGGGAACGATCCCACGGCATGGGTGAAGGCCGTCGCGGCGGAGTCCGGAACCGGCGTCGCCGATGCGTCCTCCTTCATTTGGCCGATCTTCTCCTGCGACACCACCGCGCCCCCCAACGTCACGCCGTCGCAGGCGACGTCCGACATGCAGGGCTGGAAGTCGCAAGGGGCTTCGCTGTGGGCAACCGCGGCGCTTCCCTATGAAGGCTACGATTTGGGCGACTACGCCACCGCCATCGCCGCTGGCTGAGGCGTAACGGCCGGCGGACCCGTCAGGATGCCGCCGGCCGCTTCCGGCCATTCTCTTGTGCAGCCACCGGGCGGCCGCACCCGTGGCCGGCCCGGATCACAGCGCCGCCAACACCTCGTCCAGCGTGGCGAGGAACAGCGTGGCATCGTCGGAGGAGAACACCAGGGGCGGGCGGATCTTCAGGATGTGCCCCTCCTGCCCGGTGGCGCTGATCAGCACCCGGCGCCGGCGCATGTCGTTCACCACGCGGGCGGTCTCCTCCGGTGCCGGCGTCTTCAGCTTGCGGTCGCGCACCATCTCGACGCCGATGAACAGACCGCTGCCGCGCACGTCGCCGATCAGGTCATGCTTGGCGGCCAGCGCGCGCAGGCCCTCGATCATCTGCGTGCCGACGGCCAGGGCGTTCTCCTGCAACCGCTCCGTCTTGATGACGCGCAGCACGGCCAGCGCCACGGCGCAGGAGACCGGGTTGCCGCCGAAGGTGTTGAAATAGCGCTGGCTCTTGCCGAACGCCTCGATCACCTCGGGCCGGAAGATCGCCCCCGCCACCGGGTGGCCGTTGCCCATCGGCTTGCCGACCGTCACGATGTCGGGCACCAACCCGTGGCGGGCGAAGCCCCACATGTGGGTGCCGAGCCGGCCGAAGCCGGGCTGCACCTCGTCGGCGATGAAGAGACCGCCGGCTTTGCGCATCGCCTCCACCGCCGGGGCGAGGAAGCCGGCCGGATCGGTGAAGACGCCGCTGCTGGAAAAGATGGTGTCGACCAGCAGCGCCGCCGGGGCGATGCCCTTCTCGCGCAGATCGGCGATGGCCGCCTCCACCGAGCGGGCGAAGGCGGCGCCGACCTCCGCCTCCCGGATGCGGTGGCTGTCGGGCGCCGGCACCACGCGGACATGGTCGCCCAGCTTCACCGCGGCCCCCAGCGAGGGCGACATCTCCGCCAGCGCCGAGGTGACGCCGTGATAGGCGTTGTGGGCGATGACGACGCCGGTGCCGCCGGTGTGGACGCGGGCGACGCGCAGCGCCAGGTCGTTGGCCTCGCTGCCGGTGCAGGTCAGCATCAGGTGCGACAGTTCGGCCGGGAACTCCGCCAGGAAGGCTTCGGCGAAGTCGAGGATGCCGTCGGTCAGGTAGCGCGTGTGGGTGTTCAGCACGGCCGCCTGCTTTGCCATCGCCTCCACCACCTCCGGCCGCGAATGGCCGACCGAGGCGACGTTGTTGTAGGCGTCCAGATAGCGGTTGCCGTCGGCGTCATAGAGGTAGGAGCCCTCCCCCCGCACCACATGGATCGGGTCGGCGTAGAACAGCCGGTAGGCCGGGCCGAGCAGCCTCTCGCGGCGGGCGATCAGGGCGCGCTCGCGCTCCGGCAGGGATCCGGCGGAGTCGGGCGCGTAGGCGTTGATCATGGTCATGACGGGTCACACTCTCTGGCAGGCGAGATGGAGCAGGCGGTGCGCGGTGGCGGCCTCGTCGCCGGTCAGCTTTTCCAGGCCGGCATAGGCGCGCTCGGAATTCCGCAGGATGTAGGGGGCGTTGTCAGGATATTCGGCAGCCCGCCAGCCGGTGATGCCGATGGTCAGCGCCAGCCGGGCCGCCACCAGATCGGGCAGCAGCTCCACCTCCTCCGGCGTCAGCGGCAGCACGGCATTGTAGGCGCGGGTCATCTCGACCAGCGAGCCGAAGGGCGTCTCGCCGCTGGTGACATGGTAGGCCAGCGCCGTCGCCAGATCGTTGACCAGCGGCGCCTTCAGCGCGTCGCCGAAATCGATGATGCCGGTGACCGTCTCGTGCCCGACCGGATCGACCACCGCGTTGTGCGGGTTGAGGTCGTTGTGGATCACCTGATGCCGCAGCGCGGACAGCCGCGGCGCCACCCGCTCGGCGAAGCGGGCGACGAAGCGCTCCACCATCCGGCGGCGCGGGCCGTCGGGCAGATAATGCAGCCGGTCGGCGACGCTGGCGGTGCGCGTGATGTCCCACAGCAGGTCACGTTCCGAGCCGGGATGCGCGTAGTCGGCCAGCGCCAGATCCAGCCGTGCCAGCACCGTCCCCAGCGCCCGCATCTGCCCCGGTGAGGCCGGCGCCGCATGGAGCGGCGTGCCCTCCAGATAGGTCAGCAGCCGCAGCACCATGGCCTGTCCGTCGATGCGGACAATCGCCTGCGCCTCGCCATCCAGGGTCGGCACCACCCGCGGCACCGGCAGGGACGGGTCGCGCGCGGCGACATGCTGCATCGCCCCGGTCTGGAAGCTGGTGACGGGCTGCGGTTCCGCCGGGTTGGTGAACTTCAGCACATAGCCCTGCCCTTCGGCGGCGGCGATGTGGAAGTTGCGGTCGCGCTCGCTGCTCAATTCGCGGATGGTGCCGGTCACCCCGAACCACCGCTGCATCATGGCGGCGGCGGCCTCCGGGGAGATCGGCGGCGCGACGGTGGTCAGAACGTCACCGGATGTCATGGCCGATGTCTCCTTGAGGTTCGAGGCGTTCAATGTTTGATGCATCATCGTCATCGGCGGACCGGGGCTCGGCAACTGGCGGACATGAAAACAGGCGGAGGTGAAAACAGGCAGACTGGCGGCGGGATCAGGAGACGAGCGCGGCAGGGGCCGGCGCTGGGGCGGGGATCTCCGCGTCGATCCGCTCCAGGATCGGGCCGCTGGCCAGCAGGATGTCGGCCTGGATGGCGATGGCGGCGGCCGGGCCGTCGTGGCGGCGGATGGCGTCCATCAGCGGGTAATGATGGTCGATCATCGTGCGCCCGGCCCCGCCATAGACGTCGGCGATCAACGGTCCCATCTGCAGCCACAGCCGCCGCAGGATGTCGCCGAGCACCGGCATGTCCGCGATCTCCGCCAGCTTGAAGTGGAAGATCTGGTTGAGTTCGGTTGCCAGCGCGGTGTTGCCGGCGGCCATCGCGTCCTCGTTGCGCGCCAGCAGGCTTTCCAGCGCCGCGATCTGGGCCGGCGTGGCCTTCCCGGCGGCGCGGGCGGCGGCCATCCCCTCCAGGCTGACGCGGATGTCGCGGATCTCCAGATAGGCGGCGCGGGTCAGCATCGGAACGCGGATGTCGCGTGGCGAGCGCAACACCAGGGCCTGATCCTGCACCAGCCGCAGGATGGCGTCGCGCACCGGCGTGACGCTGGTCCCCAGCCGTTCGGCCAGATCGCGGATCTTCAGACGGTCGTTCGGCTTGAACGCCCCCTTCATCAGCGCCTCGCACAGCTTCTGATAGATCGTGCTGCCGAGATTGTCGTGATCGAGAAGGGTGAGGTCGAACCCGCTCATCGTCTGCCTTCCGCGCCCGGCCGCCATTCGCTGTATGATGCATCATCATGACGCAAGGATGACCGAGGGTCAAGACGGCCCCATCGGCTTGAAGGCCATCGTCAGGCGATCCACGGCGTTGCGACGCGCCAGCAGTTGAGCCGGTTCGGCCGCCGGATTTCAGGAGACGCTTCACGGAGGCACGATCTGCGCTACTCTGGCGGGGCCCGACGCCAGCTTAGCGATATCACGCCATGCCGACCGCCTCGCTTTTCGCCCGCGCCTTCCCCTGGCGTCTCCGGTGGCCGGTCCGGCTCAGGACCGCCGTGCTGCTTCTGCTGCTGGCGCTGCTGCCGGCCGCGGCATCAGCTCAAGCGGCATCGACGCCCGCACCGGCCATCCAGGCGACGCCCGCCGCTCCGGCACCCTCTTCTGCCGCGCCTCCCGCTGCCACGCCCCCCGCTGCCGCGGGTGCGGCCGACGGCATGATGATGACGATCCTCAGCGAGGGACAGGGCCGCATGGCCGGGTTCCGCGGCAAGCTGGCCAAGCGGCTGCGCGCCGCGCCCGAGATCCCGTCGGCCGTCGCGAAGGCCCTGACCGCCGGAAGCCCGACCGGAGACCCCGGCCATTTCCTGCGGATCGTCGGCCTGACCCTCGCCGTGATGGCAGTCGGCCACGCGGTGCAGCACATCGTCTTCGAGCGGCCGGTCGCCCGGCGCCTTCTGCCGCGCCCGCGCGCGCCCGGACCGGGCGGTTCGGCGCTGGCGGCCCGCTTCCCCCATCTGGCGGCCCGCGCGCTGCTGACGCTGGTCGGCATGATCCTCGCCAGCCTGATCGGATTCGCCATTGCCACCGCGCTGATCCCCGACCCGGCGCCGCTGACCGAGAAGACCGTCATCCTCACCGGTTCCAGCTATCTGCTGGTCTGGGCCATCGCCCTGTTCTGGCGGCTGGTGCTGCCCCCGGGCGCCGCGGCGGACGACGGGCTGGCCTCGGCCATCTGCCGGATGCGGCGCGACCTGACCGTCAGCGGAGCCCTCGGCGTCGCCCTGATCACCGGCTCCATCTGGCTGGAGGCGCTGGGGATGCCCTACGACCCGCATGCGGTGCTGGTCGCGCTGTTCGGCCTGCTGACCGTGCTGACGACGCTCGGCGCGCTCTACGTCAACCGGCGGACGGTGGAGCGCGCCTTCCTTGCCGAACGCCCGGCCGGAACGGTCGCCGCGCTCGAACGGCTGACCCTGCGCCTGTGGTTTCCGGTGGTGGTGGCTTATTTCGCCTATGCCTGGGTGGCGATGGTCAACCGCCTCATCCTGCGCTGGCCGACCGAGCTGCCGATGCTGGTCGGCGCCTATGCGGTCGCCGGCGCAATCCTCGGCGTCTACGCCGCCGTCACCTACGCGACCGAATGGCTGGTCCACCAGCGGCGGACCTTGTGGCGGCCGCTGGATGAAAGCCAGGACGAAGGTGGGGACGGTCCGCAGGATGCCGACGGCGAAGTCCGGGATGCCCCGCGCGCCGCGACCCTCGACAGCTACGAGGCGCTGGCCCGGCGGGTGGCGGGCATCCTCGCCGCCGTCGCCGGGGTGGCGGTGACCCTGTCGGTGTGGAACGTCCCGCGCATGCATGGCGATGCCGCCGACCGGCTCATCGGCATCATGACGGTCTGCCTGATCGGCTATGTCGCCTACCATGCCGTCCGCATCGGGATCGACCGCCGGATCGCCGAGGAGGGGCCGGTGGCCGGCACCGTTCCCGGCGACGAAGGGGGCGGGGGCGGCTCGTCCAGCCGGCTGGCGACCCTGCTGCCGCTGGTGCGCAACGTCATCCTGCTGTCGATCGTCGGCACGGTCCTGATCAGCGTGCTGATGGATCTCGGGGTCAACATCGCGCCGCTGTTCGCCGGGGCCGGCATCGTCGGCATCGCCATCGGCTTCGGCGCGCAGACGCTGATCCGCGACATCTTCTCCGGCGCCTTCTTCCTGATCGACGACGCCTTCCGCAAGGGCGAATACATCGAGATCGGGTCGATCTGCGGCACGGTGGAGAAGATCTCCGTGCGGTCGATGCAGCTCCGCCACCATCGCGGCCCGCTGCACACCGTCCCCTTCGGCGAGATCCACCAGCTGACCAACTACTCGCGCGACTGGGTCATCATGAAGCTGCCGTTGCGCATCACCTACGACACCGATGTCGAGAAACTCCGCAAGCACATCAAGCAGCTCGGGCAGACGCTGCTCGAGGATCCGGAGCTGGGGCCGAAGTTCCTGCAGCCGCTGAAGTCGCAGGGCGTCATCCAGATGGAGGATTCGGCGATGATCCTCCGCGTCAAGTTCATGACCCGGCCGGGCGACCAGTGGGATATCCGCCGGCGGGTGTTCCAGGAACTGCACGCCCTGTTCCAGCGGGAGGGTATCCGCTTCGCCCACCGCGAGGTGACGGTCCGCTTCGCCGGCGAGGCGACGGCGGCCGGCCCCACCGGCGCCCCCACCGGCGGCCCGATTGGAAGCATGTCACGGGAAGAGGCGCGGAACCTGGCATCCGGCGCCGTCCTGCACACGCTCGGCGAGGACGCGCTGGAGCCCGATGCTGCGGTCGGCCGCCGCTGACCCGGAAGACGCCGCCGGAATGACGGCGGCCGCAACGCCCAAATCCTGGAGACGAGAGAGCGGCATGACCGACGGACTTCGACTTGTCACCCATGGCGGCTCGTTCCACTGCGACGAGGTGCTCGGCTACGCCATCCTGCGCCGCGCCCTGCCGCCCGAGGCGCTGGCCGCCTCAACCCTGCTGCGCACCCGCGATCCGCGCGCCATCGAGGCCGCCGACATCGTCTGGGATGTCGGCGGCGTCTTCGACCCGGCGCGGCGGCGCTTCGACCATCACCAGCGCGGCGCCCCGGCCCGTGCCGACGGGTCGCCCTACTCCTCGGCGGGCCTGCTGTGGTCCGCCTTCGGCCACGATGCGGTGCGCACCGTCCTGGCCGGCCGCGGCGGCGAGGAGGTCGTCGGGCAGATCTGGGCGGAGATGGACGAGCAGCTCATCCGCCTCGTCGACCTTGCCGACAACGGGCTGCGCCCGGTTCCGGGCTTCGGCGACGAGGCGCTCGACCGGGCGGCCCGGATCGCCGACGGGCTGGCGCTGCCGTCCCTGGTCGAGGTGCTGAACCTGCCCTGGGATGCCGCCACGGCCGACCGGGCGCCGGCCGAGGACGAGCGCTTCGCCCGCGCGGCGGAAATCGCGGGCGCCGTCCTCGACGGCCGCATCGAACAGATCCGCGCCCGGATCGCCGCCCGCGACATCGTGCTGGAGGCGCATGCCCGCTCGGCCGACCCGCGCATCCTGGAGCTCGGCCGCGGCATGCCCTGGCAGGGACCGGCGCATGAGGCGGACCTGCCGGTGCTGTTCGCCGTCTATCCCGACAAGGGCGGCGAAGCCTGGATGGTCGGCTGCATGCCGCCGGAACCGGGCAGCTTCGCCCAGAAGCTGCCGCTGCCCGCGGCCTGGGCGGGCCTGCGCGATGCCGAGCTCGCCCGCGTCTGCGGTGTGGAGGATGCCATCTTCTGCCACCTGAACCGCTTCGTCGCCGCCGCCCGCTCGCGCGACGGCGCGCTGGCGATGGCCCGCGCCGCCCTGGCGTCCGCGCCCAACCCGGCAGGCACGATGCGCTGACTGCCCCGGCGCAGAAAAAATTTCTCCCGCCTCCCCGACGAATTGGCACCGCCGCCCCGTATCAAGGGCACTAGGGAAAGACCGGGGCGGCCCTGCGGCCCTCCCGGCAAGCGTCGGGACAGTCATGACGATTCGTTGGAAGCCGGTGATCGCCGGTGTGGTTCTCGCCGGTCTGGTCGGCGGCATCGGCTACGCGGTTCAGCAGAAGCTGACCACCCCTGCGACACCGCCGTTCGCCGGTGCCGGCGGTCCGCCCCCCGGTCCGCCCGGCGCCCCTCCCGGCCCTGAGGGCGGCTCCCGCAACGCCGTGGTGGCAGTGCAGGCCGGCACGGTGGCTCGCGAGGACGTGCCGATCTGGTTCGACGGCATCGGCACGATCCAGGCCTTCAACACCGTCACCGTGCGCGCCCGCGTCGATGGCGAGCTTCAGCGCGTCTCGCTGCAGGAAGGCCAGCTGGTGAAGGCCGGCGACCTGCTGGCGACCATCGATTCCCGCGCGCTCCAGGCCCAGCTGGCCCAGGCCGAGGCGAAGAAGGCGCAGGACGAGGCGCAGCTCGCCAACGCCCGCCGCGACCTGGAGCGCAACATGAACCTGAAGGAGTTCGCGTCGCGCCAGACGGTCGACACCCAGCGCGCGCTGGTCGCCCAGTACGAAGCGCAGATCCGCGCCGACGAGGCGGCGATCGAGGCGGTGCGGGTCCAGCTGAACTACACCACCGTCACCGCCCCCATCAGCGGCCGCATCGGCCTGCGCAATGTCGACCAGGGCAATGTGGTGCGGGCGAGCGACCAGAGCGGCATCGCCACCATCACCCAGATCCAGCCCATCGCCGTGCTCTTCACCCTGCCGGAGAAGCAGCTCCCCGCCGTGCTGGCCGCCCAGGCTCAGGGCCCGGTCAAGGTGGAGGTGCAGGACCGCGAGGGCCGGCGCGTGCTCGACACCGGCTCTCTCGCCGTGGTGGACAACCTGATCGACAGCGGCACCGGCACCATCCGCCTGAAGGCGCAGATGCCGAACGACCCGCAAAAGCTGTGGCCCGGCCAGTTCGTCAATGTCCGCCTGCTGTCCACCATCCGCCGAGACGCCACCACGGTGCCCTCGACGGCGGTGCAGCGCGGGCCGCAGGGCACCTACGCCTATGTCATCAAGGACGACCTGACGGTGGAGCAGCGCCCGATCAAGGTCGCCCGCCAGGAGGAGAACAAGGCCATCGTCGACGATGGCCTGGCCCCCGGCGAGCGCGTGGTGGTGGACGGCCAATACCGCCTGCAGCCCGGCTCCAAGGTGCGCATCGTCGAGCCCATCGCGTCCGCCGCACCGGCTGGGGCTGCACCCGCTGCAAACGCACCCACCGGCACCGCGCCCGATCCGACCGCCCGCGAGGAGCGGCGGCGCGAGCGGCAGCAGCGCGAGAACAACGGCACCGCTCCCCCTCCCGGCCAGCCCGGCCAGCGTGACGGGCGGCAGCCCTCATGAACATCTCCGCCCCCTTCATCCTGCGGCCGGTCGCCACCGGGCTGCTGATGCTGGCGGTCGTGCTGCTGGGCCTGCTGGGCTACAGCACACTGCCGATCTCCTCGCTGCCGACGGTCGATTTCCCGACGGTGCGCGTCACCACCCAACTGCCGGGGGCGGCCCCCGACGTGATGGCGTCCTCCGTCACCGCGCCGCTGGAACGGCAGCTCGGCCAGATCGCCGGCATCTCCTCGATGATCTCGACCAGCTCCTTCGGGCTGTCGGTCATCACGCTGCAGTTCGACCTGTCCCGCGACATCGACGCCGCCTCGCAGGACGTGCAATCGGCGATCAGCGCCGCATCGGGCACGCTGCCCAAGGGCCTGCCGAACCCGCCGGTCTATGACAAGGTCAATCCGGCCGACACGCCGGTGATGGTGCTGGCGCTGAGTTCGGAATCCCTGCGGCTGGAGACCGTCAGCGACGCCGCCGACACGCTGCTGGCGCAGAAGCTGTCCCAGGTCGACGGCGTCGGCTATGTCGGGATCGAGGGCGGCCTGCGCCCCGCCGTGCGCGTGCAGGTCAATCCCGCCGCCGTCGCCGGTCTCGGCCTGACGCTGGAGGATGTGCGGACCACCATCACCCAGGCCAACGTCAACGCGCCGAAGGGCAGCTTCGACGGCCCGCGCCAGTCCTGGTCGATAGGCGTCAACGACCAGATCGAGACCGCCGCCGCCTACCGCCCGATCATCGTCACCTACAAGAACGGCGGCCCGGTGCGGCTGTCCGACATCGGCACCGTGGTCGATTCGGTGGAGAACACCCGGCTGGCGGCCTGGCACGACGGCAAGCCGGCGGTGCTGCTGAACGTGCTGCGCCAGCCCGGCGCCAACATCATCGACACGGTGGACCGCATCCGCGCCCTGCTGCCGTCGCTGCAGGCCACGCTGCCGCCGCAGATCCACATGGCGGTGCTGACCGACCGGACGGAGACCATCCGCGCCTCGGTGGTGGACGTGCAGAAGACGCTGGTGCTGACCGCCGGGCTGGTGGTGCTGGTGATCTTCCTGTTCCTGCGCAAGGCGTGGGCGACGGTGATCCCGGCGGCGGCGCTGCCGCTGTCGCTGATCGGCACCTTCGGCATCATGGCGCTGTGCGGCTTCAGCCTGGACAACCTGTCGCTGATGGCGCTGACCATCGCGTCGGGCTTCGTCGTCGACGACGCCATCGTGATGATCGAGAACATCGTCCGCCACATCGAGAAGGGCGAGAAGCCGCTGCCGGCGGCCCTCAAGGGGGCGCGCCAGATCGGCTTCACGGTCGTTTCGCTGACCCTGTCGCTGATCGCGGTGTTCATCCCGCTGCTGTTCATGGGCGGCGTGGTCGGCCGGCTGTTCCGCGAGTTCGCCATTACCCTGTCCATCGCGGTTCTGGTGTCGGCGGCGATCTCGCTGACGCTGACGCCGATGATGTGCGCCCGCCTGCTCAAGCCCGAAACTGAAAGCAGGCCCAACGCCGTCTTCCGCTGGACCGAGCGCGGCTTCGACGCGCTGTTGAACGGCTACGCCGCCTCGCTGCGCGTCGTGCTGCGCCACCAGCCGGCGACGCTGATCTTCACCATCGCCACGCTGGCCGCCACGCTCTACCTCTATGACGTGGTGCCCAAGGGCTTCCTGCCGCAGCAGGACACCGGCGTCATCACCGGCGTGACCGACGCAGCCCCGTCCATCTCGGTCAAGGCGATGGCGGAGCGGCAGCGCGAGGTCGCCGACATCGTCCGCCGCGACCCCGACGTGGCCGGGGTGGCCAGCTTCGTCGGTACCGGCACGGTGAACGCCACCACCAACACCGGCAGCCTGACCATCGCGCTGAAGCCGCGCGACCAGCGGACCTCCTCGGCGGAGGAGATCATCGCCCGCCTGCGCGCCGCCACCGGCGATCTGAAGGGCGTTTCGCTGTTCATGCAGGCGGTGCAGGACGTGCAGATCGACAGCCGCGTCAGCCGCACCCAATACCAGTATGTCCTGCAGGACGCCGACCCGCGCGAGCTGGAGAACTGGACCCCGCGCCTGCTCGACGCACTCCGCGCAAGGCCGGAGCTGACCGACGTGGCGACCGACCAGCAGCCGGACGGGCTTCAGGTCTACCTGACCATCGACCGCGACGCCGCATCCCGCCTGAATGTGCTGCCGCAGGCCATCGACGATACGCTGTACGACGCCTTCGGCCAGCGGCAGGTCTCCACCATCTACACCCAGACCAACCAATACCGCGTGATCCTGGAGGTGGAGCCGTCCTTCCAGATGGATCCGGCGTCGCTGTCCAAGATCTATGTGAAGTCCGGCAACGGCGGCGTGGTGCCCCTGGGCGCCGTGGTGTCGGTGGAGCGCAGGACCGCGCCCCTGGTCATCACCCACCAGGGCCAGTTCCCCTCCGTCACCCTGTCCTTCAACGTGGCGCACGGCGTCTCGCTGGGGGCGGCGGTCACGGCGATCCAGCAGGCGCGCGACAGCATCGGCATGCCCGACACCGCGACCGCCCGCTTCGCCGGCACGGCCGCCGAGTTCCGCAGCTCGCTGGAAACCCAGCCCTGGCTGATCCTGGCGGCGGTGGTCGCGGTCTACATCGTGCTTGGCATCCTGTACGAGAGCACGATCCACCCCGTCACCATCCTGTCGACCCTGCCCTCGGCGGGCATCGGCGCGCTTCTGGCGCTGATGGCGACCGGCCACGACCTGTCGCTGATCGCGCTGGTCGGCATCGTGCTGCTGATCGGCATCGTCAAGAAGAACGCGATCATGATGATCGACTTCGCGCTGGAGGCCGAACGCCACCAGGGCATGGCGCCGGAACGCTCGATCTACGAGGCGTCGCTGCTGCGCTTCCGCCCGATCATGATGACGACGATGGCGGCCCTGCTGGGTGCCCTGCCGCTGGCGCTGGAGAACGGCACGGGATCGGAGCTGCGCAAGCCGATGGGCATCGCCATCGTCGGCGGTCTGGTGCTGAGCCAGGTGCTGACGCTCTACACCACGCCGGTGGTCTATCTCTACATGGACCGGCTGGGCACCCGCCTGCGGCGCTGGCTGCGGCCGGGGTCCAAGGCGGCGGCACTGCCGGGCAACGACCGGGCGCCCGGCCGCGCGGCGGCGGAGTAGCCGCCCATGGCCTCCCCCAAGCTGTCGGCCGCCAAGCTGTCGCTCTCCGCCCCCTTCATCGAACGGCCGGTCGGCACCTCGCTGCTGATGATCGGGCTGATGATCCTCGGCATGGTCGCCTACCGCTTCCTGCCGGTGGCGCCGCTGCCGCAGGTGGAATTCCCGACCATCGTCGTCACCGCGTCGCTTCCCGGCGCCAGCCCGGAGACGATGGCGGCCTCCGTCGCCACCCCGCTGGAACGGCGGCTGTCCCGCATCGCCGGCATCACCGAGATGACGTCGAACAGCAAGCTCGGCAGCACCTCCGTCGTCGTGCAGTTCGACCTGAACCGCGACGTGGAGGCGGCGTCGCGCGACGTGCAGGCGGCGATCAACGCCGCCGGCGGCGACCTGCCGGCCGACCTGCCCAGCCCGCCCAAGATGCGGCGCATCAACCCGGCCGACGCGCCGGTGATGACGCTCGCCATGACCTCCACCACCCTGGCGCCATCGGAACTCTACAACCTCGCCGACAGCGTCATCGGCCAGCGGCTGAGCCAGATCGAGGGGGTGGCCCAGGTCTCCATCAACGGGGCGGAGAAGACGGCGGTGCGCGTGCGCGTCAACGCCACCGCCGCCGCCAACATGGGCGTCAGCCTGGAGACGATCCGCAGCGCCATCTCGCGCGCCAACGCCAACGGCCCCAAGGGCAGCTTCGACGGCACCCATGAATCCTGGTCGATCGGCGCCAGCGACCAGCTGTTCGGCGCCGACGCCTACCGCCGGCTGATCGTAACCGAGAAGAACGGCGCCACCATCCGGCTCGGCGATGTCGCCGAGGTGATCGAGGCGCCGGAGAACAGCCGCACCGCAGCCTGGCAGGACGGCCAACGCGCGGTGCTGATCAACATCCAGAAGCAGCCGGGCTCCAACGTGGTGGAAACGGTGGACCGGGTGAGCGCCGAACTGCCGACCCTGCGCGGCTGGATGCCGCCGGGGGTGCAGCTTTCGGTGCGCACCGACCGCACGCCGACCATCCGCGCCTCGATCGACGACGTGCAGAAGACGCTGGCGATCACCGTGGCGCTGGTGGTGATGGTGATGGCGCTGTTCCTGCGCCGCCTGTGGGCCACGATCATCCCGGCGGCCTCGGTGCCGCTGTCGCTGGCGGGCACCTTCGGCGTGATGTGGATCGTCGGCTACAGCCTGGACAATTTCTCGCTGATGGCGCTGACCATCTCGGTCGGCTTCGTGGTGGACGACGCCATCGTCGTCATCGAGAACATCGTCCGCCACATCGAAAAGGGCGCCAAACCCTTCGAGGCGGCGGTGAAGGGCGCCCGGCAGGTCGCCTTCACCGTGGTGTCGATCAGCCTGTCTCTGGTCGCCGTCTTCATCCCCATCCTGTTCATGGGCGGCATTCAGGGCCGGCTGTTCCGCGAATTCGCGGTGGTGCTGTCGGTCGCCATCGCGGTGTCTGCGGTGGTCTCGCTGACCCTGACCCCGATGATGTGCGCCCACCTGCTGCAGCCGGACTCGGAGCGCAAGCCCCCCGGACGGCTTGCCCGCGCGCTCGCCTGGATCGGCGACCGGCTGTTCGGGCTCTATGCCGACGGGCTGGACTGGGTGCTGGCCCATCGCCGCACCATGCTGGCGGCGACCTTCGCCATCGTCGGCGTCAGCGTCTGGCTCTACGGGCAGGTGCCGAAGGGCTTCGTGCCGCAGCAGGACACCGGGCTGCTGATGGGCTTCAGCGACCCGCCGCCGGACATCTCCTTCACCGCCATGGTCACGCGCCAGCGCGCCTTGCAGGAGGCGGTGGCCGGCGATCCGGCGGTCGCCAGCGTCGGCGGCACCATCGGCGGCGGCGGGCCGGGCGGCACCTATTCCGGCCAGATCTTCATCGCGCTCAAGCCGAAGGCGGAGCGCGAGGATCTGGCGACCGTCACCCAGCGGCTGCGCATGCGCGCCGGCAAGGTGCCGGGGGTGCAGCTGTTCCTGATGCCGGTGCAGGACATCCGCGTCGGCGGCTTCCAGGGCCGCAGCCAGTACCGCTACAGCCTGCAGGATCCCGACATCGCCGCGCTGAACGAATGGGCGCCCAAGCTGGTGGAAAAGATGCGCACCCTGCCGGAGCTGGTGGACGTCGCCAACGACCGCCAGAACGGCGGCATCCAGGCCAATGTGATCGTCGACCGCGACGCCGCCGCGCGCCTCGGCGTGACCTTGAGCGAACTGGAGGCGACGCTGTACGACGCCTTCGGCCAGCGGCAGGTCTCCACCATGTATCTGGCGCAGAACCAGCACAAGGTGGTGCTGGAGGTCGATCCGCGCGAGGCGCTCGGCCCCGATGACCTGAAGCGCATCTACGTGCCGGGCCGCGACGGCATGGTGCCCTTGTCGGCGGTGTCGCGCGTCGTCATCGGCAACCAGGCCTCCAGCATCCAGCACCAGAGCGGCTTTCCGGTCGCCAACCTGACCTTCGACCTCGCGCCCGGCGTCTCGCTGTCCCAGGCGACCGAGGTGATCCAGCGCGCGGCGGAGGACATCGGCATGCCGGCCGGCATCCGCGCCGGCTTCCAGGGCGACGCGCGGGCCTTCCAGCAATCCTCCTCCAGCCAGCCGCTGCTGATCCTGGCGGCGCTGATCACCATCTACATCGTGCTGGGCGTTCTGTACGAGAGCCTGATCCACCCGCTGACCATCCTGTCGACCCTGCCGTCGGCCGGCCTCGGGGCGCTGATCGCGCTGATCCTGACCGGCTACGATTTGTCGATCGTGGCGCTGATCGGCATCATCCTGCTGATCGGCATCGTCAAGAAGAACGCCATCATGATGATCGACTTCGCCCTGGAGGCGGAGCGCGAGCGCGGCCTGTCGCCCTTGGAGGCGATCCGCGAAGCGGGGCTGGTCCGCTTCCGCCCGATCATGATGACGACGATGGCGGCCTTGCTGGGCGCGGTTCCGCTCGCCTTCGACTATGGCACCGGCGGCGAGATCCGCCGCCCGCTGGGCGTCGCCATCATCGGCGGCCTGCTGGTGAGCCAGATGCTGACGCTCTACACCACGCCGGTGGTCTATCTGACGCTGGAACGGCTGGCGATGCGCCGCAACCGCCGCGCCGCCATCGCCGCCCCGGCGGAATAGGGGGGCGGGATGGGCGTGGTGCTGCTCGGGGATAAACGCCCTCTCCCGCCCCGGGAGAGGGAGGGGACCCGCGCCGAAGGCGCGGGGAGGGTGAGGGGTCATTCAAGAATCCCGAGCCGCATGGTTCCTTGGATCACCCCTCACCCTTCCCATGCTGCGCATGGGCCCCGAAGTCGCTCGCAAGCCTCGCGACTGCATTCCGCCTACGATCGCCTTTCGGCGCTCGTCCGGCCTATGGCCGTCGGCTCCACGCCCTCTCCCGGGACGGCAGAGGGAACATTGTCCTCGTCCCCCTGGCGCCTCTCCATCCTGTTGGGCATAGTTCCCGCCCACGGCATGAGCGGACTCCCGGTGATCGAGGCCAGCGGCACGGACGACGAGTTGATGGCCCGCGTGGCCGGCGGCGATGCCGCGGCGTTCGACCGGCTGGCCGCCCGCCACATGCGCCGCACCGTGGCGCTCGCCCAGCGGATGACCGGCAACCCGTCCGATGCCGACGAGATCGCGCAGGAGGCCTTCCTGCGGGTCTGGCAGCATGCCGGGCGCTGGGACGGCGGGCGGGCCTCCTTCACCACCTGGCTCTACCGCATCGTGATGAACCTCGCCATCGACCGCGGCCGCCGCCCCGGCTGGTCGCCGCTGGAGGAGGCCGGCGATCCGCCCGACGAGTCTCCCGACGCGCTCGCCCGCATCGCCGAACGCCAGACGGCGGAGCGCGTCAACCGGGCGCTGGCCGCCTTGCCCGACCGCCAGCGCGCCGCCGTGGTGCTGTTCCACCAGGAGGGGCTCAGCCTGCGGCAGGCCGCCGAGGTGCTGAGCATGAGTGAGACCGCCTTCGCCTCGCTGCTCGCCCGCGCCCGCTCGGCACTGAAGAGCGCGCTCACCTCCGCCGATGTCCCATGAGGGAGGATTCCATGACCGACCGAGACTTCCTCCGCCACCTGGACGACTACGGCGCTTCCCCGAACCGCTGGCCGCCCGAGCTGCGCGCCGGGGCGGAGGCCGCGCTTGCCCGTTCGCCTGCGCTGCGGGCCGCGGCGGACGAGGCGCTGGCCTTCGACCGGTTGCTGTCCGGCAGCCCGCCCATGGTGGAGGATGCCCGCATCGACCGCCTGCTGTCGGCCGCCGGCGCCACCGCCCGCGCCGTGCCGCAGGACGGGCTTGTGCTGCTGTTGCTGGGGCGGATGCCGCGGCGGACGGTGGCGGGCTTCTGCGCCGCCCTGCTGGCGCTGGGCTGGCTCACCGGCGGCTGGCTCGCCGGGACGCTGCCGGCACCCGCCGCCCCGACGCCGCGCGGCCAGGAACTGGCCCTGCTGCACGATGACGTCGTCACGCTGTTCGACGGAGAGTCCCGATGAGCGGTTTCGCCGCGCTCCGTCAATTCCTGCGGCGGCCGGGCCTGCGCATGCTGGCGCTGGTCTCGCTGGCGCTGAACCTGTTCCTGGGCGCGATGCTGGTCGCGACCGTCCGCCAGTCTCCCCCGCCGTTCCACCAGTCCCCTCACCAGCCGATGCCCGACCGCTTCGTCGAGCGGATGGCCGCCGACCTCACCGATGCCGACGCCCGGCGCCTGCGTGCCGCCTTCGAGCCGCTGCGCCCGCGCTATGACGCGCTGACCGGGGAATACCGCGAGGCCGGGCAGCGGGTGCGCGCCCTGCTGCAGGCCGAGCCCGTCGACTACGACTCCCTGCGCGTCGCGACCGAAGCGGCCCGCGCCAAGCGCCGCCAGATGATCGAGCTGACGGAGGAAACCGTCCTCTCCATCCTGCCCGACCTGTCCCCCGCCGGCCGCCTGCGGCTGGTCGGCGGTCCGGGTTCCCCCGGCATGCCAGCAATGCCTAAAAAAATAAGCAAACCCAGTCATCCACAGGCCGGACAGGCTGGCGCGAAGGATGTGGATGATTCTGTTCGGGGATTGCACACACATCTATCCACAGATTCTGTGGAGAAGAAAACCAGCGGAAATTTTATCCACACAAATTCACAAGTTATCATCCCCAAGATTTATCTCCCCTCTTCCCGACGATCCTTGTATCCACCGCCGATCCGGCATATCCAAATGACGAGGATCGGCAAGATTGGTGGGGGATCGTCATGATCGGAGATCCATTTCATCCAAAGAAGGCGACGATCTCTTTGCGCGTTGATCGCCGAATCAAAGATGTCGCCAAGAATTACGCACGCCAGCGGCAGACGCCTTTGGCCGAGGTCATGCGCGACCTCTTGGCCCGCTATGTCGCCGAATGCGCGCGGGAGAATGCCCAGGCCGCCCCGGACCTGTTGAAGGACCGGCCGGCGCAGTATGTGGATTTCGCCAAGCTGGAAGGGCTGATGGGCCGGCGGGAGTAGGCACCGTGCGCCTTGGGCATCCCACCTTGGGCGGCCCACCTTGAGCGGCCCACCTTGAGCGGATGGCCCCGGCCCCATACATCGACGGTGGAACCGCTGCCAGGGGAAGGAGCCCCGCCATGCCGACCACCGCCCAGTCTTCAGGCCATTCTTCCACAGGCACCCAGTCTTCCACAGGCGCCGACAGCCTGCACGTCGCCTGCCCGCACTGCGACACCCTGAACCGCGTGCCTACGGCCCGGCTCGGCGGCGGCAAATGCGGACGCTGCGGCAAGCCGCTGTTCGAAGGCAAGCCGGTGGCGCTCGACGCCAGCCGCTTCGCCGCCCATGCCGAACGCGGCGACCTGCCCCTGCTGATCGATTTCTGGGCCGACTGGTGCGGTCCCTGCCGCATGATGGCCCCGGTGTTCGCCCAGGCGGCGGCACAGCTGGAACCCCGGCTCCGCCTCGCCAAGATCGACACGGAGGCTTCGCCGGACCTCGCCGCCCGGTTCGGCATCCGCAGCATCCCGTCGCTGGTGCTGGTCCATCACGGCCGCGAGATCGCCCGCACGGCCGGCGCCATGCCGCTGCCGGCGCTGGTGGGGTGGGTCAGGCAGACTCTGGGGCGATAGCCCCGCTCCCATAAGCACGGCCGCCCCGCCCTGCCAATGATCGGGATCAAACGCGACGCGCAAGGGCGGGAATGGCTGGCGCGCAGGCTGGGCGTCTCTGTTCGGCGCGGCCTGTCGTAGACTGTCCCCATGCTGACGCTTCGACATCTTGTGGCGACAGACACCGATCGGGAAAGCTCTGTTGACCCTGCGTCGCATGCCGGACATTGACGACAAAGCAGGCAAGGGAGCGCAGCCATGACCGTCAAGCGTGTTCTCATCGCCCTGGCCCTGCTGGCGCTGCTCGGCGCCGGGGCCGCCTATGGCTGGCGGGCGATGCAGGGCAACCGCCTGCCCGCCGGCTTCGCTTCCGGCAATGGCCGGATCGAGGCGAACGAGATCGACGTCGCCACCAAATACGCCGCCCGCGTCCTGACCATCCCGGTGCAGGAGGGCGATCTGGTGGAGGCCGGCGCCGTCATCGCCACGCTCGATACCCGCGACCTGGAGGCGCAGCTCCGCTCCGCCGAGGCGCAGCTGCGCCAGACCCGCCGCGCCCGCGAGGAAGCCGTCGCCCTGGTCGCCCAGCGCGCCAGCGAGGCCGATTTCGCCGCCAAGGAGATGGAACGGGCGCTGATCCTGTTCGGCAAGGGCCATGTCGCCGAACAGCGCGTCGATCAGGCCCGCAACAGCCGCCGCACCGCCGACGCCGCGCTCGACGCCGCCAAGAGCCACCTCGCCAGCGCCGACGAATCCATCGCCGCCGCGGCCGGCGACGTCGACCGGCTGACCGATCTGGTCGCCGACGGCGTGCTGAAGGCCCCGAGCAAGTCCCGCGTCCTCTACCGCCTGTCCGAACCCGGCGAGGTGCTGGCGGCCGGCGGCAAGGCGGCAACGCTGCTCGACCTGTCCAACGTCTACATGACCTTCTTCCTGCCGACCGACACCGCCGGAAACCTGGCGCTCGGCGCCGACGCCCGCATCCTGCTGGACGCCGTTCCCGACACGGCGATTCCCGCGACCGTCACCTTCGTCGCCCCGCGCGCCCAGTTCACGCCCAAGCAGGTGGAGACCAAGTCCGAACGCGACCGCATGATGTTCCGCGTCAAGGCCCGCGTCCCCGAAGCGCTGGTGACCCGCTACATCGAGCGGGTGAAGACCGGCCTGACCGGCATGGCCTATGTGAAGCTGGACGACAAGGCGGCTTGGCCCGACTGGCTGGAATCGACCCTGACGCGGGAGGTGCCCCTCTCCTCCACCCAAGGTCCCCGCTCATGACCCCCGCCCCCGCCGTCTCGCTGTCCGGCGTGCGGCACCGCTATGGCGGGACGGTGGCGCTGGAGGACGCATCGCTCGACATTCCCGCCGGCGTCAGCGTCGCGATCATCGGCCCGGACGGCGTCGGCAAATCGACCCTGCTCGGGCTGATCTCCACCGCCAAGAAGATCCAGCAGGGCAGCGTCCGCGTTCTCGGCACCGACGTCGCCGACCGCCATGGCCGCGCCGCCCTCCAGCCGCGCATCGCCTATATGCCGCAGGGTCTCGGCCGCAACCTCTATGCAGACCTCAGCGTCGCCGAGAACCTCCAGTTCTTCGGCCGCCTGTTCGGCCTGAACGCCGCGGAGCGCCGGCACCGCATCGCCGACCTGCTGGACGCCACCGGCCTCGCCCCTTTCCCCGACCGCCCGGCCGGCAAGCTGTCGGGCGGCATGAAGCAGAAGCTCGGCCTGTGCTGCGCCCTGCTGCACGACCCCGACCTGCTGATCCTCGACGAGCCGACGACCGGCGTCGATCCGCTCTCCCGCCGCCAGTTCTGGGAGCTGATCGACCGCATCCGCGCCGGCCGCCCCGGCATGACCGTGCTGGTCGCCACCTCCTACATGGACGAGGCGGAGCGGTTCGACCGGGTCGTGATGATGAACGCCGGCCGCCTGCTGGCCCACGACACCCCCGCCGCGGTCAAGGCGCAGACCGGCGCCGCCGACCTGGAGGAGGCCTTCGTCGCCCTGCTGCCGGAGGATGCCCGGCGCGGCCATCGACGCCTGATCGTGCCGCCCCGCCCGCCCGAGCCGGCCGGAGCCGAACCCGCCATCGAGGCCATCGGCCTGACCCGCCGCTTCGGCGACTTCACCGCGGTGTCGGACATCGGCTTCCGCATCGGCCGCGGCGAGATCTTCGGCTTCCTGGGATCCAACGGCTGCGGCAAGACCACCACCATGAAGATGCTGACCGGTCTCTTGCCCGCCACGGCGGGAGAGGCGCGGCTGTTCGGCAAGCCGGTGGATGCCGGCGATCTGGAAAGCCGCCGCCGCGTCGGCTACATGGCGCAGGCCTTCTCGCTCTATGGCGAGCTGACGGTGCGCCAGAACCTGGACCTGCACGCCCGGCTGTTCGACCTCGCGGATGCCGACACCCGGTTGGCGGCACTGGTGGAGCGCTTCGGCCTGTCCCCCTACATCGACGCGGTGGCCGACCGCCTGCCGCTGGGCGTGCGGCAGCGGCTGTCCTTGGCCGTTGCTATCCTGCACGAACCGGAGCTGCTGATCCTCGACGAACCGACCTCCGGCGTCGATCCGGTGGCTCGCGACCAGTTCTGGCGCGACCTGATCGCGCTGTCGCGCGACCAGGGGGTGACGATCTTCGTCTCCACCCATTTCATGAACGAGGCGGCGCGCTGCGACCGGGTCGCCTTCATGAACGCCGGCCGCGTCATCGCCGCCGGCCCGCCCGACGAACTGCGCCGCCAACAGCAGGCCGACAGCCTGGACGACGCCTTCATCGGATTTATGGAGCAGGCAGAGGGGGAGGAAGCACCCTCCAACACCACCGATGCCCTTCCTTCACAAGCACGTCATCCCCGCGAAGGCGGGGATCCAGGAAACTCTGCCACCAAAGCGCTGAACCGGGTGGATTCCCGCCTTCGCGGGAATGACGGTCGCTGCGGACAGGCGGTCTTCGCCGAAAACGACGGCCACGCGGGAAATCCCGCTCCTTCGCCCCGCATCCCCCTCTCCCGCCGCCGCCTTCTCGCCTACGCATGGCGCGAAACCCTCGAACTGCGCCGCGACCCCGTCCGCCTCACCGTCGCCCTGCTCGGCACGGTGCTGCTGATGCTGGTCTTCGGCTTCGGCATCACCATGGATGTGGAGAACCTGACCTTCGCCGTGCTCGACCACGACCGCACGCCGGAAAGCCGCGCCTATATCGAGCAGTTCGACGGCTCGCGCAGCTTCCGCGCCACCCCGCCGGCCGTGGATGCCCGCGACCTGTCCTTGCGCCTGCAACGGGGCGAGGCGTCGCTGACCATCGAGATCCCCGAGGGCTTCGGCCGCGACCTCCGCCGCGGCAGAACTCCGGAGGTGGCGGTGCGCATCGACGGCGCCATGCCCTTCCGGGCGGAGACGATCCAGGGCTACGTCTCCGGCCTGCACCAGCGCTTCATCCAGGATGCCGCCATCGCGTCCGGCGTCACCCTGCCCGCCCCGGCCGCCACAGTGGAGATGCGCTACCGCTACAACCAGGCCTTCCGCAGCCTGGACGCCATGGTGCCCAGCACCATCGGCCTGCTGCTGGTCTTCATCCCCGCCATCCTCGCCGCGCTCGGCGTGGTGCGGGAGAAGGAGCTGGGCTCCATCACCAACCTCTACGTCACCCCGGTGACGCGGCTGGAATTCCTGCTGGGCAAGCAGCTGCCCTATATCGGGCTGGCCGCCTTCAACCTGCTGCTGATGGTCGTCATGGCGGTCACCCTGTTCGGCGTGCCGGTGAAGGGCAGCCTGTTCGGGCTGTTGCTGGGCGGGCTGGTCTATGTGGTGGCGACCACGGCGCTGGGGCTGCTGATTTCCGTCTTCACCGCGACCCAGACGGCGGCGGTGTTCGGCACCGCCATCGTCACCATGCTGCCGGCGACGCAATTCTCCGGCATGCTGCAGCCGGTGGCGACGCTGGAAGGCGGGGCGTGGCTGTTCGGCACGCTGTTCCCGACCACCCATTTCCTGAAGATCTCCGTCGGCGCCTTCACCAAGGGCCTGGGCTTGGCCGAACTTCTCCCCTTCATCCTGGCAACCGCCGCCTTCATCCCCGTCTTCCTGGCGCTCGGCGTCGCCTTCCTGCCGAAACAGGAGCGCTGAGCCATGACGCGCTTCCTCCGCAACAGCCTGACATTGGCACGCAAGGAGTGGATCAGCCTGCTGCGCGACGTCTTCATGCTGGGTTTCGTCGTCTATTCCTTCACCTTCTCCGTCTACTCCCAGGCGACCGGCATCTCGCACGAACTGCACAACGCCGCCATCGCCATCGTCGACGAGGACCGCTCGACCCTGTCGCAGCGTCTGGCCTCCAGCTTCCATGGCCCCGAGTTCCAGACCCCGGCGATGATCGGCCATGCCGAAGTCGATCCGGCGATGGATTCGGCCCGCTACACCTTCGTCCTCGACATCCCGCCGAACTTCCAGGCCGACGTGCTGGCCGGCCGCAGCCCGGCGATCCAGCTGCTGATCGACGCCACCGCGATGATGCAGGCCGGCATCGGCGCCGGCACCATCCAGGGCATCGTCGATGACGAGGTCGGCCGCTTCGTCCGCCGAGAGGCCGAGGGAACCGCCGCCCCGGTCAGCCTGCAGGTCCGCGTCGCCTACAACGAGGCGCTGGACACCAAATGGTTCACCGGCACCATGTCGGTGGTCAGCAACGTCACCATGCTGGCGGTGCTGCTGGCCGGCGCCGCCCTGATCCGCGAGCGCGAACACGGCACGCTGGAACATCTGCTGGTGATGCCGGTCCGCCCGGCCGAGATCATGGCCGCCAAGGTGCTGGCCAACGGCGCGGTGATTTTGGTGCTGACGCTGGTGGCGCTCTATGCGGTGCTGCGCGGCCTCTTGTCGGTGCCGCTGGCCGGATCGGTGCCGCTGTTCCTGGCGGGGACGGCGCTGTACCTGTTCTTCGCGACGGCGCTCGGCATCTTCCTCGGCACCGTGGCGCGGTCGATGCCGCAGCTGGGCCTGCTGTTCATCCTGATCGTGCTGCCGATGAACATGCTGTCCGGCGGCTTCACCCCGCTGGAAAGCGAGCCGGACTGGCTGCAGACGGCGATGCAGCTGTCACCCTCGACCCATTTCGTCGCCTTCGCCCAGGCCATCCTGTTCCGCGGGGCGGGCTTCGACGTGGTGTGGCCCAGGTTCGCCGCCACCGCCGGGATCGGCGCGCTGTTCTTCGCCTGGAGCCTGGCGCGGTTCAGGCGGCATTTGGCGAGTTTCAGATAGGGTCGGGAGCCACCGCCCTGTCGCTCTGGGAAGAGATTGCTGCTATCCTCCTAAGCACGTACTTTGAATTCGTAAAACTTAGATTTAGCAAAGAGAAAATGTGTTTTCCCTGTAGCGCCGCCCTATCTTTCTAGGAACTTGCCCTAACACTAATTTTCTGTCTTTGAGTAAAATCTAACATATATTTTTAGTTACAACCTTAGAGGGAGGAACTTAATGCGTCCATTAGTAATTTACCTAGACACGAATGACTATTCAGCGTTCTCATCAGATCAAATGAACGCAAAAGACGCCTTTGTCTACGATTTTCTAATGAGAAAATTACATGAAAAAGAAATTGTTATAGGGTTTTCGTTCCAAAATTTATTTGAACTAATGCAGGATTTTTCGCCAGAGCATTTTCAAGATAGAATAAACAGAATGAATACTATTCATAAAATCTGCGGGAATAATGCATTTAGATTCCCTGAAAATCTAGATGGCGATGTTTTTACAAACGACGGTCGCTGGTATCCTCTAGAATGGGAAAAAACTGCGGATAAAAAAATACTCCAAGACCCAAGGGCATTTATGATCACCTTCTTTTCTATCGGAAAATCAAACACATATGTCAATCTCGGGCATGACATGACTGAAAAAGTTAGAAAATTTTCTGAGGATTTCGCGAAAATATGTGGGCAGCACCAAGCGGCCCTGCAGAAAGCAAAGGAAGATCTCAAGAAGCTTGTCGCACTTTACAACAGCAGGCCCGAACTAGCAGAAACAACTATCCCCGGAAGTGGGGCCATTGTTGACCAATGGAAAGATAAGGTGAGATCTCTTGAAAGTTTAAATATCAGATCCGTATTTGGCCCAGAAATACTTGGTGAATATTTCGTTGATATACTAGAGGCGTATCACGGACGCTCAAGCAGAGACAAAGGGTTCAAGCCCCGAAAATCAGATTTCGTCGATATGCTGCATGCCATATACATTCCTCACTGCGACGTTTGGCGTGGAGATGGAGGATTTTCGAACATACTACTCAGTCAAAAAATTAAGCACTCAGAACGAATTGTAGCAAAGCGCTCTGATCTCCCAGATTTCATTCAGAGCCTGATCCAAGGGCGGAAATAGTCCTTAATTAGAGGATGGGGGTATTCGTCAGCCAAAGCCTGAATACCCCACCCTCAAACCTCAGTGCGACCCGCCGCCCTCGAAGGACGGTGCCGACAGCCCCGAGGCCACCAGCTGCTCGATCAGCGCGTTCTTCAGCCGCTCCAGCCCGTCCTGGCTGTAGGACTCCGCCCGCGCCACCAGCACGTCCTGGGTGTTGGACGCGCGCAGCAGCCACCAGCCGTCGTCGGTCGTCACGCGGACGCCGTCGATGTCGTTGACCTTGGCGCCCGACGCCTTGACGCGGCCCTTGACCTCCTCGACCACGGCGAACTTGCGTTCCTCGTCGATCTGGAAACGGGTCTCCGGCGTGTTGACCATGTCCGGCAGACCGTCGCGCAGGTCCGCCAGCGTGGTGTTCAGCTTGCTGACCAGCCCGGCGAGGCGGACGCCGCAATAGAGCGCGTCGTCGAAGCCATACCACTTGTCAGCGAAGAAGATGTGGCCCGACATCTCGCCGGCCAGCGGCGAGCCGGTCTCCGCCATCTTGGCCTTCAGCAGCGAGTGGCCGGTCTTCCACATCAGCGGGTTGCCGCCATGCTTGGCGATCTCGTCGAACAGGGCCTGGCTGGCCTTGACGTCGGCGATGATGGTGGCGCCCGGATGGCTCTTCAGCACGTCGGCGGCATAGAGCGCGACCAGCTGGTCGCCCCACACCACGCGGCCCTTGTGGTCGATGGCGCCGATGCGGTCGCCGTCGCCGTCGAAGCCGATGCCGATGTCGCAGCCATGCTCCGCCACCGCCTTCTTCAGGTCGACCAGATTGGCTTCGACCGTCGGGTCCGGATGGTGGTTGGGGAAGTTGCCGTCGATCTCGTCGAACAGCAGGACATGCGTGCCCGGCAGCTTGGCGGTCAGGCGGCGCAGGATCTCGCCCGACGCGCCGTTGCCGGCGTCCCAGGCGATCTTCAGGTCGCGGGTGCCGTCATAATCCTTCAGCAGGCGGGCGACATACTCGTCCTGGACGTCGATCTTCTCCGACGAGCCCTGGCCCTGCTCCCAGTCGGCCTTGGCCGCCATGGTGCCGAGCTCCAGGATCTGCTGGCCGTAGACCGGACCCTTGCCCAGCATCATCTTGATGCCGTTGTAGTCCGGCGGGTTGTGCGAGCCGGTGATCATGATGCCGGCCGCCGCCTCGCGGTCGCGGGTGGCGAAATACAGCATCGGCGTGGGGCCGAGCCCGATGCGCAGGACGTGCAGGCCGGTGGAAACCAGCCCCTCGACCAGCGCCTCCTCCAGTTCCGGCGAGGACAGACGGCCGTCATAGCCGACGCAGACCGTCTTGCCGCCCTTGCGCACCACCACGGTGCCGAAGGAACGGCCGACCGCGCGGGCGTCCGCCGGGGTCAGCGTCTTGCCGACGATGCCGCGGATGTCGTACTCGCGCAGCACCGTGGGGTGGAAGGTATGGGCTTCGCTCATCGTCTCGTTAGTCCTCTGTTGGACGCCGTCTTTGGACCGTCAGCCGCGGTCCATCCCGCCGGCCGGCGACGGCCGGCCGATGGAGGTATAGGTGAAGCCGGCCTTCGCCATGTCCTCGGGGTTGTAGATGTTGCGCAGGTCGATCATCACCGGCCGCTTCAGCATCGACTTCACCCGACGCAGGTCGAGCGCGCGGAATTCGTTCCACTCCGTGAGAATAGCGACGCAGTCGGCCCCTTCCAAGGTGCCGTAGGCGTCCTTGGCCCATTCCACGCCGGGCAGCAGCTTCTCGGCCTCGTGCATCGCCGCCGGGTCGAAGGCGCGCACATGGGCGCCGGCCGCCTGCAAGGCCGGGACGATGTCCAGCGACGGGCTGTCGCGCATGTCGTCGGTGTTCGGCTTGAAGGCGACGCCCAGCACCGCGACGGTCTTGCCGTCCACAGACCCGCCGCAGGCGGCGATGATGCGCTCGGCCATCTGCTTCTTGCGCTTGTCGTTGATGTCCACCACCGTCTCGATGATGCGCAGCGGGCTGCCCACCTGCTGGGCGGTGCGGACCAGCGCCAGCGTGTCCTTCGGGAAGCAGGAGCCGCCGTAACCCGGACCGGGGTGCAGGAACTTCTTGCCGATGCGGCCGTCCAGCCCGATGCCGCGCGCCACGTCATGGACGTTGGCGCCGACCTTCTCGCACAGGTCGGCGATCTCGTTGATGAAGGTGATCTTGGCGGCCAGGAAGGTGTTGGCGGCGTATTTGGTCAGCTCCGCCGTCTCCAGCGAGGTCACCACGATCGGCGTCTCGATCAGGTAGAGCGGCCGGTAGAGCCGACGCATCACCTCGCCCGCGCGGTCCGAAGTGGCGCCGATGACGACGCGGTCCGGCCGCATGAAGTCGCCGATGGCAGAGCCCTCGCGCAGGAATTCGGGGTTGGAGGCGATGTCGAACTCGGCGTCGGGCCGCACGCGGCGGATGATCGCCTCGACCTCGCGGCCCGTCCCGACCGGCACGGTCGACTTGGTCACCACCACCGTGTAGTGGTCGAGATGCCGGGCGATCTCCTCGGCGGCGCCATAGACATAGGACAGGTCGGCATGGCCGTCGCCGCGGCGCGACGGGGTGCCCACCGCGATGAACACGGCGTCGACGCCCTGCATCGCCTCCTTCAGGTCCAGCGTGAAGGACAGGCGGCCGGCCGCGACGTTGCGGGCGACGAGGTCGTCCAGGCCGGGCTCGTAGATCGGAATCTCGCCGCGCTTCAGCCGCTCGATCTTGCCCGCGTCCTTGTCGACGCAGGTGACGTGCACGCCGAATTCCGAAAAGCAGGCGCCGGAGACCAGGCCGACATAGCCCGTGCCGATCATCGCTATGCGCATCGCGTCCCCCTCAAGTCCTTGAAAGTCAGGAAACCTGTATGTCTCTGGGATGCCCTTGCCGGGCGTTCCTCATGTCCGGCCTCCGAATCGGCCGGCTTGCTCCAAGGCGCAGCACGAACGCACGTGCCCGCCGCCGTCCGGGTCAGGGGACGGGGCGGGCGCGGCATCATGCATGCTGCCCGTCGGTCAGCAATATTTGCGCAGCATCTCGCGCACCTTGTCGGCCATGTCCGGCCGGTTCAGCGCGTGGGCGAGCGTCGCCTCGATGAAGCCGACCTTGTCGCCGCAGTCGTAGCGGGTGCCTTCGAAGCGCAGGCCGTGGAAGGGCTGGTTGCCGATCAGCTTGGCCATGGCGTCGGTCAGCTGGATCTCGTTGCCGGCGCCGCGCTGCTGCTTTTCCAGATGATCGAAGATTTCCGGCTGCAGGATGTAGCGGCCGATGATCGACAGGGTCGACGGCGCCTCTTCCGGCTTGGGCTTCTCCACCAGGCCGCGGACGGTGGCCAGACGGCCGTCGTCCTTCTCGACGTCCAGGATGCCGTAGCTGCTGGTGCGTTCGCGCGGCACGTCGACCACCGCGACGATGTTGCCGCCGACCTCCTCATAGGCCTCGACCATCTGCTTCAGGCAGGGGGTCTTGCCCTGGACGTAATCGTCGGGCAGCACGATGGCGAACGGGTCGTTGCCGATCAGGGCGCGGGCGCACCACACGGCGTGGCCGAGGCCGAGCGGAACCTGCTGGCGGGTGTAGAAGCAGCGGCCGGGGGCGATCTCGCTGTGGCGGACCTCCTCCAGTGCGTCCTGCTTGCCGCGCTCTTCAAGCGTGCGGTTCAGTTCGGTATCGGCGTCGAAATGGTCTTCGATGGCGCGCTTGGAACGGCCGGTGACGAAAACGAAATCCTCGATGCCGGCGGCGCGCGCCTCTTCGACGGCGTGCTGCAGCAGGGGGCGGTCGACCAGGGGCAGCATCTCTTTCGGGATGGCCTTGGTGGCCGGCAGGAAGCGCGTGCCGAGACCGGCGACCGGGAACACCACCTTGCGCACGGGTTTCCGCATTGGACGTCTCTTGTGGTTGAGGCGAAGTCAAATCCATGGTCCCACGGCATTGCCCGACCGCAAGCGGAGCCGGCGGAAGCACGACCGTGTTCCGGGGCTTTCTGCCACGCCTTCCGCGACTGCGCAACAAACCTTCCGAGACCGGGCAAAAGGCTAGTCCCGGCGGCCGAAATCAAATGAAAACCGGCCGAATGTCCTCATTCCGGCCGATCTTTATCCGCAAGGTCCGAAGCCGCCCCGGACCTTTCTCATAGGCGGCAACGCTTGTAAAACTACGGAAAACCAAAGGCGCGACACCGTGCCGCTGCCCGTTTCGCCCATCGCCCCCTCATCGCTGCACCGCCCCGCTTTCCGTATGACATGCGGTTCACGGCCCTTGCGCGAAAGGCGCGGCGGCGACCATGCTGCGGGCCATGACCCCCGACTCGCTGCGCGCCCGCGTACTCCATCAGGACGAGCTGTGCTTCGTCATCGACAAGCCGGCCGGTCTGGCCGTCCACAAGGCCGGACGCATCACCGACCATCTGGAGCTCTACCTGCCCTTCCTCGGCGAGCCGGACGGCGAGCCGCCCAAGCTCGCCCACCGGCTGGACCGCGACACCGCCGGCTGCCTGATCCTGGGCCGCACCCCCTGGGCACTGAAGCGCTTCGGCCAGATGTTCGCCGCCGGCCATGTGGAGAAGACCTATTGGGCGGTGGCCGACGGCATCCCGGATGCCGAATCCGGCGTGATCGACCTGCCGCTGCTGAAGCGGATCGAACCCGGTGCGTCGCGCTCCTCCTGGACCATCCTGCCCGACCCGGCGGGCCAGCCGGCGGTCACCGAGTACCGCGTCCTGGGCACCGGCGCCGATGGCCGCTCCTGGCTGGAGCTTCGCCCGCGCACCGGCCGGACCCACCAGATCCGCGTCCATTGCGCCGCCATCGGCTGCCCGCTGGTGGGGGAGCCCTTCTACGGCCCCGAACGCCTGCCCCCCGGCAACCTGCACCTGCTGGCCCGCTCCGTCGCCTTCCGCATGGCCTTCGACTATGCGGCGGTGAGCGCCGTCGCCCCGGCACCGGCGCATATGCGGGACGCGCTGTCCGCCTGCGGCTGGCAGGGCGACTGAGGGCGCTTCCGCGCAAAAGGGGGCTGCCGTCCACCGCTCCCGACCCCACCTTGCAGGGAGCCCCCCCACAACCGACGGAGCGATCAGCATGGAACAGGCGGTCACCGACAACCGCACCATGAACCGGTTCGAACTGGCGGTCGGCAACCGGACGGTCTATGCCGACTACCGCCGCAACGGCCGGACCCTGGTGATTTCCTATGTCGAGGCCCCGCCGTCGCTGCGCGGCACCGGCGCCGCCGGCCGCCTGATGGAAGGCGTGATGGAGGCCGCCCGCGCCGAAGGGCTGAAGATCCTGCCCCTGTGCAGCTACGCCGCCCTGTGGATGCGCCGCAACCGGCAGGACGATCTGCTGGCGTGACGCACTCCGCTTGTCATTGAAAAAATCAATGGAAGTGCAGAAAACTATCAATTTCCCATGAGGCGCATCCCTCGTTAGCGTCCGGCCAATGGGGTTGCCGCAGTGCGGCATGACCCGCGCTGACGATTTTGACAAGGGATGATCCATTATGGACGCGCTGCTGTCCGCACCGATCCTGTTCTTCGGCCTTGGTGCCGCCATTGCGCTGACCGGGGCGCGCATTCCATTCCCGGAGGGCTTCGGCAAGGCGCTTGCCGCCTATCTGCTGGTCGCCATCGGCCTGAAGGGCGGCGTTGCGCTGGCCGGCGCCGATGTGGGCTCGGTGTTGCCGCTGCTGCTGACGGCCGCGCTGCTCAGCCTGCTGATGCCGATCCTGGGCTTCGGCCTGCTGCGCTCGGCGGTCGGGCTGGATCAGGTCAACTCCGCCGCCATCGCCGCCCATTACGGATCGGTCAGCCTCGTCACCTTCGTCACCGCCACCAAGCTGCTGGAAAGCCAGGGCGTCACCTTCGGCGGCCACATGGTCGCGGCGCTGGCGATCATGGAAGGCCCGGCCATCGTCAGCGGCCTGCTGCTGGCGGGGGCCACCGGCATGGTGTCGGGCGTCGCGGCTGGCGGCAACGGCGCCACCATGACGGTTCCGCTTGGGTCGGTTCCGCTCGGCGGGTCCGGCGGCGGCGAGCCGGCCCGGGGCGGCTCGATCAAGGACGCGATCCGCGAGGCGGCCTTCAACGGCTCCGTCCTGCTGCTGGCGGGGTCGCTGCTGGTCGGCCTCGTCATCGGCAAGCCCGGCCTGCAGAGCCTGCACGGCCTGTTCATCGCCCCCTGGGACGGCGTGCTGTGCCTGTTCCTGCTGGAGATGGGTTATCTCGCCACCTCCCGCCTGCGGGAAGCGGCCTCGCTCAGCCCGCGGCTGATCGCCTTCGGCATCGTCATGCCGCTGATCGGCGCCGGGATCGGTCTGGCCGCCGCCGCCGCCCTGGGGCTCGGCCTCGGCGACGCCGCCCTGCTGGTGACGCTGTGCGCCAGCGCCTCCTACATCGCGGTGCCGGCGGCGCTGCGCCACGCCCTGCCGGCGGCGGAGCCGGGGCTGTCGCTTCCGCTGTCGCTGGGCATCACATTTCCTTTCAACATCCTCGTCGGTATTCCACTCTACCTCGCAGTGAGCCGGGCGGTGCTGAGCTGACCGGCCGAGCTGGAACCGCCATCATGACCCCGCCCGCCCCACCGCCCACCATGCCCACTCCGCTGCCGCCCTTCGACCTCGACCTGTTGCGCACCTTCGTGACCATCGTCGACAGCGGCGGCTTCACCCGCGCGGCGGAGCGGCTGGGCCGCACCCAGTCCACCATCAGCCTGCAGATCAAGCGGCTGGAGGACGGCTTGGGCAAGCGCCTGTTCCTGCGCGAGGGCCGCGGCCTGGACCTGACCCCCGACGGCGAGATCCTGCTGACCTATGCCCGCCGCCTGCTGGGCATGGCGGGCGAGGCCTGCGCCCTGCTGATGGAGCCGGAGGTAGGCGGCGTGGTGCGGCTCGGCACGCCGGAGGATTTCGCCACCGCCCATCTGCCCGACGTGCTGTGGCGCTTCTCCCGCGCCCATCCCCAGGTGGCGCTGGAGGTGCAGTGCGACTTCACCATCAACCTGCTCGACCGCTTTTCCCGCGGCGAATACGACCTCGTCCTGTGCAAGCGGGAGCCGCAGGGTCCGGCCGGCGGCGTCAAGGTCTGGCGCGAGCCGCTGTTCTGGGTGGCGTCCGACCGCCTGATCCTCGATGCGGGCGCCCCGGTCCCGCTGGTGCTGGCCCCGCCGCCGGACATCCACCGCAAGCGCGCCATCGACGCGCTGGACGCCCGCGGCCGCCCCTGGCGCATGGCCTACACCAGCCCCAGCCTCGCCGGCATCAAGGCGGCGGTGACGGCCGGGCTGGGCGTGACCATCCTGCCCAAGGACATGCTGGCCCCCGGCTTCCACATCGTGAACGCCGAACACGACCTGCCCGATTTGCCCGACATCGAAACCGCCCTCTACCGCCAGCCCGGCCCGCTGCCCAAGGCGGTGGAACTGCTGGCCGAACACATCATCCGCTCGCTGGAGAAGACGGCGGCGGGGTGAGGCGCTCCCACCTGTTTCCTCCCGGCGGTCGATTGACCACCGGGCGACTCCTGGCATATACAACATGCATATGCATCGGGAGGCCCGACCATGCCACAGCCAGCGACGCCGCAGCGCCGGCAAGTCCGCCTGTTCCGCAACAACCGCAGCCAGGCCGTCCGCATTCCCGCCGAATTCGAGCTTCCCGGCGAGTCCGTCTTCATCAGCCGCGACGGCGACCGGCTGATCATCGAACCGATCCGCAAGAAGGGGCTTCTGGCACTGCTCGAGAGCTGGGAGCCGCTGGAGGAGGAATTCCCCGATATCGACGATCAGCCGGTCGCGCCGAAGGACATTTTCTGATGCTCTACCTGCTCGACACCAACGCCATGAGCGACCTGATCCGCAATCCGGCCGGCCCGGTGGCCGGGCATGTGCGGCGTGTCGGCGAGGATGCGATCTGCACCAGCATCGTGGTGGCTGCGGAATTGCGATACGGCGCCGCGAAGAAGGCATCGGCCAAGCTGTCGCAGAGGGTCGAGGCGTTGCTGGCCGACGTCGCCGTGCTTCCGCTCGAACCGCCGGCCGATGCCGAATACGGTAATATCCGGGCGGAGTTGGAGACGGCCGGCCATCCTATCGGCGGCAACGACCTGCTGATCGCCGCCCATGCCCGGACGCTCGGCGTCATCCTGGTGACGGCGAATGTGCGAGAGTTTCAGCGCGTCCGGGGACTGGCCGTGGAAAACTGGCTGGAAAGCCGGCCGGAATGACGGTGGTGAGACGGCTGTTGCCGGACGACGCGGAGGAGTACCGCTCGCTCCGCCTCGAAGCCCTGCAGCGGCATCCGGAAGCGTTCGGATCGAGCCATGCCGAGGAAAGCACCCGTCCCCTTTCCAGCTTCGCCGACAGGATCGCGGGAGGATACATCGCCGGCGGCTTTGTCGACGGGCGGCTCGACGCCACCGCCGGGCTGCTGGTTCCCACCCAGGCCAAGTCGCGGCACAAGGGCATGCTTTGGGGGGTCTATGTCCGCGGGAACAGGCGGGGCAGCGGTCTGGCCGATGCGGTCATGACCGCCCTGCTCGCCCATGCCGCGGAGCATGTCGAGCAAATCCACCTCTCCGTCGCGGCGACCAACGGGCGGGCCATCGGCTTTTACAAACGCCTGGGCTTCGAAGCGTTCGGTACGGAGCCGCGGGCGCTGAAGGTGGATGGGACCTATGTCGACGAGATCCTGATGGTGAAATTCATGGGGAGCTGAGTGTCCGGTGCCGCCATGCCGAACATCCTTCCCCATCACCCCAGCTCGAAGCTGGTCATCCCGAACACCCGCGCCAAATCGGTTGCCGGCGCCGGTCCCAGATACATCCGCGCCGTCTCGAACTGCGGCGACAGCCCCAATTCCTCCGCCATCCGCAAGCCTGCCCCGTTCGGCTCCGGCACGTCGAGGAACACCGGCCCCTCGCCGGCCGCCCGGCCCAGCGCCAGCACCAGATCCCGCGCCACCCCGGCATCGGCGGCATAGAGCGGGCCGATCTTGAAACCGCTGTGACAGGGCCGGATCACCCCAAAGCCGATCAGGTCGCCATCCTTCACCGCCGCCAGCGCCGTGGCGCCCGGCAGGGCGATCCAGTTGGCGAGAAAGCCGGGGCGCGGCGCCGGGAACAGCTCGGCATCCAGTGCCGTCAGCCGGTCGAAGGGCACCGTCCGCGCGTCAACCAGGGTGGTTCCGCCCGTCCCGCCGTCCGGCCCCGTTCCGCCGTCCGGCAGGGTGCCGCCGAAGCGGATGTTGCGGTGGGAAAGGGCGAAGCCGGATTTGCGGTAGTTCTCCTGCTGGGCGACCACGCCGTCGAGCCCGACGGTGCAGCCCTCCAGATGGCGCAGTCCCGCCCGCCAAAGCCGCCAGCCATAGCCCCGCCCGCGCGCCTCCGGCCGCACGATGTAGAAACCGAGGAAGCCGAAGTTGGCCGGATACCGCACGACCGACAGCGAGGCCACCGGCCGCCCGTCGAGCAACCCGACCAGAAAGCCAGCCGGATCGACGGCATGGAATGCGCCGGCATCGTGGAGGCCGGGATTCCAGCCCTCAGCCCGCGCCCAATCGACGGCCAGATCGAGATCGGCCCGGCTCATCACGCGGATCCGGTAGCCGTCCGCCGCCTCTTCTTCGGTTCCCAGCATCTTTGCCACTCCTCCGAACGGGTTCCCGTGGAATGGAGCGTATCCGTCAACTCGCAGCCCGGAAAGGCCCCCCCTCTTCCGTCTCGGGAGGGGGGCACGCGCATTTTTCACCCACCCTTTTCCCACCGGCAGACATCCATGATAGGAAGATCATCCTGCAAACCGCCGGGAAAGGACCGCCATGCACCACCCTCACGCCGCTCCGCCGCTGGATGAAACAATGAAACACCCCCCGGAATCCTGTTTCACGGCGTTTCAAACGTTCAGTCCGGCACCGCCTTGGCACCGCCCTGCCGCCGGATGAAACAGTGGAACACCCCCCGCACCCCTGTTTCACGGTGTTTCAAACGTTCAGCACGGCGGCTCTCCACGGCGGACCGCGCGCCGTTGCTTTCGCGGCGGGAGTGCGGTTAAGTCGCCGCCGGTTTCCGCTGATCCCCACCGAGTCCATGCCCGCCAACTCCCCGGACCTAGCCACGCCCCGCACCGCCCCGACCTCGGCCCCCGCCGCAGGCGGGCTCGATGCCATGCTGCGGACGCTGGCCGGGGCGGCGGCGCTGCTGCTGGGGCCGCTGGCCGCGGTCGCCCCGCGCGGGTTGCCGGTGTGGGCGATCCTGGTGCTGCTGCTGTCGCTGGCCGGGCTGGCGCAGCGGGGGGCCTTCGGGCGCATCCTGCGGCTGACGCCGCCGGTCGCGGCGGTCACCGCCTTCCTGGCGCTGGCGCTGGCCTCCAGCCTGTGGAGCCCGTCCGCCCGCGCGGCGGCGACGGTGGGGGAGATCGGCTACATCGCGCTCGGCGCGCTGGCCGGCGGCGCCTGGATTGCCGGGATGCCGGCGGCGGAGTTGCGGCGGCTGGCCAAACTGTTCCTGGCCGGCGGGCTGGCCGGCGGGCTGCTGTTCGCAGTAGAGGCGGCGCTGGACTTCCCGCTGAACCGCTGGTGGAACGGCGTGCCCGACGACCAGCTGCCCAACCTGCTGAACGGCAATGTGCCGAAGCGGACGGCGGCGCTGCTCTGCCTGCTGGTCTGGCCGGCCGCCCTGGCGGTGGACCGCTTCGGCCGCCGGGCGCTGGCCATGCTGGTTCCGGTCGGCTATGCGCTGGCCTGCCTGCCGCTGACCAGCCGCTCGGCCATGCTCGGCATCGCCGCCGGGCTGGTGACGCTGGCCGCCGCCCGCGCATCGGCCCGCTGGACCCGCCGGCTGTTCGCCGCCGCGGTCAGCGCCGCCTTCCTGCTGGTGCTGCCCGCCGCCCTGCTGTTCTCCGGCCCGCTCGACCTCGACCATTCGCCGCTGCTGTTCCGTTCGGCCCAGCACCGGGTGGAGATTTGGGGCCATGCGGCGGAGCGGGCGCTGCGCACGCCGGTCTTCGGCCAGGGCATCGACGCCTCGCGCTCGCTGCCGCCGGAAGGCGCGGTGTCGGAGTTCTCGCCGATCGGCGACAGCCTGCTGCCGCTGCATCCGCACAACGCCTTCCTTCAGGTCTGGCTGGAGACCGGAGCGGTGGGGGCGGCTCTGGCGTTGGCCGTGCTGCTGATGCTGCTGGCCGCCACCGCCCGGCTCGACCGCCACGCCCAACCTTTCGCATTGGCGCTGTTCGCCGCGGCGCTGGCGATGGGCAGCACCGCCTACGGCATCTGGCAGCCCTGGTGGATGTCGGGATTCCTGGCCGCCGCGCTGATGCTGCGGCTGGCGGCCCGTATCGGGGAACAGACACGATGAGCAAGCGCCCGCTCCGCATCCTGGTCATCAAGCTGGGCGCCTTCGGCGACTTCTTCCTGGCCCAGACCGCCTTCGCCGCCATCCGCCGCCACCATGCCGGCGACCGGGTGACGCTGCTGACCCTGCCCTCTCTCGCCCCGCTCGCCCGCATGAGCGGCCTGTTCGACGAGGTGCTGGAGGACCCGCGCGACCGCTCGCTGTCGGCCTATCTGGCGATCCGCAAGACACTGCGCGCCCACCGCTTCGACCGGGTCTATGACCTCCAGGCGCAGACGCGCACCGACCTCTATCACCGGCTGCTGTTCCCCGGCCCCTGGCCGGAATGGTCGGGCACCGCCAGCGGCGCCTCCCACCCCGACCGCTACGAGGGGCGGCGCAAGGTGCCGGTGCGCGAGCGCTATGTGCGCCAGTTGGCCCCCTTCGGCATCGTGCCGGACGAGACGCCGGACCTGTCCTGGCTCGACGCCGACATCTCCGGTTTTGGGCTGCCGGAGCGCTTCGCCCTGCTGGTCCCCGGCTCCTCCCCCGGACGGCCGGACAAGCGCTGGCCGGTCCGCCGCTATGCCGAGGTGGCGGCGGCGCTGGCGGAGCGCGGCATCGTCCCGGCGGTGATCGGCACCGGGATCGAGCGCGACCTCGCCCGCTCCATCGCGGAGTATTGCCCGCAGGCGGTCGACCTGACCGACCGCACCAGCGTGCCGGAACTGGGCGGGCTGGCGCGCCGGGCCTGGGGGGCGGTCGGCAACGACACCGGCCCGACCCATCTGATCGCCGCGGTCGGTTGTCCCACCGTGGTCGTCTTCTCCGACGCTTCCAACCCGATCCACAGCACCGGCCCGCGCGTGCTGATCCACCACCGCCCCGACTTCAACGACATCGACAGCGCCGGCGTGGTCGAGGCTTTGGATCGGGCGCGGGAAAAGGGAGGCGCCTAACGGCAGAAGGGGAAGGGCGCCACCTTGGGCATGTAAATCGGGATCCACTCGCAATGGGTCACCGGGTTGGGCAGGCGGCGGATCTCGATGATCGGCCAGGCATGGGCCGCGACCACCACCAGCGCCACGCCCCCCAGGATCCAGCGCCGCGACTTCGTCCGCTCCAGCAGCCCCGGCATCCGCGCCAGCACCCAGGCGGCCGACAGGATCGCCAGCGGGTCGGTGTAGGCGGCATAGGCGCGCTGGAAACCGCGCAGCGAGAACAGCGCCTCCAGCCCCCAGGCGACCAGCAGCAGGAACAGCGCCTGCACGGCGGCCAGCCTCTGCCCGCGCCGCCACAGCACCGCCGCCCCGGCGATGGCGAACCACTCCACGACGATGGTCTGGGGGATGTTGTCGGGGTGCAGGACGATGGTGCGGATCGCCAGCGTGCGGCCGATGCCGGCCAGCAGAAGCGCCAGCGTCCCCTCCCCCACCACGTTCCCCTGGCCCTGCAGCGCCGCCCCGTGCCGCCAGGAGGAGAAGACGAACATATGCTCGACGAAGTTCGCCACGGCGATGGCGTTCTGCTCGTTCCAGCGGATGTCGAGCGCCAGCAGCCCCACCGCCAGCCCCAGCAGCACCGCCGCCGCCCCGGCGACAACACGGACCGGCGGCACCCGATGCACCGCCGCATGGACCAGGATGCCGACCAGCACCCACCCCGCGACCACGGCCTGATAGCCGCCGCCCGACAGCCCGCCGCCGACGGGGGTGTAGGGATAGACCGCCCGCCCCCAGCCGGCCAGACCGGCCTGGATCAGCCCGAAAGCCGGCACCGCCGCCGCCGCGGCCAGCAGCCCGACCAGCGCCGCCACGCCCCACCCCTTGCCCCAGCCGGTGCCGGACGCGGCCTCCCGCTCCGCCCGCCGTCCGAACAGGATCGCCGCCACCGGCAGCCCCATCGCCAGGAACACCGCCTGCACCTTGGTCACCATGGCCAGCCCGACCAGCAGCCCGCCCAGCGCCAGCTGCAGCAGCGACGCGCCGCCGCACCGCTTGCCCTCGGCCGGCCGCACCGCCCGCAGGAACAGCAGCAGCCCCAGCACGACGAAGCCGGCCGACAACAGGTCGGTGCGCATCTGCCGCCCCTGCGCCGTCAGCCCGACGCCGAAGGCCAGCAGGATGCCGGCCAGCAGTGCCACCCGCCGATCCCCCACCAGCCCGCGCAGCAGGGTGGTGAAGCTGACGGCGAAGGCGGCGGTCAGCAGGATCGACAGCGCCCGCCCGGCCTGGATCAGCGATTGCCAAACGGCTTGCGTCGCCGCGACGTCGCTGCCCGACGGCAGGGCCGACAGGATGGCGACCGGCAGGAAGCCAAGCGCATGCAGCAGCCGGTACCAGACGTCGATCACCAGGAAATAGCCGTAGCCGGGATGATCGAAATACTCCTGCGGCAAGCCGTCGCCGAACAGGAGCCCATGATAGGCCAACACCAGATCCTGGTCCGCATGCACCCAGTAGGGCAGCCGGAACCCCACCAGCAGGATCGACAGCGCCATCGCTGCGGCCAGCCCGGCGCACAGCAGCCACCATGGCGCCGCCGCGACGCGGTCGAGAAGGGATGGACGGGCGGTGGAGGGAACGGGCGTCATCGGCTTCCCATGCTCACGGTTCAGGTCGGCGGGCGCCTTGTGGCATGGAATGCGCCTGTTGGGAACCGACTCCCGTCTCACGTCGGGAACCACCCCGATTCCACGGTGTTGCCCTCATGGAACGGCGGAGTCGGGAGTCTCCGCCCCTTTCGTGGTGCCTCGCACGAGCGGCTTTGCAACGTTGGCGGGTCGCTGCCACAGAATACGGTATGGCAGACCCGCCGGGCAGACAAATGGGGGACTCGCAAATGGAAGACTCGATGGCCGATACCGACGACATCCAGGAGCGTATCCGACGCCGCGCCCATGAGCTGTGGGAAAGCGAAGGCCACCCGCACGGCCGCGATGCCGACCATTGGGCGCAGGCGGAAGCGGAAATCCGCGGTGCCGGCGCACTGGAGCCGACCGAAAAGGTCGCCGGGTCGCGCAAGAAGACCGGCAGTTCCAAGGCCGCGGGCAAGAGCACCCGCGCCGCCGCCGAATCCCTGTCGGAGGTCGCGAACGCCCCGGCGGAAGCCCAGCCCGACACGCCCGCGCCGCCCAAGGCGAAGGCGTCGGCCAAGCCGCCCGGCAAGTCGAAAGCCGCAGCCCCATCGGAGGATCCCGCTCCGGCCAAGGCTACTGGGGCGAAGGCTGCAAAGTCTCCCCCCGCCAAGCCTCCGCGCAGCGCGAAGAAGGACAGCGGAAAGACCGCTTCGCCCGGCTAAGCGCCCCTCCACCTCGGAACCCCGCGGCGCCTGGGGCGGTTGACGGATTCATCCTGCAACCTTCCCCGGAGGACCGGCCATGTCCGCCACACCGTCGATGGACGACTGCATCCGCAACTGCACCGATTGCCACAGGATCTGCCTGGAAACCGTCGCGCATTGCCTGAACAAGGGTGGTGCGCATGCGGAGGCCGGGCATATCCGCCTGATGCTGGACTGCATCGACATCTGCCGCACCAGCGCCGACTTCATGATCCGCGGCTCCCGCTTCCATCACCTCACCTGCGGCGCCTGTGCCGAGATCTGCGCGGCCTGCGCCGACAACTGCGACCGCATGGCCGACGACCCGATGATGAAGCGGTGCGCCGACATGTGCCGCCGCTGCGCCGAAAGCTGCCGGGCAATGTCGCGGATGGCGGCGTAACGGACGCCCCGCCTGGTTCGGGCACCCTGGCACGAGCACCTCTCCGCCCCTGCCGCCGCCACCGTCCTCGTGGCGTGCATGGCAGGGCAACGCCGCAGTCGCGCCTCCGGCGTCCGCAACAGGATCGCGCCTCTGGCGCGGGCGACAGGAGATTGCTAAGGTGCCCACCCGTTTCGTTCCATTCCTTTCGCCAACTCGCCCGAATCGACCAGCTGAGGACCGATCCATGCCGCACTACCGTTCCCGCACCTCCACCCACGGCCGCAACATGGCGGGCGCGCGCGGCCTGTGGCGGGCGACCGGCATGAAGGATGGCGATTTCGGTAAGCCGATCATCGCCATCGCCAACTCCTTCACCCAGTTCGTCCCCGGCCACGTCCATCTGAAGGACCTGGGCCAGCTGGTGGCGCGCGAGATCGAGAAGGCCGGCGGCGTGGCGAAGGAGTTCAACACCATCGCGGTGGACGACGGCATCGCCATGGGCCATGGCGGCATGCTGTACAGCCTGCCCTCGCGCGAGCTGATCGCCGACGCGGTCGAATACATGGCGAACGCCCATTGCGCCGACGCGCTGGTCTGCATCTCCAACTGCGACAAGATCACCCCCGGCATGCTGATGGCCGCGATGCGGCTGAACATCCCGGCGGTCTTCGTCTCCGGCGGCCCGATGGAGGCCGGCAAGGTCAACTGGCGCGGCAAGGTCAAGTCGGTCGACCTGATCGACGCCATGGTCGCCGCAGCCGACCCGACGGTTTCCGACGAGGAGGCGGCGGAGATGGAACGCGGGTCCTGCCCGACCTGCGGCTCCTGCTCCGGCATGTTCACCGCCAACTCGATGAACTGCCTGACCGAGGCGCTGGGCCTGTCGCTGCCCGGCAACGGCACCATCCTGGCCACCCACGCCGACCGCAAGGAGCTGTTCCTCGCCGCCGGCCGCCTCGCCGTCGACCTCTGCCGCCGCTGGTACCAGGAGGAGGACGCCACCGCCCTGCCGCGCGGCATCGCCAGCAAGGCGGCGTTCGAGAACGCGATGACGCTGGACATCGCCATGGGCGGTTCGACCAACACCGTCTTGCACATCCTGGCCGCGGCGCAGGAGGGCGGCATCGACTTCACCATGGCGGACATCGACCGGCTGTCGCGCCGCGTGCCCAACGTCTGCAAGGTCGCCCCGGCAGTGTCCGACGTCCACATCGAGGACGTGCACCGCGCCGGCGGCATCTTCGGCATCCTGGGCGAGCTCGACCGCGCCGGCCTGCTGAACCGCGAGGCACCGACCGTCCATGCCCCGACGCTGGGCGAGGCGCTGGACCGCTGGGACGTGATGCGCACCCAGGATTCCGCCGTCCACACCCTGTACCGCGCCGCCCCCGGCGGCATCCCGACCGTCGTTCCCTTCAGCCAGGAGCGCCGCTGGCCCGAGCTCGACCTCGACCGCGAGAAGGGCGTGATTCGCAAGGCTGAGAACGCTTTCAGCCAGGACGGCGGGCTGGCCGTGCTGTACGGCAACATCGCGGAGAACGGCTGCATCGTAAAGACGGCGGGCGTCGATGCCTCCAACCTTGTCTTCGCCGGCCCGGCCCGCGTCTTCGAAAGCCAGGACGACGCCGTCGCCGGCATTCTGGGCGATGTGGTCAAGGCGGGTGAGGTGGTGGTCATCCGCTACGAGGGTCCGCGCGGCGGCCCCGGCATGCAGGAAATGCTGTACCCGACCAGCTACCTGAAGTCGAAGGGGCTGGGCAAGGCCTGCGCGCTGGTCACCGACGGCCGTTTCTCCGGCGGCACCTCGGGCCTGTCGATCGGCCACGTCTCGCCGGAAGCGGCGCAGGGCGGTGCCATCGGCCTGGTGCAGGACGGCGACCGCATCGAGATCGACATCCCCAACCGCATCATCCGCCTGGCCGTCGGCGATGAAGAGATGCAGCGCCGCCGCGACGCGATGAACACCAAGGGTGTCGATGCCTGGAAGCCGGCCAGCCGCGACCGCGTGGTCTCCCCTGCGCTCCGCGCCTATGCCGCCCTGACCACCAGTGCCGACCGCGGCGCCGTGCGCGACGTGACCCAGGTGGAGAACATCGCCGTCCGCCGCTGAGTGGGGGATCGTCCGTCTGCGCTCGTGTTATATCTCTCCCAATAAGGCACGGCGAACATTCATCACAAGTAACAATCAAGGCGCCGCGCAAGTCGCGGCGCTTTCTTTTTGAACAGAATTACATACGCAGATATGCTGGCTTCCGCCTGCGCGAATTTCTTGGAGCGATGCATCGCTCGGATGTTCGCAAAATTCGAAATGCATGCTCTAATATGCCGACGCGATTTTCGCGAGGGGGGCGGACATGGCGGACGCCATGTGGAGCACAGCGACCGACGACGGCGGTCCCGGACAGGATGCATCGCGTCTGTCCGCCGATAAGCCGCGCGAACGCAAGGTGGTGACGGCGATGTTCGTCGACATCGTCCGCTCCTCCGCCATGGTTGCCGGCCGCGATCCGGAAGACGCCGACGATCTGCTCCTGTCCATCCTGAACCGCGTGACGGAGGCGGTGCCGCGTTTCGAGGGCACGGTGACCCAGATGCTCGGCGACGGTTTCCTGGCGACCTTCGGCGCTCCCGGCGCCAAGGAGGACCACGCCCTGCGCGCCTGCCTGGCTGCCCAGGACATCCTCAGCGCCACCCGCGACGAACAGGGCCGCCCGCTCTTCCACATCCGCATCGGCATCAGCTCGGGCGACGCGGTGGCCCATGTGGTGACCAACGGCCTGTGGACCGATTACCGTGCGGTCGGCGAATGCGTGCATATGGCGGCCAAGTTGCAGCAGCGCGCCGCCTCCGACACCGCCCAGCTCACCCGCGACACGCTGGACCTGATCCCGGTCGGCGTCGCGGTGCGCCCGATGGGGAGCCTTCGCCTGTCGGAGGAGGTGGAGCCGATGCCCGCCTTCCTGCTCGACGGGGCCCGTGCCGTGCGCCGCACCGCCACCGATCTGTTGTCGGCCACCACCGCCCCCTGTGTCGGCCGGGAGCAGGAAGTGGCGGCTTTGTTCGCGATGGCCGATGCGGTGGAAGGCGGGACGCCGGTCCAGCTTCTGCTGCAGGGAGAGGCGGGGATCGGCAAGTCGCGCCTCGTCGGCGAATTCCTGCGCGACCCGCGCAGCCGGCGCTGGACCCTGCTGCAATGGCCGCAGATGCCGATCCGGCGGCTGGCCGATCCGGACGATCTGGAGGCGGTGGCACTGAGCCTGGCGGAGCAGGTGGCCGGCTGCGCCAGCGAGCAGGGTATCGACTGGGTCTGCGAGGCCGCCGGGCGCCGTTCCGGCTCGCTGGCCGGCGACGCGGTGCGCACTCTGTTCGGCCGGCCGGGACTGGACCGGCTGTGGACCGGCCTGGACGCAGCACAACGCCTGTCGCTGGGAATCGAGGGGCTGGTGGGCGCGACGCTGGAGCTGGCGGCTCCGCTGCGGCGCTGCGACGGCGCCCAGCCTGCCGGCGAGGCGATGGATGGCGTCGTCGGCCGGCCGTTGCTGGTCCTTGTCGAGGATGCTCATTGGGCGCGGCCGGTGATGGTGCGGCTTCTCGAGCGGCTGGCCGAAGCGCTGCCGGGCTCAGGGTCCCGACTGCTGCTGCTCGCCACCCGACGACCGCCGCCGCTGGGTCCTGAGTCGCAGGAACAGGGATGGAATGGACGGCCCGGCGGCCGGCGCATGGAATTGGGCATGCTGTCGGCGGAACAGGTGCAGAGCTTCCTGGCCCATTGGCTGGGACCGGACTGGTCGCTGGTGGAGCTGAAGGCCCAGGTCGCCGCCCGCTGCCAGGGCGTTCCGCTCTATCTGGAAGAGGTGCTGCGCACGCTGGAAGCCTCCAACGCCATCGAAGGCGCGCCGGGCGCCTACCGGCTGATCGATCCGCTGGTGGTCCACAAGCTGCCGCGCACGCTGCACGCCCTGCTGGCCGAGCGCATGGACCTTATGACGCTGGAACGGCGCCGGCTGCTGATGAATGCGGCGGTAATCGGCACGACCTTCGACGTCGGATTGCTCCAGGCGCTGACCGGCCTGCCGATGACGAAGCTGTCGGACTGTCTGGCCTATCTCGAGCGCGCCGGCTTCGTGCTGCGCACCCGCCTGCTGCCCAACCTGGAATATTCCTTCAAGCATGCCCTGATCCAAGAGGTCGCCTACGCCACCCTGACCAAGTCCGACCGCCGGGCGCTGCATGCCCGCGTGCTTGAGGCACTGCGCCACCGCCGCGACCACGACCTGCCGAACCGCCTGGACCTGCTGGCCCACCACGCCTTCATGGCGGAAAGCTGGCCTGCCGCCCACCTGTTCGGCCGCCGCGCCGGTGAAAAGGCGGAAGGCCGCTCCAAGCTGGAGGACTCCAGTCGGCATTACGCCAACGCATTGGCCGCCGTGCGGCGGCTGCCGGACCATCCACGGAACACGGCACGCCAGATCGATCTTCTGATCGCCCTTCCGCGATCCCTGCTGCCACGGGGGTCGATGGGCGTGGATGACCATCTGCAACGGGCCATCGCCATGGCGCGCGATTCGGGCGATCTCATCCGCTATGCACGCGCTTGCTCGATGCTGGCATCGTTCCTGTGGACGTTCGGCGATCTCGACCAAGGCCTTGCTCTTTGCCGCGACGGCCTTTCCGCACTCGACGAGCGGGACGACCGCCGCACCCGCGTGCAGTTGCTGTTCAGGTTGGGCGGCTTGCAAACGGACAAGGGACTTTTCGTCGAGGCGCTGAAGACATTCGAGCACGGCTCCCGCATGCTCTCGACGTCCCGTCCTTACGACCGATATGGTCTCGCGACCGTCGCGCGGGTGCATATGGGCAGTCTTGCGGCCAGAGGGCTAGGGCGTGTCGTCAGTTATGGGATTCCCAGCGGTAGGAATGCGTGATTCATAGAGGGTCGGCTGACGGGAGGGCCGACGAATGCGACGCTATGCTTTGCGCGACGATCAGTGGGAGCGGGTCCAGGATTTTCTGCCGGGGCGGGTAGGCCATGTCGGGGGGACGGCGAAGGACAACCGCCTGTTCGTCGAGGCGGTGCTGTACCGTTACCGGGCTGGCATTCCCTGGCGCGACCTGCCCACCCGGTTCGGGGATTGGAAGAACACCCACCGCCGCTACCGCCGCTGGTGCGAGAGCGGGGTGTTCGAGCGCCTTTTCAAAGCCCTGGCCGAGGACAGCGACAACGAGTACATGATGCTCGACGCGACCATCGTCCGCGCCCACCAGCACAGCGCCGGGGCGCGAAAAAAGGGGGCGCCTGCCAAGCCATCGGCCGATCACGAGGGGGGCTGACGACGAAGATCCATGCCATCGTGGACGCCTTGGGCAACCCGGTGGCGATCTCCCTGACCCCCGGTCAGGCCTCTGACTTCAGCCAAGCCGCCCCTCTGCTCGACGCGGTCGAGCCGCAGGCCCTCATCGCCGACAAGGCCTATGATGGCGACGCCCTGATCGACGCATTGAAGGAGCGCGACATCGTCCCCGTCATCCCGTCCAAGGCTAATCGGCTGATCGCCCGCGATACCGATTTCGCCTTGTACCGCGAACGTAATCTCGTCGAGCGATTCTTCAACAAGCTGAAGGGCTTCCGAGCCATTGCAACTCGATACGACAAGCTTGCCAGCACTTTCTTGGCGGCTGTTTACCTCGTGTCGGCTGTCATCTGGCTCAACTGACGACACGCCCTAGCGGAATTGGGCCAAGTCGATGAAGCCATCAAAACCGGCCGCCGGTCGGTAGAGATCGCGGAGGAGAGCAACCATCTTTTCTCACGGCTGTTCGCTCTGACGCATCTGGGTTGGACGCACATCATCTGCGGGCAGTTGAAAGCCAGCATTCCCGCACTGGAAGCGGCATTATCGGTCGGTCACGCCATACATGCCCCACTGCTGCTTCCCTTAGTCATGGGGGGTATCGGATATGCGTCGGTCCTGACGGGGAACCACAAGTCAGGATTCGCCATGTTCGAAAACAGCTTTGCACTATTTCAGCAGCAAGGTGGAGGAAATGGCCGACTTCACCCACTGGGGCGTGTTCCCCAGGTTCTGATTTGGTATGCCGAGGCACTTGCCACCACCGGCGAGATGGATGCAGCTTCGCAGGCTGCTAACGATGGACTGGAAATCGCTAACAGCACTTCTCAAACGTCGTTGGCATCACGCGCTGAGAATTTTCTGAAGACATTCAGCAGTTGGCCCATCCGCACCACACATGCAGACCATCAACGAATTACAATTGGATGAAGTGTCTATTTAAAATGGTATTATGAAAACAGAAATGACTCAAATTGCGTCGTTTCCACGAAAATAGTCCAGAACAAAGCTTCGGATTTCACTACTCAAGTCCACGCTCTTTGAGCGTCGTGCATCCAATTTCGCGCACAATTGCTTAGTTAGCAATCCTTCAGCTTGCGCGATGGCATCCAGCCCGTCCCACACGGCATTTTCAAGACGCACACGCCTCTCTCCGTCTTCAACCAATACAACGCGAACCGACATTGCAGGCCAAGCCATCAAGCTGGATAAGTGGCCCGCCCGGTAATCACGTTGTTTGTTGGCAGAGTTCAGCATCCCAGAGGTCCCCCTAACTGCAGCCACGGCCGAAAACCTAGCTTGAAGTGTTGTGTTATCCGAAGGGCGGTGTTCGCAAAGTGAAAAACTTCACAGCGCAAGTTAGTTCGAATTCGAAGAAATGAGTGCATCACTTATGCCAAGGAGACATACGATGTCGCTCAATCTGTCCCAGTCGTCGATGGTTCGTGGCGCCGATGGCCGTCTGTACAATGTTTCCGCCCAGGGCGTGACCGAGATCGCCGAAGTCCAGGCGTCGACCGTCCGCAATCTCGTCCGCTCCGGTGACCGCGGCACCTTCGATGCCGCCGATCACGAGGCTGGCCGTTACAGCATCACCCCGGGCGCCTGATCGGGTTCCCGGTTCCGGTTCTTCGGACCGTGGCCACCAGCACCGCTTCAGGTGCTGATCGGCCACGGACCCGGGAACGGGACGCGTCCTCTCGATTTTCCTCCGCCCCGGACAAGCCGCGATGCCCTTCGATCTGCTCGATGTCAAAGCCTCCGTTTCGGATGCGGTGAAGGCCCACACGGTCGGCACCCACCGGGTCATGGCCCCCGAACAGACCCTGGCTCGGGTCACCCCGTTCCTGCCGATAATGGGGATCACCCGGGTCGCCAACGTCACCGGGCTGGATGCCGTCGGCATTCCGGTGGTGATGGTGACGCGGCCGAACTCGCGTTCCATCTCGGTGTCGCAGGGCAAGGGGGTGACGCTCGCCGCCGCCAAGGCGTCGGGGGTCATGGAATCGATCGAAAGCTATCACGCCGAACGGATCACCCTGCCGCTGAAGTTCGCCAGCTTCGAGGAGCTGCGCTGGACCCACCCGGTGGTGGACGTCAGCCGCCTGCCCCGGCTGTCGACCGGCTGCTTCAATCCCAACAGCCCCATCCTGTGGATCGAGGGCCAGGATCTGCTGAACGGCGGCCCGAAATGGGTTCCGTTCGAGATGGTCCACCTGAATTTCACCGTGCCGATGGCCCCCGGCCACGGCGCCTTCCTTGCCGGCTCCAACGGGCTGGCGTCGGGCAACCACAAGGTGGAGGCGATCAGCCACGCCGTCACCGAACTGGTGGAGCGCGACGCAACCACCCTGTGGCGCCTGCAGGACCCCGCCACCCAGGGGGCAACCCGCATCGACCTGGACAGCATCGACGATCCGGTCTGCCGCTCGCTGATCGACCGGTTCGATGCCGCCGGCGTCGCCGTCGGCGTGTGGGAGACCACCAGCGACATCGGCCTGCCCGCCTTCCTCTGCCGCATTGTCGAGCGCGAGGATCTGCCCCAGCACTCCATCCGCCCGGCCACCGGCATGGGCTGCCATGTGGCGCGCGAGATCGCCCTGTCCCGCGCCCTGACGGAAGCGGCGCAGAGCCGCCTGACCTTCATTGCCGGCGCCCGCGACGACATGCCCCGCGCCGAATATGAACGGCACCTCGACCCGGCCAACCATGCCCGCTGGAAGGCGATGATCGCCGATGGCGCCGGCCGGCGCTCCTTCCGTCACTGCCCGACCAGCACCGCCCCCACGATCGAGGCCGATCTCGCCCACCAGCTCGACCGGCTGCGCGCCGTCGGCATCGAAGAGGCGGTGGCGGTCGACCTGACCAAGCCTGAATTCGGCATCCCCGTCGTCCGCGTCGTCGTGCCTGGGTTGGAGGGTGCCGACGAATCCCCCGATTACCTGCTGGGCGAACGCGGCCTGCGTGTACTCGGCACCCAAGCCATGGAGAAGGCGGCATGAGCGGCGTCTATGTCTTCCTCGGCCCCACCCTGCCGCGCGAGGATGCGGTGCTGGAGCTGGACGCTACCTATCTGCCACCGGTCGCCCAAGGCGACGTGTTGCGGCTGTGTGCGGAGAAGCCGGCAGCCATCGGCATCGTCGACGGCTTCTTCGAAAGCGTGCCGTCGGTCTGGCACAAGGAAATCCTCTACGCTATCCATGCCGGCATCCCTGTGTTCGGTGCCTCCAGCATGGGAGCGCTGCGCGCGGCGGAGCTGCATCCCTTCGGCATGATCGGCGTCGGCGCCATCTTCGAGGCGTTCCGCGACGGCCGGCTGGAGGACGACGACGAGGTTGCGGTGATCCACGGCCCGGCCGAGCTGGGCTACACCGCCCTGTCGGAGGCGATGGTCAACATCCGCCGCACCCTGTCCGACGCGGTGACCGACCGGGTCCTGGCCGCGGGCACGGCCTTGCGCCTGGAATCCATCGCCAAGGAACTGCCCTACCGCGAGCGCGGCTATGGCCGGATGCTGCGGCTGGGTGGCGACATCGGCCTGCCGGCGGAAGAGCTGGCGGCTTTCCGCAGCTGGCTGCCCCAGGGCCGCTTCGACCAGAAGCGAGACGATGCCAAGGCAATGCTGCGCAGCATGGCGCGGCGCCTGGGCCGTCCGACCGGCGATGATGCGATGCAGGAAGTCCGTTTCCATTTCGAACGGACCGTCCTGTGGGAACGTGCCCTGCGCGACGCTGCCCCCCTCGCGATGTAAGTGCGTTTTCGGTAGACTGATCGCGTCGGGGTGGCGGTTGTCGTCGCCCAGGCATGAAACGGTGCCGGGACGGATGGATGAACGCGCCCATGGATGTGGCGGCGGTGCTGAGGCGCAACCGCCTGCTTGGAGAGCTCGACGCCGGGCAAATGGCGGAAATGCTGGGGCTGGGCCGTATCGTCCGCTTCGATGCCGACCAGATCATCTTCGACAAGGGCGATCCCGGCGACAGCCTGTTCGCCGTGCTGAAAGGCCAGATCGCCATCCGGACCTCCTCGGCGGATGGCAAGACCATGCTGCTGAACATCCTGGAGGCCGGCGACGTCCTGGGAGAAATCGGCCTGATCGACGGCCGCGAACGCACGGCCGCCGCCGTCGCCTTGCGCCCGGTCGAACTTTACCGCATCGACCGCGCCGACTTCATCCCGTTCCTGGAACGCCACCCGCGCCTGTGCACCAGCATGATGGTGGTCCTGTGCGACCGGCTGCGCTGGGTGTCCGAGAACATCGAGGATGCCGTCTTCCACGATGTCCCGCGCCGTCTCGCCCGCAGGTTGCTGCTGCTGTCGGACAGCTACGGACAGCCGACTGCGGCCGGCCTGCGCCTGACCTTGCCGCTGTCGCAGGAAGCACTCGCCAACATGCTGGGTGTAACCCGCGAAATGGTGAACAAGTGTCTCGGCGCCCTGCGCAGGACTGGCGCAGTGACATATGCCAAAGGTTTTATTGTCATCAATGATCTGGCTCTACTAAAGGATATGGCCGGAGATCCCGAACGGACTCCCTAGGGAGAATCCTTACCTGCCGAAAGTTTTGTTCCCAAAGCCGGTTGTGGTCGCGTTATAGTGGGCGCGCGTTGGGGGCAATCGCACGGGCAGGACGAGGATTTAAGAGCATGTCGAGCGACGGGAACAACAGGTCTCGCATTGATCAATCCACGGGTGTTGCTTCGCTGGCCCTTCGCACGCTGAAATTGTCTGGACGCGATGTGTCCATCCGTCTGGAGCCGTCCTACTGGGAGGGGCTCGATGAGATCTGCCAGCGGGAAGACCTGACGGTGGAAGAGCTGTGCGGGGATGTCCGTGATCGCATGGAGCAGCAGGGCCGTCGCGCCTCCCAGGCCGGCGTATCGCTCGCGAACGCTCTGCGCGTATTCGTGGTCGGCTATTTCCGGCAGGCTGCGACCGAGCGCGGCCACGCCCGTGCCGGCCATGGCCAGGGCCGCCCGTTCATCGCCACCCCCTTCGATACGATTCCCGCCACCAGCGAAAGCTGAGAAGGCCCGGGCTTCCAGGAAGGGGCAGGCATCTCGACCCACCCCCTCGAAGCATTGGAAGGGCCGCCTTACTGGGCGGTCCAGCCGCCGTCCATGGTCAGCGCGGCCCCGCGCATGTTGCCGGCAGCTTCCGAGCACAGGAACAGCGCCAGTTCACCCAGCTGTTCCGGGGTGACGAAGGATTTCGACGGCTGCTTCTCACTGAGCAGCTCACGTCCGGCCTCCTCCACCGACAGGTCGCGCGAGGCAGCCAGCGCATCGATCTGCTTCTGCACCAGCGGCGTCAGCACCCAGCCCGGGCAGATGGCGTTGCAGGTGATGTTGGTCTCCGCAAGTTCCAGCGCCGTCACCTTGGTCAGGCCAATCACACCGTGCTTGGCGGCGACATAGGCCGACTTGTTGACCGACGCCACCAGGCCGTGCACCGACGCGATGTTGATGACCCGGCCCCAGCCGCGCGCCTTCATGCCCGGCAATGCCGCACGGGTGCCGTGGAAGACGGCCGACAGGTTGATGGCGATCACCGCGTCCCAGCGTTCCACCGGGAAGGCATCGACCGGCGCCACATGCTGGATGCCAGCATTGTTGACCAGCACGTCCAGCCGGCCATAAGCCGCCTCGGTGGCGGCGACCATCGCCTCGATCTCCTCCGGCTTCGACATGTCGGCGCCATTGTGGGCGACGCGCACGCCGAACTCCGCCGACAGCGACTGGCACAGTTCGGCGATGTAGCCGGTGTCGCCGAAGCCGTTCAGCATCAGGTCGGCACCCTGGCCTGCAAGCTGCCGTGCGATTCCAAGGCCGATCCCGCTGGTAGACCCAGTGACGAGCGCGGCCTTCCCCTTCAGATTGGTCATTGTTCTTTACCCTTAGAGCGGCATGGGACGGAGATCCGGAGCGACGATCAGTTCGCACCCGGTGTTGGCGATCACCTGCTCCACGGTGACACCGGGGGCGGTTTCCTTCAAGACGAGGCCGGCGTCGGTCGGCTCGATGACGGCGAGGTCGGTCACCACCAGGTCGACCCGGCGGACCGAGGTCAGCGGCAGCGCGCATCGCTCGACGATCTTCGGTTCGCCCTTGGCGCTGTGCTGCATGGCGACGATCACCCGGCGGGCGCCGGTGACCAGATCCATCGCCCCGCCCATGCCCGGCACCATCTTGCCCGGCACCATCCAGTTGGCGAGACGTCCTTCACGGTCCACCTGCAGGCCGCCGAGCACGGTGACGTCCAGATGGCCGCCGCGGATCAGCCCGAAGGAGAAGGCGCTGTCGAAGGACGCCGCCCCCGGCAGGGCCGAGATGGGCGAACCGCCGGCATCGGTCAGGTCGTGGTTCTCCGCCCCGGTGATCGGGCCGGACATGCCGACGATGCCGTTCTCCGACTGGAAGAACACATGGCGTCCGGCGGGGACATAGCGGGCGACCAGGGTCGGCAGGCCGATTCCCAAGTTGACGAGGTCGCCGTCCATCAGTTCCAGCGCGACGCGCTTGGCGATCAGGGTCTTTTCATCCATGGCTCAATACTCCCCGATCAGCGCGGCGTTGCGGTGACGATGTGGTCGACCAGAACCGACGGCGTCATCACCGCGTCGGGCGGGATGCAGCCGACCGGCAGGATGTCCTCGGCCTCGGCGATCACGGTGGCGCCGGCCATCGCCATCAGCGGGTTGAAGTTGCGCGCGGTCAGCGCGTAGGTCAGGTTGCCGTACAGGTCGGCCTGCTTGGCGGCGACCAGCGCGAAGTCGGCCTTGATCGGTGTCTCCAGCAGGTAGGTGACGCCGTCGATCTCGACCGTGCGCTTGCCCTCCTCCACAATCGTGCCGACGCCGGTGGGGGTCAGGACGCCGCCCAGGCCGACGCCGCCGGCGCGGATGCGCTCGGCCAGCGTACCCTGCGGCACCAACTCCACCTCGATGTCGCCGGCGATCATCTGCTTCTGCGTCTCGGGGTTCAGCCCGATGTGGCTGGTGACGACGCGGCGCACCAGCTTTTCCACCACCAGCTTGCCCAGGCCGTTGTTGGGCCGGGCGGTGTCGTTGGCGATGATGGTCAGGTCGCGCTTGCCCTGGCGGATCAGTTCGTCCACCAGCCGGCTGGGGCCGCCGACGGCCATGAAGCCGCCGATCAGCAGGGAAGCGCCGTCGGGAATGCGCGAGACGACCTCTTCCAGGGAAACGAGTTTGTTCTTCATGGTCAGACGATCCCGGTCAGGTAATAGACGGCGATCACGAAGAAGACCGCCAGCGTCTTGATGCAGGTGACGGCGAAGATGTCGCCGTAGGACTGCCGGTGCGTCAGCCCGGTGACGCCCAGCAACGTGATGACCGCGCCGTTATGCGGCAAGGTGTCCATGCCGCCGCTGGCCATGGAGGCGACACGATGCAGCACCTCCATCGGGATGCCGGCGGCGTTGGCGGCGGCGATGAACTGGTCGGCCATGGCTGCCAGCGCGATGCTCATGCCGCCCGACGCCGAACCGGTGATGCCGGCCAGCGCGGTGACGGTCACCGCCTCGTTCACCAGCGGGTTGGGGATGGCGGCCAGCGCGTCGCGGATGATCAGAAAGCCCGGCAGCGCCGCGATCACCGCGCCGAAGCCGTATTCCGACGCCGTGTTCATGGCGGCCAGCAGCGACCCGCCGATGGCGGCCTTGGTTCCGTCGGCGAAGCGCTGGGACACCGGCTTCCAGGCGAAGGCCAGCACCATCAGGATGCCGCAGAGCAGAGCCCCTTCCACCGCCCAGATGCCGGCGACGGAGGAGACCTGCGTCACCAGCGGCTTGGCGCCGGGGGTAAGCGCCACCTCGCTGGTGGTGCCGTAGATGCCGGGGATGCCCATGGTGAACAGCTTGTTCAGCACGCCGACGGCGACCAGCGGCGACAGGGCCAGGATCGGGTTCGGCAGCGCTTCCGAGGCGACCGGCTCCGGTTCGTTGCTGTGGCCGCTGCCGTAGCCCTCGCCCCGCGCGATGGCCGAGCGCACGCGCCATTCCAGATAGAGCAGCCCCAGCGCCAGGATGAAGATCGAGCCGATCACGCCCAGCCAGGGCGCGGCATAGGCATCGGTCTTGAAGAAGGTGGTGGGGATGATGTTCTGGATTTGCGGCGTGCCCGGCAGCGCGTCCATGGTGACGGTGAAGGCGCCGAGCGCGATCACGCCGGGGATCAGGCGCTTGGGGATGTCGCTCTGCCGGAACATCTCCGCCGCGAAGGGATAGACGGCGAAGACCACGACGAACAGCGACACGCCGCCATAGGTCAGCAGCAGGCAGACCAGCACGATGGAGGTCACAGCACGCTCGCGCCCGACCAGCTTGATGACGGCCGAGACGATCGACTTGGAGAAGCCGGACAGCTCGATCACCTTGCCGAATACCGCGCCCAGCAGGAAGACCGGGAAGTACAGCTTCACGAAGCCGACCATCTTGTCCATGAACAGGCCGGTGAAGATGGGCGGCACGGCGGACGGATCGGTCAGCAGCACGGCACCCATCGCCGCGATGGGCGCAAAAAGGATGACGCTGAAGCCCCGATAGGCGACCAGCATCAGGAACGCGAGCGCTCCCACGCAGATCAGGAAACTCATTTGGACGATGCTCCCTCGGTTATTCTTTTCGGACGGTGACCGTCACGGGTGTGTTTTCGGGATTTACGGCTGAAGCAGACTGCGAAGCCGGGCCATGCCGGCGTCGTAAAGGTCGCGGACGAAGCGCTCCGCCTCCGCCTCCGCGCCCTGGTTGGGGTGGGTGGAAAGCGGGCGGAAGGTGGCGGTCCAATCCAGGGCGGCCTGCCGTTCCCCATCGGCGCGCAGACGGATCTGCGCCAGAAGGTCGGCAACCGGGTACGGTCCTTCGACCACCGCATAGGTGTAGGCATCGTCGATGCGGCTGACATGCTCCAGCCGATGGACGACCGGCGCCCCGTCATAAAGCCGCAGACGCCGCAGCGCGCCCTTCCCCGCCCCCTCCACGATCACGGAGACCGCACCGGGATACCAGTCGCCCAACGCCCCGTTCCACCGGACCAACGGCCACACGCGGCGCGCTGGAACGGGCAGATGAGAGGTTGCGGTGACGAGCGGCATCGGAGCGCTTTCTCATGGCGGCAGTCCCCTGAGAGCGGGGTACAACCATAAGAGCAAGGCTTGTGCCAGGATTGGACGGCCCGATGGTGTCAGCGGAAATCTTTGATAAGGCTGATTTTGTGCATTGCACACAAAACCCCACGACTAGCTGCCTGTCTCATAATCGAGATTGCGCAAGAGTGATCCGTCTGTTTTTAGAGAATAAGTCTCGAATTATAGACGTCCACGGCAAGGCGAAACGATCATCTCGGAAGGCGGTTGAGCCGACTTGTGGAATGCCGCTTGACCTTCCAACCGTTGGAAGGCCCAGCCTGTGCAGATTGCGTGCGCCGTCGCATCGCCAAGGGAGAAGACCCATGCTGACGTTGAAGGTATCCGGAATGTCCTGCGGCCACTGCGCCCAGACCGTGACCAAGGCGGTGGAAGCGCTGCCGTCGGTCGAGCGCGCCCTGGTCGATCTGAAGGAGGGCCAGGTGACCGTCGAGGGCGACGCCGACGAATCGACCGTCCGCCAGGCCATCGAGGATGCCGGCTATGAGGTGCAGGGCCGGGCGTGAGGCGCCATCCGCAAAAAGAATGGGCGCCGGGCCATATGGCCGGCGCCCATTCCCGATGGCGTATTCCCGGAAGGTTCTTTTGAAGGTCTTTTTACTTGGTGAGGATCAGCTTGTTGGCGCGGGTCACGCGCAGGCGATAGCTCTGCCCGGCGTGCTGGATCACGATCTCGCGGCTGCCCGACATCAGACGGGCGGATTCGACCACCGGCAGGGACGCGGCGATGAAGGAAGCGGGAGCGGAGACGGCGATGTCGTGCATGGCGTGTCTTTCTTGCTGGACGGACGTTGCGGTCGGCGATGTCCGGGCGTGAACCCTGAACCGGACACTACGCCCGTCCGGAACCAATTGCAAGTCATTCTCATTCGCTTTCCCGCCCAGCTCTCAACGCGGTTCCTGCCGTCAGCCCTTGACCGCCCGATGCACCATCCAGCGCAGGCCAACCACCAACAGCTTGTTGTATTCGTTGATCAGCAGGTTCGCGGTGCCGGGCCACATCCACCATTCGTCCAGATGGACGGTGGGAGCGACGACGGGATGGGGCACCAGTTCCACGTCGGGCATCGCCATCGACAGTTCCAGCAGGCTGCGGCGCATGTGGTAGTTGGCGGTCACCAGCCGCAGCGACCGGAACCCCTGGTCGCGCATCCAGTCCGCCGTCTCATAGGCGTTGCCGATGGTGCTGTCCGCCGAATAGCCGAGCGTGATGCAGCATTCCATCTCGGTCGGGGAATGGCGGGAAAGCTTCAGCAGTTCCTGCACATCCACGCCGTCATAGACGCCGGAGACGAACAGCTTCTTCGCCCGTCCGGCGGCGAGCAGCTCCAGCCCGGTGCCCAGCCGGTTGCTGCCTCCGGTCAGCACGACGATGGCCTCGGTCTGCCGTTCGGCTTCAGATCCGGCGGGGGATGAGCGCGGCACGTCGGCGGCGTACCAGACCAGCCCGCCCAGCCAGAGGACGGCCGCCACCAGCGAGCCGGCCAGCAGATAGGCCACCGCCCGCGCCACCATCCCGTTGCGCCGCCGGTGCACGGATCTCATGGCGCCCCCCATCTCACGGCATGGACTCCAGCGTGCGCAGGACGGTCCAGCGGGCGGTCGCCAGCGCCAGCAGGGCCAGCATTCCCGGCACCAGAAGCAGCACCGCCCACTGCCAGGGCTGCAGCGACAGGTCGGACAGCAGGCTGGCCCGCAGCCCCTGGGACGCCCGGTACAGCCCGAACAGCGTGCCGCCGGCCAGCAGCAGGCCGATGGCGCCGCCGCGCAGGCTCAAGGACACCACATGCCGTTCGAACTGGCGGGACACATAGCGGTCGGTCGCGCCCATCAGGTGCAGCAGTTCCACCACCGGACGGTGGATGGCAAGGCCGGTGCGCACGGCGAAGACCACCGTCATCACCGCCGCCGCCCCGATCAGCAGGACCACCCCCAGCGCCGCCAGCCGCACCGCCCCGGCGAAGGAGCGCAGATCGGCCAGCCACACCGCATGGTCGTCCAGCGTCGCCCCCGGCGCCGCCGACGTCAGGCGAAGCCGCAAGGCCGCGACGTCGACCGGCCCGTCGGCGGCGACGTCGATCAGCCGCGGCATCGGCAGCAGCGGGTCCGACGCCCCCGCCCCCAGCCAGGGTTCCAGCAGCCGGGCGATCTCGCCCCCGCCCAGCACGGTGGCCGACCGGATTCCGGGGAAGGCGCGCAGGACGGTCACCGCCGCCTCCACCCGCTCGCCCAGCGGCGCGACCGGAGCGCCCGGCATCGGCGCCACCTGCACGGTCAGCCCGCCGGCAAGGCCGCTGTCCCAGCGTTGCGCCATGTCCGACACCAGCATGGCGCCGGCCAGCGCCAACACCGCAAGAAAGGCCATCAGCGCGGTGATCCAGCCGAGGAAGCGCGAGGAAGGATCGACCGCAAGCGGCAGGTCGGAGCGGGGACGGACCGGACGAAGCGCCATGCCGCTACTCCCACCGCGACTCTTGCGGGCGCGTGTCGCCGGCACGGCCGTCGGGCGCATGGCCATCATGAACCCGGCTTCCGCGCGCAGGCAGCACCATCAACCGGCCATTGTCGAGGTGCAGTCGCGGGTGGTCGAAACGGCGGATCAGCGCCTCGTTGTGGGTGGCGATCACCACGGTGGTTCCCAGCTTGTACAGTTCCTCGAAAAGATAGAGCAGGCGCATGCCGATGCCGTCGTCGACGTTGCCGGTCGGCTCGTCCGCCAGCAGAAGCCGCGGCCGGTTGATGACCGAGCGCGCGATGGCCACCCGCTGCTTCTGCCCGCCCGACAGGGTGGACGGTTTGGCGTGCAGGTGGTTGCCCAGCCCCACCCAGCGCAGGATCTCGGTGCAGTGGGCGACCACGTCTGCCTCCGGCGTGCCGGCCATGCGCAGCGGCAGCGCCACATTGTCCAGCGCCGACAGATGGTCGAGCAGGGCGAAGTCCTGGAACACCACGCCGATCTGGCGGCGCAGCTCCGGCAGGTCGCGGCGGGTCGCCATCGCCATGTCGCGGCCGAACAGGGTGACCAGACCGCGCGACGGCCGGTGGGCCAGATACATCAGCTTCAGCAGCGACGATTTGCCCGCCCCGCTGGCACCGGTCAGGAAATGGAAGGACCCCGGCAACAGGGTAAAGCTGATGTCGCGCAGCACCTCCGCCTCCGTGCCGTACCGCAAGCCGACATTTTCGAAACGAATCACGGTCCCACCACAGCCACGACAACCCTCCGTGCCGGGGACAATGCACCCGGCGGGGGACGGAGTCCACCCCGCCCCGCACAGCGGCACCATCGCCGCAACAGCGCGGAATACTTGAGAAGTCGGCGAAGACCTGACAAGTTGCCGGCCATGATCTGGATCCGGTCCCTTGCCTTCAACATCGCGTTCCACCTCTGGACCGCGCTGATGTGCTTCGCCCTGCTGTGGATGCTGCTGCTGCCGCGTCCGCAGATGGTCGCGGTCGTGAAATGGTATCTCAGCACCGTCGGCTGGCTGGAGCGCACGCTCGTCGGCATCCGCTACGAGGTGCACGGGCGCGAGAACCTGCCCGACGGCCCCTTCCTGCTGGCGGCCAAGCACCAGTCGGCCTGGGAGACGATGAAGCTCCACCTTCTGGTGAAGGACCCGGCGATCATCCTAAAGCGGGAGCTGATGTGGATCCCGATCTGGGGCTGGTACGCCGCCAAGGCGAAGATGATCCCGGTCGACCGCGGCGCCGGCGGGGCGGCGATCAAGTCGCTGATCCGGAACTCCCGCCCGGTGCGCGACGAAGGCCGGCCCATCGTGATCTTCCCGCAGGGAACCCGCGTCGCTCCCGGCACATACCGGCCCTATCGGATCGGCGTGGGCATGCTCTATGACAGCCTGAAGATCCCCATCGTGCCGATGGCGCTGAACGCCGGCCTCTATTGGCCGCGCCACAGCTTCCTGAAGCGTCCGGGCACCGTGGTGGTGGAGTTCCTGCCGCCGATCCCTCCCGGCCGTCCGCGCGCCGAGGCGATGCGCGATCTGGAGGAACGGCTGGAGGCCGCCAGCGACCGCCTCGTCACCGCTGCCGGCGGCCCGCCCACCATCCGCCCGCCGCAGGCCGAGCCGGAGCGGAACAAGCAGGCGGCGACCGCCGTGTCGTGACGGTTCGGCCGCAACCGGCGGGCCGCGGCGGTTAATCCCTTGAGCACCGCCGCGTATCTGCCTACGCTCGCGCAACGAATCGCCGGGAGGGCCGGTTGAACCGGCTCCGGTTGACGCGCGAGAGGACGGATGACGCAGACCGCGAAGCCCCGGTGTCCCACCCGGCCGCTGGACCTCTGGAAACAGCGATGGCGCGCCGCCGCCGTCGCCCTGCTGATGACGGCGCAGCCGCTGGCAGTCCCCGCCGGCGCCATCCTGACCGTGCCGGCGGCACCCGCTCCGCTCGCCATCGCCGCAACCGCGGCGGTCGCTGTGGCGCTCGCTCCGGACGAGGCCTCCGCCCGATCCCGCGGAGGCCGGTCCTCGTCCTCGGGCGGCTATTCGCGACCCTCGCGCACCCCGTCCGTCGGCAGCAGCAGCAGCGGCTACTCCCGTCCCTCGGCTCCGCGCACGCCCTCGACCGGAAGCAGCGGCGGCGGATGGTTCTCCGGCGGCTCCGCCAGCTCCAGCGGCGGCTATGCCCGGCCGGGCAGCAGCGCTCCCTCGGTCGCCGCCCCCCCGACCTCCGCCGGTGACCGGACGTTCAGCCAGCAGGGCTCGGCCGACGCGCTGAACCGCTACCGCAGCCGCCAGGAGACCGACCGCACGCCCACCGCCGCCTCCACCCAGGGCCGTACCGGCAACTCCGGCAACTCCGGCGGCTCGGGCTGGAGCTGGTGGGGCGGAGGCGGGTCGTCCTACCGCGCCCCGTCGACACAGCCCGCACCTGCCAATCCCTATGGCCGCTACGGCTGGAACCCGCCGTCCTATGCCTACACCGCGCCGCGGCGCTTCGGCGTCTGGGACGGGCTGTTCCTGTGGTTCATGCTCGACACGCTGACCCGGCCGGGCCATGCCGCCTTCTTCCACAACAACGCCGACGACCCCGGTTATCGGGAATGGCGGAAGGAAGCCGACCGGCTGGCCCGCGACGATGCGGAACTGCGCGGCAAGCTGGACCAGCTCGACCAGTCGGTGGCCGCACAATCCGGCAGCCCGCGCCAAGCCGGCCAATTGCCCCCCGACGTGCCGGCGGATCTGGCCCGCGCCGATCCCCGCACGTCCGGGTACAGCATGTGGCTGTGGGTTCTGCTGCTGCTTGGCGTGGCGATGCTGTTCCTGCTGTGGCGGGCGCGGCGGCGGATGGATGCCCCGGCGGCGAAACCCAGCCCAGTGTCCAATGGCCCAGTCTCCAAGGGAGGATCGGACGTGCCCCTGTTCGGAACGCTCGGCAACTACGTGAACCAGAAGCTCGGCGGCAAGGCCTACAGCCCGTCGCTGTTCCGGCTGGGCATGGCGGTCACCATCGACCCCACCCCCTTCCTGCTGGCGGAGAGCGCCACCAAGGTGAAGGCGCCGGACACCGGCAGCGACCGGCTGGTGTCGATCGAGGCGGTCGGCACCGTCACCTCCGGCCCGGCCACCGTCTATCGGCTGCATCTGCCGGGAGGAGGCTTCTTCCAGATCCATCTCGGCCCCGACGGGCAGCCGGACGAATGCCGCTATTTCACGCCCATCGACAGCGTGGCGCCGTCCGACGAGGGCGAGTGGGGCTTCTGGCTGGACGATGCCGAGGGGATGATCGGCTGGCCGGAATTCCAGACCAAGGACGGCAAGCTCTATGCCCGAGTCTGGCAGCCGGGCGCCAGCCGCATCCAGCCCTTCACCCTCAGCGAGGCGCGCCAGACCGTGCGCGGAACCGAGACGGTGGTCAGCCAGTCCATGCTGTACGGCGCCCCCACCGGTGCCGCGGCCCCCGCCCCCACCACGGAATACATCCTGGTGGAGGCGGTGGAGCGGTCCGGCCGCGCCTCGGTCGAGATTGCCGCCGGCATCGACGTGAACCCCGCCTCCCTCTCCCTGTCCTAACCCACACGACAAGAGTGCCGGCCCCATGGAAAGCACCTTCGGTTCCATCCTGACCGCGCTCGGCACCGGGCTTCCGGTGCTGCTGGTCCAGCTCGCCGTCACGCTGGCGCTGCTGGCGGTCGGCGTCGCCGTCTACACCCGCATCACCCCCTTCAACGAACGCCGGCTGGTGGCGGAAGGGAATGCCGCCGGCGGCCTGACCCTGGCCGGCTCCATCGTCGCGCTCGCCATTCCGCTGGCGGCGACGCTGGCGACCAGCGCCTTCCTGCTGGACATCGTTCTGTGGGGCGTGGTGGCGGTGATCCTGCAGCTGGTCGCCTTCGCGGTCGCGACCCTGCTGATCCGCGACCTGCGCGGCCAGATCGAATCCGGCAACGTCGCGTCGGCCGCGACCCTGGTCGGGGTCCAGCTGGGGGTGGCGCTGATCAACGCCGCCGCCATGGCCGGATAGGCCGGCCCCCAAGAGGTAAGGATAAGGGGTCTGGTCGCCGGATCATCCCCTCCCCATCTGTGCAGGCGAGGCGCATTGCGTGGCGCCTCCAACAACCCTCATCGACAGGATTCGAGCCATGCTTGCCTTCATCCGCAACCTTATGGGTGTCAAGACCGACCAGGCCGTCCAGGGCGCCATGGAGGCGCTGGTGCGCTGGGATCCGAAGTCCGCGACCGAGGCGGAACTGCGGACCATGGAGCAGCATCTCGACGGGCTGGGCCGGCAGGTGGCGGAAGCCCGCGCCATCTACGACCGCGAGCAGCGCGAAGCCGACGAGATCAAGGCGCTGTCGACCCAGCGCATGGCGGCGGCCGAGCATCTGCAGCGCCAGATCGACGGCGAGACCGATCCCGCCCGCAAGGCCGGGCTGGAAAAGAGCCTGGAGACCATCGTCGCCATGCTGGAGGAGATGGCTCCGGAGATCGAGCGCGAGGTCCGCGACGCGGTGGAAGCCCGCGAGTTCCTGGAGATGCTGGAAAAGAACTATGCCGAGGCCGGCGCCAAGCTGAAGGCCGCCCGCGCCGAACTGACCCGCGCCCAGCGCGACATGGGCCGTGCCGACCAGCAGCGGGCCATGGCCGAGCGTCAGGCCGAAGCCGCCCGTCAGGCCGCCGGCCTTGCCGGCGCCACCAGCGGCCTGTCGGTTGCGCTGAAGGCGATGCAGGACACCGCCGCCAAGGATCTGGCCGCCGCCGAGGCGGCGAACGCCAAGGCCAAGCTGCTGCGCCCGTCGGTCCCGGAAAAGGAAGACCCCAACATCGCCGCCGCGCTGGCCGCCGCGTCGGGCAAGACCTCGCCCACGAGCCTGTCGGACCGTCTGGCGGCGCTGAAGGCCAAGCAGGGCTGACATTCAGAGGGGATCGGTGGGGGAGACTCCGCCGATCCTTACCTCCTGGGGGAGATGGAACAGCGTGGAACGGTTTCCGGCGGCTGTTCCATTTCGTCCGCTGGCCCGTCCGCTGGCCTGTCCGCCTTACAGACGGCCGAAGGCGGCCTGTCCGCCCTGCCGTTCCAGCGCGGAGGCAAGGTTGGGATAGGGATCGTCGGGATTGAAGGTCCAGGGATAGACGCCCTTCGGTCCTTCCGATTCCGGACGGGCGAGGATGGCGGCGACGGCGCGCGGATCGGGCGCGCGGCGCTCCCGCAAGGCGCCGGGGATGTCGTCGTCGTCCAGTTCGGGGACGATGACGGCGGGAGCGTCCTCGAACGGGGGCGGCTGGGGCGTGGCGGAGTCCGCCGGCTGCTGGGCCGACCGCCGGGCCGGCCGCTGGACCGATTGGTCTCCGAGCCCGTCGAGGAGGCCGAGCCGGTCGGCCAGCCAGCGCACGGTCGACGGATCGCCGCAGGAGACCAGCCGCTCGATCTGCTCGACAACCAGACTGCGCAGCGAGGAGAGGCGCAGCTCGGCTTCCCGTTTCAGCGCCTGCCGTTCCCACCAGACCCTGTGACGGAAATCCTTGGATCCGTAATAGGCCCGCCACAGGGTGGTGCGGCTGCATCCCATGGCGCGGGCGACATAGAGGAAGCTGCTGCCGCGCGCCAGCATGCCGGCGGCCATGATCCATTGTTCCTCATGGAATTGCGAACCGGGAACCAGCGAGCCTTCAGACGGCACCGGCGGCTCCTCCGCCCAGCAGGGGAAACGGTCGTCGGCAAGGGTACGGCTGTCGAGGGGCATGGGGTGGCTCCGCAGGATGGTGGGACGGGTGCGGAGAGGTTATGGGAAAGTTATCCTTTCATGGGGCGTTTTTTGAAAATCCGTGGCGAGCAACGCGTTGAGCCGTTGCGCTGGGGCCAGTTACTGCGCGCCATTAGTTGAACTTCGTGGCTCTCCATAACGTCCAAAGGCTGTTCGGGCGGTAAGGAGGGTAAGTCCCTGTTCCGCCACGCCTTCGTGCGGGAGGTGGAAGTTATTGGAAAGCCTGATAGGGCGGGTTCCCCAACATTGCGTCAAGTGCCCCGGATTGCAGCCCGGCGCAGGTTGTATCCGGCTCAAATTGCCCTGGTGGTTCGGGCACGAAAAACGACCGGTCCCTTGCGGGATCCGGCCGTTCGCCGCATAGTGATCGTGCTGGTGATCGGGTGGTGAGACACCCGATCACCGGCTTGGTCATCAACCGCGCAGCACGCGGATGATGACCAGGATACCGCCGATCAGGCGTACCCACAGCGTCATGATCTCCAGACGCTCGCGGTTCAGGATCGGCAAGCGGGGGGTGTTCTTCATGAGAGTGCTCCTTAGCAATTGATGATGCGCTTCATGGAGGCCGTGGGGGTTGGCGCTAACCTTTCCCCCCACGGTCCCATGCGGTGCCACCCTCATCATTGCGCGGCCGCCAGCCATCTGACAAGATGATTCACAATATTTTGTGTCAATATATGGGCTATGCGTAAAGGTTTAGCCCGATTCCCTACGAAACCTATAGTGCGTTGACGTTTCCGCGGCTTCATTCTGGCGCCGTTCGCCTCTCAGTTCATATGATTTCCGATGTTCGTCTCCGTTACAAACGTCGATAACATCGCTAACGACTGCATAATTTGCTTAAACGTCGTTCCGTACGTTTGCATCATCGTTTTCAGGACATTTGCCTGTGCGTCGTTGCGCACGTTTGAAAGTCACTTTCAGGACATTTGCCTGCACATCGCTCCGTGCGTTTGCAAAACCGCTTTCAGGACATTTGCCTGTTCATCATTGCACGTATTTGCATCATCGGCCGTGGCAACCGCTCGGAACGCCCAGTTCAGTGTCGTGTGCTCGGTTGCTTCCCACCTCCCCCGCCAGATCCCGATCCGCCCACCGGTTGGTCGTGGCGGCCCCTCTTCATGCGATCTCACACAAATTTTGTGTTCCCAACACCCAATATTTGGGGCAGACTTAGTCGTCACCGATGGGGGCACGATGGGGAAGCTGGCGACAATCGGAAAGGCGACCATCCGGGTCTTCGGCAACGACCACCTTCCCCCGCATTTCCACGTCAAGGATACCGATTTCGAAGCACTGGTCTCGATCGAAACCTTCGAGGTCATCGCCGGCGACCTGCCCACCGCCATCCGCAAGGATGTCCAGACCTGGGCCGCCGCCAACAAGGACCGGCTGGTGAGCGAGTGGAACGTCTGGAACCCCAACATCCCCTTCGCCTGAAAGGAGGCGCGCCCATGATCCCGCCCGTCCTGCCGCAAGGCCCCCGCCCAATCCCGCGGCTCGCCGCCGTGGCGCCGGCCGCGGGCGCCGTCCTGGCGCTGACCTGGGACGACGGCCGCGCCGACCGCGTCGACCTGACCGGCTGGCTGGAATCCGGACACCCCTATTTCCGCCAGCTGCGCGACCCCACCGTCTTCGCCTCCGCCCGCCTGATCGACGCCACCACGGTGGAGTGGAACGGCGACGAGGATCTGGCCATCGACAGCATGCATCTGGCCCTGCTGGCGGAACAGCAACGCCCTTTCGGCCAACCCGAACTGATCGCTTGGCAGGATCGCCACGACTTGTCCAATCAGGAGGCGGCCGATCTGGTGGGGGTGCACGTCAACACCTGGTCGAACTGGCGCACCGGCGCCACTGCCGTGCCGGCCATGCTCGGCATCGTCTGCCGCGCCTTTAGCCGCGACCCGCTGCTGTTCGCCGCCCGGTACCGCCCCCGCCGGCCCGGCCGTCCGCCGGCAGCGGCTGAATAGGGCCAGCTATCCGCGAACCGGCGTCACAGCTGGCCGGCAATCCGCTTCCCCTGCAGCCACTCCCACCCATCCTTACGTCTCGGGGGAGGCCGCCTTCGCCGTCTTCGCCTTGCGGGCCGCCACCTCGAAGGCCACGTCCTCGATCAGTCCGCCGGTCAGCGAGGCCAGGGCCGATTTCAGGCTCGGCCAGTGGTTCATGCGGGCGGTGTCGGCGACGGCGGCGTTCCTGGCCTTCAGGACGAGGCGGCGGCCGCCCTGGGGCGCTTCCTCCACCCGTTCCGGCTCCAGTTCGGCCAGCAGCGGGGCGGGGACCTTGCCCTTCAGGGCGTGCAGGACGGCGGCCCACAGCGCCGTCACGTCGTCGGCGTCGGGCAGCGGGCCGAGGTCGGCGAGGCCGGCCTCCACCGGGTCGGCGGGGGCGACGGTGTCGACCTTGCCGATACGGCGGGCGCGGCGGCCGGCGCTGTGGCGTTCGCGCTCCAGATAGGTCTCGGCCGCCTCCTCCTCGTCCTTGGCGTGGAAATCCAGCGTCACCGCCTCGATCTTGCGGCCTTTCCGCTTCATCTTGTCTTCCGGCATGCTGACGCGGAAGGGGGCGAGCTGGTTCACCTCGGCAATCGCGCGGTCGATGGTGCGGGTGCGCAGGATGCCGAAATCCTTATAGGCGCCTTCCGGCACGTTCATCAGCTTGCGCAGCGTGTCGATGTCCAGTTCCAGCGACGGATAATCCATCTGGTAGCGCTGCATGCCGATCTCGTACAGCTTCAGCGCGTAGGTGCTGGTGACCTTGACCATCGCCGGGCCGGACAGCTTGGCCCACAGCTGGGACGAGCGCTGGATTTCCAGGAAGGCGTCGGTGAACTGGAAATGGATGTCGGCGGCGTCGCTGTCCTCCTCCTCCTCCGGCCGGACATAGCTGGAGAGGATGCGCAGCTCGGCGCGCGACCGGCGGCCGCGGAAGGGGCCGATGACCACGAGGCTGGAATCGAAGATTTCCTTCAGCGCGTCGAAGATCCGCTCGTTGCCCTTGTGGTTGCCGCGCACCACGCGCTTGGGCAGGCGATAGAGCTTGTTGGCGAAATTCTGGCTGCCGGCGAGATGGATCATGAAGTTCAGCATCTTCTGCGCCGGCAGCGACAGGCGCGTGCCGTTGGCGGGATAGCTGTAGACCGCTTCCGCCGCCTTGATCAGATGCTTGTAGCCGTCGCGCTCGAAGGTGGCACTGGCGACGCGGGCGGTCAGCCCGGCGACCGGCGCCGCGGATTCGGCAGCAACAGACGGCAGGGTGGCCGCGGCACCGTCGCCGTCGATCACCGCACCGCCGGCCAGATCCTCCGGCCCCAGCACGACGAGGCCGGGGGCGGCCTTCGCCGTGTTCGCCTTGGTGGGCGCAGCCGCGTCCGACGGGACGGACTCCTCCGCCACCGCACCGCGCGCCTTCCTGCGCCCCGTCCCCGCCATCGCCGTCCTCCGCCGAAATCGAGGGAGGCTAAATCAATCCTTACCCGAAAAACAAGTAAGGAAAGGGTCGCGCCGCAGAATCCTGTTCATCCTTACATCCTGGGGGCGGAACCCTTACGCCCCGGGGGGTGTGCGACTCGCCCCCACCCGGTAAGGCTGTTTCCCCCACCCTGTAAGGAAGATTCGATGCGACTCGCGGACTCACCTAGGGTTTCGCGCCGACGAATCCTCTTAAAAGGGAAAGGGAGTCGCGAACGCCTGCTAAGTGCCGGATCTGCCAAGGCTTCCGCAGTGCGAATCTCACCCGAACTCTCCCTCCGGCATCCTTACATCACCCGAATCGGCCCGACTCGAGTCCGGAAAGCCTCCCCATGGGACCAGCTCCATCCTTACTCCCTGGGGGCGTTCGGCCATTTTTGCTGTCCGGGGGTCTATGGACAAGCGCCATCCTTACGGCTTGGGGGCACTCACGGCCAGATCCAGGCCCCCAAGAGGTAAGGATCGGCAGATTCTGGAGACGAACTGAGTCGCTATCCGGGGCATGTAAGGATTTCCAGGGGTTTGAGAGCCCCCAGGATGTAAGGAAGCCCGCCCCCAAGCCGTAAGGATCGGGAAACGGGCCATTTGGCTTCGGGAGGCCGGGATCCAGCCCCCAGGCGGTAAGGATAGGGAACGGTGGAGATTTAAATCACTGATTTAGAATGTTTTTCTTTCAGTGGGCGGCCAGCAGGAACAGCCCCTGGCCCAGATAGACGCTGGCGGTGCCCATCACCAGATAGCGGCTCCACAGGCGGAATTGCGCGTCGCTCATGCGGTCCAGCACCCGGCGGGAGAGATTCGTGCCCAGCAGCGCCATGGCGACCGACATCACGATCACCGTCGATTCCACCGTCCCGTCCACGCCGCCGGCGACCAGCGGAGCGAAGTAAGCGATCTTCACCAGATGGCCGACCGACTGGATCGCCGCCTTGGTGGCGACCACGCTCTGCCGGGTCATGGCGCTGCGGATGAAGAAGGTGTCCAGCAACGGGCCGGAGATGCCGGCGACCAGCTGCACCCCCATGCACAGGAAGCCGCCGATGAGGCCATGCAGCGGCTTCTGGGCATCCAGCGCCCAGCGCGCGGGCACCGCCAGCGCAAGGAAGGGCGTCAGCCCCAGAATCAGCAGCGACACCGCCCGGTCGGGAATGGCGCCGACCAGGGCGAACAGCAAGCCGGCCCCGGATCCGCCCAGCGCGAATCGCAGGATGATCGGCCAGACCACATGGTGCCGCCACAGCCATGCCCGCCAGCCGTTGGAGGCGAACTGCGTCACGCCATGCAGCAGCATCGCCGACGGAACCGGCAGCAGGATCAGCAGCAGGCCCATCAGCACCATGCCGCCGGCCATGCCGAACAGGCCCGACAGAAACGAGGTCACGAGAACGGTAAGGCCAAGCCCCACCATCAGCGGAAGCGTCAGCATGAATCGGTCCAAATGTCGGAGATCAGGCTGAAAAGCTCGCACGCGCGCGGTTGCGCCGCAAACGGCATTGTTCGATGCTGAGCCTCAGGAAAAGTTGGGGTTAAGTAAGGATGGACCGATGCGCCGCCTGCCCTCGCTGAACGGCCTGCGCGCTTTCGAGGCGGCGGCCCGCCATGGCAGCTTCACCGCCGCGGCGGCGGAACTGCATGTCTCGCAGGCGGCGATCAGCCGGATGGTGAAGCTGCTGGAAGAGCGGCTGGGCTTTCCCCTGTTCGACCGGCGGGCCAATGCGCTGGTGCTGACCGAACGCGGCCGGGCGCTGCAGCCGGCGCTGACCGAGGCGTTCGACGGCATCGCCCGGCGGGTGGAGCAGGTGTCGGCGATGCGGGCCGGGCCGGTGCTGACCGTGGGCATGGGGGCGACGGTGGCGGTGCGCTGGCTGATTCCGCGCCTGTCCAGCTTCCACCTTGCCCACCCGGAGATCGAGGTGCGGATCGCCACCGGCGGGGCCGGCGCGCCGATGAACGACGACTGGACCTGCGCCGTCCTGCTGGGCGACGGCCAATGGCCGGGCTATGAGGCGGAGCGGCTGTTCTCCTCCACCCTGCAGCCGGTCTGCGCGCCGCGGCTGGCGGCGGAGTTGCGCCAGCCGGCGGATCTGGCCGGCGCAACCCTGCTGCATGTGTCCCATTGGGCGGAGGACTGGCCGCGCTGGCTCGCCGCCGCCGGGGTGGCGGAGGTGTCGGCCAAGGGGCCATCGTCGAAGGGGCCGTCGTCGAAGGGGCTTTCCTTCGGCAGCTATGCCATGACGCTGCAGGCGGCCATCGACGGGGTCGGGGTGGCACTGGCGCCGCGGCTCTACATCCTGGACGACATCGCCGCCGGGCGCCTTGCCACGCCCTTCGGGCTGGCGGTGCCGATGGTCCATGCCTGGTATCTGGTCTATCGCGCGTCCCGCCGCGACGATGCCGGGCTGGCGCCCTTCCGCGACTGGCTCTATGCGCTGTGTGCCGAGGTGGAGTAGGCCCCTTTGTCCTTTTGGCGCAATTCGCCGATGCACAATTCGCTGATGCGCCGCCTGCGGGTGCCGACATAGGGTGGCCGCTGTTTCCGTTTTGCTTCCCCGCAGTCATGACCCTACAGGACCGCGCGATGCCGCCAACCGCTGTTCCCCATCCGGCTGAAGACGCCGCCCATCCGGCCCTGTCCCGCTCGCTGGTCATGCTGATGGCGCTGGCCTGCGGGGTGGTGGTCGCCAACATCTATTATGCCCAGCCGCTGGTCGGGCTGATCGGCCCGGCGGTCGGGCTGTCGCCGGAGACCGCGAGCCTCGTCGTCACCCTGACCCAGGTCGGCTATGGCGCCGGGCTGGTGCTGCTGGTGCCGTTGGGCGATCTGCTGGAGAACCGCCGGCTGGTGGTGGTGACGCTGTCCAGCACGGTGGCGGCGCTGCTGGTGGCTGCGGTCGCCCCCACCGCCTCGCTGTTCCTGGCGGCGGCCTTCCTGATCGGCGTCACCTCCGTCGCCGTGCAGATGCTGGTGCCGCTCGCCGCCCACATGGCGCCGGAGGCCTCGCGCGGGCAGGTGGTGGGCAATGTGATGAGCGGCCTGCTGCTGGGCATCCTGCTGGCCCGCCCGGTGTCGAGCCTGATCGCCGACAGTTTCGGCTGGCGCGCGGTGTTCGGCCTGTCGGCAGTGGCGATGGTGGGATTTGCCATCCTGCTGTGGCGGGTGCTGCCGCAGCGGCGGCCGACGGGCCGGTCCGGCTATGGCGCGCTGATCGGCTCGCTTGGGCGGCTTCTGGTGCGGACGCCGGTGCTGCAGCGGCGGACCGTCTACCAGACCATGATGTTCGCCTCCTTCAGCCTCTATTGGACCGCCGTGCCGCTGCTGTTGATGGGCGCGCCCTTCCATCTCAGCCAGCGGGGGATCGCGCTGTTCGCCCTGTCGGGGGCGGCGGGAGCGCTGGTGGCGCCGCTCGCCGGGCGGATCGCCGACCGCGGCTGGACCCGGCCGGCCACCGGCTTCGCGCTGGCGATGGCGGCCTTGTCCTTCTTCGTGGCCCAGGCTGGCGTGGGGGCGGGCGAGGGATCGATCGCGCTGCTGGTGCTGGCCGGGCTGCTGCTCGACATGGGCGTGCAGATGAACATGGTGCTGGGGCAGCGCGCCATCTATTCGCTGGGGGCGGAGACTCGCAGCCGGATGAACGCCATCTATATGGCGATCTTCTTCCTGGGCGGGGCGGCGGGTTCGGCGCTGGCCGGCTATGCCTTCGCCGTCGGCGGGTGGGAGCCGGTGACCTGGATCGGCTTCGCCTTCCCCGCCATCGGCCTGCTGTTCTACCTGACCGAATTCCGTGGGCGGTCGGCCGCCTGACCGGTGATCTTCAAAGGAGACGACGCAATGGATCAACGTCCGCTTGGCCGTAGTGGCCTGACGGTGTCCCCGCTCTGCTTCGGCGGCAACGTGTTCGGCTGGACCGCCGACGAGGCGACCTCCTTCCGGCTGCTCGACGCCTTCGTCGATGCCGGCTTCAACTTCGTCGACACCGCCGACGTCTATTCGGCCTGGGCGCCCGGCAACAAGGGCGGCGAGTCCGAGACCATCATCGGCAATTGGATGAAAAGCCGCGGCAACCGCGACCGCATCGTCCTGGCGACCAAGGTCGGGTCGGAGATGGGGCCGGGCAAGAAGGGCCTGTCCCCGGCCTGGATCCGCAGCGCGGTGGAGGATTCGCTGAAGCGGCTCCAGACCGACCGCATCGACCTCTACCAGTCCCACTGGGACGATCCGTCGACGCCGTTCGAGGACACGCTGGGCGCCTACAAGGAGCTGATCGACCAGGGCAAGCTGCGGGCCATCGGCGCCTCCAACCTGACGGCGCCACGCCTTCGCGAGGCGCTGGAGGTCAGCGCCCGCACCGGCCTGCCCCGCTACGAGACCCTGCAGCCGGAATACAACCTCTACAGCCGCCAGGGCTATGAGGCGGAGCTGGAGGGGATTTGCCGGGAGAATGGGCTGGGGGTCATCAATTATTACTCGCTGGCCGCCGGCTTCCTGACCGGCAAGTACCGCTCGGCCGAGGATGCCGGCAAGAGCGCCCGCGGCAACGGGGTGGTGTCGAAATACCTGAACGACCGCGGCCGGGCGATCCTGGCGGCGCTGGACGAGGTCGCCGGCCGGCATGGCGCGACGCCGTCGCAGGTCGCCATCGCCTGGCTGATCGCGCGCCCCGGCCTGACCGCGCCCATCGCCAGCGCGTCGAAGCCCGAACAGATGGGCGACCTGATCGCCGCGGCGCACCTGCGCCTGGATGCCGACGATATCGGACGGCTGGACCGGGCGAGCGCCTGGTAGCGAGCGGCCGGGCGAGGCTAGGCGCGGAGCAGAATATCCCGTGAGGGGAGGCCGTCAGCGGCGGACGACGCTGACCGAATGGGCTTTGGGAGCGGAGCGGCCGGTGCGGGCGGCGATGGCGGCGCCCTGCACGGGGCGCTGGTTGCGGCGCTGCTGCGCCATCTCCACCTCGCGGCGGAAATTCGGGCCGAGCGCCTCGTAGGCGGCCTTCAACTCCGGGTCCTTCATCCAGGATTCACGTCGTTCCATGGTTTCCTCTTGAATTGGCTGGTCCTCGGCGGAACGCCGACCAAGCCTGCGGCATGCCGCCCGTGTCGAAGACGGTTCGGTGACGAGACATCCGATGTGTTTCACAGGATGGCTCCCGATGTCCTTTTTCAAGGCGGGGGCGGCATGACGAAGTGACAGGTTGGGGTGGCTTGTCTTGACTTCAAGATCCCTCCGGCGTCAGGCCGGGTGACTTTTCGAAAGCCTCAACGTCACGCCTGCCCCAAGGTTCCAGCCGAACCATCCCCCTCTCCCCCCGGGGCTAGCGGATTCACACATTTCGCGTTTGCGAAAAGACGTGCAGCTTGGCATTGAGGACAGCCCCTCTCCCCTCGCGGGAGAGGGGTTGGGGTGAGGGGGCGCAAATCAGGATCGTACCGGCCTTGCGGCCGCCGCACCCCTCATCCCAACCCTTCTCCCGCAAGGGGAGAAGGGCTTTTTACCACCGGTGGTTGCCGCCATTTCGCAGAGGCGAGATGTGTGAATGCCATAGCCCCCCGGGAGAGGGGATGCTCGACCACGGGAGAGGATCAGCCCAGCAGGCCGATGTCGCCGTAGGCGATGTGGTCGAAGCCCAGGCCGAAGACCGGCGAGTTCGCCGACAGGCTGAAGTCGTCGGCGCCCGGATTGGCGAAGCCGGGATTGAGGATCACCGAGCCCTTGTCGTAGCCGGCAGCCTGCCAGTTCGACAGGGTGCCCCAGGCACCGCTCGACATCACCTGCGGCCAGGCGTCGAACTCCTTCCCGGCGGTGTTCAGGCTGCTGTAGAAGTTGTTGTGGATGTTGCCGACACCGGCCGGGCCATAGATGTGGACGGCGGTGCCCTCGCGCACGTCGATGACGTTGCCGGAAATGTCGTTCCCGCTCATCGCCTTGCCCTTCCAGCCGCCCCAGGCGACATCCTGCTGCAGGCCGATCTGGGCGCCGCTGTTGCCGGCGATCACGTTCTCGGTGACGCTGTTGTTCCAGCCGCCATGCAGGAACACGCCGCCGATGTTGTCATGGACGACATTGCCCTTCACCGTGGCGCCGCTGGTCCAGTCGTCGAGATAGATGCCCCAGCTCGCCACGTCGCCCGAGGGGTTGGTGGCCGTGGTGCCGGACACGTCGTTGTTGACGACGGTGTGGCCGGTCAAATCCTGCTGGCGGTTGATCAGGTAGATGCCGCCGCCGTCGTTCGAGTCCAGATTGGCGTCGATCACCTTGTTGAAGGCGATGGTCGCGCGGTAGGTCGCGTCGCTGCCGTCCGTCTGGACCGAACCGACGGCGATGGCCTTCTCCGGCGAATCCTCGATCTGGTTGTGGGTGATCTTGACGTCGGAGCTGCCGTTGACCCAGATGCCGGCGTCGCCGCGGTCGGCGGCGTTGGGGTGCCGGATCAGGTTGTCGGAGACGATGGTGGCGTTGGAGCCGGCCTTGACGAAGACGGCCTCGGCGCCGGTGCGGTCGAACTGGTTGCCGATGACCTTGCTGTTGGCGCTGTTCTGCACCGTGATGCCGTAGCCGCCGCCGGTGACGACATTGTTGGCGAAGGTCAGGCCGGCGGCATTGTCGGCGTAGACATAGTGGCCGCTCGCGACACCGTCGGTGAAGGTCAGGCCTTCGATGGTCACGTTCTTGGCGCCGCCCAGCCCGAACGACACGGACGCCTGGGCGCTGCCGTGGATCACCGCCTTTTCGTTGCCGTAGCCGCTGAAGGTCACGCCGGAATCCTGGCCGTCCATCCAGACGACGTTCTTCAGGTAATAGTCGCCGCCGCGCACATAGGTGGTGTCGATGGTGGGATCGGCGCGCATCGCCGCCTGCGCCTTCTGCAGCGAGGCGAAGGGACCGTCGGTGCCGGCGGCATTGGGAGCAGCCAGCTTGCCCGACCAGCTGTCGTTGCCGTTCCTGGCGACGTAGAAGCCGGGTTCGGTCGGCGACGGCACCGTGGGGGCGGGAGTCGGTGTGGGGGTCGGAGTGGGAGTCGGGGTCGGCGTGGTCGTGCCGGCCGGGAAGTCGGAGGCCGGGGCGTTCACCACCAGCGTGCCGTTCCACCACATCCCCTTCTGGCCGGCGATCACGTCCTTGCCGTCCAGCGCGCCCTTGTCATAGGAGACGGCGCTGCCGGTCGGGCCATAGCTGTGGCCGTTGATGGTGATGCTGTTGACGTTCAGGCTGCGGTCCTGGCCGTCGATCACCGCGTCGTTGTCGTACTGGATCTGCACCTTGTGCGCCACGCGGTCGGCGGCGTCGGTGGTGAAGGTGAAAGTCTTCGCGGTGGTGCCGGCGGTCCCCTCGCCGATCTGCTTGCCGTCGACCAGCACCTTGAAATGGGCGTTCACGCCGCCGGCCGGGGTGCCGGACGCGTTCACCACGATGGTGTCCTTGCCCCCGGTGGTCGCCACCGGCGCCGCGGCCGCGGGGAAATAGCTCTTGTCGGCAGCGACGACCAGCGTGCCGTTCCACCACAGGTTCGACTGGCCGGCGGCGACGTCCCGGCCGTCGAGCGCGCCCTTGTCGTAGCTGACGATGCCGGCGGTGGGCGCGATCGTCTTGCCGCCGATGCTGATGCTGTTGACGGTCAGGCTGCGGTCCTGGCCGTCGATGACGGCGTCGTTGTCGTAGCGGATCTGCACCTTGTGCGCGGCGTCGGCGGTCAGCACGGGGGTGAAGACGAAATCCTTGGCCGTCGTGCCGGCTGTGCCCTCCCCCACCTTCTTGCCGTCGACCAGCAGGGTGAAATGGGCGTTCACGCCGCCGGCGGCCTTGCCCTGGGCGTTCACGACGATCTTGGAAGCGGATGTGGCCATCGGTTCGGTGTCCTCGCCTGATGGGCCCGACGGTTCCTTCGCGGATCTGTCGGGCCGGATGTCCGTTTTGAGCCTGAACCCAGGATGTGCGCGGAGGATGGCGAGGAAGCGCGGGATCTTTGTGTGATGTTTGGGCTAAAAGCCGCCGAACCTGCGACAAATTATGGACAGCGATACTGTGCGCCGATTCCCGGCATTGTGGTGATTGCACTGCAGCATTTCCGCAACAGCAAGCGGAGCGAATATTGCGGCTTTCCCTTATTCCTGCAGGAAGCCGTTGAATGAAAGGTGCTTTTCCCGGATTGTTTGGGATGGACACAACTGTTTGCCGCCGGAAGAGGCGCGGCTACCGCAACGGCCCGGCCACCCCATATGTCCGGAGCCTGTGCGGAACAAGGATTGATCGAGAGATGCACGAGTACAGCGAGCGGTCGCGCCGCCCAGACGAGAACCCCGGTCCCCGGCCACTGCCGCCGGGCTGTTTCCGGATGCAGCGGCCCATTCGCTTCTCCCACTGCGATCCCGCCGGAATCGTCTATTTCCCGGTCTATTTCGACATGTTCAACGGGACGGTGGAGGACTGGTTCACCCAGGGCCTGGACATCGACTATGCGACGATGATCCTGCAGCGGCGGCTGGGCCTGCCGATCGTGCATGCGGAATGCGACTTCGTGATCCCCAGCCGCATGGGCGACACCCTGACGCTGGGCGTCCTGCTGGAGCGGCTCGGCCGCAGTTCCGTCAAACTGCGCATCAACGGCGAGCATGAGGGGCAGGTCCGGCTGTCGGGCAGCCTGACGCTGGTCACCACCTCGCTGGACGATTTCGCCGCGGTGCCGATCCCCGACGACATCCGCGCGGCGATGGAACGCTATCAGGCCGGCTGCGAGGGGTAGGGTTGGAGCGTTTTCCCCCTCTCCCGCGGTATCTCCCTCTCCCCCCGGGGCTATGGCATTCACACAATTCCAGGCATCGCTAAGCTTCTGAGATGAAAGGAACTTTGCGTCATCCCCGCGAAGGCGGGGATCCAGGAAACTCCGCAGATCAGCGGCGGATGTGGCTGGATTCCCGCCTTCGCGGGAATGACGGCCGACAGAATTGCTTTATTTCAACGTCTTAAGTGACGCTGAGATGTGTGAATGCCATAGCCCCCCCGGGGAGAGGGCTTTGCAAGCGCCCTGCCCCCCCTGTGACGGTTCTCCATGGACGACATCGACCGCCGGCTGATCGATCTGTTGACGGTGAATGCGCGCACCAGCACGGCGGCGCTGGGCCGGGCGCTGGGGCTGTCGCGCTCCACCGTGCAGGACCGCATCGCCCGGCTGGAACGGCAGGGGGTGATCGCCGGCTATACGGTGAAGCTGGGCGACCCGGCGCCGCGGCGCGGCGTGTCGGCCCTGGTGATGATCAGCGTGAACGCCAAGCTGGCCGACCGCGCCGTGCATGCCCTGCGCAAGATGCCGGAGGTGATCCGGCTGCACAGCATCAGCGGCCAATACGACCTGTGCGCCACCGTCGGCACCGAAACCCATGACGCGATGGACGCGGCGCTCGACGCCATCGGCCGGCTGCCGGGGGTGGAGCGGACGATGTCGTCGATCGTGCTGTCCACCAAGATGGAGCGGTAGAAGGCGGCGGAGCGGCGGCGGCGCCACCGCTCCGGTTCATCCTCAGGGCTTGGCTTCCATCTGGATGACGCGCAGGTTGTTGGTGGTGCCGGCCTGGGCGAAGGGGATGCCGGCGACGACCACCATGGTGCCGGTCCGGCCGGCGAACTCCTCCGCCCGCGCGGTGGCGATGGCGCGATCGACCATCTCCTCGTAGGTGCGGATGTCGTCGGACAGCACGCTGTGTGCACCCCACAGCAGGCAGAGGCGGCGCGACACCGCGGTGTCCGGGGTGATCGCCAGGATCGGCACCTCCGGACGCTTGCGGGCGATGCGCGCCGCGGTGGTGCCGCTGGAGGTGAAGGCGACGATGGCCGAGGAATGCAGGTTGTTGGCCAGATCGGCGGCGGCGGCGGCCACCGCATGGGGCGGGCTGTGCTCCTCGCCCGGATGGGTCGCCTGGATCAGCGAGTGATAGAGCTTGTGCTGCTCGGTGGAGCGGATGATGCGGTCCATCATCGTCACCGCTTCGACCGGATACTGGCCGGACGCCGATTCGGCCGACAGCATCACCGCGTCGGCGCCGTCATAGATGGCGGTCGCCACGTCCGACGCCTCGGCCCGCGTCGGGGTCGGGGCGGAGACCATCGAGTCGAGCATCTGCGTGGCGACGATCACCGGCTTCACCGCCAGACGGCAGGCGCGCACCAGCTCCTTCTGGCGGCCGGGCACGTCCTCGTGCGGGATTTCGACGCCGAGGTCGCCGCGCGCCACCATCACCGCGTCGGACAGGCGGATGATGTCGTCGATCCGCTCCAGCGCCTGCGGCTTCTCGATCTTCGCCATGATGCCGGCGCGGTCGCCGATCAGGCTGCGCCCCTCGATGATGTCGCCCGGCTTCTGCACGAAGGACATGGCGACCCAGTCCACCCCCAGCTCCAGCCCGAAGGCGAGGTCGGCGCGGTCCTTGGCGGTCAGGGGCGACAGGTCGAGCACGGTGCCCGGCAGGTTGACGCCCTTGCGGTTGGAGATGGTGCCGCCGACGACGACCTTCGCCTCGATCCAGTCATCGCCCAGCTCGACCACCTCGACGCGGACGCGGCCGTCGTCGATCAGCAGATGGTGGCCCGGCATGATGGCGGCGAAGATTTCCGGGTGCGGCAGCGGGATGGAGCGCTTGTCGCCCTCGCTGCCCTGCAGGACGAAGCGGATCTGCTCGCCGGTGGCGACGGCGATCTTGCCGTCGCGGATGGTGCCGACGCGGATCTTCGGACCCTGGAGATCCTGCAGGATGCCGATGGGACGGCCGACCTCCGCCTCCAGCTCGCGGATGGCGCGGTGGACCTTGGCGTGGTCGTCGTGGGTGCCATGGCTGAAGTTCAGCCGGAAGGTGTCGACGCCGGCCAGGAACAGGGTCTTCAGCATCTCGGGCGAGTTGCTGGCCGGTCCGACGGTGGCGACGATCTTGGCGCGGCGATGACGGCGCATGTGGTTCCGGCCGCGGGGGCCGTCCTCTGTTGGCTGGGCCGTCCGGTGCGCCGGCACAAGCGGCTGCACCTTGGCAGGACGGCGGGGTGACTGGTCCGCAACGGAACGGCCGGATCGGGCAACCGGTGAGGTCGCCCGGCGACTGTTCGCGTGCCATACCAAGGTGTCGCCATTGCCGCCGGAAAGCAAGGCGGCTCACGGAGTTAGAGTTCTTCCAATCGTTCGTGCAGATCCTCGATGGCGCGGATGCGGGCGCGGCCGGGCTCGCCGGTCAGGGGGATCAGCTCGGCGGCGAGGGCGTGGATCACCGCCAGGGCGGCGACATGGGTGTCGAGCGCCGCCAGGCTGCGCGTCTCGCAGCGGAAGGTCAGCGGCGGCGGCGGGGCCTCCAGCGCCGAATGGCTGTCGGCGATCAGGATGGTGGGGATGGCGCGCTCCCCCGCTATGCGCAGCAGGCGGACGATGGCGGGCGGGCGGCGGCGGATGCCGACCAGGAACAGCAGGTCGCCGGGTCCCATATCGCCAGGACCGAGATCGGCCAGCGTCTCCGCCATCGTCTCGCCGGTCGCGGCAAGCTGATGCACCTCGCCGCGGACCTGGATGAACTGCCAGCGGGCATAGCCGGCCAGGAAGGCGCTGTTGCGCGCGCCGCAGACCCAGATGCGCCGGGCGTCGGCAAGCGCACGGGCCGCCTGGGCCAGCATCGCCGGATCGGTCTGGCGGGCGGTGGCGGCCAGCGCCTCGGCACTGCGCTGGAAATGGGCGTCGAGCGGCGGACGCTCGGCATCGGGGGCGGGCGGCGGGCCGCCGGGGGGCAGCAGGAACAGCGGCGAGCCCCAGTCGCCACCCCGCCGGGCGGCCAGCCGCGCCTCCTCGAAGCCGGCATAGCCGAGGCGGCGGACCAGCCGCGACACCGTCATCTTCGACACGCCGGCCCGGCTCGCCAGTTCGGTCGCCGAATAGCCCGACAGCTCGCCCGGACAGGCGAGGATGACGTCGGCCAGTTGCCGCTCCGTCCGGCTGAGGGCGCCGTAGCGGTCGCGGATGCGCGCGGTCAGGGAGGGATCCGCCGTGGCGGTGGCGGTGGTGGACTGACTTGCCTGTTTCATGGGCTGAACGCCTCGCAAGATCGGCATATGCACAAAAATTAAGCGTAGTGACCACAACCAAAGCGACGTTACGAATGTAACGGAGATTGCCGAAAGCGGGATAACCGTAACATTCCCGCCCTTTGGCGCACACCCGAATTCGTATGGCGAAAGTGGCACATGGTTTGAAACGGGGAGGCTCATCGTCCTTCGGTTTGGAGATCAGGTGCCATGCGGTTCGCAAAGATTCTGGGTGCTCTCGGCCTTGCCACGGCGGTTCTCGCCGGCGGTCTCGCTCCGACCCATGCAAAAGCCGACGCGCTGGAGCGCATCGCCAAGGAAAAGGTGCTGCGCGTCGCCGTTCCGCAGGACTTCCCGCCCTTCGGTTCGGTCGGCACCGACCTGAAGCCGGTCGGCTACGACATCGACACCGCCACCCTGATCGCCAAGGAAATGGGCGCCAAGGTGGAGCTGGTGCCGGTGACCAGCACCAACCGCATCCCCTACCTGACCACCGGCAAGGTCGATCTGGTGATCTCCAGCCTGGGCAAGAATGCAGAGCGCGAGAAGGTCATCGACTTCTCCGCCGCCTACGCCCCCTTCTACAACGGCGTCTTCGGCCCCGACGACATCAAGGCCGAGAAGCCGGAAGACCTGGAAGGCAAGACCGTCGGCGTCACCCGCGGCTCGGTCGAGGACATCGAGCTGTCGAAGATCGTGTCGGACAAGGTCACCGTCCGCCGCTATGAGGACAACAACGGCACCATCTCCGCCTTCCTGTCGGGTCAGGTGCAGCTGGTCGCCACCGGCAACGTGGTGGCCGCCGCCATCTTCGAGCGCAACCCGCCGCGCCAGCCGATCCTGAAGTTCCTGGTCAAGAACTCCCCCTGCTTCGTCGGGCTGAACAAGAACGAGGGCCCGCTGCTGGAAAAGGTCAACGCCATCATCGCCAAGGCGAAGGACGACGGGTCGCTGAACGACATCGCCAAGAAGTGGCTGCACGCGCCGCTGCCGAAGGATCTGTGAGCGGCGTTTTGCCCCCTCCCTAACCCTCCCCCGCCTTTGGCGGTGGAGGGGACTGCCGCCGCTCTCCTGCAAGGCCCCCTCTCCCTCGAAGAGGGGGAGGGATGGGGAGGGGGCAAACCACCGACGGACCCCACACAATGGCCTACAGTTTCGATTTCTCGTCCCTGTTGGACTACACGCCCGTGCTGGTGGACGGGGTGGTGACCACCATCGGGCTGACTGCGGTCAGCACGGTGCTGGGGGTGGCGCTCGGCGTCGGCGGGGCGGCGGCGCGGACCTCGACGGTCAAGCCGCTGGCGATCCTCGTCGGCGCCTATGTCGAGCTGATCCGCAACACCCCCTTCCTGGTCCAGCTGTTCTTCATCTTCTTCGGGCTGCCGTCGCTGGGCATCCGGCTGGCGGAATGGCAGGCGGCGGTGCTGGCGATGGTCATCAATCTCGGCGCCTATTCGACCGAGATCATCCGCGCCGGCATCGAGGCGACGCCGAAGGGCCAGATCGAGGCCGGCGCCAGCCTGGGCATGACCGGGCCGCAGATCTTCCGCTATGTCGTGCTTGGGCCGGCGATGGCGAAGATCTGGCCGGCGCTGACCAGCCAGGTGGTGATCGTCATGCTGGGCTCGTCGGTCTGCTCGCAGATCGCGGCGGAGGAGCTGAGCTTCGCCGCCAACTTCATCCAGTCCCGCAATTTCCGGCCCTTCGAGGTCTATTTCCTGGCGACCGCGCTGTATCTGGCGCTGGCGGTGGGGCTGCGCTGGGTCTTCGGCCTGATGGGCCGGCGGATGTTCGCCAAGGGGGTGTCGCGTGCTTAATTTCACCCTGTGGGACATCCTGTCCAACCTGCTGCTGGCGGCGCGCTGGACGGTGCTGCTGTCGCTGATCGCCTTCGTTTCCGGCGGGGTGGCCGGGCTGCTGCTGCTGGTCGCCCGCGTGTCGCCGGTGCCGCCGCTGCGCATCGCGGCAAAGCTGTTCATCGAGATCTTCCAGGGCACGCCGCTGCTGATGCAGCTGTTCATCGTCTTCTTCGCATTGCCGCTGATCGGCATCGAGACGACGGCCTGGACCGCCGCCGCCGTCGGGCTGACGCTGTTCACCGCCGCCTATCTCGCCGAGATCTGGCGCGGCTGCGTCGAGGCGGTGCCGAAGGGCCAGTGGGAGGCATCCGCCAGTCTGGCGCTGACCTTCGGGGAGCAGATGCGCCACGTCATCCTGCCCCAGGCCCTGCGCATCGCCGTGCCGCCGACCGTCGGATTCTCGGTGCAGGTGGTGAAGGGCACGGCGGTGACCTCCATCATCGGCTTCGTCGAGGTGACGAAGGCCGGCACCATGATCACCAACGCCACCTTCCAGCCCTTCCTGGTCTATGGGCTGGTCGGCCTGATCTATTTCGCCCTGTGCTACCCGCTGTCTCTGTCGGCCAAGGCGCTGGAAAGGAAGCTGAATGTCGCCCGTTAAGACCCCCGCCACCGGTCGGCCTCTGGTGAAGCTGTCCGGCATCCGCAAATCCTTCGGCCCGGTGGAGGTGCTGAAGGGCGTCGACATGGCGGTCGAGGAGGGGCAGGTCGTCGCCATGATCGGCCGCAGCGGATCGGGCAAAAGCACGCTGCTGCGCAGCATCAACGGGCTGGAGCGCATCGACGGCGGCGTCATCGAGGTGGACGGCGAATGCGTCGATCCCGGCCAGATCGACCTGCGGGCGCTGCGCCAGAAGGTCGGCATGGTGTTCCAGCAGTTCAACCTGTTCCCCCACCTGACCGCCGGCGAGAATGTCATGCTGGCGCTGAAGGTGGTGAAGAAGCAGGACAAGGCCACCACCCGCGCCGCGGCGGAAGCCGCGCTGGCCAAGGTCGGGCTGGGCCAGAAGTTCGACGCCTACCCGTCGCAGCTGTCGGGCGGCCAGCAGCAGCGCGTCGCCATCGCGCGGTCGCTGGCGATGGCGCCCAAGGTTCTGCTGTGCGACGAGATCACCTCCGCGCTCGACCCCGAACTGGTTGCCGAGGTGCTGGGGGTGGTGCGCAAGCTGGCGGAAGAGGGCATGACGCTGATCCTGGTGACGCACGAGATGCGCTTCGCCCGCGAGGTCTGCGACCGGCTGGTCTTCATGCATGGCGGCCGCATCATCGAGCAGGGGCCGCCGGCCGAGCTGTTCGACCGGCCGTCCACGCCCGAACTGGCGCAGTTCATCGGCATGGTCGAGGCGCGCTGACCGGCACGCCCGCCCTCCATCGCCGCCCATCCCTGCCCCGCCCTGCCCTGCCCCGTACGCCCCTGCGTGCGGGGCGCTCTCGTGTGAGTGGATAATAGGAATATAGTCTATTAAACAATCCATTCACTTTGCTGCCGTGCAGTCTCGACCGATCACGATTGTTAACCTTTTTGCGCGCGCAGACGGTCTGTTCCGACTTCGGATTACCCCTGAGACCTTACCTCGCGGCGTTAAAATGTCGACCAATCTGGCACCTCGCAGATTAAGTATTTTTGCTAACGATTGGTCGCAAACCGGCGGATGTGCGAAACAATAATTCGGAATGCGCGGTGAGCTTCATAGTAGATGGATCTATGTCTTTTGAGATTGTTTTTCCAGCGTTCTGTATTTCAAAGCCAATATTGCATGCTTAAAGGAAAGTCTGGTGATGGACCGGAGATCCCTGTGACCATGATGGGATATAGTTGCCGAACATAGCCCGTACCCCTTGAACGCCCCTGTGATCGGATGAGCCAATTTTGCCACAAGCTTCGAGAAAACTTAACCGGATTTGGAAAGGTTTCATTAACCATTGGAACGCCAGCATGGCTTCAACACAACGGATATAGGAACTAAGTCATGAGCACGACCACCGCGCCGAGCAAGATCGTCGTCAACGCCTACGGCCAGTCCGCGGACGGCGTCGCGCCGAATTTCAAGCTGCTGGTGGATGGTCAGGAGGTCGGGACGGCCAATGCGGCGACCGCCTCGTCGAAGGCCTACAGCTTCACCGCCAACCTTGCGGCCAACATGGCGCACAAGATCCAGGTCGTTTACGACAACGACACCGCGACCGGCGCCAACCGCGACCTCTACGTCCAGTCTATCGAGGTGAACGGCCACACGCTGCAGCCGACCGACGCCATCTATGAACGCCATGACGATGCCGCCCCGGCGCCGACCCAGGCCGGCCAGGAGGCCATGTGGTGGGACGGCGCGCTGACCTTCAGCACCCCCGCCAGCTATTACGCCGGTGCCCAGACCGCCGCCCCGGCCGCCCCCGCGGCTCCGATCACCGCCCCGGCCGCCGGCACCGCGCAGAACGTCATCGCCGTGACTGCCGCCGGCAACGCCGCCGGCGGCGAGGGCGCCCATTTCACCGTGCTGGTGGACGGCAAGGAGATCGGCAAGGGCATCGCCGACAGCGCCGAAGCCAAGGAATTCAAGTTCACCGCCGATCTGGCCCAGGGCGCGGCCCATTCGGTCGAGGTGAAATACGACAACGACGCCATGGTCGACGGTGCCGACCGCAACCTGTACGTCCACAGCGTCAGCGTCGACGGCAAGGCCGTCGCGGCGACCGACGATGCGGTGTCGGTCCTGCGCGAGGCCGACGGTGCCGATCTGGGCGCCACCACCGACCTCTATTGGAACGCCACGCTGACCGCGAAGCTGGATGCCAGCCACTTCAACGCCTCCACCGGCGACGCCGGCGGCGATACCGGCAGCAGCGACGGCGGCAGCGCAGGCGGCCCCACGGGGGGCTCCACCGGCAGCGGCAGCACGCCGTCGGTCAAGGTCGGCAACGTCACCGTCGCCGATCCGGGCATGGTGCAGAGCCAGAGCAGCGGGTCGATCAACGGCTTCCTGAGCACCAGGGGCAACCAGATCGTCGACGAAAGCGGCAACACCGTCCGGCTGACCGGCGTCAACTGGTTCGGCGGCGAGGGCTACAACTATGTGCCGGCCGGCCTGTGGGCCGACAGCTATCAGGGCCACATCGACAGCATGAAGGGCCTGGGCTTCAACGTCATCCGCCTGACCTGGGCCGACGACATGTTCGACAGCGAGGCGGTCACCAACGGCATCGACTATTCGAAGAACCCGGACCTGAAGGGCCTGACCCGGCTGGAGGTCTATGACAAGGTCATCGATTATGCCGGCAAGGTCGGCATGAAGGTGATCCTCGACCACCACCGCAACGACGGCGGCGCCGGCACCAACGAACACGGGCTGTGGTACACCGACAACAACCCGGAATCGAAGGTCATCGAAAACTGGAAGATGCTGGCCAAGCATTATGCCGGCAACGAGGCGGTGATCGGCGCCGACCTGCACAACGAGCCGAGCGTGTCCGCCACCTGGGGCGGCAACGCCGCCACCGACTGGGCCTCGGCCGCCGAGCGCATCGGCAACGCCATCCAGTCCGTCAACAAGGACTGGCTGATGCTGGTCGAAGGCACGGAGTGGAGCAGCACGCTGGCCGGCGTGAAGGATCGTCCCATCGAGTTCGACGTGCCGAACAAGCTGGTCTATTCCCCGCACGCCTACGGCCACAGCGTCGGCAACTTCAGCTGGCTGAACGACCCGGCCTATCCGAACAACCTGCCGGCCCAGTACGACAGCATGTGGGGCTATATCTATAAGAACAACATCGCGCCGGTGCTGATCGGCGAGTTCGGCGGCCAGATGAACAGCGCCGCCGAGCAGACCTGGGCCAACGCCTTCGTCAAGTACATGAACGGCGACTGGGATCTGGACGGCAAGAGCGACCTGCCGGCCGGCCAGCAGGGCATGAACTGGACCTATTGGGCCTGGACGCCGGAATCGGGCGATGTCGGCGGCCTGCTGAAGGACGACTACAAGACCATCGACCCGAACAAGATGAACATCATCAAGGCGGGTCTGGCGTCCGGCACCGGCAGCTCCGGCACCGTGGCGGGCAGCGACGAGGCGGTCTTCACCGTGCAGCTGGCCAAGGCGGTCACCACCGCCACCACCATCGACTATGCGACCGAGGACGGCACCGCCAAGGCCGGGTCCGACTACACCGCCGCCAGCGGCAGCCTGACCTTCCAGCCGGGCGAGACCACCAAGACCGTCACCGTCCACATCAACGGCGACAATTCGGGCAATGAAGGAACGGAGAACTTCCTGCTGAACCTGACCCACGGCAACACCAGCATCGGTGCCGCCACGGGTTACATCACCGAGCACGCGGCGTAAGCTCTTCCACGAGGACAGCACTGCAGCACGGGGCCGATCCACGTCGCCAAAGGCGCGGGTCGGCCCCGTTGCGTTTTTCGATGGTCGTGTGCTTTACGCTGCGTCCAGTATGAAGGGCCATGGGTCTTTGGGTGGGGAAATTAAATAACCCACCAGACGGTAATTGGGTTTCCCGGGGACGGGTCGAAATCCGACCATCAAAGCACCGTGTACCTTGAAGCGGGAAAGCCGATGCAGCTCAATGAGCAGAGGATAGGGACCCCCCTGTAGGTTCCCTACCCTCTTTCCGGCCGAATATTGAAAGCCTGTATTTCTCCGCGTATCGTCTTCAGCAAAGGAGACATCGTGCAATGAGTGAAAGCGATTTGAAAGAGAGCGTGGCTGCCGTTTCGACTGGTTCAGCAAGAAATCTGTCGTCTACTGAGAAGATATGGGTCAAGGCCGTTTATAGCCATGGCTATGCCGGAATTCCTTCTATGTTGATCCAGGCTCAGCGCCGGTTAGGTATTAACCCAATGCAGATGAATATCATTATTCAAATTTTGGATTATTGGCGCGAGCCATCGCGCAAGCCATTCCCGACCAAGCGGGAGTTGGCTCAGCGTATGGACGTAACGGAGAAAACGATCCAGAACAACATCAGGAAACTTGAACGGGCGGGCCTACTTCTGCGCGAACAGCGCAAGACAGCCGCCGGCGACTGGAACAGCAACATCTACCATCTGGATGGGCTGGTTGCGAGAGTGCAGGCTTTGGAGCCGGAGTTCGCTGCTGAAAAGAAACTGCGCAGAGAGCGCAAAGCGGCACTGCAAACGCCCAAGGGGCTTAGAATGTGATCCGGGAAAAAATGAACCCCGGCCGCATGCCAGAGGCAGAGACGGTACCGGGGTGTACGAATTTAATATAGGACAGCTACGGAAAGAACGCAAGAGGAAGCCGTAAAATGAATTCCTACGAGGAGTTGGAGAAGGCTCTCTCCCTGGAACGGTTCAGCCGCTACCTTGATTGGGCGGGCGGCGACCGCGAACGCGCGATCGAGCTTTACACCCTCAACACCGCATTGTCGGAAGCCCTTTATACGCCCCTGCAGATGCTTGAAGTTGCCCTTCGGAACCGGATTCACGCTGTGATGAGCGGCGCCTTCCACGAGAATTGGTTCCGGGATGAAAGCGTCTTGCTGGGTCAGTGGCAGCCGGAGCAACTCGCCAAAGCCATCAAAGACATCGAGCAGAGCAAGAAGGAACCGACAGCCGGTCGGATCGTAGCCGCTTTGACCTTCAGCTTCTGGACGGCGATGTTCGGCAAGGACTACGAAACGCTGTGGCAGCAGACCCTGCACAAGGTTGGCCGCCGCATGGACGGAAAAGGCCTGCGTCGCAAGGATTTTTCAGGTCCACTCGCGCAAATCCGCAGCCTGCGGAACAGAATCGCGCATCACGAACCGATAGTGATGTGGGACCTGCGGAAGCGGCATGCCAGCATCTTGGAAATAACTGGATGGTTGTCACCGCCTGCGCTGGAATGGTGTCGAGCGCATAGCCGCTTCGAGAGCGTGCATCCAATCGAAATCATTACTTTGGGTTAGAAACTTTTCAAGTTCCCGATGGATATATCAATTTAATGTCTTTTTGGCTCTGCCGATTTTTATCGGACTTGCGGTCACCCCAAGCTGCCGACAGCCGGCCACTCCAGCGCCGGATGCCCCGCCAGCCGGTCGAGCAGGCGGTCGAGCAATGCCCAGATCGCCTCGTCATGGACCCGGTGATGGGTCAGCAGGCCGATGGGCTCATGCGGGTCGCCACGGCCCTCCCGCCGTTCGCGCAACTCACGGCACAGTGTGTCGAGCAGGGCGTCGAGCGATACGGCGGAGCGGCTGCCGCGCCAGTCGATCAGGTCGAGGTGGGTGTTGATCCAGGCGATGCCGCCCCGCTCCCGCGGCGGCGCGCCGAAGGCGGAGACGGCGCGGTAGCCGGCGGCGGCCAGCCGGTCGGGCATGTCGGCGGCCATGCGGTTCCAGGGCGGGACGAACAGCGGCAGAACGCGGTTCCCGAACAGGGCGCGCAGGACGGACAGGCCGCGTTCGGCCTCGGCCTGGCGGATGTCGGGCGGACGTTCGGGGCCGAACTCGCACTTCTTCTTGCCGGGGGCGGCATGGTCGGCGTGGGACCAGCCATGGACCAGCACGGTCGCATGCGGCTGGTCCGCCAGCGCGTCGGCGAGCGAGCGCTCGGCCTCCGCCGGGATGACGGCGAGGCCGAGGGGGATGCCGGCCTGGGTGCAGCGGTTCAGCAATCGGTCGAGCTGCGGGCTGGCGGCGACCGCGTCGTCGTCGCGCAGCCAGATGGCGCAGCGGAGGCCGAGATCCGTCCAACGGGCGAGTTCTTCGTTTACGGCGGTCCAGTCGCTCATGGTCTTTTCTCCGCCAGCATGGTCTCGACGATCTCGACGCTGCGCGCCGCCCCGGCCAGCGATGCCGGGTCGAGCGGCGGGGTGCGCATGCCCAGGACGGACTGCAGGGCGCCGGCAAGGCTGTCGGGGGTGAGATCCGCTTCGCGCAGCATGGCGATGCCGGGGCGGCGGGCCAGGATGGCGGCGCGGATGGTCTGCTCGACCTCCTTGCCGTCCTCGAACGGGCAGAAAACGCTGGGGACGCCGGCCGTCAGGCAGTCCAGCGCGGTGTTGTAGCCGCAGCGGCCGACGCTGGCGGCGGCGCGGCCCAGCAGGGCGCGGAAGTCGGGGCGCACCGGCTCCACCAGCAGGTGGTCGGGCGGGGCCATGGCGCGCAGCCGGTCGGCCAGCGCCGCGTCGCCCTTCGCCACCAGCAGGCGCCAGCGCTGTGGCAGGGCGGCGGAGGCGGCGCAAAGGGCGGCGGCCTCGAAGACGGGACGCCCGACCGGGCCGCCGCCGGCCGTTACCAGGATCTCGCCCTGCCCGTCCGTTCCGCCATCGGCAGCGGCCGGCGGCGGGACGACGAAGCCGGTGTAGCGCAGCAGCGGATGCATCGCCGGGGTCAGCGGCCAGCTATCCTCCAGCGGCACCACGGCGGGGTCGGAATGGACCAGCACCCCGTCATAGAAGCCGAGCAGCCGGCGTTCCGTCTCCGCCACCCGCGCCGGCTTGGAGGGCGGGGCCAGGATGTCGCGGACGGAGGCAAGGGTCAGCGGCGGGGCCGGCAGGCCGCGGGCACGCTCCAGCAGGGCGTCGAACTCAGCAGCGAGTGCGCGGCGGCCGAAGGGGAAGAGTTCGGTGACCAGCACGTCGGGGCGCAGGGCGTCGAGCAGGCCGGTCAGCATCGCGCGCCGAGCGGCGAAGGTTTCGGCATCGGCGGGGCGCCCGTCGGCGGTCAGCAGGGTGGCGAAATCGGCGCCGTCGCTCGCCAGCGGCGGCAACTGGTGCAGGGTGGCGCCGCCGCTGCCGAGATGGGAGGCCGGGCGCCCGCCGCTGACGACATCGACGCTCCAGCCACGGGCGGAGAACGCCTCGGCCAGGGCGAGCGCACGGCTGAGATGGCCGGTGCCGAGAAGGTGGGTGACGGCGATCAGGAGCTTCACGACAGGCGCTCCCCCTCGCGGTTGCCGGTGGGGCGGAGGGTGCCGTCGGCGGCGAGTGTCATGGCATAGAGGCGGTCGCGCTTCACCGGCACCGGCGGCGGGCCGCGGAAGTCCCAGCCCCAGGCGAGCGCCAGGGCGACGCGCATCACGCCGATATGGGTGACGATGAGGTGCATCCCCCTCTCCCCCCCGCTCACGCGCAAACTTCGTTTGCGCTGACGCGACAGGCGGACCTTTGGTCCGCCGAAAGCGGGGAGAGGGTCGGGGTGAGGGGGATGCAGTGCGTGGATTCTCGGTGGAGGGCCGCCGCGCGACCCCCTCACCCTAACCCTCTCCCCGGGGGGGAGAGGGGATTGATGCTGCGTTAGGAGAGGGGATTCTTGCTGGGTTGAGAGGGTGTCCAGCCAGGCGGTCAGGCGGTCGCGGAGGTCGGCGGGGCTTTCGCCGCCGGGGGGGCGGAAGTCCCAGCCCCAGTCTTCGATGTCGCGGTAGCCGCTGGCGGGATCGGCGCGCAGGTCGTGGCCGCGCAGCCCCTCCCAGGCGCCCCAGTCCATCTCGATCAGGCGAGGGTCGGTGTGGACGGGGCGGCCGTTGCCCAGCAGGCGGGCGGTCTCCACGGCGCGGGACAGCGGGCTGGCGTGCAGGGTGGCGTCGCGCCAGTCCTCCGGCAGCGTCAGGCGGGACAGGCGCTCGCGGCCTTCCGCGTCGAGCGGGATGTCGGTGCGGCCCTGGATGCGCCCCTCACGGTTCCAGCCGGTGACGCCATGGCGCAGGAAGGCGAGGCGAATCATGCCGGCACCCGTCCCGTCAGACCGGTCAGCAGGTGGCGCAGGCGCTCCGCCGCGGCGGGCAGGCCGTGATGCGTCTCGACGTAAGCGCGGGCGCTTTGGCCGAGCGACCGCAGGGCCGACGGGTCGGCGAGCAGACCAGCCAGTGCCGCGGTGAAGTCATGTGGCGTCGGGCCAGTCAGCCGTCCGCCGACGCCGTCGCGGATGACGGTGCCGGTGCCGGCATTGTCGATGGCGGCCACCGGGAGCCCATGGGCCTGCGCCTCCAGATAGACCATGCCGAAGGCCTCGTTCAGGCCGGGCCAGACCAGCAGGTCGGCGGCGCGGTAATGGGCGGCGAGGTCCGTGGGGGCGCAGGCGCCGAGGAGCCGCACCCGCGGGCCGAAGGGGGCGAACAGGGCCGACACCTCCGCCGCCGCCGGGCCGTCGCCGACGATGTCGAGTGTCCAGGGCCGGGCGGCAAGGAGGTCGAGGGACTCGGCCAGCAGGCGGTAGGAGGCCAGCTTGTCGCCCGGCCGCATCATGGCGACGGTCAGCAGGCGGGGCGGAGAGGCCGGGCCGGTGCGTTCGACGGAAGGCGGCAGGTCGAGGAAGGGGGGCAGCATCGCCACGCGCTGGCCGGGCGGGCCATAGGCCTCCACCGCCTGCCGGTCGCGGGCGCTGACACAGAGCACGAGGTCGGCCGCTTCGATGGCCGTCTCGGCGGCGGCGGCGAAGGCGGACCAGGGGCCGGTCAGGCGCTTGCGGGCGCGGGTCGCCTCCACCACGACATAGGGGATGCCGAGCGTGCTTGCGATGACGGGGCCGATCAGGTCGGGGGCCTTGTAATAGACATGGTAGCTCAGCCACAGCGACGGGCGCCGTGCAGGCTCGGCGGCGTAGAGGGACAGCAGGCGCTCGCGCTCGGCGCCGGCGGCGGCCTGGAGATGCGCCTGGACCGCGGCGTCGCCGGAGCCGTCATAGACGCGCAGGCTGCTCGCCACCTCGACCGGGCCGGTCGCCTCCAGCGCGCGCAGGATCAGCCGCGCCATCTGGCGGTCGCCGGAGGGGATGGGGTGGTCGACCGGCTTCAGCGGGGCGTAGAAGGCGATGCGGGTTGCCGGTGGGGCGCTCACGCCGCGGCCTCCTCCAGCCGGCGGACGAGGCGGTCGATGCCGGCGGTCATGCCGAACTCGGCGCGCAGGCGGTCATGGGCGGCCCCGCCCAGCCGCAGGCGCAGCGCCGGGTCGCTGGCAAGCCGTTCCAGCGCGGCGGCGATGGCCGGCGGGGTGCCGTCGGTCAGCAGGCCATGGGTGCCGTCGGCGATGAATTCGGGGATGGCCGACACAGCGGTGGACAGGATGGCGAGGCGCTGGCTCGCCGCCTCCATCAGCACGTTGGGCAGGCCGTCGCGGTCGCCGTCGCCGGCCACCACGCTGGTCAGCACGAACAGATCGGCATGGCGCAGCGCCTCGATCACCGTCGCCTGGTCCTGCGCGCCGCGCCAGTCGATGCGGTCCGACAGGCCGAGCCGCTCGGCCTGGGCGCGCAGGGCCTGCTTCAGCTCGCCGGAGCCGATATGGACCAGCCGCCAATGCAGGCCGTCCGGCAGAGTCGCCAGGGCGTCGAGCAGCCGGTCGTAGCCCTTCTTCTCCACCAGCCGGCCAACGGACAGGATTTCCACCGCGCGGCCGGGGGTGGAGCCGTCGCGGTCCAGCGCGTCCGTGCGATCCGGCGGGGCGGGAAAGCGGCCGAGGTCGAGGCCGTGATAGACGAGGTCGATGCGTTCGGGATCGGCCGCCAGCCCGCGCAGATGCGCCGCCCCCACCGCAGTGCAGGTGACGCCGAAGCGGGCGTCGGCCAGCTTCTCGCGCTTCTCCCACTCCGGCGTGGTCCAGATGTCCTTGGCGTGGGCGGAAAAGCCCCAGCCGATGCCGCGGATCGCCGCGGCATAGCGCCCGACCGACGCCGGGGTGTGCAGGAAATGGACGTAGAGGAAGGGAACATCCGCCGGCAGCTCCGCCGCCAGCACCAGCGCCTGACCGAAGCGGCGGCCCCGGTTGGCAGTGCGGTCGCGCCACAGGTCGCGCAGCCAGCCCAGCGCCGTCCGGGCCAGCCCGGCCGGATGGCGGAGCAGCAGCCGGCCGAGCGCGCGCAGCACCCGCCGCGGCTCGTCGCGCAGATATTCCGGCAGGTAATGGACCGGCGCGGCGATGCGGTCGTGCAGGGCGTGGCGTCGGCCGTCGGTGGGGTGGCGCAGCGACCAGATCGCCAGATCGACCCCGCGCTCCTGCAGGGCCAGGATCTCCTGCGCGATGAAGGTCTCCGACAGGCGGGGGTATCCCTTCACCACCACCGCCACCTTTAACGGCACGGTCAGCTTCAACGGCACGGCATTCGAAATCATGGGGGACGGCACGCGGCCGTCCTTCCCCGGTCCGGAGATCATGCGCGCTTGCCCATCGCCGCGCGGGACAGACGTTGCGCCGCCCGGCGGATCGGGGTGACAGGGGTGGCGCGGGCGACCGCCGACTCGGCTTGCAGCACCTCGCGCGTCAGCTCGACGATGCGGTCCAGCCCGCCGAGCAGGCCGGGCAGCGGGCTGGCCGAGGGCGGCGGCTGGGCGGGCAGCGCGCGGATGGCATCGGCCATCGCCCGCGGGTCGCCGCCGTCGCGGTCGCTGTCGAGCGTGCGCAGCAGGCCCAACGCCTCCGCCGCTTCGGCGCGGATGCGCTGTTCCAGCCGCGGGCGGGTGCGCGGGGCCAGCACCGACGGCTTGTCGAAGGACAGGATCTCGCAGAAGGTGTTGTAGCCGCCCATCGCCACCACGCCGACCGCGCCGGCATAGAGGTCTTCCATGCGGGAATGGAAGTTGATGGTCTCCACCCTGCCCTTCAGCCGGCGGATGCGGGCGGCGAATTCCTGGCGGCGGGCATCCTCCAGGAAGGGGCCGTAGACGATCAGCGCGTTGGGGGCGAGATCCGGATCGCTCTCATAGGCGGCGATGGTCCAGTCGACCAGGGCCGCCCCGTCGCCGCCGCCGCCGGGCGTCACCAGCACATAGGGCGCCGCCATCAGGCTGTCCGCCGCCTGGACGGCGCCGCCGCCCTCCGACGGTTCCCGTCGCAGATAGCCGGTGTAGCGCACGCGCGCCGCCACCTCCGGCGGCAGCTCCAGGCCGTCGAGCGGGCGGTAGACCTCCGGCAGGCCGTAGATCCAGAGCTGGTCGTAATAGCGCTCGATGGCGGCCACCGCCTCCTTGCGCTCCCATTCCGGCTGCAGCGCCTCGGGCGCGTCCAGCACGTCGCGCAGGCCCAGCACCACGCGGGTGTTGCCGCCGGCCCGCATCTCCTCCAGCGCCGGCAGGAATTCGCCGTGCAGGCCGGTCGGCTCCTTGTCGACGATGGCCAGCGTCGGGCGGAAGGCGCGGGCGGTGGCGCGGATGATCTCCGCCCGGATGGCGGCGGTCTCCTCGATCGGCAGGCCGAGGTTGCGGGCGGTGTAGCCGCCGTCCGGCTGCTTCACCACGCCCGGCAGGCGCACATGGTCGACGCGCTGCGGGAAATCGAAGCGGCCGGCGACGGGCGAGCCGGTGAGGATCAGCGCGGAGGCCTCGGGAAAGGCCGACACCAGGGCTTGGGCAATCGTCCGCGACCGCCGCAGATGCCCAAGCCCGAAGGTGTCGTGGCTGTAGAGCAGGATGCGCGGCGGTGCCCGGTCGGGATGGAGGGACCGAAGGGATGGCTGTGGCTGGTGCATGCTCGGACACTCCGCTTCAGCAATGCTTCGGAACCGAAAATCCGTTGCGGGACAGATCGTCGTTCTTGTCTGGGAACCGGTTCGGTCGCCGGCGGTTGCGGGTTTGTCCAGGCGCCGGCAGCAACGCTCCAGCCTGGACAAAACCCCTCACATGGATTGTGCCGCGCATCAAGCCGACTTCCGGCCAGGGTGAGGCAATCCAGCTATGACATAACGCATAGATGGGGAGGGCTTTCCGGCCTTCGGCCGTCCATCCCGTTCCGGGCTCAATCGCCATGATAGGGATCCAGGGCGTCACGCAGTCCGTCGCCGAAGAAGTTGAAGGACAAGACTACCAGGATCACCGGCAGCATCGGCAATGACACCCATGGATAGGTTTCCACGGCCATCAGGTTCTGGGCGTCGTTCAGCATCACCCCCCAGCTGGTCGCCGGCGCGCGCAGGCCGAGTCCCAGGAAGGACAGCGCCGTCTCGCCCAGGATCATCGCCGGGATCGACAGGGTGGCGCTGGCCAGCAGGTGGCTGGCGAAGTTGGGCAGCAGGTGGCGGCGGATGATCCGCGCCGGGCTGGCGCCCATCAGCTCGGCCGCCATGACGAAATCCTCCTCGCGCAACGCCAGGAAGCGGGAGCGCACGGCGCGGGCCAGCGACGGCCAGTCCAGCAGGCCGAGGATGACGGAGATGCAGAGGAACACCGTCACCGGGCTCCATTGCGCCGGCACCGCGGCGGAAAGCGCCAGCCACAGCGGCAGTTCCGGCAGGGATTTCAGGATCTCCGACAGGCGCTGCACCCCGGAGTCGATCCAGCCGCCGAAATAGCCGGCCATGCCGCCCAGCGTGACGCCGATGGCGAAGGACACGGCGATGCCCAGCAGCCCGACGGTCAGCGACAGCTGCGCCCCGATGGCCAGCCGCGACAACATGTCCCGCCCCAGCCGGTCGGTGCCGAGCAGATGCAGCGTCGCCCCCGGCGGCGGGCAGACCAGCCGCATCCGCATCTCCACCAGCCCGAGGAAGCGAAAGGGCGCGCCGGGGCAGAAGAACTCCAGCTGCATCGGCCGGCTTTCGTCGGCCTCGTAGCGCCAGCGATAATCCTTCAGGTCGGGCCGTCCGGTGGTCGGGTAGACGAAGGGGCCGATGAACCGCCCGTCGTGGAACAGGTGGATGCCCTGCGGCGGGGCGTAGAGATGCTCCACGTCGCGTTCGTTGGCGCCGTAGGGAACCAGGAAATCGACGAAGGGCAGGCTGAGATAGGACAGCCCGAGGAACAGCGCCCCCAGCACCGCCAGCCGGTGGCGCAGGAACCGCCGCAGCATCAGCCGCGCGGTCGAGGCGCCCGGATCGAAGCGGGTCGCCGGGCCGTCCGGCGCGGCGGGATCGGGATAGGGCCGGCTGTCGACGTAATGGTCCCAGCCGCCTTTCACGCCTTCGCCCTTCACGCCTCCGCCCTTCATGCCCCCGCCTTCCATGCTCCGGTCCTTCATGACTGGGCCTTCCTTGCCTTGCCCAGCCGGATGCGGGGATCGAGCAGCGCCAGCGCGATGTCGGAGATCAGCATGCCGACCAGCACCAGCAGCGAGATGAACATCAGGATGAAGCCCGACAGGAAGATGTCCTGCGCCCGCAGCGCCCCCAGCAGGGCCGGCCCGATGGTGGGCAGGCTGAGCACGACGGAGATCAGCACCGAGCCCGACACCAGCGACGGCAGCAGCGACCCGATGTCGGAGACGAAGGGGTTCAGCGCCATGCGCAGCGGATAGCGGGTCAGCCGGCGCAGCGGCGGCACGCCCTTGGCCTTGGCGGTGACGACATAGGGCTTGCCCAGCTCGTCCAGCAGGTTGGCGCGCAGGCGCCGCACCATGGCGGCGGTGCCGGACAGGCCGATGACGATGGTGGGGACGATCAGGTGTTCAAGCACAGAGCCGATCTTGCCCCAGCTCATCGGCTGGTTCTCGTACTGGGCATCCAGCAACCCGCCGATGGGCAGGCCCAACCATTTCTGGCCGTAATAGAGCAGGATCAGCGCCAGCAGGAAGTTGGGCGTCGCCAGCCCGATATAGCCGATGGTGGCGGCAAGGTAATCGACCCAGCTGTTGGCGCGGATCGCCGCCAGCGCCCCCAGCGGGAAGGAGACCAGATAGACGAACAGCACGGCGGCGAGGTTGAGGATGACGGTGAACCACAGGGTCTCCCCCACCACCTCCGCCACCGGCTTGTTGAACTCGAAGGACCAGCCGAGGTCGCCCTGCAGCAGGCCGTTGAAGCCGTTCGGCCCCGGCCAGACGCCGATCCAGACCAGATATTGTTCGGGCAGCGGGCGGTCCAGGGCGTATTCGCGGCGCAGGAATTCGGCCTTGGCGAGGCCGGCCTCCTGGCCGGTGGCCCGCAGCTCCGCGATCTGGTTGGACAGGTAATCGCCGGGCGGCAGGTTGATGACGATGAAGATCAACATCGACACCGCGATCAGGGTCGGGATCATCACCAGCAGCCGGCGCAGGATGAAACGCAGCATGGGCGGTCATTCCCCCCCGCGGTGGAGGCCGGCCGGCTCCGGGTCGGCCGGGCGGGCGTCGGCGAAATAGAACTCATCGGGCCGGTAGATGCCGAGATAGGCGCCGGGATCCCACAGCCACAGCCCCTTGTCAGGCACGTTGCGCAGGCGGTTGGAGACGGCGATGGGCTGGGGCGTCTTCGACACCACGCCGATGGCGAAGATCTGGTCGGCATGGATGTCGAGCATCGCCGACCACAGGGCGCGCCGTTCGGTCTCGTCGGTGGTGCGGCGCCAGCGGCGGGCGAAGTCCATCAGCTCCTGCGGGATGGGCATGTCGATGGCCTCGCCGGCACTGCCGGAGGTCTGGTAATATTGCCCCCATTTCGGCCAGCTGAAATTCTCCTGCGTCATCGGCGCCAGCTCCTCCGGGCTGCTGTCGGGATCGGGGACGCCGTTGTCCCAGCCGCCCCACACCGCCATCATGGTCTGGCCGGCATAGACGCGGTTGCGCAGCACGTCGCGGTCCACCGTGCGCACCAGCAGCCGGACGCCGATGTCGCGCCAGGTCTCCGCGATGATCTGCAGGGCGTCGGCCACCTCCGGCTTCTCGCCCGACGATTCGACGATCACCTCCAGCGGGCGGCCGTCGGGCAGGTCGCGGTACGCCTCGCCGCGCTTGCGCTTCAGCCCGATCTGGTCGAGCAGCGCCGCCGCCCGTTCGGGGTCGTAGCCGGTCCAGACGCCGGTGCGTTCCGGCTTGTAGAGCGGGCTTCCCGGCAGCACGTCCACGCCGCTTTCCCGCGCCAGCCCGAAGAAGAGCGAGCGGTTGATGATCCGCCGGTCGATCCCCATCGACAGGGCGCGGCGGAAGCGGGCGTCACGCAGCAGGCCGCGCCAGACCGGGTCGTTGTAGTTCAGGTTGGGGTAGAGCGCGATCTCCGCCGCCTTGCCCTCCGGCCACAGCAGGGTGCGGTAGTTGCCGCCCCCCTCCCCCGCCACCAGCACCGGCACCTGGGAGAAGGTCAGCCCTTCGGCCTGGAGGTCGGCCTTGCCGGTGGCGACCTGCGCCGGGATCAGCCCGCCGGCCATCACCGTCACGTCCAGCCCGTCGGCGTAGGGCAGCTGCATGCCGCGGGTGTCGAAGCGGTGGTAATAGGGGTTGCGCTGGAACAGCAGATGGCTGCCGGTGCCCTTCGACATCGCCATCCAGGGCTGGAGGGTCGGTTCGTCCGGGTTCTCCATCCGGAACATGTCGTCGCGGGCGTTGTGCAGCGCCGCCCAGTTGCGGACCTTGTACTTGGCGATCAGCGGCGACAGCTCCGCCTCGCCGGTGTAGCGGGCGTGGAAGCGCTTCAGGTAATGGGCCGGCCGATAGATGAAGGGCGGCCGGGCGGCGGCGAGCGCGGGCAGGAAATAGGGGTTCGGCTCCTCCCAGCGGAAGCGGGCGGTGACCGCGTCGGGGAAGCTGACCTGCGGCGGCTTGCCGTCCACCAGCATGAAGCGCGGCGGGCCGGACGGCGAGAGCATGGGGTTGTTGGCGATGTCCTCCCACCAATAGCGGATGTCGTCGCTGGTGAAGGGGGCGCCGTCGGACCAGCGGTGGCCGGCGCGCAGGGTCAGGGTGAAGTCGCGGCCGTCGACGACGGTGACGTCCTTCAGGATGTCGGGGACCAGTTCCCGCTTCCCGTTGTAGCCGACCAGCCGGGCATAGCCGTAGAGCACGGCGACGCGGCTGTTGCGCCGCTGGGTGATGAAGGTGCGGATCCAGCCGCCGGAACGGCCGAGATCGCGGCCCTTCGCCGTCGGGTCGACGATGAGAGGCTCCGCCGGCATGCGCTGGCTGACGGGGGGGATGAGGCCGTAGACGACCTGATCGCGCAGCATCGCCGGCTCCTGCGGGGTAAAGGCGGCGGCCGGGGTGGTGAGGAGGAGGGCAATCGTCAGGCCGAGTGTTGCTTTGCCGAGAGAGCCGAACCTGAATCGGCCGTCATTCCCGCGAAGGCGGGAATCCAGCCTTTCCGGCATCGTCGCAACGGGAGCACCTGGATCCCCGCCTTCGCGGGGATGACGGCCGAAAAGAAGGTCGATGATGGCCCTCATGCCGCCCGCCTCGCGAAATGGCCCCTTACGAAATGGCCGGGGGCGGCTTCCACCAGGGGGGGCGGGGCGCCGTCGGGGGTGGGGCGGAAGGCTTCCGGCCACAGGTCGGGGGCGCCGGCGCCGAGCGCCACGGTGGCGACGTCGATCGGGCGGCTGACGTCCGGTTCGGGCGAGGCGGCGATCAGTGCGCGGGTGTAGGGGTGCAGCGGGGCGGAGAACAGGACGGCGGGCGGTGCCTGCTCCATCACCCGGCCGGCGCGCATCACCGCGACCCGGTCGGCCAGCCGCGCCACCACCGCCAGATCGTGCGAGATGAACATCAGGCTGAGGCCGAGCCGCCGCTTGATCGATTCCAGCAGGTCCAGGACCTGCGCCTGCACCGACACGTCGAGCGCCGAGGTCGGCTCGTCGCAGATCAACAGCTGCGGATCGAGGGCGAGCGCGCGGGCGATGCCGATGCGCTGGCGCTGGCCGCCGGAGAAGGCGTGCGGATAGCGGCAGGCCCAGGCGGGATCGAGCCCGACCTGCGCCATCAGCGCCTGCACCCGCTCGCGCCGTTCGCCGCGGTCGCAGACTCCGTGGATCGCCAGCGGCTCCGCGATGATCTCGCCGACGCTCATGCGGGGACTGAGGGAGGCATAGGGGTCCTGGAACACCATCTGGGCACGGCGGCGGTAGGCGGTCAGCTCCGGCCCCGCGGCGGACAGGAGGTCGAGCGGCGGCTCCCCGGCGGACGGGCGGAACAGCAGGCGGCCGCCGGGGTCCGGCCGCTCCGCCAGCATCGCTAGCCGCGCCATCGTCGTCTTGCCCGATCCTGACTCGCCGACGATGGCCAGCGTCTCCCCCCGCCGCACCGACAGGTCGATGCCGTCCAGCGCCCGCACACGGGCGGAGCCGCGCTCGTAGCTCTTGGCGACGCCGTGGAATTCCAGGATGGCGTCCTCCGCGCCGGCGGCGGGAAGGGCGCAGGTCATCTCGGGAATGGAGGGGGCGGCGGCCATCAGCTTGCGGGTGTAGCCGTGCAGCGGCCGGCCCAGCACGTCGGCGCAGCAGCCGGATTCCATCACCCGGCCGGCGCGCATCACCACCACGGCGTCGGCCATGTTGGCGACCACGCCCAGATCGTGGGTGACCAGCAGCACCGCCATGCCGGTCTCGGCCTGCAGCTCCTTGATCAGCGCCAGCACCTGGGCCTGCAGGGTGACGTCCAGCGCCGTGGTCGGCTCGTCGGCGATCAGCAGCTGCGGGCGCGCAACCATCGCCATGGCGATCATCGCCCGCTGGCGCAGGCCGCCCGACAGCTGGAACGGGTAGGAGCGGAAGGCGCGCAGCGGATCGGGGAAGCCGACCCGCTCGAACATGGCGAGGCACCGGTCGCGGGCGCTTTGGCGGTTGCAGTGGCCGTGCAGCCGCAGCACCTCCATCGTCTGGTCGCCGATGCTGTGGAGCGGCGACAGCGCGCTCATCGGCTCCTGGAAGATCATCGAGATGCGGCTGCCGCGGATGTCGCGCAGGCCGGAGCGCGAAACCCGCAGAAGGTCGACCGCCTCCGGCCCCCGGCCGAACAGGATGGAGCCGCCGGCCACCTCCGCGCCGCGCGGCAGGATGTGCAGGATGCTGCGGCAGGTCAGCGTCTTGCCGGACCCCGATTCGCCGACCAGTGCCACGCTCTGCCCCGCCCCGACCGAGAAGCCGACGCCGTCGACGACCGGACGGTCGACCGGCGCAGTGCGGAAACGGATCGTCAGACCCTCCACCTTCAGCATCGTCGCGTCTCCTGGAGGAATGCCCTCTCCCGCCCCGGGAGAGGGAGGGGACCCACGAAGTGGGGAGGGTGAGGGGCAATGTGGATATGGATCATCGCCCCTTGCCTCACCCCTCACCCTTCCCATGCTCCGCATGGGTCCCTTCCCTCTCCCGGGGCGGGAGAGGGACTTGAGCATCCGAGGGCACCGAACCGGCCGGTCCCTCGCTGGTCAGGCGCTTGCCGATCTGCTGGATCACCCGCATCGGCAGGTCCGGCACCGACGGCAGAAGCCGCAGCATCGCCGCACCGTCCAGCCGCAGCAGACGCAGGTCGGTGCGCGCCCGGATGGTGGAGAAGCGGCGGACGCCGGCCAGAAGCTCCACCTCACCCATCACCTCCGGCGGTTTGATGTAGGCGATGTGCAGCGGCGGCTGGTTGTCGGGCATCAGCCGCACCATCTCCGCCTCGCCCTCCGCCAGGACGAAGACGAACTCCGACGGCTCGCCGCTGCGGAAGATGAAGTCGCCGGCCGACACCGTCCGCCACTCCGACACCGTGAGCATCCTGCGCAGCACCGTTTCCGGCAGGTCGGAAAAGACGGGAGAGCGCGAGAGCAGCCGCAGGGCGGGCTCGTCGGTGCCCTCCCCGTCGCCGGGCATCGTGTCCTCCTGCTGGTCGCCGCCGTTCTGGCCGCGCCGGACCAGCCGGCCGTCCTCCAGGTCGTAGAGCGCGTCGAAGGCCGGGTTGTCGGCGATCCGCTCCTCCAGCACGATCAGCGTCATTTCCGGCAGCAGCTCCTTCATGCGCAGGAAGATGCGCATCCGTTCGTCCGGGTCGTAGCTGTTCAGCGCCTGATAGATCACGAAGATGTCGGGCTTCTTCATCAGCCCCCGCGTCAGCTGGATGCGCTGCCGCACGCTGATCGGCAGCAGCGAACCGCCGATGCCGACCTCGCCCAGAACCACCAGGATCAGCACGAAGGCCCGTGCGTCGTTCCGCTCCAGCGCCTCATCCACCAGGGCGCGCAGCTGGGTGATCGCGCGGGGATCCTCCGTGGTGATGCGGCCGAACAGCAGGTTGTCCATCACGTTCAGGCGCGGGTGATAGAGTTCCGGGTCGAAGACGGCGACCTTGTCGCGCAGCTCCTGCGGCATGTCGTCCAGCAGGCGGCGGCGGATCGCCATGATCGCCTCGCGTTCCGGCGGCGGGGCGAAGTCCATGCCGTCGCGCTTGGGCACGATCATCAGGAACATGGTGGCGAACAGCAGCGTGTCCGCCTCCTGGTGGCGGCGCTGGGGCCGCTCGGACCGGCGCTTCAGGCGGGTGACCGCCTCCACCAGCTCCTCGAACAGGGCGTCGTCGATGTGCGGGTAGCGCATGATCATGACGTCGCCGTCGGCGCTGTCGCGATAGACGCCGACCACCCGCATGGCGAAGCGGCGGCCGATGCGCACGGCGGAGTCCCACAGCCCATGTGTCTCCATCAGGGCGCGGATGGTGGGATCGCAGACCATGCGGGCGACGGTCAGCCGCTTGCCGTCCGGCAGGCCGAACAGCAGGTTCTCGGCAAGGCTGCCATAGGGGTTGAAGCGGTCGCGCTCGAAGCGGGCCAGCAGCGTGTCCATGCCGCGTTCGGTAATGGCGTCGCGCAGCCAGTGGCGGACGCGCAGCAGCGGCTCGGCGACGAAGGGATAGTCGTCGGGGTCGAACACCTCGCGCAGGCCGCGCTGGTAGACGGCGTTCTCGCCGCCGGTGGCCGCCAGACACTGCATGAACCAGGGCCGCAGGCTGTTCCAGTCGGTCGCGCCGATCATGGCGAAGTCGGTCCAGATGCCTTCCATGCTGTCGGCGGAGTTGCCGGACGCCTCGGCCTCCACGATCTCGCGCCGACGGGCGGGGCTCATGGTTTCCGGATCGTCGGGTGGCGGGCGGTGGCGCAGCCCATAGGTGATGTTCTGCATCATGCTGCCGGTGAACATGCGCGGTTCCGGGCTGGCATAGGCCATGCGGCGCCCCAGCAGGTCGAGCGGCAGCTGGTCCAGCGTCTGGTTGCCGATGGCGATCCGGCCGGAGGTCGGCGGCGACAGCCGCACCAGCACCTCGGCCAGACGGCGCAGCGCCAGCGCGTTGGTGCCGGCGATGCCGACCAGCGCGCCCGGCGGCACCTCCAGCGACAGCCGCTGCAGCATGCGGTCGCCGTATTCGTTGGCCCAGGTCACCGCCTCCAGCCGTATCGGGGCCTTCAGGTCGGTGGGCGTGGCGGGCGTCGACGGGGCCCATTCGAACAGGAAGGGCGGGGAGAACTGGTCGGCGATCTGCTCGTACTTGATCTGGGCGTCGATCATGTTCTGGTAATAGTCGAGCAGCTCCTTCCAGGGGGCGGTCAGGTCCTTGAAGGCCGACAGCGCCGCCACCAGCGCGCCGATGGTCAGGTCGCCCTGCAGGACCAGATACCCGCCGATGGAGAACAGGAAGAAGGGCGTGATCTGGTTGATGAAGTTGTTCAGGAACTTGACGAAATACTTGCGCTTGTAGATCTCCAGCCTGATCCAGTAGATGCTGCCGAGATACTGCGAGAATTGGGCCAGGACGTAGCGGATCGTGCCGTTGACGCGGATCTCGCGGACATTCTCCACGCTTTCGCCGATGCGCTCGGACAGTTGCCGGACCTTGCGCACCCGCTCCTTCCCCAGCATCTTCACCTTGATCTGCAATTTGGGGATGATGTAGGCCTGCACCGGGATCAGCGCGATGGACACCAGCCCGATGGTCGGCTGCTGGATGAACAGGAACAGCAGGATCGTCAGCATCGTGCCGCCCTGGTAGAGCGGCTGGGCGAAGGAATCGCCGATGAAGCCGGCCAGCGGTTCGGTTTCCGACGTGACGGTGGAGATCAGCTCTCCCTGGCTGACCTTGGAGAAATGCGGCAGCGGGAAGCGCAGCATGCGGTCGAGCAGCATGAAGCGCAGGCGCCGCACCTGCCGTTCGCCGACCACCCCCTTGAAGGTGTTGATGCGCATCTTGAAGGCGCCGTTGGCGAGCACCAGCGCCAGGAAGGTGAAGCACAGCACCAGCAGATAGGTCACCGGACCCATGGCGACGCCCAGGATCTCGCGCACCGGCTGGGGATCGGACAGCGCCCGGTTGATGATGATCTTCGGCAGTTCCAGCGATGCGTAGAGCACCGGGAAGGACGCGATGGTCAACAGGGCGAGCAGGATCTGCTGCCGGCCGCTGTGCTTCCAAATGAATTGAAATATATTGCGGTCCATCAAAGGCCTTCAGCGTCGCGACCGTCGTCCGTTCCTGCGGAGCCCGGCATGGGCACCGCGCGGCTCAGCCGTCCACCCGCCATGCATGATAGGGCCAGCGTTCGTCGGCCGGCAGGGGAAGCGGGGTCCAGCCGGGGCGGTCCAGCGGCCGGTCGGACAGCACGACGCCGCCCGGCAGCATCAGCGCGTCGATCAGCGGTGCCAGCCAAGCCGCCTGCCGGGCGTCGTGGCTGCGGTCGGTGCTGCCGAAATCGGCATGGGCCAGCCGGGCGCAGCGGCCGAAGCGCTCCGCCGCCGCCGGCATGGTTTCCTGGAAATCGCCGACGAACAGGCGGTCGTCGTCGGGCGTCAGCTCCGGCGGTACGCGGACCCACATGTCGAAGACCAGGATGTCGCGCGGCGGGAACAGGTGGCGCAGATGGTCGAAGGTGCGGCCCTTGCCCAGCCCCACCTCCAGCACCATGCCGTCCTGCCCGGTCACGGCACGCGCGGCCCAGGCCAGCGCGTCGCGCTGAACGGTCAGGCGGTCGATCATGCGGTCGAGCAGCGACCGGGATTCCATCTCTTTGCCCATGGCGGCCCCCATCGGCCCCTCCCCTGCGCTTCACGGATCGGCACGGGCGCAGTGTGAAAGGCCGCGCGCGTGCCGTCGAGACAAATTGTCGCGAGGTCGGAGCCGGCGGGTGCCGCCGCCCTGCCCGCTTACGGGCGGTGCGGGTCGAAGCGCTTCGCCAGCCCCTGCCAGCAGCGGTAATAATCGTGCTGAAGCTCGGCAGTTTCCAGTGCGTACCGCGTCGGACGGATGACGGCGCGCGTTTCGAACATGAAGGCCATGGTGTCGCCGACCCGCTGCGGCCGGCTGGTGTCGGCGGCGGTGGCCTTGGCGAAGGTCTCCGCATCCGGCCCGTGGCCGCTCATGCAGTTGTGCAAGCTGGCCCCGCCGGGCAGGAACCCTTCCTCCTTGGCATCGTAGACGCCGTGGATCAGGCCCATGAATTCGCTGGCGACGTTGCGGTGGAACCAGGGCGGGCGGAAGGTATCCTCCTGCACCAGCCAGCGCGGCGGGAAGTTGACGAAGTCGATGCTGTCGACGCCGGGCGTGTCGCTGGGCGATTGCAGCACCAGGAAGATCGACGGGTCCGGGTGGTCGAAGCTGATCGAGCCGATGGTGTTGAAGCGGCGCAGGTCGTATTTGCAGGGCGCATGGTTGCCGTGCCAGGCCACCACGTCCAGCGGCGAGTGGCCGATGGGGGCGCTCCACAGGGCGCCGTCGAACTTCGCCACCAGCTCGAACTCGCCCTCGACATCCTCGTAGCGGGCATCTGGGGTCAGGAAGTCGCGCGGGTTCGCCAGCCCGTTGGAGCCGATGGGGCCGAGGTCCGGCAGGCGGAAGGGCGCGCCGAAATTCTCGCAGACATAGCCGCGCGCCGTGCCGTCCGGCAGCTCGACGCGGAAGCGCAGGCCGCGGGGGATCAGCGCGATCTCCTGCGGTTCGACCTCCAGCGCGCCCAGCTCGGTGAACAGGCGCAGGCGGCCCTGCTGCGGCACGATCAGCAGCTCGCCGTCTGCATCGTAGAAGAAGCGCCCCTCCATCGACCGGTTGGCGGCATAGAGATGGATGCCGCAGCCGGCCTGCGCCTGCGGTCCGCCGTTGCCGCCCATGGTGACGAGCCCGGCGACGAAGTCGGTGGCCATGTCCGGCATCGGCGGCGGGTTCCAGCGCAGCTGGGTCGGCGGGGCCGGCACCTCGTCGAAGCGGCTGGTCAGCCTGCCGGACTCCATCGGCTGGAACGGCTCATGCACCACCGCCGGGCGGATGCGGTACAACCAGGAGCGGCGGTTGTGGGCGCGGGGCGCGGTGAAGGCGGTGCCGCTGATCTGTTCGGCATAGAGGCCGTAGGGCGGGCGTTGCGGCGAGTTGCGGCCGACGGGCAGCGCGCCCGGCAGCGCTTCCGTCGCGAACTCGTTGCCGAAGCCGGACTGGTAGGTGAAGGCAGAGGGCGTCATGCGGGCTGCTCCCTTATCCGGGGGATGCGGCCGGCAACAGGGCCGGGCGCGACCATTTGTCGCTCATATAGTTTCTTTTGAAACTATGCGCCAGTGGAAATTGGGGAAGTGGTTGCTGTGGGTGCCCCCTCCCCCTCCCTCCCCCGCCTCTGGCGGTGGAGGGGGTAGGACGCTAGTCGGCGTGACGTCACTGCCAAAGCAGCGGCAGTCCCCTCTCCCGCTTTAGCGGGGGAGGGTTAGGGAGGGGGCGCCCATAGCAACCACTCCCCCCTCAGTTCATCGCTCTATCGGGCAGGTCCAGCAGGAAGTCGCCGCCTTCGTCGTAGCCGGCGGTGCGGATCACGCCGTATTGCGGGGTCTGCGGCGCCTCGCTGGTCACGTCCTGGCGGACCTGCTGGTACAGCGCGAAGCCGTTGCTGTCCTTCGGCAGCGCCAGCACCCGCTTCTTCAGCGCGGTGGCGAAGGGGGAGTTCACCTCGCCGTCGGCCACCGGCTCGTCGCCGCCCGACGACAGCGCCATCACCGAGCGGCGCTGGCGGATCTCCTGCTCGTTGGCGATGCGGCTGGCATCGACCTTCTGTTCCTTGGTGAAGGCGCCGGAATAGCAGCTGTCCGACACCAGCATCACATGCTTGGCCGGCATGCGGCTGAGGAAACGGCCGATGTCGTTGTTCGACACCCAGTTGCGGGCGCTGGTCGTCTCCGCATCGGCCGGCAGCCAATAGCCGGCACCGGTTTCCGCCAGTTCATAGCCGTGGCCGGCGTAATAGACCATCACCTGATCCTGTTCGCCGACCTCGCGGCCGAGCTTGCGCAACGCCTCGCCGATCTGGGCCTTGGTCGGGTTGCGCAGCACCCGCGTTTCGAAGCCGAGATGGTCGTTCAGCGCCTGCCCCACCGACTTGATGTCGGCGTCCGGCGTGGCCAGGGCGGGAATGCCGGTGTCGCGGTAGCTGTCGACCGCGATCATCAGGGCGATCTTGCGCGGCTTCGGCGGGGCTGCCGGATCGGGCGTGGCGGCGGCGGCGGCATCGATGGCGATGCGCTGCTCGGTCGTCTTGCCGGTCTCGTCGGTCATGGTCAGCGTGGCTTCGGTCGCCCCCGGCTCCACCGGGATGCTGGTGCGGAACTGCCCCTGTTCATCGATGAAGACCCAGCGGCCGTTCACCCGCGCCTCGGCCAGATTGGCGCTGTCGGCGACGACGCCGCGCAGGGTCATGGTGCCGCCGCGGGTGCGGCCGCCGCGCGCCTGTTGCAGGCTGGGCGGTGCCGAGGAGGCGTTCGGCCGGCCGAACATGTCCGCCGCCGCCGGGTTCGCCACCAGCTGGCGCAGCGCGCCGGAGAAGGCCTGGGTGCGCTGTTCGCGCTCCACCCGCTGCACCATGGCGAGGTAGGTGCGGGCGACCTGCGGCGGCAGGTTGGCCTGCGTCACCGCGGCGCGCACCTGGGCATAGCCGCCCGGCTGGCCCGCCGCGCTGGTCTGCAGGATGCCGCCGACGCGCGCCGCCACCGGATCGCTGCTGGAGGTCAGGCCGCCGATCAGGGTGGCGACCGGAACGCTGGCCAGCACGGCGCGCTGTTCCGGCAGCGACAGGCTGCCGGTCGAAAGATCCGTCACCGCCTGCACGATGCCGCCGCTGCCGGCCGCCTGGATCAGGGTGCCTGCCGCCGCCTGGACCTGGGGCGAGGAGAGCAGCTGCGGACCGGGCTGCGACAGGGTGGCGCCGGAGGCGTAGGCCTGGGTCGCTTCCGCCGTGAAGGAAACCGACCGGCCCGAGGCCAGAACCACCGTTGCCGGGCCGGGTGGAGGCGGTGGCGGTGGCGGCGGGGACGTCGGGCCGGTGCCGGACGGCGATCCGCCTTCCGCCGCCTGGGTGCCCTGCCCTTCTCCACCTTGGGTGCCGGTGTCCTGGGTGGCACTGTCCCGGGTGGCTGGGGCCTGTTCCAGCGACGACAGGAAGGTCTGCGGCGTGGTTGCGCCGGCCGTGGCGCCGGTCGTCGGGGCTGTCGTGCCGGCGACGGTCGCGGTCGTCGCAGAGGTCGTCGTGGCGGTCGTCGTGGCGGTCGTCGTGGCGGTCGTCGTGGCCGTCGGAGTCGCAGCGATCTGCGCCACCGTCTGCAGAACCGTCTGGACGGAACTGTTGCCGGCCACGGCGGACTGGCTGCTGGAGGACGAATCGCCCGACGAGGCGGTGCCCGTCGATCCGGTCCCGCTGCCGGACGTATCGGTCCCGGACGTTCCCGTTCCTCCGGTGCCCGTTCCCCCCGTGCCTGTTCCTGAAGTGTCCGTACCGGTGGACGGCGTGTCCGTTCCGCTGTCGGTTCCGGGCGTGGTCGGAGTGGTTGGGGTTGTCGGCGTGGTCGGGACTTCCGGCACGGTCGGCGTCACCGGCGGCGGCGGCGGCGGAGGAGGAGGAGGAGGAGGAGGAGGAGGTGGTGGTGGTGGTGGTGGTGGTGGTGGTGGCGGGGCCGGCGTGCTGCTGATCGTCACGCTGCCGCTTTCGTACAGGTTCAATGCCATCTCGCCGGTGCCGGCGGTGCCCTGCAATGTCACCTCTCCGCCACCGGCGGCGATGCGGATGGTTTCGCCGGTGCCCGCAACCAGACCGATCCCGGCAACCTCGTACAGAGCGGTCGATGCTCCGCCTTTGCCGGCGATGGCGATCCCGCCGGACGAGGCGATTTCCACCGAACCCTTGACTGCGACACCCCAGGCCTCCTCGGCATCGACCTCGCTGGCGTCGCCGTCTATCGTGATGGCATTGGCGGCGGTTGAGGTCGACCGGATGACCGTACCGCTCTGGCCGCTGCCGTCGGGAGCGATCGACACGCCCGCATTCCAGCCGCTGACGGAAACCGCCTTGCCACGGATGGCGATGGTTCCCGCACCGGAGTCGATGGTCGAAGCGCCGATGATCGACACGCCATGCCCTTCGCCTGCGGAGTCGGCACCTTCGCCACGGATGGAAATGTTGCCGCCGTTGGAATCGACCGTGCTGTCGGCGACCGTCACGCCGGCGGGGCTTTCCGAATCGCCCTTGGCTGCATTTTGGACAGGATCGGTGCCGCCCCCCAGCGTGATGGCGCCGCCCGAAGTGGCGATGCGGCTCGAGATCAGCCGGATGGCGCCCCGGGAGGATCCGGACCGGTTGCTGTTGATGGTGACGGGCGAACCGCTGGTCACGATGGTGCTGTCGGTCAGATGGATTCCGCGCGCCGACGTGAGGGTCACGACGCCGTCGGACGTCAGGCTTGCGCTTTGGTTCAGCTGCAGTTTTCCGCCCGACTCCACAGTGATGGCGGCGGCATCGGTGGACAGTTCCGTACCGCTCAGGACGATGTCCCCGTCCGAATTCGTCCCGCCCGCGATGTTGATCGGCCCGTTGCCCAGAACGGTGACGCGGGAGGTGCCTTCGATGTGCACGGCGTTGCTGCCGACGGAGCTTTCGCCGCCGCCTTCCGTGCCGGTGATGGCGATTGCGCCCCCGGACGTCACCAGCGAGGAGTCGGACAGCAGGACGCCAATGTTGTTGCCGGCATAGATGCCGTTGCCGCCCTTGCCGTTCAGCGTGATCGAGCCGGCCGTGCTTTCCAGCCGGCTGTTGTAGAGGGCGATGCCGTGGTTCCCTTCCCGGTTGTTTTCGCCGCCGTCACCGTTGACGAGGATCCAGCCGGCCCCGGTGGTGACGGTGGCATAGCGGAACCTCACGCCGATCCGCTCGAACTCCGGGGTGTAGCCGCCGGAAAGGCCGACAGCGGGCTTCGTCGACGGGTCGGAACCGCCGCCGACGATGAAGCTGCCGCCGTTGGTCGCGATGCTGACGGTCTTCGTCTGATCCTGCCCGGTCACCCGCACCACGCCGTTCCCGGTGCCGGTCGCGGCATTCAGCGTCAGGTTCAGGGCGCCGGCGGTGGAGGTGATGTTCTCGGTGACGAAGATGTTGCGGTGGGCCTTCAGCGTCAGGGACGCAGTGCCGCCGGCCGATTTGGCGATGGCCTGGGAAACGGTGATGTCGCCGCCCCCGCTGCCGGTGCTTTCGGTCTGCAGCGTGACGTCGGTTCCGGCATTCAGCGATGTCTGGATGGTTTCGGCGGTGATGGTCCCGCCGCTCGACGCCACCGTGATGTCGGTCGGGTCGAGCAGCCAGGACCCGCCCTTCCCTGCCGTCGCTCCGGCGTCGACCCGGCCGCGCACCTGCAGCGACAGCTTGCCGGACGTCTCGACGAAGCCGCCTTCCCCGCCCTTCGCCCCGCCGCGGGCGGAGATGGTGCCGTCGAAGCGGGTGGTTCCGTCGGCCCACACCACGACCTTGCCGCCCTTGCCGTTGCCGGTGGCGTCGGCGGCGATGGTCGCCCCCTGCGCCACCACGGTTTCGGTGGAGGGCGGCACCGGCTTGCGCGCCGGGCGGATATTGTAGCCGGCGAGCGTGGCGGCGGACGCCCTGCCGCCCTGCACGTCGCCGCCGACCAGCACCTCGCCGCCCCCGGCGGCGCCCGACGCGTCGATGCGCGCCGTGGCCGCCAGCACCGCGCGATTGCCCGACACGGTAACGGAGCCGCCAATCTGGCCGGCGCCGTGGCCGGCGGCATCCAGCGTGCCCGACACCTCCACCTCGCCGCCGTCGCCGAGCAGGACGATGTCGCCGCCCTGCTGCTCCACTCGCCGGGCCTGGACGGTGCCGGACATGTTGACGACGCGGTCGACCAGCCCCTTGGCGGCCGACGCGGTCATCTGCACCCGGCCGCCGTCGGCGAAGATCTTGCCGCTGTTGCTGACTAGCGCCTCCACCGGCTTGCCGTCGGCGCCGACGGGCCGCGCGTCGGTTTTGGCGTCGGATTGGGAGTCGAGGGCAATGTTGATCTTCTGGTCGCCGAACAGGTCGACGACGAAGCGCCGGCCGGATGCCAGCGTCACTTCGCCCAGCCGGGCCTGGATGGTGCCGCGGTTGGCGACGCCGGGGGCGACCAGCGCCGCCAGCCCGGCCTGGGCGACGGTGATGGTGCCCTCATTCTCCACCGTGGCGGTGGAGCCGGCCCGCCCCTCGAAGCTGTGGCGGCCGGCCATGAAGTCTTCGTTGCGGATGTCGTGGGTGGTGGCGAGCAGCCCGCCGACATCGACGCGGGCATTCGGGCCGAACAGGATGCCGTTGGGGTTGACGAGCCAGACCTGCCCGTTGGCGGTCAGCCGCCCCATGATGGCGGAGGGGTCGGGGCCGGTGACGCGGTTGAGCGTGATGGAGTTGGCGTCGGGCTGCTGGAAGTTGGTGTGCTCGCCCTCGCGGATGCCGAAGCGCTGCCAGTCGATCACCGCCTTCGAGGTGGATTGGATGACGTCGAGCCGGCCGGGGGCGGTGGATTGGATGGTGGCGCTGCCGTCGGTGACCACGCCGCCTTCGGGATTGGCCAAGGCGGGCAGGGCGGACAGGCCAAAGGCGGCCACGGCGGCGAGGAGAGCCAGACGGGCCGTCCCCGCCAATGCGGTGGTGCGGCAAAGGGCTTGCCTGAACCCGGTCCCGACCTGCCCCTTCCGGCTGTCCACAGCTTGTCGCAACGATCCGTCCTTCACACCCGAACCCCGCATCACCGATCCGTTCCCCAGCCCGCTTCCCACCCCATGCCCCGCCCCATGCCCTGAAGAGTGCGGGAAGGCGATACCCTGTCAGGTTTCGTGGAAGGCGAAACATTTTAGCGGCGCCGCACCGATGCGGAAATGCACAAAGTGGTGACAGAATGTTTCGTTGCCGCAACGCGGGTGGGGCCGTGTGTCGCGACGGAAGCGTTACCGGTAACGGCTTTGGCACGGAAAGCGTTACCGGTAATGGTTTTTCGGTACAGAGATCTCCTATTTCCATGGTCCAGGTGCCGCCTTTGCCCTTTCGACCCGCCGGCCGATCCGCTAATAAGAAGGCCATCCAGAAGACGGGCACGCGATGCAGGGGGAACAGATGGCCGATCCGACCGCCGTCGCCACACGGAAATCTGCAGGCAAATCGGCAGGTAAACCGTCCGGCAGGCAAGCGGGCCAAAGCGCCGGCGATCCGGTACAGAGACCCGCGCAGAAGCCCGCCCGCTGGGTTGTCTACAGCGCGCCGAAGGGCGGCACCGGAAAGACCACAAGCTGCAAGAACACCGCGGTCGCGGCGGCCAAGGACGGCATGCGCGTCGCGACGCTGGATTTCGATCCGCAGCGCACGCTGGGCCAATGGCACGAACTGCGCCGTCCGCACGACGTCGCCGCCATCGACCATTACGAAGGCACGCTGGAGGAGATCGACTCGGCGCTCGCCCAGATCGATCCTACCCGCTACGACGTGGTCTTCATCGACACGCCGCCGTCGGTGGAACTCTATCCCGAAGCGACCAAGATCCTGCTGCGCCGCGCCGACCTCGTGCTGGTGCCGACCGGTGTCGGGCGTTTCGACAAGATGAGCGTCATCCCCTGGATGGAGTTCCTGCGCGATTACGGCCGCCCCGCCGCCTTCCTGCTGAACCGGGTCAAGCGCCGCTCGGTCAGCCTGCGCGAAGCGAAGCTGGAGCTGGGCCGGGTCGGCCGGCTGGTGCCGCACGAGGTGCCGGACATCGAGGACATGCACCGGGTCGACGACATCGGCTGTTCCATCGTCGATGTGGGCGCGGTGAACGGCGCCGACGAATGCCTGGGCGCCTGGTACTTCATCCGGCACGAGCTGGGGATCTGAACCCGAGGGATTTGAAGATGGCCAATGTGAAATCCTTCATGAAGAAGGTGGCGGAGCAGGGCAAGGCCGCTCCCCAGCCGGCTGCCCAGCCCGCCGCGGCCACCGCGCCGCCGCGGACCACGGCGGTGGCGCCGTCCAAGGCCGACCGCCGGGCGTCGGACATCAGCGACGCCATCGTGCCCTGCCACACCCGGCAGGAATTCGCGCAGGAAATCCGTTACCACTGGAACCGCAGCCGCAAGGAATTCCTGTCGATCGGCCGTTATCTGAACCGCGCCAAGGAGATTCTGCCGCATGGCGAGTTCGAGGCGATGATCGAGAGCGACATGCCGTTTTCGGTCGAGACCGCCTTCCGCTTCCGCGCGGTGGCGGAGGCGGTGGACACCGGCCGGCTGTCGCTGGACGTGCTGCCGGGGGCGGAAAGCGTCGCCTACCAGATCGTCACCATGACGCCGGACGAGCTGGAGCGCGCGAAGGCGCAGGGGCTGATCCGTCCCGACGTGACCCGCCGCCAGCTGATCGACTTCAAACGCTCGCTGCGGCCGCCGAAGGACGTGACGCCGAACGACCGGCGCCGCCAGCTTCTGGCCGAATATGCCAGGCTGAGCACCCGCATGGCGGAGGTCCGCGACGAGCTGCGGCGCGACCACGGCATCGACCCGGAGCATGACCATGGCCGGCCGGGGCGCACCGGCGTCACCATCGACGTGGAAGCGGAGGATGTCGGCACGGAAGCGGACGAGGCGTCGTAAGGCGGCCTCAGTTCCGGTGCGAGGTATGGGAGCCGGGGCCGCTGCCGTCGCCCCGGCGCGGTGACGTTCCGCTGCCCAGCAGGTCGGTCAGCGCGCGGAAATCGCGCTGGAAGTTGCTGAAGAAATCGCCGCCACCGCCGCCGGTGCGGGAAACCCGCGCGGCCGACGTGCCCATCGCGTGGCTTTCGCTGTGGCTGGAATTGCGGCTGGATGTGCGGCTGCGCCGTTCCGGAATCTTCGGCTTGCGCGGCGGCGTCAGGGCGGGCAGGGGAGGGGCGTCGGGCAGGGAGGCGATGTCCGGCGCGCGGGCGAAGGCATCGCCGCACAGGCCCTGGTCGGCCGCCTGCTCCAGCCGGTCCGGGTCGAGAAGCCAGCAATCGAAGGCGTCGGTCCGGGGTTTTGCCGGCGCTTGAACCGCCACCGGTTCGGCGGCGGCCGGCAGCGCCGCAGCCGCGACAAGGACGGCGAGCGCCGCCGCCACGGTCCTTGCAATGGCCGATCCGCTCCAGTTTTTCGTCCGGCCCTCGCCCGGCATCGCCCGTCCTTTCGGTCTTTGCAGTGGTCAGGAACGCCGCGTTCCCCAACAGATAAACGCGGCAGGCGGGCGCTTCGTCCACGCGAAATCGGAGCGTTAGCCGGAAGATGCGGTAATCCTTCGGGGCAGGCTCTTTCGGTGTGCCCAATCGCGCCGGGTGCGGCGTTGTCGCAGGGGCGGGTTGGCGCTCTTGTCAGGGGGGCGGGTTGATGGGACAGTTCGGCCCCTGAGTCACCAGAGAGAACGGACGGCGGCGCCGGCGGACATGGCCGATTTCAACTGGAACGACCTGCGATTCTTCCTGGCGGTGGCCCGCGCCGGCACACTGACCACGGCGGCCCAGCGCCTGCGGGCCGACCACACCACGGTCAGCCGCCGCATCTCGGCGCTGGAGGATGCGCTGCGCGTCACCCTGTTCGAACGGCGGCCCAGCGGATTCACGCTGACGCCGCAGGGCGAGCGGCTGAAGCAGACCGCCGAGGTGATGGAGAGTGCCGCCTTCCTCGCCCAGGGCATGGTGGCGGATGGCGATCTGGCGCTTGCCGGCGCGGTGCGCATCGGGGCGCCCGACGGCTTCGGCAGCTGTTTCCTGGCGCCGCGCATCGGTGCCTTGTGCGAACGGCATCCGGAGCTGGAGGTGCAGCTGGTCGCCATGCCGCGCGTCTTCAGCCTGTCGAAGCGCGAGGCCGACATCGCCATCAGCCTGTCGCGCCCGCAGGAAGGGCGGCTCTATGCGCGGAAACTGACCGATTACCGGCTGGGGCTGTACGGCACCGCGGCCTATCTGGACAGCCGGCCAGCGATCCGCAGCCGCGCCGACCTGCGCGGCCAGTCCTTCATCGGCTATATCGACGACCTGATCTTCGCCCCCGAACTGGACTATGTCGAGACCATCGGGGAGGTGGTGCCGCGGATCAAGAGCAGCAGCCTCGTCGCCCAGTTGAAGGCGACGCAGGCGGGCGCCGGCCTGTGCATGCTGCCGGCCTTCATCGCCGGCGGTGAGCCCGATCTGGTGCCGGTCCTGCCGGAGGAACTGACGATCACCCGGTCCTTCTGGCTGATCGTGCACGAGGATCTGCGGTCGCTGGCGCGGATATCCATGACCGCCGACTACATCGCCGATCTGGTCCGGCGGGAGCAGGCGCTGTTCCTGCCCCCGCCGGCCGCATAGATCGGATCGCGTAAAATCGGAATCGATTTGGAGCGTGAATCCGATCGCCAAACATAAAGCTACAGCGTCGTGCGTTTCATATTAAACGCACGACGCTGTAGCTCAGCCTTCGCCGCGCAGCATGCGGATGATGCCGGAGAAGTCGGTGCCGCCCTCGCCTTGCGCGTTCATCAGCGCGTAGAGCTGCGCCGCCGCGGCCCCCAGCGGGGTGGGGGCGCCGGCGCTCTGCGCCGCTTCCTGGGCCAGCTTCAGGTCCTTCAGCATCAGCGCCGCCGCGAAACCGGGCTGGTAATCGCGGTTGGCCGGGCTGGCCGGCACCGGGCCGGGGACCGGGCAATAGCTGGTCAGCGACCAGCACTGGCCCGACGAGGTGGACGACACGTCGAACAGCGCCTGATGCGACAGGCCCAGCTTTTCCGCCAGAACGAAGGCCTCGCAGACGCCGATCATCGAGATGCCGAGGATCATGTTGTTGCAGATCTTCGCCGCCTGACCGGCACCGGCGCCGCCGCAATGGACGATCTTCTTGCCCATCGCCTCCAGGATCGGGCGGGCGCGCTCGAAGGCGTCCGCCTCGCCGCCGGCCATGAAGGTCAGCGTGCCGGCCGCAGCCCCGCCGACGCCGCCCGACACCGGCGCGTCGAGCGAAGCGGCGCCGTTGGCGGCGGCAAGCGCATGCGCCTTGCGGGCGGAGTCCACGTCGATGGTGGAGCAGTCGATCAGCAGCGTGCCGGGGCGGGCGACCGCGACGATGCCGGTGTCGCCGTCATAGACGCCCAGAACGTGGCGGCCGCCCGGCAGCATGGTGACGACCACCTCCGCCGCCGCGGCAATTGCCGCAGGGGACTCGCCGATGGTGACGCCGGCCGCCTTGGCGGCGTCGATGGCGGCGGGGGAGAGGTCGTAACCCACCACCTGATGCCCCGCCTTCACGAGGTTCGCGGCCATCGGGCCGCCCATGTTGCCCAATCCGATGAAACCGATCACCGCCATCGTCGCGTCTCCCGTTGCTTTGGTTTATTAGCCCTCTCCCGCCCCGGGAGAGGGAGGGGACCCGCCGGAGGCGGGGAGGGTGAGGGGTGATCCAAGGATCAAGAACCATGTTCGGATCACCCCTCACCCTTCCCATGCTCCGCATGGGCCCCTTCCCTCTCCCGGGGCGGGAGAGGGAGTCAATTGCCGCTACGCCATCCGCCCGATCTCGCTGCGCGAGACGATCAGGCGCATGATCTCGTTGGTGCCTTCCAGGATCTGGTGGACGCGCAGGTCGCGGACGATCTTCTCCACGCCGTAATCGGCCAGATAGCCGTAGCCGCCGAACAGCTGCAGGGCATTGTTCGCCACCTCGAAGCCGGTATCGGTGGCGAAGCGCTTCGCCATGGCGCAGAGGCGGGTCGCGTCCTTGCTCTTCGCGTCCAGCGCCGAGGCGGCGCGGTGGACGAAGGTGCGGGCGGCCTCCAGCTCCGTCGCCATGTCGGCGATGCGGAACTGCAGCGCCTGGAAGCGGTCGAGCGTCTGGCCGAAGGCCTTGCGCTCGCTCATGTAGGTCAGCGCCTTGTCGAGCGCGGCCTGGGCGCCGCCGATGGAGCAGGCGGCGATGTTGATGCGGCCGCCGTCCAGACCCTTCATGGCGAACTTGAAGCCCATCCCCTCCTGCCCCAGCAGGGCGGAGGCGGGGATGCGGGCGTCCTCCATGATGACGGCGCGCGTCGGCTGGGCGTTCCAGCCCATCTTGTGCTCGTTGGCGCCGAAGGAGAGGCCGGGGGTGTCCTTGGGCACCAGGAAGGCGCTGATGCCGCCGGGACCGTCCTCGCCGGTGCGGGCCATGACGAGGTAGAGGTCGGAGCTGCCGGCACCGGAAATGAACTGCTTGGCGCCGTTGAGGATGTAGCTGTCGCCGTCGCGCACCGCCCTGGTCCGCAGCGCCGCGGCGTCGGAGCCGGCGTTGGCCTCGGTCAGGCAATAGCTGGCCAGCCATTCCATGCTGCACAGCTTCGGCAGCCAATGGGCCTTCTGCTCGTCATTGCCGAAATTGTCCACCATCCCCGCCACCATGTTGTGGATGGAGATGTAGGAGGCGATGGTCGGGCAGCCCTGGCTCAGCGCCTCGAAGATCACCACGGCGTCGAAGCGGCTCAGCGCCGAGCCGCCATGGTCCTCCGACACATAGATGCCGCCCATGCCGAGCTCGCCGGCGGCGCGGAGCGTGTCGACGGGGAAATGCTTCTTCTGGTCCCACTCGACGGCGTTGGGCGCCAGCTCGTCGCGGGCGAAGGACAACGCCATGTCGCGGATGGCGACCTGGTCTTCGGTCAGTTCAAAGGACATGCGTCACCTCAATCAAGGCCCTCTCCCGCCCCGGGAGAGGGAGGGGACCCACCGTAAGGTGGGGAGGGTGAGGGGTGATCCAAGGATAAGCGCAACGATCCTTGTCGTCCCCCTCACCCTTCCCATGCTGCGCATGGGCCCCGAAGTCGCTCGCAAGCCTCGCGACTGCATTCCGCCTACGATCGCCTTTCGGCGCTCGTCCGGCCTGCGGCCGTCGGCTCCACGCCCTCTCCCGGGGCGGGAGAGGGAGGCTAAGGACCCATCAATCCATGGTCGGAATGACGAAGCTGGCGCCTTCCTTGACGCCCGAGGGCCAGCGGGAGGTGACGGTCTTGGTCTTGGTGTAGAAGCGCACCGCGTCGGGGCCGTGCTGGTTCAGGTCGCCGAAGCCCGAACGCTTCCAGCCGCCGAAGGTGTAGTAGGCGAGCGGAACCGGGATCGGAACGTTGATGCCGACCATGCCGACATCGACACGGGATGCGAAGTCGCGGGCGGCGTCACCGTCGCGGGTGAAGATGGCGACGCCGTTGCCGTATTCGTGATCGTTCGGCAGGGCCAGCGCCTCTTCATAGGAGTCGGCACGGACGACGGAGAGCACCGGGCCGAAGATCTCCTCCTTGTAGATGCGCATGTCCGGCTTCACCTCGTCGAACAGGCAGCCGCCCATGTAGAAGCCGTTCTCATAGCCCTGCATGCTGAACCCGCGGCCGTCGACCGCCAGCTTGGCGCCTTCCTTGACGCCGAGATCGACGTAGGACTTCACCCGCTCCAGATGTTCGCGCGTCACCAGCGGGCCGAAATCGGCGCTGCTGTCGGTGGAGGGGCCGACCTTCAGGCTCTCCACCCGCGGGATCAGGCGTTCCATCAGGGCGTCGGCGGTCTTCTTGCCGACCGGCACGACGACGGAGATCGCCATGCAGCGCTCGCCCGCCGCACCGAAGCCGGCGCCGATCAGCGCGTCGGTCGCCTGGTCGAGGTCGGCGTCGGGCATCACCAGCGCATGGTTCTTGGCGCCGCCGAAGCACTGCACGCGCTTACCCGCCGCACAGCCGCGGTTGTAGATGTATTCGGCGATCGGGGTGGACCCGACGAAGCCCACCGCCTTGATGTCGCGGTCGTCGAGGATGGCGTCCACCGCCACCTTGTCGCCATGGACGACGTTGAGGACGCCCGCCGGCAGCCCGGCCTCCAGCATCAGTTCGGCCAGCTTGACCGGCACGCCCGGCGTACGCTCCGACGGCTTGAGGATGAAGGCGTTGCCGCAGGCGATGGCCGGGGCGAACTTCCACATCGGGATCATGGCCGGGAAGTTGAACGGCGTGATGCCGGCGACGACGCCCAGCGGCTGGCGCATCGAATAGATGTCGATGCCGGGGCCGGCGCCGTCGGTGAACTCACCCTTCAGCAGATGCGGGATGCCGCAGGCGAACTCCACCACCTCAAGCCCGCGCTGGATGTCGCCCTTGGCGTCGACGATGGTCTTGCCATGCTCCAGCGACAGCAGCAGCGCCAGCTCGTCGTAATCGCGCTGGACCAGATCGAGGAAGCGCATCAGCACGCGGGCGCGGCGCTGCGGGTTGGTGGCGGCCCAGCCGCGCTGCGCCTCCTTGGCGTTCTCCACCGCGGCGCGCATCTCTTCCACGCTCGCCAGCGGCACGCGGGCGCGCACCTCGCCGGTCATCGGGGAGTAGACGTCGGCGAACCGCCCCGACGTTCCGGCAACCAGCTTGCCGCCGATCAGGTGCTGAAGTTCGGTGGTCATCCTATTGTCCTCCCATGGGATTGTTTGTCACCATGTGGACCTGAGCGGCCTTGCGGATCGACCCGAAACTTTGCGCAACCGTTGTGCAGGAATGCGGCAAGGGTCCCGGCGGCGGGCCGGGACGCCTGCTGCATTGGATCAGTCGGGCTTGCCTCCGCCGGCCTTCTCCCCGCTCATGGCGGCGGCGGCGAGGGCCTGCGCCTCGGTTTCGGCCTTCAGCCCGGCCTCGCGGCGTTCGCTGTAGCGGTCGGTCAGATAGTCGCTGCGGTCGCGCACCAGCAGGGTGAACTTGACCAGCTCCTCCATCACGTCCACCACGCGGTCGTAATAGGGCGACGGCTTCATCCGCCCGGCCTCGTCGAACTCCTGATAGGCCTTGGCGACGGAGGACTGGTTGGGGATGGTCACCATCCGCATCCAGCGCCCCAGCACCCGCATGGCGTTGACGGCGTTGAAGGATTGCGAGCCGCCGGACACCTGCATCACCGCCAGCGTCCGCCCCTGCGTCGGCCGGATGGCGCCGCTTTCCAGCGGCAGCCAGTCGATCTGGCATTTCAGGATGCCGGTGAGCGTGCCGTGCCGTTCCGGGCTGACCCACACCTGGCCTTCCGACCATTGCGACAGGGCGCGCAGCTCCGCCACCTTGGGATGGTCGGCCGGCACGCTGTCGGGCAGCGGCAGGCCGGCGGGATCGAAGATGCGCGTCTCGGCCCCCATGCGGCGGAGCAGCCGGGCGGCTTCTTCGGCCAGGAAGCGGCTGTAGGAGCGTTCCCGCAGCGAACCGTAGAGCAGCAGGATGCGCGGCGGGTGGGTCGAAAGCTGGGTGGGCGTCAGCTTCGCAAGGTCGGGCGCATCGAGATAGGGCTCGTCCAGGCTGGGGAAGGAGTCGTGTTCGACGTGCTGGACATCATGCATGGGTGCGTCCCTCGTACCAGGGCTTGGTCGCCTTGACGATCTTCACCACCGACAGCATCACCGGCACTTCGACCAGCACGCCGACCACGGTGGCGAGCGCGGCGCCGGAGCCGAGGCCGAACAGGCTGATGGCGGCGGCGACCGCCAGCTCGAAGAAGTTGGAGGCGCCGATCAGCGCCGCCGGCGCCGCCACGCACCACGCCACCCCGAAGCGGCGCGACAGCCAATAGGCCAGCCCGGCGTTGAAATAGACCTGGATCAGGATCGGCAGCGCCAGCAGCAGGATGACCAGCGGCTGGGCCAGGATCTGCTCGCCCTGGAAGCCGAACAGCAGCACCAGCGTGGTCAGCAGCGCCAGCAGCGACACCGGCTGGATCAGGTCAAGCACGCGCTTCAGCGCGGCCTCTCCGCCGGTGGCCAGCAGGCTGCGGCGCCAGAGCTGGGCGGCGACCACGGGGATGACGATGTAGAGCAGCACCGACAGCAGAAGCGTGTCCCACGGCACGGTGATCGAGGCGACGCCCAGCAGCAGCCCGACCAGCGGCGCGAAGGCGAAGACCATGATGATGTCGTTCAACGCCACCTGGCTCAGCGTGTAGTGCGGCTCGCCCTCGCACAGGTTCGACCAGACGAAGACCATGGCGGTGCAGGGGGCGGCGGCCAGCAGGATCAGCCCGGCGATGTAGGAGGAAATCTGGTCCTGCGGCAGCAGCGGGGCGAACAGGTTGCCGATGAACAGCGTGCCGAGCAGGGCCATCGAGAAGGGCTTGACCGCCCAGTTGATGAACAGCGTCACGCCGACGCCGCGCCAATGCTCGCCGACCCGCCCCAGCGCGCCGAGGTCGATCTTCAGCAGCATCGGCACGATCATCAGCCAGATCAGCACCGCCACCGGCAAGTTGACCTTGGCGACCTCCGCCGTGGCGATGGCCTGGAAGACGCCGGGCACCAGATGGCCGAGCGCGATGCCGGCGACGATGCACAGGGCGACCCAGACGCTGAGATAGCGCTCGAAAAGCCCCATGGCGGGGCGGGCCGCCGGGGCGGCGTGGATGTCGGTTGTCATGATCGGTGTCCGTCAGGAGGCTTTGTCGATGCGCTGTCCGGCGGCGTCGACGACCTGCTCGCCGTCTTCCTTGGCGAAGGCGCCGCGCTGGGCATCGGGGAGGATGTCGAGCACCGCTTCGGACGGGCGGCACAGCCGCACGCCGAGCGGCGTCACCACGATCGGCCGGTTGATCAGGATCGGGTGCGCCATCATGGCGTCGAGCAGTTGGTCGTCGCCGAGCGCCGGGTCGCCGAGCCCGAGTTCGGCAAAGGGCGTGCCCTTCTCGCGCAAAACGGCACGCACCGGCACGCCCATGCGGCGGATCAGGTCGGCCAGCTCGCCGCGGGTCGGCGGCGTCTTCAGATACTCGACCACCGTCGGCTCGACGCCGCTGTTGCGGATCAGCGCCAGCGTGTTGCGCGAGGTGCCGCAGGCCGGGTTGTGATAGATGGTGACGGGCGTCATCGCGCCGCCTCCGTGGTGGCGGACGTCTTGCCCATGTCGTCCAGCTTGCGCTTCAGCGCCAGACGGTCGAGCGAGGCGATGGGCAGGCTGACGAAGGCCTGGATGCGGCGCTGGATCTGCCCGAACACCGTGGCGGTGAAGGCGGCCTTCTCCGCGTCGGTGCCCTGGGCGCTCGACGGGTCGGGGAAGCCCCAATGGGCGGTCATCGGCTGGCCGGGCCAGATCGGGCAGACCTCGCCCGCGGCGTTGTCGCAGACGGTGAAGACGAAATCCATGTGCGGGGCGTCCGCCGTCGCGAATTCGTCCCAGGTCTTGGAGCGGAGGTCCGCGGTCGGGAAGCCCAGCCGCACCAGCAGGTCATGGACATAGGGGTTGATGCGGCCGGAGGGCTGGCTGCCGGCGCTGAAGCCGCGGAAGCGACCCTTGCCCTCGCGGTTCAGCAGGCATTCCGCCATGACGCTGCGGGCACTGTTGTGGGTGCACAGGAACAGGACATTGTAGACGCGGTCGGTCATCGCTGGGTCGCCTTATCCATGCCGCGGCGCGCGCGGCGGTTGGGGTCGGGGGTTCAGGCCTCGTGGTCGCATCCGTCGGGACCGCAAGGGACGGCCAGGGTCAGGTCGGTGGAGCAGAGTTCCGGGCGGCCCTGGCAGCAATCCTCCATCAGGAAGGCGATTAGCCGGCGGGTGCCCTCGTAATCGGACGCGTAGAAGATCTGCCGCTGCACCCGCCAGGAGCGGAGCAGGCCGGCGCGTTCCAGCGTCGCCAGATGATGAGACAGGGTGGAGGCGGGGACCCCCACCTGCTGGGCGAGATCGCCGGCCGTCAGCCCGTTCGGCCCGACCGCGATCAGCAGGCGGAACACGGCAAGGCGGGTTTCCTGGGCGAGGGCGGCGAAGGCGTTGGTGGCTGCTTTCATTTCCATGCTTCGAATATAGTCGAAATATGGAAGCCGGACAAGTGACGGTTTCGTGACGGGCCCGGCGCCGCGCAGGACCGCTTGGGGAACACCCGAACGTGCGGGAAGACTTGCGGCGTCGCGGCGCTTATAGTGCGCCCTCGCTTCCGGGCCGGGCCATCCGGTGCGGGAGGTGGGGATTGCCGCAGAACGGCGAAGCGGAACCAACATGACCAGTCACGAAGACGTTTTCGACACGCCGCAGACACGGCAGCCGACCATTCTGTCGGTCTACAACCAGAAGGGCGGCGTCGGCAAAACGACCACCTCGGTCAATCTGGCCTTGGCGCTTGCAGCCATGGGCAAGAGCGTCGTCCTGATCGATTTCGACCCGCAGAGCAGCGCCACCAGCAACTTCCTGCTGCGCGACAAGGCGAAGGTCGGCATCAACGACCTGCTGCGGCAGGAGACCTTCGTCGAGGACGCCATCACCCCGACCGCCTTCGACGGGCTGTCGATGATCGTCGGCGCGCGCAAGCTCTATTCGCTGGAGCATGCGCTGGACAGCCGTGGCGGGTCGCAGCGCGGCCTGCGCAAGGCGCTGCATTTCTCGCGCAACCCGCCCGACTATGTCGTCATCGACTGCCCGCCGGCTCTCGGCCATCTGGCGGCCGGCGCGCTGGCGGCGTCGGACCGGCTGGTGGTGCCGGTGTTCCCCGGCCGCTACGCGCTGGACGGGCTGCGCCGCACCCTGCAGGTGGTGGAGCATATCCAGAACGGGCTGAACCCCAACCTGTCGCTGGCCGGCATCCTCATGATGTCGATCACCAACGACGAGGTGGGGCGCGAGTCGATGACCCAGCTGCGCGCCGAATTCCCCGACCTGATGTTCCGCACCGCCTTCCCCTATGACGTGGATGTGGTGAAGGCGACCTATCGCCGCATGCCGGCGGCGATCTTCACGCCGGAGGGGCGGACCACCTCCCGTTTCGCGGCGCTGGCCTGGGAGATCGTCCATGGCCGCGGCAGCGCGCCCGACGACGCCCAGCTGAAGCCGGCGCTGGAGCGCATCCAGGCGTGGCACGAGGCGACCGACACCTCCTACAGTGCCCGGCGCGCCTCCTCCCTCGACGAGGCGGACGAGCCGTCGGGCGCGGGCAACGGCGCCCGGCAGGCGGAGCGCGCGCAGTCCGGCCGCGGCGGCATGGGGGCGGGGCTTGTGGGGCTGGTCATCGGGCTGATCGCCGGCTTCGCGCTGGGTGCCTTTGTCGGGCAGCCGTTTCTGGGCAAGCTGCTGGCGGGTCTGGGGGGGTAGGATTTTCCCTCTCCCCGCTCACGCGCAAATCAATTTCAAGAAGAGACCATCATGCTTCCTGTCGATGCCGTGCTGCGCAAGGTGGACGAGTCCTTCGAGGAGTCGGTCGGCCGGCTTTGCGAGCTTCTGCGCATTCCCTCGGTCAGCACCGACCCCGCCTATGCCGGCGATGTCCGCCGTGCCGCCCGATGGTGCGCCGACAGGCTGGCGGCGATGGGATTCAGCGTCACCATCCATGAAACCCCCGGTCATCCCATCCTGGTCGCCCATCATCCGGGGCCGGGGCCGGGGCCGGCGGGGGCGGAGACGCCGCATGTGCTCTATTACGGCCATTACGACGTCCAGCCCGCCGATCCGGTGGAGCTGTGGAACAGCCCGCCCTTCGAGCCGGCGATCGTCGAGGCCGAGCGCGGGCGCCGCGTCGTCGCCCGCGGTGCCGCCGACGACAAGGGCCAGACCATGACCTTCATGGAAGCCTTCGAGGCCTGGCACGCCGTCCACGGCAGCATCCCCATCCGCGCCACCGTGCTGCTGGAGGGCGAGGAGGAGACCGGCAGCCCGTCGCTGCCGCGCTTCCTGAAGGAGCATGCGGCGGAGCTGCAGGCCGACTTCTGCCTCGTCACCGACACCAACGCCTGGGACGTCGACACCCCGGCGATCACCACGCGGCTGCGCGGGCTGCTCTATCTGGAAGCCACCGTCACCGGGCCGAGCCACGACCTGCATTCCGGCCTGTTCGGCGGCGCGGTGCCCAACCCGCTGAATGTGCTGAGCGGCATCCTGGGCCAGATCCACGACGCCGACGGACGGGTGCGCTTCGACGGCTTCTATGACGGCGTGCGCGAGCTGCCCGACGAACTGCTGGCGCAGATCCGCGGCCTGCCGCTGGACGAGGCGCAGTTCCTGGGTGCGCTCGGCCTGACCCGCAGCCATGGCGAGGCGGGGCGGACGCTGCTGGAACGCATCTGGACCCGGCCGACCTGCGACATCAACGGCGTCTGGGGCGGCTACACCGGCGAGGGATCGAAGACGGTCATCCCGGCCAAGGCGTCGTGCAAGCTCAGCTGCCGTCTGGTGCCCGGCCAGGACCCGGCGGCCGTCGAGGCGTCGGTCCGGCGCTTCTTCGAGGAGCGGCTGCCGGCCGACTGCACGGTCGGCTTCCGCCGCTTCAGCTCCTCCCCCGGCATCGAGGTGCCGACCGATACGCCGTGGATGCAGGCGGTGCGCGGCGGGCTGAAGGAGGCGACGGGGCGCGACGGCGTGCTGATCGGCGGCGGCGGGTCGATCCCCATCGTCGGCTGGTTCCGCGAGCATCTGGGGCTCGACACCATCCTGGTCGGCTTCGGGCTGGACGACGACCGCATCCATTCGCCGAACGAGAAGTTCGAGCTGAAATGCCTGCGCAACGGCATCCGCAGCCATGCGGCCATTTTGGGGCGCTTGGCGGCCGGGCGGGCGGACTGAGATCGGCCGGAGGGTGGGGGAGGGCGGCCGGGGCCGCCCCTCCCAACCGTCTTCTCAGGCGGCGATGCTCAGCCGGCTTCCGCGGCGGAGGAGGCGCTCCACAGGTTGATGCCGGCGTCGGCGACGGCGTGGGTGTCGATCTCCGCCAGTTCCTCCGGTGTGAAGGACAGATTGTTCAGCGCGTCCAGCGAGTTGTCGAGCTGCTCGACGTTGCGGGCGCCGATCAGGGCGGAGGTCACGCGCGGGTCGCGCAGGACCCAGGCGACGGCCATCTGCGCCAGCGTCTGGCCGCGCCGCTGGGCGATGGCGTCCAGGGCGCGGATGCGCTCCAGGTTTTCCGGCGACAGGAAATGCGCCCGCAGGGTGCCGCCCTTGGCGGCGCGGGCGTCGGCAGGCATTTCACCTTGCGACTGGCCGCCCAGATACTTGTTGGTCAGCATGCCCTGGGCCATCGGCGAGAAGGCGATGCAGCCCATGCCGAGATCGTCCAGCGTGTCGAGCAATCCGCCCTCGATCCAGCGGTTCAGCATGGAGTAGGAGGGCTGGTGGATCAGGCAGGGGGTGCCGAGCTCCTTCAGGATGCCGGCCGCCCGCCGCGTCATCTCCGGCGAGTAGGAGGAGATGCCGACATAGAGCGCCTTGCCCTGGCGGACGATGTGGTCGAGCGCGCCCATCGTCTCCTCCAGCGGCGTGCGCGGGTCGACGCGGTGCGAATAGAAGATGTCGACGTAATCGAGGCCCATCCGCTTCAGGCTCTGGTCCAGGCTGGAGACCAGATATTTGCGGGAGCCCCAGTTGCCGTAGGGGCCGGGCCACATCTCGTAGCCGGCCTTGGTCGAGATCACCATCTGGTCGCGGTAGGGGCGGAAATCGGTGGCGAGGATGCGGCCGAAATTCTCCTCCGCCGAGCCCGGCGGCGGACCGTAATTGTTGGCGAGGTCGAAATGGGTGACGCCGCGGTCGAAGGCCCGGCGCAGCACGGCGCGCCCGGTCGCGAACACGTCGGTGCCGCCGAAATTCTGCCACAGCCCCAGTGAGATGGCCGGCAGGTCGAGCCCGCTGCGGCCGGTGCGGCGATAGCTCATGCCCTCGTATCGCTGATCGGCGGCAAGGTAGGGCGGCTGCATGGCGTTCTCCCGATGTTGAGTTCTAGTGATATATCAGCATAGGGCGCCGGTGGGAGGCTGCGCAATGGCGCGGCCGGTCATATGCAATCGCGTGTCTGGCTTCCGCCGCCGCCCCGGAAGAGGGCGGTTACGTCCCTGAGGCAGCCGCGCAGCCAACGATGGGCGGCGTCGGCGTCCAGCCGGGGGTGCCACAGCAGCGAAACGGTCACCTCCGGGGCGGGGAAGGGCAGGGCGAAGCTGTGGAGGCCGGCGCGTAGGCCGGCGCTGTGCCGTTCGGGCACGCTGACGATCAGGTCGGTGCCGCGCACCAGCGCCAGCGCCGCGGCGAAGCCGCCGACGGTCGCGACGACGCTGCGCCGCAGCCCCAGCCGCTCCAGCGCCTCGTCCACCAGCCCGCGGTCGTCGCCGCGCCGCGACACCAGCACATGGCGCCCGGCGGCGAAACGGGCGGCGGTGATCCCGCCTTCGCACAAGGGATGGCCGGGGCGGACGACGCCGATGAAGCGGTCGTGGAACAGGGCCTGGACCCGCAGCTCCGGTCCGCTGTCCTGGACCACGACCCCGGTTTCGAGATCGACCGAGCCGTCGCGCAAGGGGCCGCTGTCCTTGTCCGATTTCGACAGGAAGCGGATGCGGACGCCGGGCGCCTCGCTCGCGACGCGGGTCAGCAGGGCGGCGCCGTAGCTCTCGACGAAGCCGTCGCTGGTTCGCAGGGTGAAGGTCCGGGTGAGTTGGCCGAGGTCGAGGTTCTCGGCCGGGCGCAGCGCCGCCTCCGCCTCCTGCACCAGCAGGCGCACGCGGTCGCGCAGGTCGAGCGCGCGCGGCGTGGGGACGAGGCCGCGCCCGGCCCTGACCAGCAGCGGATCGCCGGTCGCCGCGCGCAGCCGCGCCAGCGCCCGGCTCATCGCCGACGGGCTGAGCCTCAGCCGCCGCGCCGCGCCGGCGACGCTGCCCTCCGCCAGCAGGGCGTCCAGGGTGACGAGCATGTTCAGGTCGGGTGCGGTCATGCGCCGGATCGTACCATGATTTGTCCCGATCACCTCTGTCGGGACATGGCGTCGGATGCACGAATACAGTGCAACCGCTGCGCATTCCGCCATGTCATCCCGCGTCCTAGCCTTGGCGCCTGACCTGAAAATGGAGGAGTGTCATGAGGCAAGCGGTTGCGCAGGGCGATGCGGACGCGGAGGCGGCGGGCGGGACGGTCCGGTGGGGCCTGGCCGGGCTGGCGCTGGCGATGCTGCTGTCCTCGCTCGGCATCAGCATCGCCAATGTCGGCCTGCCGGCGCTGGCGTCGGCGTTCGAGGTGCCGTTCCGCGAGGTGCAGTGGGTGGTGCTGGCCTATCTGCTGGCGATCACCACGCTGATCGTCGGCGTCGGGCGGCTGGGGGACATCGTCGGACGGCGGCGCCTGCTGCTGGCGGGAATCGCGCTGTTCACGGCGGCGTCGGCGGTGGCCGCCGCGGCGTCCGGCCTGTGGATGCTGGTCGCCGCAAGGGCGGTGCAGGGGCTGGGGGCGGCGGCGATGATGGCGCTCGCCACCGCCTTCGTCGGCGATACGGTGCCCAAGGCGCGGATCGGCCGGGCGATGGGGCTGATGGGGACCATGTCGGCCATCGGCACCGCGCTCGGCCCGACGCTGGGCGGCGCGCTGATCGCCGCGTTCGGCTGGCCGGCGATCTTCCTCGTCATCGTGCCGCCGGGCGTGGCGGCCTTCCTGCTGGCGCGGCATGGCCTGCCGGCCGACCGGGTGGCGGCGGGAAGCGGGCAGGGGAGGTTCGACATCGCCGGCACGCTGATCCTCGCGCTGACGTTGGCGGCCTATGCGCTGGCGATGACCGGCGGGCACGGTTGGCTCGACTCCGTGCTGCTGCTGGCGGCGGCCGGCGGGGCGGGGCTGTTCCTGGCGGTGGAGAGGGCAGTGGAGAAGGCGATGGCGTCGCCGCTGCTGCGGACCGACATGCTGCGTGACCGGGGGCTGAGCGGCCGTCTGTTGATGAGCATGCTGGTGGCGACCGTGCTGATGGCGACGCTGGTGGTGGGACCGTTCCACCTCGCCCGCGCCCTGGGGCTGGGAACGGCGGCGGTGGGGATCGCCATGTCGGCGGGTCCGCTGGTGGCGGCGCTGACCGGCGTTCCGGCCGGCCGGCTGGTCGACCGGTTCGGTGCGCCGGGCATGACGATCCTGGGGCTGAGTGCCGTGGCGGGCGGCTGCATCCTGCTCGCGCTGCTGCCGGCGACGCTTGGCGTGGCCGGGTATAGTGTACCGATTGCCGTGGTCACCGCGGGTTACGCGCTGTTCCAGACCGCCAACAACACGGCGGTGATGGCGGGTGTGGAGAAGGACCGGCGCGGCGTGGTGTCGGGGCTGCTCAGTCTCTCGCGCAATCTGGGGCTCGTCACCGGCGCCTCGGCAATGGGGATGGTGTTCGCGCTGGGGGTGGGGACGGACGCCGCCGCCGCTGCGCCGGACGCCGTCGCGGCGGGCACCCGCATGACCTTCGCCGTCGGGGCCGCGCTGGCGGCCGTGGCGCTCGCCATCGCCTGGGGAGCGGTTCGGCAAGCGCCCCCTGCAGCGCCCCCTGCCGCGCCTCGTGGCGAGACAATGCAGCCATGACAATCCCGCCATTGCAGTGACGCTTGTCACACAAAGCATTCGGACGGGCGAGCCATTCCGGGCGGATCGTTGGACCTCTTTGTATTCCAAGGGGTTTCTCCGGTCCGCCGGTGGCGGAATCCTCCCTGTGGCCGAAAAGATACATCCGATATCGGAAATGTAATGGTGACAATGTTCCGTTTGACCCCGCCGATTACGTCTTCATAATCCTGATTGTCTCGATTGTTCGAGCGATGTGCGCCAGATTATGGAGGATCCGATGCGCCACACAGACGTGACCCGCAGTTCCGGCACTTTCACGGCAGCCCCGGGCGCCGTCCCGGCCGCCGACCGCGTCACCCGTGTCGCCTCGCGCCCCCTCTGGCGGATGCTCGACCTGTTGTTCTCCGCGCTGGAACGGCGCAAACAACGCTATGCGCTGATGCACCTCGACGACCATCAGCTGAAGGACATCGGCCTCAGCCGGTCCCAGGTGGAACAGGAAGTGACGAAGCCGTTCTGGCGGGGATGAGACGATGGCCGACAAATCCGTTCACGGCGACGCCATGCGGATCGACTACGCGGTGGAACCGGAGCTGAGCGCGGATGCGTTCATCGACGTTCTGGAACGCTCCGGGCTGGCGGAACGCCGGCCCGTGGGCGACCGCCCGCGGGTGGAGGCGATGCTGCGCAACGCCGGCCTGATCGTCACCGCAAGGGCCGACGGCCGGCTGGTCGGCGTCGCCCGGTCGATCACCGACTTCGTCTATTGCTGCTACCTGTCCGACCTCGCCGTCGACCGCGCCCTGCAGGGGCGCGGCATCGGCAAAGAATTGATGCGCCGCACCCGCGACGCGATGGGGCCGGGCACCATGTGCCTGCTGCTGTCCGCACCCAAGGCCGTCAGCTTCTATGAGCAGGCCGGGCTGACGCGGCACGGGCAGGCCTTCCTGTTCACCGATCTGGACTAAGACATCCGGGAGGAGCACCGCCGCCATGCCCGATACGATCATCAGCAGCGGGGCCGACAGCAGGATCGACACCGCGGGCCTCGCCATCTCCTACGCCGACGTGGCGGGGGCGGCGGAGCGGATCGCCGGCGTCGCCCACCGCACGCCGATGCTGACCAGCCGCACCGCCGACACGCTGACCGGCGGTGAGCTGCTGTTCAAGTGCGAGAATTTCCAGCGCACCGGCGCCTTCAAGATCCGGGGCGCCTACAACGCCGTATCGCGCTTCACCCCGCTCCAGCGCGCGCTGGGCGTCGTCGCCTATTCGTCGGGCAACCATGCCCAGGCGTTGGCGTTGGCCGCGTCGATGCTGCGGGTGAGGTCCACCATCGTCATGCCGCAGGACGCCCCGGCGGCCAAGCTGGCGGCGACGCGCGGCTATGGTGCCGACGTGGTTCTGTACGACCGCTATGCCGAGCCGCCCGACGCCGCTGTCGCCCGTGTGCTGGAGGAGCGGGGCGGCGTCCTGATCCCGCCCTTCGACCATCCCCATGTGATGGCCGGCCAGGGCACCGTCGCCAAGGAACTGATCGAGGAGGTTCTGGCGGGAGGCGGGGCACCGCTGGACCTGCTGGTCGTGCCGACCGGCGGCGGCGGTCTGCTGTCCGGCTGCGTCGTTGCCGCCAAGACCCTCAATCCCGGCTGCCGCGTGATCGGCGTCGAGCCGGAGGCCGGCAACGACGCCCAGCAGAGCCTGCGCAGCGGCGAAATCGTCCGCATCGACGCGCCCAAGACCATCGCCGACGGCGCCCAGAGCCGCGCGGTCGGCCAGCTGACCTTCCCGGTGATTCAGCGGCTGGTCGACGACATCGACACCGTCACCGACGAGCAGCTGGTCGACGCCATGCGTTTCTTCGCCAGCCGGATGAAGATGCTGGTCGAGCCGACCGGCTGCCTCGCCGCCGCCGCGGTGCTGTCCGGCAAGATCGACGTGCGCGGCAAGCGCGTCGGCATCGTCGTCACCGGCGGCAACGTCGATCTTTCCCGCTTCTCCGCGCTGGTGCAGGCGGGCTGAACTCCCGTTTTCTCCGAATCGAATTCCCCCAAGACGTAAGGGATCCCTACAATGACCGGGAAAGCCATGCGCCTGCCCATCTATCAGGTCGATGCCTTCACCGACCGCGTCTTCGCCGGCAATCCGGCGGCGGTCGTGCCGCTGGAGTCCTGGCTGCCCGATCCGCAGCTCCAGGCCATCGCGGCGGAGAACAATCTGGCGGAGACCGCCTTCTTCATCCGAAATGGTGAGGGCTATGAGCTGCGCTGGTTCACCCCGGCGGTGGAGGTCGATCTGTGCGGCCACGCCACGCTGGCGACCGCCTTCGTCATCGCCACCATCCTGGAGCCCGGCCGCGGGCGTATGGACTTCGCCACCCGGCAGGCCGGCACGCTGACGGTCACCCGCGACGGCGACCGCTACACGCTGGACTTTCCCAACCGCCCGCCCCAGCCGGCGGAGACCCCCGATCCGACCCTGCTGGCGGCGCTGGGCGGGCCGGCGCCGGTCGCGATCCTGAGCGGGCGCGACTATCTGGTGGTCTACGAGTCGGCCGATGCGGTGCGGGCGCTGGCGCCGGACATGGCGCTTCTGTCGAAGCTGGACAAGTGGGCGGTCTGCGTCACCGCGCCCGGCGATGCTTCGGGAGAGGGCGGGGTCGATTTCGTGTCACGCCTGTTCGCCCCGGCCCAGGGCATCCCGGAGGATCCGGTCACCGGCTCAACCCACTGCATGCTGACGCCTTACTGGGCGGAGCGGCTGGGCAAGACGGTGCTGACGGCGCGTCAGGTCTCGGCCCGCGGCGGCGAGCTGCTGTGCGAGCTGGCCGGCGACCGGGTGAAGATCGGCGGGCAGGCGGTGCTGTATCTCGAAGGCTCGATCCTGGTGTGATGCGGGGGAGGATCATCCATGTCCGACAATTCCGTGCGCCTCTTCTCCTACGGCACCCTGCAGCAGGAGACTGTGCAACTGGCGTCCTTCGGCCGGCTGCTGGCCGGGCGGGCGGATGCCATGCCGGGCTATCGCTGCGACATGCTGGAGATCACCGACCCGGAGGTGATCCGCACCAGCGGCAAGCGCTTCCACCCCGTGGTCGTCGAGAGCGGCGACCCGGCCGACGAGGTGGCCGGCACCCTGTTCGAGATCACCGCGGCGGAGCTGGCCGCCGCCGATTCCTATGAGGTCGCCGATTACAGGCGCGTCATGGTCCGCCTGAAGTCGGGGGCCGAGGCCTGGGTGTATGTGAAGGCGTAGAGCGTTCAGCCGCCTTGGATAAAGGCACGGCATCTATTGGGAGCCAGCCATGACTCAAGAGCTTTTCGTCATTGCAACAGCTCTCGGGCTGTACACGGCTGTGGTCGTGAGCCCGGGTCCGAATTTCGCGCTCATTTCCCGGCTCGCCATTTCCGGGGCGCGTCCCGCCGCCCTGGGGGCGACCTTGGGCTTTGCGGTCGCCTCCTTCGTTTACGCCGTCCTGACCATGACGGGGCTGGCTCTGGTGCTGACGCGGATCGGTTGGTTCGCCAGCCTCGTCCAGATCGTCGGCGGCTGTTACCTGATCTATCTCGGGGTGATGGCCTGGTTCGCCTCCCGGCCGGCTGCCGCGGCACAGCAGGGCGTGGTCGCGTCCGTCGGTGCCTGGCGCGGCTTGCGGATGGGGGCGGTCGTCAATCTGGCCAACCCGAAGGGCATCACCTTCTTCATCGGACTCTACGCCGTCGCCATCCCGACGGAGACGGCGCTATGGGCCAAGATCGTCATTCTCGGCGGTGGGTTCGCCGTGGAACTCCTCTGGTATGGGGCGGTGATCTTCCTGCTGTCCTCGCGTGCGGCGCGGGCGGCGTTCGAGCGGTTCGGCCAGTGGATCGAGCGCGCCATCGGTTCGGTCCTGGCGGCCTTCGGCCTCCGGCTGATCGCGGAGAAGCTGTAGGCCCGGAGGGGGCCTACATCACCTTCTCGAAGCGGAACATCTCGCCGCCGCCGGGCAGGCCGGACGGGCCGGGGTGGTGCGGATCCGGGTGGCGGTCGCTGAAGAACTCGACGATCCTGAAGCCGCACTTGTTCACATAGAAGTGGATGTTGCGCTTCTCGAAATAGGGCGTGTGGGTCTGCCAGACGCGCGTCTTGGGATAGCGCCGCTCGATCGCCATCCAGGCCTTGAAGCCCAGTCCCCGGCCATGCTGTGCCGGCGACAGGAAGAAGAGGTCCAGCGAATTGCGCTGCGTCGCCTCGTCGATCACGACGACGGCGCCGCCGACCCTTTGGCCGTCGCAAAGGATATGCAGAAGCTCGGTGCCCGGCGCCGTCATGGATTCGTCGAGATCGCTGCCCGAGGGGATCGAGCCCTCCTCAACGGAGCCGAACTCCTCGATGACGGCGACCGCGAAGGACGCCTCCATAACCGCCTTGAAGGCCGGCAGATCGCCGGGATCGACGGTCGCGAGGGCAACCTCGCCGTCCTGCTTGGTCCTGGTCATAACGCGCTGTCGGCGGTCGGGTTCGCCCCTTACGCCTCCGTCTCCATCCTCTGTTCCACCGCGGCGGCCTTGATCGCCTTCTGCAGCTTTTCGAAGGCGCGGACCTCGATCTGGCGGACACGCTCGCGGCTGATGCCGTATTTCTGCGACAGATCCTCCAGCGTCGTCGGCGCCTCGCGCAGGCGGCGTTCGGTCAGGATGTCGCGCTCGCGCTCGTTCAGCGCGGTCATGGCGTTCGCCAGCAGCTTGCGGCGCTTGCCCAGCTCCTCGCGGTCGGCCAGCGTGATTTCCTGGCTGGCGGTCTCGTCGACCAGGAAATCCTGCCATTCGCCCTCGCTTTCGGCGCGCAGGGGCGCGTTCAGCGAATGGTCGGGGCTGGCAAGGCGCCGGTTCATGTTGACGACGTCCTGTTCCGGCACGTCCAGCTTGGTGGCGATGGCCTGGACCTGCTCGGGCGACAGGTCGCCCTCCTCGATTGCCTGCATCTGGCCCTTCAGCCGGCGCAGGTTGAAGAACAGCTTCTTCTGCGCGGCGGTGGTGCCCATCTTCACCAGCGACCAGCTGTGCAGGATGTATTCCTGGATCGCCGCGCGAATCCACCACATGGCGTAGGTCGCCAGCCGGAAGCCGCGGTCGGGATCGAAGCGCTTGACCGCCTGCATCATGCCGACATTGCCTTCGGAGATCAGTTCCGACAAAGGCAGGCCGTAGCCGCGGTAGCCCATGGCGATCTTGGCGACCAGCCGCAGGTGGCTGGTGACGAGCTGGTGGGCGGCGCCGGAATCCTCATGCTGCTGCCACCGCTTGGCCAGCATGTATTCCCGCTCCGGCTCCAGCATCGGGAACTTGCGGATTTCCTGGAGATAGCGGGACAGATTGCTTTCGGACCCGATAGCCGGAAGGTTGGACGCCGTCGCCATGGTTCTAAAACCCCCTTTATGACGGCCGGTGCGCGCCGACATGAATTCATGCGCACACTGCCGTTCTTCAGCGCGGGTTCCATAGGCCCCTCTCAATGAGCGGGCGGCGGAACCTCGCCATTGACCGGGAGTCTAACCAAGAAAGATTTCCCGGTGTATCGTTTTAACCCGTCTCCAAGGTGACAATTAGTTCATGAATATCCGCCGGGATTGGTGAGCGGAAGGTCACGATCTCGCCACTGACCGGATGACGGAAGGTCAGCGCCGCGGCATGCAGCGCCTGTCGCGGAAAGCCAACAAGGCTGCCTCGCACCGGTTCCGGCAGCAGCGAGGCGAATTTGCCGCCGGGCCGCCCCGACCGCCCGCGGCCATAAAGCGGGTCGCCGACGAGCGGATGGCCGATATGGGTCAGGTGGACGCGGATCTGGTGGGTGCGCCCGGTCTCCAGCACGCATTCGACCAGCGAGGCCGCCATGCCGAAGCTCTTCACCACGCGGTACTTGGTGGCGGCGTGCTTCCCGCCGCCGGTCACCACCGCCATCTTCTTGCGGTCGGCGCTGCTGCGGCCGATGTTGCCCTCGATCCGGCCCTGCGTCGGGTTGGGCACGCCCCAGACCAGCGCCAGATAGGTGCGGCTGAGCGTGCGGTCGGAGAATTGCTCCGACAGGCCATGGTGGGCGCGGTCGTTCTTGGCGACCACCATCAGGCCGCTGGTGTCCTTGTCCAGCCGGTGGACGATGCCCGGCCGCTTCACCCCGCCGATGCCGGACAGGCTGTCGCCGCAATGGGCGAGCAGGGCGTTGACCAGCGTGCCGTCCGGGTTGCCGGCGGCGGGATGCACGACGAGGCCGGCCGGCTTGTCGATCACCAGCACGTCGGCATCCTCGAACACCACGTCGATCGGGATGTCCTGCGCCACCGGTTCGGCGGCCTCCGCGCCGGGAACCTCGACCTCGAAGGTCTGGCCGGGTTTGACCCTCAGGGACGGGTCCGTTATCGTCCGCCCGTCGCCGCGCACGCAGCCCTGTTCCAGCAGGGCCTGCACGCGCGACCGCGACAGGTCCGGCAGGCCCGCCGCCAACGCCTTGTCCAGCCGCTGGCCCGCCGCCTCGTCGGGAACCGTGTAGGCGAGGGCGCGGGCAGGCGAACCGGCGTCGTCGTCCGGATCGAGGAAATCGTCGGACAGGTCGTCCGGGTTGGTGTCGTCCGGCATGTTGGCGGCCATCGGCTTTGCGTATCGCGTCCTGTTTCAATCGTCCGGGAGTGGACCCCAAACCGTGCAGATCCTCAAGGCACTCGTCGTCATCATGGGCGTTCTGATCCTCGCCGGCTTCACCTTTCTGGGGGTGGAGCTGTACAAGCGGATGTCGGACCCCAACCGCGCCTCCCTGACCGCCATCGCGCCTTCGCCCGCTCCGGCCGAGCCCGCCGTCGACGTGACGCTGGACGTCCCGGCCGGTTCCCGCATCGGCGAGCTCGTGGTCGTCGGCAACCGCGTCCTGTTCAAGGTGAGCCTGCCGCAGGGGCCGGACCGCCTGTACCTGATGGACCCGCGCACCGGCGCCGTCGCCGCCACCATCACCGCCGGCCCCGTCTCCGGCAGGGCTGCTCCTTGAAGAACGGGGTTTCCGATCATGTATGACTTCCGCAGCGACAACGTCGCCGGTGCCGCCCCGCAGGTGATGACGGCGCTGGCGGCGGCATCGTCCGGCACCGCCTCCCCCTACGGCAACGATCCCTGGACCGCGCGGGTGACCGAGCGGCTCTGCGCGATCTTCGAGACCGAGGTCGCGGTCTTCCCGGTCGCCACCGGCACGGCGGCCAACTCGCTGGCGCTGTCGGCGCTGGTGCCGCCCTATGGCGCCGTGCTGTGCCATGACGAGGCCCACATCACCATCGACGAATGCGGCGCGCCGGAGTTCTTCACCGGCGGCGCCAAGCTGGTCCCGCTGGCCGGCGCGCACGGCAAGCTGACGCCCGACGCGGTGTCGCGCCACATCGCCCGGGCTGGCGTCGGCGTCGTCCACCGCGTCCAGCCCGCCGCCCTCAGCCTGACCCAGGCGACGGAGGCCGGCACCGTCTATACCCCTGCGGAGGTCGAGGCGCTGGTCGAGACCGCCCATTCCAACGGCATGGCCGTGCATATGGACGGCGCCCGCTTCGCCAACGCCATCGCCCGGCTGGGCTGCGCCCCGGCCGACGTGACGTGGCGCGCCGGGGTCGATGTGCTGACGCTGGGCGGCACCAAGGGCGGCTGCCTCGCCGCCGAGGCGGTGGTGTTCTTCAACCCGGCGATGGCCGAGGATTTCGGCTTCGGCCGCAAGCGCGGCGGCCATCTGGTGTCGAAGATGCGCTTCCTGTCGGCGCAGCTCGACGCCTGGCTGGAGGACGGGCTGTGGCTGCGTCTGGCCGCCCACGCCAACGCCATGGCCGACCGTCTGGCCGCCGGGCTGACGGCGCTTCCCGGCGTCGAGCTGGCCCACCCGGTCGAGGCCAACGAGCTGTTCATCCGCCTGCCGGACGCTTACGCCGAGGCGCTGGAGGGGGCCGGCTACGGCTTCTACCGCTGGGACGACGGCAGCGCGCGGTTCGTGACGGCGTTCGACACCCCGGCGGCGGCGGTGGACGGTTTGCTGGGTATTTTGCGCCGACTCCAAGAAAAGGCTTGATCGCCGGGGCGGGCTTGGTTAGAAACCCGCCCACGCCGATGACGTCCCCATCGTCTAGAGGCCTAGGACACCGCCCTCTCACGGCGGTAACAGGGGTTCGACTCCCCTTGGGGACGCCAACCTTCCAAGGTTGGGTCGAGCGGCCGGTGGCAGCCTCCACCGCCGCAGCATGCATCGGGACCAGACGTCCCCTTCGTCTAGAGGCCTAGGACACCGCCCTCTCACGGCGGTAACAGGGGTTCGAATCCCCTAGGGGACGCCATCCACGCCCTGCCATCCAAGCAGTCGGATGCGTTTTTTGAGCGCGAGTTGAGGGTTACAACGTCCCCGTCGTCTAGAGGCCTAGGACACCGCCCTTTCACGGCGGCGACACGGGTTCGACTCCCGTCGGGGACGCCATTTTCTAGGATAAATCAACTGTAATTTCCAAACATAGTCTACCTAATTTGGCTTCAAATTCACATGCTCTTTTGCATTTGATTTAGAATTGTGCAATCGTCTATTCCAACGGTCAATTTGAGACTGCTGTCCTTCTATGCCCTTGAGACTTCTTCGCAAAGAAGATTTCTCAGATTCGTTGCATGAAGATGCTATCTGGCGCCGCAAAGTGAAGCGCTTTAGGTGGGCTGAGTTTGGGGCAGATAGACCGCTGGGTCGAACGACAATGCCTGTGACAATGCCAATACCATGGCGATACCACCTTTCCTTTTCCTTCTTTGGCTGAAGGCCCGCGCGAAATATACATCTGCGCACTTGGAATATAACGCGCTCTGTAACCATCTCGCCAGAGACAGTGATATCATCCATGTATACAGATAATTTGCAGCCATTCTCCGAAACGATTTGATCAATACTCTGCCACATATCGTAGTGAGCAAAGTATGCTAAGATAGAGCTGGCTGGACTTCCACACGGCAGATGCCCCTTGTAAGTAGTTAGGGCGGTTAGAATGCCAGAGACATCAGGTGTGCACTTTAGAATAGTATTAAAGAACCAGTAAACGCGAGTTGATTTGGTAGATGGAAAGTAATTACTAATGTCTATATTCCTTATATGCTTTGCACCGATATGCTCAGCCGCGTTTGAAATATAGGACCGGCCCTTGACCGGACAATGAAGATAATTCGGCGCTGAGATGGACGATAGTATATTTGCAATCCTTCCTTGCGCCAGCTTAAGAGGGCGCGCAGGATCTTCAATTTGCCTTTTTTTTCCTTTCGCGTTTTCTTGTATCCACTCATTATACATATTGGGTGACAAGAGAGCGATTCTCTTGAGCCTGCCCAGCGGAAGTCGAAGAAGTTCAGCAAGCTTTCGCTTGGTAGTCAGCTTATAAAAGGGTGATTGATCAAGCGGATAACTTTTGATCTTCTTCGTCATCACCCTGCTTCCCCGACCGCTCTGCAATGAACGCCATCAGTCGCAAGACTTTTTCGGATACAAATTGGCGCGTTTTCTCAGCCGTACCTTCTTTTCCTATATTCTCGGAAAAGAACATAATCGAAGACAATGGAATGTTGTATACCTGAGCGTATCGCTCAAGTAATTGCAACGTAGGCACCTTCTTTCCTGCCTCAATCTCCGAGATATACGACTTCGTCACGCCAAGTTTTGCTGCCAAATCCTTCTGCGACAAGTCATGAAAGACCCGGAGCAGTCGCAAGGCTTCGTTCAACACGGTTACCTCCTCGAATGCATCCCAGGGTAACAAGGCTGGGTGGCGTCAGTTCCTATCGTCGAAGTGTTCGATCACCTTCGCGACGAATCGTGCGACTGCGATCAAAAACCGCGCCGTCCAGGGGTTGCACAGTATGCGCAACACCTGCGTAAGGATCTGCCGCCGCCGTCGCTGGTTGGAACGTGAATCGACCACCGACATGACGGAGTTCTCCTTCTCATTGCAAGCGCCTGCGGGATTGCAGAACGCTTCTGCCCCCAAAGAGAAGTGGAGAACGACGGCTTTACCCAGCTTGACCCGGCGCGGGGCCGGTGCCCCGGCCCCGCGCCGCCTGCGGACGGCCGCCGCCGCGTCGCCGCGTCGCCGGACCACCCGTGCAGGATGTTAGGAGATTTATATATCTCCCACGAGTGAATCGAGAGATTCACTCAGCGAATGGGCTTATCTCCATTAACGTCACCAACTAAGTACGAAGATAGTGTGGGTTCAGAGATTGGTCAACATAGTTCGCTGCCAGCGAACCAAAATTTTTTATGGTTAATAAAGCTCTCGCTCGCTGATACGCCGAGTCCGAGCATCTGCGCAGAGCAGAAAGCAATGGGCACTCCTGCGCAAGATATTGAGATCGCTCAACTTTGTTGGAAGTAATACCGAGACGGGTGCAATGCTACCCCAACACCCCTGTCCGATACAGCGTCACCCTGATCCCCCCGTTCGACACCGACATCCCGTTCTCCCCGAACGGCAACTCCGTCGCCTTGGCCAGGGCCGCTTCGTTGGTGACGATGCCCACCCGCCAACCGCCAAAGCGGCTTTTCAGCGTCTGGCCCATGGCGTGGTAGAGCGGGATCAGGGACTTGCCCTCGCCGATGCGGGCGCCGTAGGGCGGGTTGACGATGACGAGGCCGGGGGGACCCTCGGGCGGGGTCAGGTCGCTGATGGCGTGGTGGGCGAAGTCGGTCCAGGCGGAGACGCCGGCCCGTTCGGCATTGGCGCGGCTCATGGCGATGGCGCCGGCGTCGCGGTCGCTGCCGTAGAAGCGGACGGCGGGCGCGGTGGCCGTGGCGTCGCCGCGCAGGCTCCGCCAGACGGCGGGGTCGAAGTTGGCGAGCTGTTCGAAGGCGAAGGAACGGGACCGGCCGGGCTTCAGGCCGGCGGCGATCTCGGCCGCCTCGATCACGAAGGTGCCGGAGCCGCACATCGGATCGACCACCGGGACCGGCTCGCGCCCGTCATAGCCGCATTGGCGCAGGAACAGGGCGGCCAGCGTCTCGCGCATCGGCGCCTTGTTGACCGCTTCCTTGTGGCCGCGCTTGTGCAGCGACTCGCCGGAGCTGTCGACGCTGATGGTGCAGAGGTCGTCGTCGATGCGCGCCTTGATCTGGACGGCGATCTCCTCCAGGGGGCGGGTGTCCTCCGCCTCCGTATCCTTCGGGGCGTTCCGGCCGGTGGATTTGCCTGTGGGCTTGGGCGCGGCCTTGACGATGGGGGCGCCCAGCTCCTCGGCGATGGCGCGTTCGATGCGCTGGGCGGCGGCGCCGGCGTGGTAGATGCGCGAGCCCTTGCAGGAGGCCTCGACCCGCACCGGCACGTCGGCGCGCAGGATTTGCGCCCAGGGAACGCGGCGCGCCCGCTTGTCCAGCTGCGCCAGATGGAAGGCGCGGAAGGAGGCGATGCGCGCCAGCACGCGGGTGGCGCCGCGCAGCTCCAGATTTGCCCGCCAGACCTCCGGCCAGCCGCCGGTGACCGTCACGCCGCCCTTCACCGCGGTGGGGTTCGCGAAGCCGCGGTCGGCGGCCTCCGCGCACAGCACGGCTTCCAGGCCGGGGGCGGCCACCAGGAAAATCTCGAAATTCTGGTCGATATGGTCGGGGTCGGTGTTCATCCCGCCTACATAGCCCGAAGGCCGGCCGTCTTCGACAGGTTTCTCGCGAAACGGGGCGGCGGCGGATGCCTGCGTGAAGACTGCTGTGCTTTCAGGCGGAAACCGCCCTGCCGGGGGATGCGCCCGGCGACGGGGGATTCGTCACCGGGCGCGGGGCGGGGCTGGAGGTTGACGTCCGGTCGGCGCCGGGGAGCGTCGGCCGTGAACACAGAGTTAACCGTCTGCCGCAGCCGGATAAATCCGGCAGTTCCGACAACACTATTCGCCTGGAAACGACAATCGGCCCATTGTCGCCGGACCTGCCGCCGGACCCTGGATTGACGGGGGGAAGCGGCGCCCCCTATGATCGGATTGGAACACGAACAATCAGGCTGCCTTTCGATTCCGAACATCGGCCGGGGCGGCCTGCCATCAGGGGAGCACGCGTTCATGACCGCGACCGAATTTGCCGATTGGCCCGCCGACCTGCTGGCGCAGGAGTTCCGCGGCAAGCGGGTTCTGGTGACCGGCAGCAGCCGCGGCATCGGCGCCGCGGTGGCGGCGGCCTTCGCCCGGCTCGGCGCCCATGTCGCCATCCACGGCCGCGACGCGGCGGCGCTGGAGGCCGTGGCGGCGGGGATGGGGGCGGGCATGGGGGCGGAAGTGGTCCCGCTGGCCGGCGACTTCGCCGACAAGGCGGAGGTCCGCCGGGTGGTGGAAAGCGCGGTCGACCGGCTGGGCGGGCTGGACGTGCTGATCAACAATGCCGGCACCATGCTGGGCCGGGTGGCGCTGGGCGACATCGACGACGACTTCCTGCAGCGGCAGTTCGACCTGAACGCCGCCTCCGCCCTCATCGCCAGCCGGACGGCGCTGCCGGCGCTGGTCGCGTCGACGGGGGCAATCGTCAACACCGGCTCCATCTCCGGCAGGACCGGGGGCAGCGCGGGGTCGTCGCTCTACAGTGCCGCCAAGGCCTTCCAGGCCAGCCTCGCCCGCTCGCTGGCGACGGAGCTGGCGCCGCACGGCATCCGCGTCAACGCCGTGTCTCCCGGCACCGTCGACACCGATTTCCACCAACGCTACTCGACCCCGGACAAGCTGGCGCAAACCGCGGCGCGCATCCCGCTGAAGCGGCTGGGCACGGCGCAGGATTGCGTCGGCGCCTATCTGTTCCTCGCCTCCGGACGGCTGGCCGGCTACATCACCGGGCAGGTGATCGAGGTGAATGGAGGACAGTTCTATAACTGACGGCCGGGTTTCGCAGTTTCGGAGCGGCGGAACTGGCAAAATGCAAAGCAGCGTCACATGTGTTGGCGAAATGCGAAATGCCGCCGGCGTGTTTGCAGGCAACCGGCGGCGTTTTCGCAGGGTAGAAAAGCAAACCGGCCATTAATGGTCCTTTGGCATTGTTCTTGTAACGTGACTGACCAATCAGCGGCCTGATCAAAGACCGCTCCGTCGCCAGTGGAAGCCGGGGTCACCATGATGAACGCCACCAGCCAGAGCCATTCCGCCAAAGCCGGCCCCTTCGCCAACCTGCGGACGGCGACCAAGATCTACACAGGCTTCGGCGTCACACTGGCGCTTCTGGTCGGGCTCGGGGCGGTATCCTGGACGGGCTTGCAGTCCAGCGACGACGCGCTCCGCCAATATGCGGGGCAGTCGCACGTCGCCATGACGGTGGCGGAGGCGGACACCAACATGGCCGACGCCCTGGGCTCGGCGGAGGAATTCGTGTCCAGCGGCTCCCCCGCGGTGGCCGACCGCTTCCGCAGCGACGTCGAGAAGTTCCGCCAGAAACTGGACGCCGCCACCGCGCGGATGACCCGTGCCTCCGACCTTCAGGCGGCGCAGGAGATCGCCGCGCTGCGCCAGACGCTGACCGGCGGTTTCGACCGTCTCGTCGCCGCGCGGACGGAGCGCGACCAGATCGTCGCCTCGGTGGTGAACACGCTGGGCGCCGACATCCGCCGCACCCTGAGCGATACCGTCAAGGCCGAGAAGGACGGCGGCAACCTGGACCGCACCGTGCGCGCGGCCGAGGTCAGCGAACAGTACCTGCTGGTCCGCGTGCTGGTCGCCCGCTTCGTGGCGGAAACCAAGGCGGAGGATCTGGAGCGCATCCGCAAGGATCTGACCGACGTGACCGCGAAGGCAGAGGCGCTGCGCGACGGGATGGCGGACGGTCCGGTCAAGACCAAGCTGGCCGCGGCCGTCGCCAAGCTGCCCGCCTACCGCACGGGGATCGAGCGCATCGCGGTGTTGAGCGCCGATCTGAAGTCGCTGAACAGCCAGACGCTGGGCAAGGCTGGCAAGGAAATCGGCGACAAGATCGGCATGATCCGCAGCCAGTCCGCCGAATTCCTGGCGCAGCTGGAACGCAGCGCCGCCGCCGAGGTCAAAGCGGCCGAATCGCGCGGCACGGCGGTGACCGTGGTCGCCCTGCTGGCCGGCCTGCTGCTGGCCTGGGCGATCTCGCGCGCCATCACCCGGCCGCTCGGTGCCATCACCGGGGCGATGGGGCGTCTGGCCCAGGGCGACCTGAGCGTTGCCGTCACCGATGGCGAGCGCCGGGACGAGATCGGCGCTCTCGCCCGCTCGCTCCAGGTCTTCAAGACCAATGCGCTGGAGGTGGAGCGCCTGCGCAAGGCGCATGAGGAGAGCGAACGCAAGGCCGCCGAGCATCGCCGCGAGACCATGATGCAGATGGCCGACACCTTCGAAAGCACGGTGAAGGGCATCGTCGACACCGTCGCCAACGCCGCCACCGGCATGCGCGACGCCGCCACCGCGCTGACCGCCACCGCGCATGAGGCGAGCGAGCGTTCGCTGCTGGTCGCCAGCGCGTCGGAACAGGCCTCGGCCAACGTGCAGACCGTCGCCACCGCGACGGAGGAGCTGTCGGCCTCCATCGCCGAGATCGGCCAGCAGGTGGAGAACTCCACCCGCATCGCCACCCAGGCGGTGGCCGATGCCGACGGGGCCGACCGCACCATGCGCGACCTGGTGACCGCCGCCGAGCAGATCGGCGCGGTGGTGGAGCTGATCAGCGGCATCGCAGCGCAAACCAACCTGCTGGCGCTGAACGCCACCATCGAGGCGGCGCGGGCGGGCGAGGCCGGCAAGGGCTTCGCCGTCGTGGCGAGCGAGGTGAAGGCGCTGGCCACCCAGACCGCCAAGGCGACGGACGAGATCCAGGCCAAGGTGCAGGAAATCCAGCAGACGACCGGCGGCGCCCAGAAGGCCATCGGCGGCATCGGCCGGACCATCGGCCAGATGAGCGAGATCACCACCGCCATCGCCGCCGCCATCGAGGAACAGGCCGCCGCCACGCGGGAGATCGCCAGCAGCGTCACCCAGGCCGCCCAGGGCACCGAAGAGGTGTCGAGCAACATCGCCGGCGTCAGCTCCGCCGTTCACGAGACCGGCGACGCCGCCGGCCGCGTCCACGGCACCTCGCACGAACTGGCCGTCGAGGCGGAGCGGCTGCGCCGGGAGGTCGGGACCTTCATCGCGACGGTGCGGGCGGCGTAAGGCGCCGCCAAGGTGGGGTAATCGCATATCGAACCGGAGCGGCGACGTTCCGTGTCGAATGCCCCTCTCCCGCAAGGGGAGAGGGGCTTTGTATGCGGCTGAAATCCAAATACGATTGTCCTGTGAACCCGCGCGCGGTTCCTGCTCAGGTGCTCTCCCGCGCGATGAAGGTCAGGCCCAGGTCGACGCGCCGCCGCGGCGGTTCCTTGCCCTCCATCAGGTCGAGCAGCATGGCCGCGGCGTGGCGGCCGATGGCGTAGCGCGGCGTGGCGACGGTGGTCAGGGTGGGGGTGGTCCAGGCCGACGCCGGCAGGTCGTTGAAGCCGGCGATGGCGAGCTGGTCCGGCACCCGGATGCCGCGGCGCTGGCATTGGAACAGCGCACCCTGCGCCAGATCGTCGTTGCAGAAGAATATGGCGTCGCAGTCGGTGTTCTCGGCCATCAGCCGGTCGATCATCGCCGCACCCAGATGGATGGAGGACGGGTCGGGCAGGCGCCACACCCGCGTCTCGTCATACAGCCCGGCCTCCTCCAGCGCGTGGCGGTAGCCGTCCAGGCGGGAGAGCGTGCGGGGGTCGAGCTGCACGGCGACGAAGCCGATGCGGCGGTAGCCGCGCTCCAGCAAATGGGTGGTCATCAGCCGCCCGCCTTCCTCCTGCGAACAGCCGACGCTGAGGCTTTCGGGATCGTCCAGCAGCTCCATCATGTGGACGGTCGGGCTGCTCAATGCCGACAGGTAGGTGCGGGTGACGTCGGTGTGGTCGGTGCCGGTCAGCAGGATGCCGTCGGGCTGGAACTGAAGGTAGGTGCGGATCAGCCGCTCCTCCTCCTCCGGGGAATAGTGGGTGACGCCGATCAGGGCGCGATAGCCGCGCGGCAGCAGCATGTCGTGGATGCCGGCCAGCGTCTCGACGAAGACCATGTTGGTCATCGACGGGATCAGCACGGCCACCGTCATCGACCGCGCCGACGCCAGCGCGCTGGCCGCCTGGTTCGGCACGTAGCCCATCGACTGGGCGGTGTCGAGGATGCGCTGGCGAAGCTCCGGCCCGACCAGCTCCGGCCGCTTGAAGGCGCGCGACACGGTGATGGCGCTGACGCCGACCCGCTCCGCCACGTCCGCCATCGTCGCCCGCCCGGTGCGCGAGGAGCGCGGCTTGCGCGTCTTGACCGTCGGGGATGCAGGCCGATCACCGCCACGTGTCGTCACAGGGCTCCGTCCTTCCGATACCGGCCGGATTTCCGGCCTGTTGGCGCAGGCGCGACGAAGCGCCACGCAGGATCGCTGATTAGCGTTGTGTAGCATGGCGGGCAAGAGCCGCCTGTTCCGCAAGGCCATCGCCTGAACCCCGCGGCCATTCGATCGTCTCGCCAATCCGTTCGTACGCAACTCAAACAAAACTCTTTACGCCCGTCAAGGTTAGCGCTAACAGTATCGTCATCTCGTGTCGGCGTCATCCGTGCATTCGGGCCATAGGGTCGCGGATGTGCCTTTGGTCCGGCAATGATAGCGCTAACACATTTTTGTAGGGCTTGGCCGCCGTGACCTGCGAGGGCGCGGATGCCGCCCTGCACCGGGAATCGGGAACACGAGCCTCATGAACGGTCCCTCCATCGCGCCGTCTCCCGCCGCCAGCGCCCGCCCGCCGGACAGCCTGTCCTCGGCACCGCCGGTCGTCGTGGTGATGGGCGTCGCCGGCTGCGGCAAGTCCAGCGTCGGCCAGAGCCTTGCCGCGGCGCTGGGCCATGCCTTCATCGAAGGCGATGCGCACCATCCGCCCGCCAACATCGCGAAGATGTCGTCGGGCATCCCGCTGACCGACGACGACCGCGACGGCTGGCTGGCCACGCTGGCCGGCTTCATCGCCGATGCGCATCGCGAAGGGCGCGGGCTGGTGGTCGCCTGTTCGGCGCTGAAGCGGCGTTACCGCGACCGGCTGCGCGGCGATTGCGAGCGGGTCGTCTTCCTGCATCTGCACGGCGACAAGGCGCTGATCGCCTCTCGCATGGGGGCGCGGACCGCCCATTTCATGCCCACCGCCCTGGTCGACAGCCAGTTCGCCGACCTTGAGATGCCCGCCGACGACGAGGCGGTGCTGTCCTATGAGGTGACGCTGCCGGCGGACGCCATCGTCGCCGACGCCTGCGCCCGCCTGACCGGCGGAGAGAAAATTGGGAGGACCGCATGAAACGCGTGGCGGATCTGCTGGAGCGGATCACCGAATGGATCATGGCGCTGATGCTGGCGATCATGGTCGGTCTCGTCTTCGGCAACGTCGTCCTGCGCTACATCTTCAACAGCGGCATCGTCGCGGCGGAGGAGATCGCGCGGCTGATGTTCGTCTGGCTGGTGTTCCTGGGCGCCACCGTCGCGCTGCGGCACCAGCGGCATCTGGGCCTGGAGATCGTGCAGAGCCGCCTGCCGGCCAGGGTCCGCCGCGTCTGCGCGGTGATCGCCCACCTGATGATGCTCTATGCCCTGTGGCTGTTCGTTCAGGGCAGCTGGATCCAGCTGCTGATCGGCATGGACACCTTCTCCACCGTCCTGCGCTTCCCCATGGCCTTCTACGCCGCGGCGGGCTTCTTCCCGGCCATCGCCATGGCGCTGATCGTGCTGGCGAACCTGCTGCGGATCGTCACCAACCAGCCCGGCGCCCGCATCCCCGGCGATCCCGACACGACGATGGACCATCCGGAGTCGCACGGCCCCGCGGTTGCGCCGCCGGCACCCGCCCCGCACGGCAGCGCCGCCGTCGCCAAGCACTGAGCCCAGACGACCTCCTGCGGACGGAGTTTCCGCCATGACCCTGACCATTTTCCTGGGCTCGCTGTTCGGCCTGATGCTGCTCGGCATGCCCATCGCCTTCGCGCTGATGCTGACCGGCGTCGCGCTGATGGTTCACCTGGATTTCTTCGACGCCCAGCTGGTCGCCCAGAACATGCTGAGCGGCGCCGACAACTACCCGCTGATGGCGGTGCCCTTCTTCATCCTGGCCGGCGAGCTGATGAATGCCGGCGGCATTTCCCAGCGCATCATCAACCTCGCGGTCAGCCTCGTCGGCCACATCAAGGGCGGGCTGGGATACGTCACCATCGGCGCCTCGGTGATGCTGGCCAGCCTGTCGGGATCGGCCATCGCCGACACCGCCGCGCTCGCCACGCTGCTGATCCCGATGATGCGCGACCATGGCTATCCGGTGCCGCGCTCGGCCGGGCTGATCGCATCGGGGGGCATCATCGCCCCGATCATCCCGCCCAGCATGCCCTTCATCATCTTCGGCGTGACCACCAACACCTCGATCAGCTCGCTGTTCATGGCCGGCATCGTGCCCGGCCTGCTGATGGGCATCGGTCTGGTCTGCGCCTGGATGTTCGTCGTCCGCGACATGACGGTGAAGCTGCAGCCGAAGGCGAGCGGGCGGGAGCGGCTGAAGGCGCTGGGCGACGGCATCTGGGCACTGGCCCTGCCGGTCATCATCATCGGCGGCCTGCGCGGCGGCATCTTCACGCCGACCGAGGCCGCGGTGGTCGCCGCCGTCTATTCGCTGTTCGTCGCGCTGTTCGTCTACCGGCAGGTCACGCTGGCGCAGCTGGTGCCGCTGCTGGTCCAGGCGGCGCGCACCACCAGCACCGTGATGTTCCTGTGCGCCGCGGCGCTGGTGTCGTCCTACATGGTGACGCTGGCCGACCTGCCGCAGCAGATGACGGAGCTGCTGGCGCCGCTGATGGACAATCCGAAGCTGCTGATGCTGGCCATCGCCTGCCTGCTGCTGGCCGTCGGCACGGTGATGGACCTGACGCCGACCATCCTGGTGCTTGGCCCGGTGCTGACGCCGCTGGCGATCAAGGCCGGCATCGACCCCGCCTATTTCGGCGTGATGTTCGTCCTGGTCGGCACGCTGGGCCTGATCCATCCGCCGGTCTGCACGGTGCTGAACGTGGTGTGCGGCGTCGCCCGCATCTCGCTGGAAAGCGCCACCAAGGGAATCTGGCCCTTCCTGCTGACCTACATCGTGCTGCTCGGCCTGCTGATCGCCGTGCCGGAGATCGTCACCGCGCCGCTGCATTTCTTCCACTGACGCCCGAACACCAAACGCCCGAACGCCAACCACAACGAAACGCCCAAGGAAGGAAGACCGACACCATGTTCCGCAAACTGCTTCTCGCCACCGGCATCGCCGCCGCCCTGCTCGCCCCGGTCGTCGCCGCCACCAGCGCCTCCGCCCAGGAGGTGAAGACCCGCATCATCCGCTTCGGCTATGGCCTGTCGGAAAGCAGCAACCAGGGCCGCGCCGTCAAGTATTTCGCCGAGGAGCTGTCCAAGCGCAGCGGCGGCAAGTTCAAGATGAAGGGCTTCGGCGACGCCAGCCTGGGCAACGACATCCAGATGCAGAACGCCCTGATCGGCGGCGCGCAGGAGATGATGGTGGGCTCCACCGCCACGCTCGTCGGCATCGTCAAGGATTTCGGCGTCTACGACCTGCCCTTCCTGTTCAACAACGAGAAGGAGGCCGACGCCGTCCTGGACGGCCCGTTCGGCGAGAAGCTGCTGAAGGCGCTGAACGACAAGGGGCTGGTCGGGCTGGTCTATTGGGAGAACGGCTTCCGCAACCTGACCAACAGCAAGCGGCCGATCACCAAGCTTGAAGACATGGGCGGCATCAAGCTGCGCGTGATGCAGAACCCGGTCTACATCGACATGTTCAACCGCTTCGGCGCCAACGCGGTGCCGCTGGCCTTCTCCGAGCTGTTCACCGCGCTGGAGACCGGCACGGTCGACGGCCAGGAAAACCCGGTCACGACCATCCAGTCGTCCAAGTTCTATGAGGTGCAGAAGTACCTGACCATTTCCCGCCACGTCTACAGCCCGTGGATCGTGCTGGCCAGCAAGCGCTGGTACGACGGCCTGTCGGCCGACGAGAAGAAGATCGTCCACGAGGCCGCCGCCGCCTCGCGCGAGTTCGAGCGCAAGGACAGCCGCGAGGCCTCGGCCCAGAGCGTGGCCTATCTGAAGGAAAAGGGCATGCAGATCAACGAGCTGAGCCCGGCCGAGCTGGACCGCATGCGCGAGATGGTTAAGCCCGCCTTCGACAAGTACGCCGCCGATGGCGGTGCGGAGATCCTGAAGGAGATTCAGGCCGCCATCGCTGCCGCCCGCAAGTAAGCGGCAGACCGGTGGGAGTGGGGCGTGGATCGGCGGCGGCCGGTCCCGCCCTCCGCCTTCAGGGCGCGGCGTTCACGCCGTGAGGTCGACGGCCCGTCCGCCGGATGCCGACTTGGCCGCCAATCCGGCCTTGAGCTGTTCGGAGAGCTGGACCGCCTGCCGGTATTCCGGCGTGTCCTTGAGCTGGCGGGAGGGATCGCCCGTCCGCCGCAGATTTTCCAGACCGCCCTTGATCAGCTTCGCCAATGGGCTTTCGCTGTCCACAGCCTCCGGCTCCTTGCCCTCCTGACGGGAACGGCCTTCATAGGAAAATTGCAGCGCCGCGCGCTTTTCCGCCCAGACCATGCTGGTCTTTTCTTCGTCGCTCACACTGTCCATGAACCGGACGCCCTTCAGGAACATGTCCGATGTGAGCTTGCCTGCCGCCGCTGTCGCCTGGTCAAGACCCATGGCGTCATTCAACTGCTTGTCCATGACGTTCTGAGCGCCAACCCGTTCGCTTTCATTGAATTGTCCGCCCTCGTTACTGGCGATGGCATGGAGGGAACGGCGGTCGAGACCGCCGAGAACACTCTGCCAATCGTTGAAAGAGGTGTAGATATCGCCGGTCTTGCCCAGTTTCTGATATCCGGCGTCCAGAGCAGCGCGAGCATCCTTGGCGACGGTCGCGAAGTCCTTCTTGCCATCATCCGTTGTCCGTGCGGCGCTGGCGGACGCCGTTCCTTCGGCTTTGGTCGTGGATTGTGTTTGCGCTGCGGTTTGGAGCGCCTTCGCCTTGCCCTGGGCCAACGGCAGGAGGGAGGACGCGGAAGGAGTAGCGGCGATGTTCATCATAATGGGAGCTCCTGTCCCGGCGATGTCCGGCTTCGTGGCGGTTCCATTGCATTTGGATGCGATGCCGATGCGCTCGGCTTTGGGGAGCGAAGCGCGTTTTCTGAATCGCCCCTCTCCGGATCGCTGGCGCAGGTCGGTTAAGGTGCAATTTTGAGTGAGACGCTCCAGTCGCCGCTGGCACTGACTGAGGTAATGGTCGCGGTGCAGGTGACTCCGGACGAGCTTTTTGTCGTGTTGACGGTCGGATAATTCCAGGGGCCGCTCAAGGAACTGCGAGTGCGCGAGAGTACCCAATTGCAGTAGCGAGAGTTATCAGCCCGCGTGTAGCGAATAGAGCATCCGTTGGATGTCGAGTAAGGGCTTTGAATGCTTGAGATTGCACTGCCTCCTGCAGACAGCGCTCCCAATCCCGAAGATCCTTGACATCCCGAAGGGGACGAGAAGTTGGTTAATACGGGCGTCGTGTTGTTCACCGTAACCGTCACGGCGCTCTGGGCCGAGGCGGCGCTGGTGAAGCCGACCAAGGCGCCGGCGCAGAGAATTCCGAGTAGCTTCACGTTCATGATCCTCATGATTCCTCTTGTCAAAATGGCAGTCCAATCAGGTGAATTCCGGCGGTCGGCGTCATGGAGTCGCCGTTTCCTTTGAAGTTCATTGCCGGATCTTGAAAAAGATCCGGCTGCTTGTCTTCCATCCCGATTCGCCTGAAGACAGGCTTATCCGCCTGCCTCCAACCCTTCATATTGAAACCTTTGTTGTGGAAGGGTTCGATGACGGGTTTCGATCGTTAGGCTTCTAAGTTTTATTTGTTCTCGTCTGTGGATGACTATGACTCAGACGCGGGATGGAATCAAATCCATAGAGGCGCTGTTTCGATAAAATTCCCGTATAAAGATGCAATGGAGTGCCGTTGCCGCGAAAACGGTCCGCAGGGATGGGTTTCTTCCATCTGGCCGGAGCGCCCGGCTCGCGGAAGCGGGGAAGCCATCCGCTCTCCGTGGAAGACAAGGCGCACCTGCTGGAGCGTGCGGCACTGGACGGCGATGATGACGCCCTGGTCAACAGCGCCGGCAGCGGCCGCCTCATCCCCTGGCCGCTCCTTCAGACCAAGCGGCACCAGGAAGCGGCGATGTCGGCCAGCCTGCGGAGCGAGGTCAAGCCACTGTTCCAGCCGGTCTTCGTCGGCAGCACCGGCGCCCCCCGCCGGTCGGTGCTGATCAATCCTCGCCCCTAGGGATGAAGAGATAGGGTTTTGAGAGAATAGAGGTTGCCGATATCGGGCATTCTGTGGTGCTGGTCCTAAAGTATGATCCAAAGATAGAATTCGGTTTTGGCATGCTTTTACTGAGAATGCTTCTTAGTATTTTTAAAACTGGGGATCATGCCAATGGGCAATTTACGCGAATTTAACCCAACTGCGGGACAGTCTAGGGATGCAAGCCTGATATTCGACGTGTTGCGGGGGAATCGATGTTCAAAAAGCTGCCTTTGGTGACCAAGCTGGTGCTGGCGATCGGCCTGGTCCTGATGATCGGGCTGGGGGCAGGGTCGCTCGTGATCTCCGTCAAGAGCGGGGCGGATACCGACGAGCTGTCCTTCAAGGTCGGAGAGGAGCTGGGCAAGTACCACGCCGCCGTCGTCGAACGGCGGTTGAACGAGGCCATGAACATCAGCCGCTTCATGGGCACCACCGTACTCTCCATGAAGCAGCAGGGTGTCGTCGACCGCGACAAGTTGAGCCAGTGGCTCAGAAGCCTGCTGGTCGCCAATCCCAAACTGCTGGGTGTCTGGGTGGGCATGGAGCCCAACGCACTCGACGGAAGAGACAAGGATTTCGTCAACGCCCCCACCGGAGATGCCACCGGGCGTTTCATCCCTTATTGGAACCGGGTCGGAGACAAGATCAATTACCAGCCGCTGTCCAATTACGAGGGATCCGGTGCGGATGGCTTCTATTACAATGAACCCAAACGTCAGAAGCGCGAAGTCATCGTCGAACCCTATACCTATCTTGTCGCCGGCAAGAACGTGCTGATGGTGTCGCTTGTCGTTCCGATCATGGAGGACGGCAAGTTCATCGGCGTTGCCGGCGTGGACATCGCCAACGACGAGATTTGGAACGAGCTGAAGGTGGCCAAGCCGTTCGAGACCGGATCGGTCTTCCTGATCTCCAACGGCGGGGCGTGGGCGGCCTACAGCAACCCCGACCATCTGGGCAAGCCGATCATGGAGACCAACCAGCGGCTGAAGGATGCCTTGCCCGCCATCCGCGAAGGCAGGACCTTCGCACATTACTCGGTGTCGGCCAGCCTGAAGACCGAGGTGAAGCAGCTGTTCGTCCCGGTCGTCGTCGGCAGCACCGGCACGCCCTGGTCGATCCTGGTCAACCTGCCGATCAACAGGATCGAAGTGCCGAAGCAGGAATTGACCACCTTCATCGCGGTGGGCGCGGTGCTGCTGAGCACCGGGCTTCTGCTGGCGCTGTGGCTGACCAGCCGTCTGGTGGTCGGCCAGCCGCTGCGGCGGATCGTTGCAACCATCGGGGCACTGACCGCCGGCCGGCGCGACGTGGAGGTCGGTGACCGCGACCGTGCCGACGAGATCGGCGCCATCAACAAGGCGCTTCAGCTGTTCAAGGAGAATGCCGGCCGCGTCGCCGAGATGGAGGAGCAGCGCCGTCTGGACGAGCAGCGCGCCGCCGAACTGCGCAAGCAGGAACTGGCCCGGATGGCCGACCGGTTCGAGGGCACCGTCGGCGGCGTGGTCGCCAATGTGGCCCAGCAGGCGGAAATGATCCGCACCGATTCGGAAGGGCTGTCGGCCATCGCCGAGCAGACCAACGCCCAGGCCGCGGCCGTCGCCAGCGCCGCCGACGTCGCCAGCAGCAACGTGCAGACGGTGGCCGCCGCGGCGGAGGAGCTGGCCCATTCCATCGAGGAGATCAACCAGCGCATCGCCGCCTCGTCGCGCATGGCGAACGATGCGGTGGGCGAGGTCGAGAAGACCAACGGCACCGTTGCCGGTCTGGCCGAAGCGGCGCAGAAGATCGGCGACGTGGTGAACCTGATCCAGTCCATCGCCGGCCAGACCAACCTGCTGGCGCTGAATGCCACCATCGAGGCGGCCCGCGCGGGCGAGGCCGGCAAGGGCTTCGCCGTCGTGGCGCAGGAGGTGAAGAACCTCGCCAGCCAGACCGCCAAGGCGACGGAGGAGATTGCCGCCCAGATCGCCGAGATCCAGTCGGTCAGCGGCAGCGCCGTCGGCGCCATCCAGGCCATCGGCCGCACCATCCTGGGCATCAGCGAGACGGTCACCGCCGTCGCCGCCGCGGCGGAGGAGCAGGGGGCGGCGACGCGCGAGATCAGCCGCAACGTCCAGCAGGCCGCCGCCGGCACCCGCGAGGTGTCGAGCAACATCGAGGGCGTCACCCGCGCCGCCAGCGAGACCGGCAGCATGGCCTCCCAGGCGCGGGCGGCTGCCGACACGCTGTCGCACCAGTCGGCCCAGCTGCGCAGCGAAGTGCAGCGCTTCGTGGCGACGATCCGGGAGGGGTGAGGAGGCGCCTGCGTGGTGCCCCCTCCCCCATCCCTCCCCCACCTTCGGTGGGAGAGGGGGCAGGACGCTTGTCTAAGCTGCTTCAATGCCGAAGCAGCGGCAGTCCCCTCTCCCACCGAAGGTGGGGGAGGGTTAGGGTGGGGGCAATCGAAGCCGACGACTCCTCACCCTCAGCAATCAAAAAACACCGTCTCCCCCTCGCCCTGCAGCCGGATATCGAAACGGTAGACCACGCCGCCCGGAGCCTCGGCGCGCTGGGCGATCAGGGTGTCGCGGCGGTCGGCCGGGACGCTCGCCAGCACCGGGTCGGCCTCGTTCGCCGCGGCCTCATCCGAGAAGTGCAGGCGGGTGAAGGCGTGGCTCAGCATGCCGCGGGCGAACACCGTCACCGCGATGTGCGGGGCGTGGCCCGGCTCGCAGGCGCCGGGCTTCACCGTGTCGAAGAAGTAATAGCCGGCATCGGTGGTGCCGCAGCGGCCGAAGCCCGCCGCACCGGGAGCATGGCTGCCGTCGGCGCCGGCCTGCCAGATCTCCACCACGCAGTCGCGGATCGGCGCACCCTCGCCGTCGGTGACGACGCCTTCGATGCGGATATGCTCGCCCGGCAGGTCGCGGGTCGCCAGCCGGTTGGTCGCCAGCGGGCGGCGCCCGTAGAGTTCCGGCGTCCAGGCATAGGCGAAATAGGGGCCGACGGTCTGGGACGGCGTCTGTTTCAGCATCTGGCTCATGGGGGTCAGCCCTCCATCGGCGTGGCTTGGCGTCCGCGCAGGACGATGTCGAACTCATAGCCGAGCGCCCACAGCGGCTCGGTCACGTCGATGGAGAAGCGGGAGATCAGCAGCTCGCGCGCCCCCTCCGGCACCCCGTTGTAGATGGGATCGAGCGGCAGCAGCGGATCGCCCGGGAAATACATCTGGGTGACCAGACGGGTCAGGAAGGACGGCCCGAACAGCGAGAAATGGATGTGCGCCGGGCGCCAGGCATTGTGGTGGTTGCCCCAGGGATAGGCGCCGGGCTTGATCGTGGTGAAGCGGTAGCGGCCCTCCGCGTCGGTGATGCAGCGGCCGGCCCCGAAGAAATTGGGGTCGAGCGGCGCGTCATGCTGGTCCCAGCGATGGACGTAGCGCCCGCAGGCGTTGGCCTGCCAGATCTCCAGCAGCGTGTGCGGCACCGGCCGGCCATTCTCGTCCAGCACGCGGCCGGTGACGATGATGCGCTCGCCGACCGGCTCGCCGTTGACGCGGCCGTTCTTCGTCAGGTCGCTGTCCAGCGGCGCCAGGCTGTCATGGCCGAAGACCGGGCCGGTGCGGACCGACAGGCATTGCTTCATCGGGATCAGCGGCTTGGACGGCGAGCGCAGCACCGTCGATTTGTAGTCCGGCGACAGGTAGGGCGGGTGTTGCGCCCAATCGCGGGGGCGGAAGTCGCCCGCCGCTTCGTGAACGGCTGTGTCCATCTCGGGAGTCCTCCTTGGGGGCAGTCAGTTCTGCTGACGCCGTTGGTGCCTGTGGAGTGCCAGAACGCGGTCGATGAAATGGGAGGCTGCGCCGGTGTAGCGCAGCGGGTCGAACAGGCGGTCGAGGCCGTCGATGCCCAGCGCCCGCACCACCTCGGCATCCTCGGCCAGCACGTCGCGCAGCGGACGGGCGGCTTCGGCGGCGCGGCGGCTGGCGTCGGCCACGCGGGAATGGGCGGCCATGCGGCCCATGCGGTCGCCCAGCGCCATGGTCACCGCCTCGGCCAGGATCAGGCCGCGGGTGAGGTCCAGGTTGGCGCGCATGCGCTCCGCATCCACGGTCAGGCCGGCGATGGTCTCGCGGGCATGGCGGGCGGCCCCGGCGACGAGGCGGCAGAGGTCGGGCAGCGCCTGCCATTCGGCATGCCAGCCGCCGAGGCCGCGTTCGTGTTCCTGCACCTGTGCCGCCAGCAGCCCGCCGACGAGCGCCGGGGCACGGATGGCGGTGGAAAGCAGGACGGCGCAGGACACCGGGTTGCGCTTGTGCGGCATGGTGGAGGAGCCGCCGCGGCCGGGGCCGGCGGGCTCGAACGCCTCGGCGACCTCCATCTGCATCATCAGCGAAATGTCGCGGCCCAGCGTGCCGAGCGTGCCGGCGAGAATGCCGAGGGAGGAGGCCAGTTCGGTGATGCGGTCGCGGCTGGCATGCCAGGGCAGGGCGGGCAGGGGGAGGTCCAGCTCCGTCGCCAGCGCCTCCGCCACCGCCGGGCCGGCCTCGCCCAGGGCTGCCAGCGTCCCGGCTGCGCCGCCGAATTGCAGGGCGAGGCGGGTGCGGGCGGCGGCGATCCGCTGGCGGTCGCGGCCCAGCGCGTCGAGCCAGCCGGCGGCCTTCAGGCCGAAGGTGGTGGGAAGGGCGTGCTGCAGCCAGGTGCGGGCGACCATCAGCGTGGCGCGGTGGCGGTCGGCGAGCTCGGCCAGGCCGTCGGCCAGCGCCGCCAGATCGGCATCCAGCCCGTCGAGGAAACGGCGCAGCTGAAGCATCAGGCCGCTGTCCATCGCATCCTGGCTGGTGGCGCCCCAATGGACGTAGCGGGAGGACTCCTCGTCGGCGGCCTTCACGGCACGGGTCAGGTGCTTGACCATCGGGATGGCGGTGTTGCCGGCCAGCGCCGCCTCCGCCCCCAGCGCGTCGAGCTCGTAGAGATGAGCCTTGCAGGCCGCTTCGATGGCCGGGACGGCATGGGCGGGGATGACGCCCACCGCCGCTTCCGCCCGCGCCAGCGCCGCCTCGAAATCCAGCATGCCCTGCAGCCGTGCCGTGGGGGAGAAGGCATCGGCCGCCGCGTCGCTGGTGAAGAGCGGGTCGAGCAGCGGATCGGAATGGCGGTCGGCGGTCATGGGCTTCACCCCTTGCATGTCAGCCCTTGCGGGCGTCCTCTTCGTCCATCTCGGCATAGACGGCGCGGGCCAGCGCGATGGCGTGGTTGGCGGCGGGGATGCCGGCATAGACGGCGGCCTGCATCAGGATTTCCTTCACCTCGTCGCGGGTGACGCCGGTGTTGCGGGTGGCGCGGATGTGCAGCTTCAGCTCGCCGTCCTTGCCCAGCGCCGCCAGCATGGCGATGGTCAGCATGCTGCGCGTCCGGATGTCCAGCCCCGGCCGGGTCCAGATCTGGCCCCAGGCGGTCTTGGTGATGAACTCCTGGAAATCGGCGTCGAAATCGGTGGCGCGCTCCAGCGAGCGGTCGACATGGGCGTCGCCCAGCACCGAACGGCGCACCGCCATGCCGCGGTCGTACAGATCCTTGTCCTTTATTTCACGGTCGGCCATCACAGATCCCTCAGGAAGCCGTCGATCAGGGCGGCCAGCTCCGCCGGCTTCTCGACGCCGGGGATGTGGGCGGCGCCGGGCAGCAGCTCGAACCGGGCGCCGGGGATGCCGGCGGCGAGATCGCGGACGGTGTCGGGCGGGGTCGCCACATCTTCCTCGCCGCAGATCGCCAGGGTCGGGGCGGCGATGGCGGCATTGTCTGCACGCAGGTCGGCGTCGCGGATCGCCATCGAGCAGCCGACATAGCCGTCCTCGGTGGTGCGGGCGACCATGGCGGTGTAGCCGCGGATCTGTTCGGGCCGGCTGTCGCGGAAGGCTTGGGTGAACCAGCGGGCCATCACCCCGTCGGCGATGGCGCCCATGCCGCGGGCGCGGATGGCGGCAATGCGGTCTGCCCAGATGGAGGGCGGGCCGATCATGCCGGCGGTGTCGCACAGGATCAGCCCATGCACGCGGTCCGGCGCCTTGACGGCGAGGCGCTGCGCCATCATGCCGCCGATGGACAGGCCGCAGACATGGGCGCGCGCGATGCCCAGCGCGTCGAGCAGGCCGGCGGCGTCGTCGGCGAGCGTGTCCATGCTGTAGCCGACCTCTTCGGTGACCGGCGTCACCTGGGTCAGCCCATGGCCGCGCATGTCATAGCGCAGCACGCGGTAGCGGTCCGACAGGTGCGGCACCACGGCGTCCCAGATCTGGAGGCTGGTGCCGATGGAGTTGGCGAACAGCAGCACCGGCGCGCCGGCCGGGCCGGTCAGGTCGTAGTGCTGGGTGATGCCGGCGGCTTCGATGAAGGGCATGGGGGGTCCGCTGACGGTTCCGGATTGATGGAGTGCTCTTGCCCCCTCCCCAACCCTCCCCCGCTCCGCGGGAGAGGGGGTTAAGTGCAAGGGCGGCGGAGTTCCCTCTCCCACCGAAGGTGGGGGAGGGGTAGGGAGGGGGCATTCGAAGCGTGAGGCTACACCCGCTCGATCATCACGGCGATGCCCTGGCCGACGCCGATGCACATGGTGCAGAGCGCCGTCCGGCCGCCGGACTGTTCGAGCTGGTAGACCGCAGTGGTCGCCAGACGGGCGCCGCTGGCTCCCAGCGGATGGCCGAGCGCGATGCCGCCGCCGTTCGGGTTCACATGGGCGGCGTCATCCGGCAGGCCAAGCTCGCGCAGGACGGCCAGCGCCTGGGCGGCGAAGGCCTCGTTCAGCTCGATCAGGTCGATGTCGGCGACGGTCCGGCCGAGCCGCTCCAGCAGCTTGCGGGTCGCGGGCGCCGGGCCGATGCCCATGACGCGCGGCGGCACGCCGGCGGTGGCGCCGCCGACGATGCGGGCGCGCGGGGTCAGGCCGTAACGCTTCACCGCCGCTTCGGACGCGATCAGCAGCGCGGCCGAACCGTCGTTGACGCCCGAGGCGTTGCCGGCGGTGATGGTGCCGCCGGGGCGGACGATCGGCTTCAGCGCCGACAGCGCCTCGATGGTCGTGGCGCGGGGATGCTCGTCGGTGGTCACCACCGTCTCGCCCTTGCGGGACTTGACGGTGACGGGGACGATCTCGCGGGCCATGCTGCCGTCGGCGATGGCGCGGGCGGCGCGCTCCTGGCTGCGCAGCGCGAAGGCATCCTGGTCGGCGCGCGAAATCTTCCAGTCGTCGGCGACATTCTCCGCCGTCTCCGGCATCGAATCGACACCGTAGGCCGCCTTCATCGCCGGGTTGACGAAGCGCCAGCCGATGGTGGTGTCGAAGATTTCGGCGGAGCGGGAGAAGGGGGTGTCGGCCTTGCCCATGACGAAGGGGGCGCGGCTCATGCTCTCCACCCCGCCGGCGATCATCAGATCGGCCTCGCCCGCCTTGATGGCGCGGGCGGCGGTGGCGACGGCGTCGAGGCCGGAGCCGCAGAGCCGGTTCATCGTCGTGCCCGGCACCGCGTCGGGCAGGCCCGCCAGCAGGGCCGCCATGCGGGCGACGTTGCGGTTGTCCTCGCCGGCCTGATTGGCGCAGCCATAGATGACGTCGTCCACTGCGGCCCAGTCGACCGACGGGTTGCGCTGCATCAGCGCGCGGATCGGCACGGCGCCGAGATCGTCGGCGCGCACCGACGACAGGGATCCCGCATAGCGGCCGATGGGGGTGCGGATGGCGTCGCAGATATAGGCGTCACGCATGATCTTATCCTTCCCCGCCAACTTGCCCGTGGGCGGCGGCGGTGCGGGCCTGGAGGTCGCGCAGGGCGGCGAGCGCGCCGGCGTCCGGGATTTCGGTGGTCTTCAGGTCGGGCGAGATCTTCAGGTCCCAGCCGGTGGCCGCCTTCACCTGCTCCACCGTCACGCCGGGGTGGATGCTGGTCAGGGTCAGTTCCTTGGTCACCGGGTCGGGGGTGAGGATGCCGAGATCGGTGATGACCGCGGTCGGGCCGGCGCCGGGGATGCCGGCCTTGGCCCGTGCGTCCCCGCCGTCGAGATAGCCCGCCGAGGTGACGAAGGGCAGCTTGGCGACGAAGGCCTTCGGGCTCTGCTTCAGCACGATGAACACCTCCTTGGCCTGGGAGGCGATCTCCGGCGCGCCGCCGGCACCGGGCAGCCGCACCTTCGGCGCGTCATAGGGACCGATGACGGTGGTGTTGATGTTGGCGAAGCGGTCGACCTGGGCGGCGCCGAGGAAGCCGACATCGATCCGCCCGCCCTGCAGCCAGTAGCGGAAGATCTCCGGCGTGCCGACCACGGTGTCGGCGGTCAGCGCAAGGTCGCCGTCGCCGATCGACAGCGGCAGCACGGTCGGCTTGGCGCCGATGGGGCCGGATTCATAGATCAGCACCACGTCCGGCGCATGGGTCAGCCGGGCGAGGTTGGCGGCGGTCGAGGGCAGGCCGATGCCGACGAAGCAGACGGTGCCGTTCTGCAGCAGGCGGCTGGCCGCCACCGTCATGATCTCGGTCGCGGTGAAATCGAGGGTTTCGCCAGTGGTCTCAGGGCTGCTCATCACGCAACCTCCTTCATGCTTTCGGCCAGCACGCGGCGGAAGCCGGCGAAATCGTCGGTGTCCAGGACATGGCGCTGCATCCAGGCCTGGAAGGTCTCGCGCGAGCGGGCAATGGGGTCCCAGGCCTTGTAGAAGCGGTTGTCGCGCTCCGAATAGCCCTGCGCATAGGACGGATAGGCGCCGCCGGGGACGTGACAGACGGCGGAGAGCGCCCAGGCCGGCAGGACGCAGGCGTTCGGCGGCGCTTCCAGATCGTCGACGATCTCCTCCACGGTGACGATGGAGCGCTTGGCCGCCAGCACCGCCTCCTTCTGGACGCCGAGGATGCCCCAGAGCAGGACATTGCCGCGGCGGTCGGCCTTCTGGGCGTGGATCACCGTCACGTCGGGGCGGACGGAGGGGATGGCGGCCAGCTTCTCGCCCGTAAAGGGGCATTCGACGAAGCGGATGTTGGGATTGACCTTCGGCAGGTCGGAGCCGGTGTAGCCGCGCAGCAGGGCGAAGGGCAGGTTGGAGGCGCCGGCGACATAGGCGTTGGCCATGCCGGCATGGCTGTGCTCCTCGGTCTCCAGCCGGTGGGGCCAGCCCTGCTCGACCGCGTCGCGGAAGCGGTGGAGGGAGCCGACGCCGGGATTGCCGCCCCAGGAGAAGATCAGCTTTCTCGCGCAGCCCATGCCGATCATCTGGTCATAGATCAGGTCGGGCGTCATGCGGACCAGAGTCAGGTCGCGCCGGCCCTGCCGGATGATCTCATGCCCGGCGGCATGGGGGATCAGGTGGGTGAAACCTTCCAGTGCGACCGTGTCGCCGTCTTGCACGAGGCTCGCCACCGCGTCGCGCAGGGGCGTGATCTTCGCCATATGACCCTCCCGTGTGTGCGAAAATCGCACGAATGTTCGTCTTTCAGCACAGAGTGGCGACGCTGTTCGCTCCGTGTCAAGGGCGAAAAAGCTAGTGCAAGTTCGTTAATCGCCCATATTGCGGTGCAATATCAGGAATACGCGAAAATCATTCCCAGATTTGCGCTATAAATCTCAGCTTTTCAGGGGCTTGTGGTGACACTGGAGTTTGTGCGATTATAGAACGTATCATCAAATATCGCACTTGACGGTTCGGGCATCCCTCAGTACGGTGTACCAAACAGTCAACGACCGGGACAAAGCGTCCGGCACCGGCATATGGTCACATGTGGGAGGGACAATGACGAGGACTCTGCGCAACGCGCTGCTGGGTGCGGCGTTCGGTCTGGCGCTGGCGGCCGGTCCGGCCGGCGCCGCCACCATCAAGGTCGGCGTCATCGCTCCCTTCTCCGGGCCGTTCGCGATGTTCGGCAAGACCTTCAAGGAAGGCATCGCCCAATACCAGGCCGAACATGGCAAGACGGTCGGTGCCGATACGGTGGAGTTCGTCTTCCGCGACCTGGAGCAGACCAACCCGGCCCAGGCCAAGGCGCTGGCGCAGGAGCTGATCGTCAAGGAGCGGGTGTCCTTCCTGGCCGGCTTCGCCTTCACGCCCGACGCCATGGCGGTCGCCCCGCTGATCGACGAGGCGAACATCCCGGCCGTGGTGTTCAACGCCGCCACCTCCGCCATCACCGAGAAGTCGCCGCGCTTCGTCCGCACCTCCTTCACCCTGTGGCAGAACACGGTTCCGCTGGCCGAGCATATGGCCAAGCAGGGCATCAAGACCGCGGTGACCGCGGTCAGCGACTACGGTCCCGGCCTGGACGGCGAGGCGGCCTTCAAGGCGACCTTCGAGAAGAATGGCGGCAAGGTGGCCGACACCATCCGCATGCCGCTGAAGTCGAACGACTTCGCGCCCTTCATGCAGCGGATCAAGGACACCGGCGCCGAGGCGGTCTATGCCTTCCTGCCCGCCGGCCCGACCACGCTGGCCTTCGCCAAGGCCTTCGCCGACAACGGGCTGAAGGAAAAGGGCGTCAAGCTGTTCGGGCCCGGCGACATCACGCAGGAGCCCGACCTGCCGGCGCTGGGCGACGCGGTGCTGGGCATGACCACCAGCTTCCATTACAGCCGCGCCCACGACTCGGCGGTGAACAAGGCGTTCCTCGCCAAGCACAAGGAGCTGTTCGGCAACGACGACAACGCCACCTTCACCACGGTCGGCGCCTATGACGGCACCCACCTGATCTATCAGATGATCAAGAACGGCGGCGGCAAGATCGACGGCGCCAAGGCGGTGGAGTCGGTGAAGGGGCTGAGCTGGGAAAGCCCGCGCGGGCCGGTGACCATCGATCCGAACAGCCGCCACATCACCCAGACCATCTATCTGCGCACGGTCGAGAAGGTCGGGAACCGGCTGGAGAATGTCGAGAAGGCGGCGTTCGAGAAACAGCCGGACTATGGGTACAAGCTGGCGAAGTAAGGGGGTATCCCGCAATCCGTCCCTCTTCCCGGCCGGGAAGCGGGACGGCGGAGAGACGGCATGGAAAGCATCTTCGGAATCGCGGTCGACGGGGTCGCCTATGGGATGATCCTCTTCATCATCTCCGTCGGGCTGTCGGTGACGCTGGGGCTGATGCGGGTGGTCAATCTGGCGCATGGCGCCTTCGCCATGGTCGGCGGCTATGTCGCGTCCTATGCGGCGCAGGGCGCCGGGCTGCCCTATGGGGCGGCGCTGGCGGTGGCGGTGGCGCTGACGGTGCTGGCGACGCTGCCGCTGGAACGGCTGCTGTACCGCCGCATCTACGGCTCCGCCAACGAGCTGGCGCAGGTGCTGCTGACCATCGGCCTGACCTTCGTCATCGTCGCCGGCATGAACTACCTGTTCGGCCCGACGCTGAAGCGGATCCCGCTGCCGGAGCTGCTGACCGGCACGGTGGAGCTGGGGCCGAAGGCGATCCCGACCCACCGTGCCTTCGTCATCGCCGCCGGGGCCGCGACCCTGCTGGGGCTGTGGTGGCTGCTGGAGCGCACCGATTTCGGCATCCGGCTGCGCGCGGCGGTCGATGACCCGGCCATGGCGGCGGCGCTGGGCATCCGCACCGAGCGGCTCTATCTGGCGACCTTCGCGCTCGGCACCGGGCTGGCGGCGCTGGGCGGCGTGCTGGGGGCGGAGCTTCTGCCGCTGGAACCCTATTACGCCATCCGCTACATCGTGCTGTTCCTGGCGGTGGTGGCGGTCGGCGGGGCGGGCAGCATCTTCGGCTCGGCCGCGGCGGCGCTGGCACTGGGGATCGTCGACACCGCCGGCAAATACCTGATCCCGAATTTCGGCGAGTTCTTCTTCTACGCCGCGCTGATCCTGATCCTGTTCCGCTGGCCCCACGGCTTCTTCAAAGGGAGGACGGCATGACGAGCGTCGCGGAACCTGACGGAAAGGCCGGCGCCATGACCCGACGCCTGCCGCTGGCGGCCCGCCGCGAGCTGGACTGGATCGGCATCCCGCTGATCGCCGCGGTCGGGCTGGCCGCCTATTGGCTGCTGCCGGACGATCTGGCGCTGCTGACCCGCATCGCCGCCTCGGCCCTGTTCGTGCTGTCCCTCGACCTCGTGCTCGGCTATGGCGGGATCGCCACGCTGGGGCAGGCGGCGATGTTCGGCACCGGCGCCTATGCCGCCGGCATCCTCGCGGTCAACTGGAACAACGACCCCTTCGCCATGCTGGCGGTCGGCGGGCTGGCCGGCGGTCTGATCGCGCTGGCGACCGGCGCCCTGATCCTGCATGCCCGCGGGCTGACCCTGCTGATGCTGACCATCGCCGTGGCGCAAATCGTTCAGGAGGTCGCCAACAAGGCGCGCGACTGGACCGGCGGCAGCGACGGCCTGTCGGGCATCGACCCGGCGCCGGTGCTGGGGATGTTCCGCTTCGACATGTTCGGCCACACCTCCTACCTGTTCGCGCTGGCGGTTCTGGTGGTCGGGCTGGCGGTGGCGCGGCGGATCGTGCGCTCGCCCTTCGGGCTGGCCTGCCGCGGGGTGAAGGAGGACCCGCTGCGGATCTCCGCCATCGGCGGTTCGCCGAAATCCTATCTGGTGGCGCTCTATGCGGTGGCCGGCGTCTTCGCCGGGGTGGCGGGCGCCCTGACCGCGGTGACCAGCGGCATCGTCGGGCTGGACAGCACCGGCTTCTCCTGGTCGGCGGAGGCGCTGGTCATGCTGGTGCTGGGCGGCACCGGGCGGCTCTATGGCGCGGTGATCGGCACGGCGGCCTTCATGGGCGTCCACCACATCCTGGCCGCCAACGACCCCTATCACTGGATGGCCTTCATCGGCCTGTTCCTGATCGGCATCGTCCTGTTCCTGCCCGGCGGCATCGTGTCGGTGGCGGAACGGCTGGGCGGGCTGCGGCGCGGAAAGGAGGGCGGCGCATGACGACGCTGCTGGAGGTGGAGGGGCTGTCCAAGAATTTCGGTGGCCTCCAGGTGTCGTCCGACATCTCCATGACGCTGAAGGCGGGTGACCGCTGCGCCCTGATCGGGCCGAACGGGGCGGGGAAGACCACCTTCGTCAACCTCGTCACCGGGGTGATTCCGCCCAGCGCCGGCACCATCCGGCTGGACGGCCGCGACGTGACCAGGCTGTCGGCGGCGGAGCGGGTGCGGCTGGGGCTGATCCGCAGCTTCCAGGTGGCGCGGCTGTTCAAGTCGATGACGGTGCGCGAGCATCTGGAGCTGGCGGTCCTGCAGCGCGACCGCCGCACCTTCCGCCTGTTCGCCAATGTCGCCAAGGTGGCCGGTCTGGCCGACGAGGTGGCGGATCTGCTGGGCACCATGGGGCTGACCCATGTGGCGCACACGGCGGTCGGCTCGCTGGCTTATGGGCAGCAGCGGCTGCTGGAGATCGCGCTGGCGCTTGCCATGAAGCCGAAGGTGCTGATCCTCGACGAGCCGGCGGCCGGCGTGCCCCATTCGGAAAGCCAGCGCATCCTCGACGCCATCGACCGGCTGCCCAAGGATCTGGCGGTGCTGATGATCGAGCACGACATGGACCTCGTCTTCCGCTTCGCCAGTTCGATCGTTGTGCTGGCGCAGGGGCGGCTGCTGTGCACCGGCACCGCCAAGGAGATCGTCGCCGACCCGCGCGTGCGCGAAGTCTATCTGGGGAGCCGGACCAATGCCCACTGAAGCGGTCGGAAGCCTGGAGGTCGCGGATCTGCGCGCCGGCTACGGCAAGACGCTGATCCTCGACGGCATCTCCTTCAGCGTGCCGGCCGGCGGGCGGCTGGCCCTGCTCGGCCGCAACGGGGTGGGTAAGACGACGACGCTGGCGACGCTGGTCGGCCAGACCACCCGCCATGGCGGCACCATCCGGCTGGACGGGGTGGAGCTCGGCGGGATGAGCAGCTCGGCGCGGGCGGCGGCAGGGCTGGGCTATGTCCCGCAGACGCGCGACATCTTCAAGTCGCTGACGGTGGAGGAGAATCTCGTCACCGGGCTGAAGGGCCGTCCGCGCTCGGCGTTGGAGGAGGCGTATGAGCTGTTCCCGCGGCTGGCCGAGCGGCGGCGCAACGGCGGCGGCGAGCTGTCGGGCGGCGAGCAGCAGATGCTGTCGGTCGCCCGCGCGCTGCTCGGCAAGCCGACGGTGCTTCTGCTGGACGAACCGCTGGAGGGGCTGGCCCCGGTGATCTGCGACATGCTGATGGCGGCGCTGTCGAAGCTCGACATGACCATCCTGCTGGTGGAGCAGCAGGTCGACCGCGCGCTGGAGTTCGCCGACCGCGTGGTCTTCCTCGACCGCGGCCGGGTGGTGCATGCCGGGCCGGCGGCGCAGGCGAAGGCGGATGCGGCGCTGCTGGAACGCCATCTGGGCGTGGCGCTGGCGGCGTAAAAAATACCCTCTCCCGTCCCGGGAGAGGGAGGGACCCGCCGCAGGCGGGAGGGTGAGGGGTGATCCGAGCATCCCGAACCGCATGGCTCCTTGTCTAACCCCTCACCCTTCCCATGCTCCGCATGGGCCCCTTCCCTCTCCCGGGGCGGGAGAGGGAGTATTCATGTCGGCGCTCCTACCTGAACGGCGGCGCGTACAGCAGCCCGCCCTGGGTCCAGGGCTTGTTCAGGCCGCGGTCCATGCCGTAGGGGATTCCCAGGTTGCGCTCGAAGATCTCGCCGTAGTTCCCGACCTGCGCCAGCACCTGCAGGGCCCAGTCGTCGGGCAGGCCCAGGTTGCGGGCGGCGGTGCCGGCATGGCCCAGCATGCGGTGCAGTTCGGAATCGTCGGGGATGCGGCCCGCCTGCACGTCGGCGGAGGTGACGCCCCTGGCGTCGGCCAGCACGATGGCGTGGAGGACCCAGCGGGCGATGTCGTACCAGTTGCGGTCGCCGCGCGCGATATAGGGGGTCAGCGGCTCGCGCGAGATCACGTCCGGGTAGATGTGGATGCCCATCCCCGCCTTGCGGTAGCCGGCGAGCGAGGTGACCAGCACCGTGCGGTCGGTGGTCAGCAGGTCGCATTCATGGGCGAGGAAGGCCTGCAGCGCCTCGTCCAGCGTCTGGAAGGTCCGCATCGTCCAGGGCAGGTCGGACTTGCGGATATGGTCCTCCAGGTTGCGGACCGTGGTGGTCGCCGTCTTGACGCAGACGGTGCGCGCGCCCAGCCGGTCGAGCGGCGGCGGCGTTCCGTCGCCGTGGATGGCGAAGCCCTGGCCGTCATGCAGCAGCGGCATCAGGAACTCGATGTCGTGGGACAGGTCGCGGCTGAAGGTCCAGGTCGTGGTGGTCAGCGCGATGTCGACCTCGTGTTTCTCCACCGCCGAGAATTCCTGTGGCTTCTCCGGCAGGCGGACGACGCGGATCGCCTGGGCGTTTCCGAGAGTCGCCGCGGCGAAGACGCGGCAGACGTCGACGAGGAAACCGTCCAGGTGCCCCTGCGGGTCGGAAAAGGAAATCCCGCTGACCCCGCTGCGCAGCCCGCAGATCAGGAAGCCGCGGCCGTGGATGCGCTCCAGCGTTTCGCCGTCGTCGGCGAAAACCGGTGAGGCCGCCAGCAGCGCCAGCAGCATCCCGGCAGCGAAACGCCGGAGGGTCCCGACCAGCCTCATCGTGACATCCATCTCCCGAACCGTCCGGCGCCCATCCGCACAGCGTCCGGCACCGGGCGGGCCGCGGTCAGGCCGCCTGCTGGGCGCGCAGCGTGCCGAGCAGACTATGCAGCGAAGCGGCTTCCTCGGCCAGCGTGTTCGCCGTCAGGGTCAGCGAGCCGGCGATGTCGCCGGTCCTTGCGGCCTGGGCGCTGACCCCGTCGATCAGTGCCGCCACCTCGCCGGTGTTGCCGGCGATCACGCCGACCCGGTTGCGGATGTCGGTGGAGGATTGGGTCTGGCGCGCCACCGCCTCGCCGATCAGATCCTGCACCTCGTTGATGCGCTCGACCGAGCCGGAGATGCGGGCGAAGGTGCCGACGGTGTTCTGGATGCTGCCGTTGATGGCGCTGACCGAACTGGCGATCTGCACGGTGGCGTTGGCGGTCTCCTCCGCCAGCTTCTTCACCTCCGCCGCCACCACGGCGAAGCCGCGGCCCGCCACGCCGGCCGCCGCCGCCTCGATGGTGGCGTTCAGCGCCAGCAGCTTGGTCTGGTGGGCGATGCCGGTGATGACGTCGACGATGCGGCGGATCTGCTCGGTGTTCTCGCCCAGTTGGCCGACCACCTCGCGGGCGGCGGTCAGCTCGCCCAGCGTGGCGCCGACCACCCCCGCGGCTTCAGTCGCGAGGCTGGAGACGCTGCCGATGGTGTCCATCAGCACCTCGGCGCTGTCGTTGCAGGTGGTGGCGTTGCGGGTGCTCTCGGCGACGAAGTTGCCGGCGCTGACCGTGCTGTCGATGGTGCCGGCCGACTGCTGGCGCAGCGCGTCGGCCAACTCGCGCAGCTGGCCCGACTGGGTGGCGACGCCCGACGCCACCTGATGCACATCCTCCATCAACTGGCGGGCGAGCGCAGCCGAGCGCATCTGGTCGGTCACGTCGGTCCAGGACAGCGTCTTGCCCAGCACATTGCCCTGGTCGTCGAACACGGTGTCGACATGGGCCTCCACCGTGGTCTCGCCGACCGTCAGGGTGCGGCGCGGGATCGGCGGGCGGGTGGGGTCGGTGCAGTCGGCGGTGAAGTCAGGACCCTGGGCCAGCAGGTCGGGGCCGGTCGGGTCGATGCCGTGCGCCTCGCAGAAGGCGCGGGCTGCCGGATTGACGAATCCCACCTGTCCTTCTCCATTCGGGCCATCGGTGCGCAGCAGGGCGGTCGGCACCGGGCTGCTGTCGACCATCCGCTTCATCAGCAGAACCTGTTCGACGCTGCCGCGCAGATGGCGCAGCGCCGCCGCCATCACCGCCAGCTCGTCGCGGCCGGTGCGGGGGATTTCGATGGAAAGGTCGCCGGCGGCGATCTGCTCCATGGCGCGGGCGAATTTGCGCAGGGTGGCGAAGACGGCGACGCGCAGAAGCAGGGTGGCGGCGATGGCGACGGCCAGCGCGAAGGCCGCAACCATCTTGAGGGCGTCGTTGCGGAGTTCCTCGGTGGCGTCGACGAATTCGGCGACGTCGCGCGAGATTTCCGCCGTCGCCCAGGGCAGCCCGCCGTCGCCGCCGAGCGCCACCGTGGTGCTGGACAGCTGCGCATGGTCCGAGGGCGCGCTGCCCTTGGATTCGAAAAGCACGCCGCCCTTGGCGTCGGTGAAGCGGATGTCGGCATCCAGCACGGCGCCGAGGCTGGACAGGGCCGGCAGCGGATCGGTCACCACCTCCAGGAAGCCCAGCACGCGGAAACCGCCGATGGGCACGATCATGCTGTAGAGCGGCCGGCCCTGGCCGTCGCGCCACAGCAGGCTGGCCGGGCGGCGCTTGTCGGCGAGGTCGCGCGACTTCAGCGCCTCGAACAGCGGGGCGACGGTGGCGACGCTGTCCTGCTCCCCGCCGGTCGCGGCGATGCGCGCCATGTCGGCGTCATAGACGGCGACCGAGACCAGCCGGACCTCGCGGTCGACCACGACGGGGCGGGCGTTGATGTTCTTCAGCGCCAGCATCGTCTTGGCCGGGTCCTTCTGGTTGATGCTGTCGACCAGGAAGGAGTCGCGGCTCCATTCGTTGGCGTGGCCCTGGAGCCATTCGGTGTAGTTCTTGCGGATGCGGTCGTTGGCCAGCACCCGCAGGGTCGCCGCGGCACTGCTGTTGAAGGTGGTCAGCGCGAAGTCGGTGTAGCGTTGCGACACCCAGGCCTGGCTGGCGATCAGCGCCGCCACCAGAACGCCCACCACCGACACCATGGCGCGGCGCAGGGTCCAGAAGCGGTGGCGCGTGCCGCCGTCGTCCGTGATTCCGCCCGCCGTCTTCGAGATTGCCGTCATGCCCAAACCCCCCGCCGCCACAGACCGGTTTCACGGATTGCTACGCGCACATCGTCGCAGGGCCCTTTGAACGGTTTAGCGTCCATTTGTGAACAGCTCGTGTCTTTTCGTTTGCATTTGAGACAAGCAGGACTATCGCAGACAAAGGAAAGGGCGGATTTTCTGACTGGTCGGCCGTCCAGGACTTTCCTATGGAGGAATGATGCAAGACGAAAAGCAACCGGATGTGGCGGATTGACTTCGGAAAAGGCCGATTGCCTGCGTCGATGCATAAAAAATGGGCCACGGAAGCCGGCGAAAAATTTTCGCGATTTCCGTGGCCCAGGTTGCCGAGCGCGTGGCCGCCGCGAGACTGAAGCGACGGGGGAGTTTGCTCGGGGTTCGGTGTATGGCCCTCTCCCGCCTCGGGAGAGGGAGGGGACCCGCGCCGGAGGCGCGGGGAGGGTGAGGGGCTATCCGGACATGGATTTTTGATCCTTGTCTTATCCCTCACCCTTCCCAAGCTCCGCTTGGGCCCCTTCCCTCTCCCGGGACGGGAGAGGGAGTTTTCACCCGTCCTGGGTGACGTCGCCGGCGAACAGGTAGCCCGTGCCGTGGACGGTCACGATCAGCCGGGGGTCGGCGGCGTCGGTCTCGATCAGGCGGCGCAGGCGGCGGACCAGGCTGTCGATGGTGCGGTCGGTCGCGTCCGTCTTCCGCCGGGTCGTCGCCGTCAGAAGATAGTCGCGGTTCATCACCCGGCCGGGGTTGCAGACGAAGGTCGACAGCAGTTCGAACTCCGCCCCCGTCAGCCGCACCGGCCGGCCCTGCGGGTCGGTCAGGCGCATGCGGTCCAGCCACAGGGTCCAGCCGGCGAAGCAGCGCCGGCGGTCGTCGCGCTGATCGCCCGGCGCCTTCAGCCGGCGCAGCAGGTTCCGCAACCGTGCCAGGATCTCGCGCGGTTCGAAGGGCTTCGCGATGTAGTCGTCGGCCCCCATCTCCAGCCCGATGATGCGGTCCAGCTTCTCCGCCCGGCTGCTGACCAGGATGATGCCGATCTCCGACACCGCGCGAAGCTCGCGGGTCAGGGTCAGCCCGTCCTGGCGCGGCAGCCGGATGTCGAGCAGCACGACGTCCACCGCGGCGGTCGCCAGCAGGTCCTTCAGCTCCTCCGCACTTCGGGCCAGCAGGACGTCGAAGCCCTCGTCCGTCAGGTAGGACTTCAGCGTCTCGCGCGTCACCGCGTCGTCGTCGGTGATGGCAATGGTCGCCGGCATGGCCCTCTCGTCCGCCTTCCGCACCCCGCCTTACCGGCGGGTCCGCCTCGATGTTCGCCTCAATGTTCCAGGATCTGGCCCAGGAACTGGCGGGTGCGCTCGCTTTTCGGGTTCTCGAAGAATTGCGCCGGCGACCCGCTCTCGACGATCGAGCCTTCGGCCATGAAGACAATAGAGTCGGCGACCTGCCGGGCGAAACCCATTTCGTGGGTGACGCAGACCATGGTCATGCCCTCGCCCGCCAGCTCGGTCATGACGTCCAGCACCTCCTTGACCATCTCGGGGTCGAGGGCCGAGGTCGGCTCGTCGAACAGCATGATCTCCGGCCGCATGCAGAGCGCGCGGGCGATGGCGACGCGCTGCTGCTGGCCGCCCGACAGCTGGCCGGGGAACTTGTGCGCCTGATCGGGGATGCGCACCCGCTTCAGGTACATCATGGCGATCTCCTCGATCTCGGACTTCGCCATGCCGCGGACCCAGATGGGGGCCAGCGTCAGGTTCTGCAGCACGGTCAGGTGCGGGAACAGGTTGAAGTTCTGGAACACCATGCCGACCTTGCGGCGGATCTTCTCCACCGCCTTGACGTCGTCGGTCAGCTCGATGCCGTCGACGACGATGTGGCCGGTCTGGTGCGCCTCGAGCCGGTTTATGCAGCGGATCATCGTCGACTTGCCCGACCCGGACGGGCCGCAGACGACGACCTTCTCGCCCTTGCCGATCGACAGGCTGACGTCGCGGAGCGCGTGGTAGCTGTTGTACCACTTGCCGACCTTGCGGAGTTCGATGATGGCGTTTTCGGTCATTGCTCGGTCTCCAGAGCCGGTCAGCGGCTGGTGTAACGGTTGGCCAGACGCTCCAGCCACTGGCTGTAGCGCGACATGCTGAAGCAGAAGATCCAGAACATCAGCCCGGCGAAGATATAGACCTCGGCGAAATAGGGGCGCCATTCGGGGTCGGTCGTCGCCACGGTGGCGGCGGTCAGCAGGTCGTACAGGCCGACGATGGTGACCAGCGAGGTGTCCTTGAAGGCACTGATGAACTGGTTGACGATGGGCGGGATGACGATGCGCAGGGCCTGCGGCAGGACGATCAGCATCGTCTTCTGCCAGTAGCTGAGGCCGAGCGCATCGGCCGCCTCGTACTGGCCCCTGGGGATCGCCTGCAACCCGCCGCGCACGGCCTCGGCCAGATAGGCGGCGGTGAACAGGGTCATGCCGGCCAGCGCGCGCAGCAGCTTGTCCACCGTGACGCCTTCCGGCAGGAACAGCGGGAACATCACCGAGGCCATGAACAGCACGCTGATCAGCGGCACGCCGCGCATCAGCTCGATGAAGCCGACGCAGAAGCTGCGGATCGCCGGCAGCGACGACTGGCGGCCCAGAGCCAGCAGGATCGACAGCGGGAAGGCCAGCGCGATGGAGAAGACCGACAGCATCAGCGTGATCGGCAGGCCGCCCCAGCGGTCGTTCGGCACATAGCTGAGGCCGGCGACGCCGCCCCACATCAGCACGCCCATGCCGACCAGCGTCAGCGCCCAGGCGCCGGCCAGCCAGGGCCGCCAGAAGGCGCGCACGCCGCTGGCGCCCAGCATCGCCACGAACAGGGCGCAGGCCAGGAAGGGGCGCCACTGCTCGTCATAGGGGTAGGTGCCGAAGAAGATCAGCCGGTGCTTGACCGCGATCACCGACCAGCAGGCGCCGGCCGCCTCGCGGCAGGCCTCCGAGCCGGTGGCGGACCAGCTGGCGTTCAGCACAAGCCAGCTCGCCATCGGCGGAACCACCAGCCACAGCAGGCCGAGGCAGGCCAGCGTCAGGACCGTGTTCAGCGGCGTGTTGAACAGGTTGTCCTTGGCCCAGCCGAAGGGCTTGAGCGCCGTCATGCCGTTGGCCTGCGGCGGGGCGGAGGCCTGGCTCGGCTCCTCCTCGTAGGAGGCGGCCCAGCGGGCGGGGGGGACGGGACCGGTGGGGATGGCGGCCCGGTCGGCCGGGGAGTGCGTGCTCATCGGGTCCCTCATCGCGTCACCAGGGCCACACGGCGGTTGTACCAGTTCATGAAGGCGGAGATGCTGAGGCTGATGACGAGGTAGACGAGCATCATCATCGCCACCGCCTCCACCACCTGACCGGTCTGGTTGGCCGATGTGTTGGAGACGCTGACCAGATCCGGATAGCCGATGGCGACGGCCAGCGAGCTGTTCTTGGTCAGGTTCAGATATTGGCTGGTCAGCGGCGGCACGATGACGCGCAGCGCCTGCGGCAGGATGATCAGGCGCAGGATCTTGCCCGGCGACAGCCCCAGCGCCAGGCCGGCCTCGGTCTGGCCGTGCGGCACGGCGAGGATGCCGGAGCGCACGATCTCGGCGATGAAGCCGGCGGTGTAGACCGACAGGCCGATCAGCAGCGCGGTGAATTCCGGGGTGACCGATCCGCCGCCCTCGAAGTTGAAGCCGGCCAGGACCGGCACGTCGAAGGCCAGCGGCGCGCCGGTGGCGACGAACGCCGCGGCCGGCGGCAGCAGCACCGCTGCGATGGCGGCCGGCAGGGTGGGGAAGGGCTTGCCGGTCGTCTCGCGGTGGCGGCGGCCGTGGCGGACGATGGCGACGGCGGCGGCGATGCCGGCCAGCAGAGCCAGCAGGACCCAGCCATGGCCGGCATGCTCCACCAGGACCGGGAACTTCATGCCGCGGTTGCTGAGGAAGATGCCCGGCAGGATTTCCAGCGCCTCGCGCGGGCTGGGGAGCCGGTTCATGATGGTGTACCAGACCACCAGCTGCAGCAGCAGCGGCACGTTGCGGACCGTCTCGACATACAGGGCGGCGAAGCGGTTCACCATCCAGTTGGAGGAGAGCCGCCCGATGCCGATCAGCACGCCCAGCACGGTCGCCAGCACGACGCCGGTGGCCGACACCGACAGCGTGTTCAGCAGGCCGACGACCAGCGCCTTCAGATAGGTGTCGGAGGCGGAATAGGACAGCAGGCTCTCGCCGATCTCGAAACCGGCCTCGCGCTGCAGGAAGCCGAGCCCGGTGGCGACGCCGCGGGTGGCGAGGTTGGTCAGCGTGTTGGAAACGAGATACCAGGCGACGGCGAGGGTGCAGGCCAGGAACAGCGCCTGATACAGCCACCCCCGCACGCGCGCGGAGTTCAGCGCCTGGACCGGGTTTGTCATGGTGTTGCTCCGTGCGGGAGATGACTACCCTCTCCCGTCCCGGGAGAGGGAGGGACCCGCCGAAGGCGGGAGGGTGAGGGGTGATCCAGACATGGATTATCGATCCTTGCCTGACCCCTCACCCTTCCCATGCTCCGCATGGGCCCCTTCCCTCTCCCGGGGCGGGAGAGGGATGACTCGCTTACTTCATCGGCGGGGCGTACATCAGGCCGCCTTCGGTGTAGAGGGCGTTCTGGCCGCGCGGCATCTTCAGCTTGGAGCCGGCGCCGACGTTGCGCTCATAGCTCTGGGCGTAGTTGCCGACCTGCTTGATGATGTTGAAGGCCCAGTTCTCCTCGACGCCCAGCGCCTTGCCGTTGCCGGCGGTCACGCCCAGCAGGCGCTTCACGTCGGGATCGGGAGAGGTCAAGGCGGCGTCGACGGTCTGCGACGTGATGCCCTTCTCCTCGGCCTGGACCATGGCGTAGAAGGCCCAGGTGACCAGATTCATCCATTCCTCGTCGCCCTGGCGGACGGCCGGGGACAGCGGCTCCTTGGAGATCAGCTCGGGCAGGATGACGTAGTCGTTGGGGTTCGGCACCTCGGCGGCGCGGATGGCGGCCAGCTGCGAGGCGTCGGAGGTCAGGGCGTCGCAGCGGCCGGCGAAGAAGGCCTTGTTCAGCTCCTCGTTCTTCTCGATGACGACCGGCTTGAAGGTCATCTTGTTGGCGCGGAAGTAATCCGACACGTTCTGCTCGGTCGTGGTGCCGGGCAGGACGCAGACGGTGGCGCCGTTCAGCTGCTTGGCGCTCTTCAGCCCCAGCTTGGACGACACCATGAAGCCCTGGCCGTCATAGTAATTGGTCGGCGTGAAGTTCAGGCCGTTGGCGGTGTCGCGGGTCAGGGTGCGGGTGGTGTTGCGGGCGAGGATGTCGATCTCGCCGGACTGCAGGGCCGGCAGGCGCTGCTGCGCCGACAGCGGGGTGTACTTCACCTTTTCGGCATCGCCGAACATGGCGGCGGCGACGGCGCGGCACATGTCGACGTCCAGGCCCGTCCACTTGCCCTTGTCGTCCGGCGACGAGAAGCCGTAGAGGCCCAGGTTGACACCGCACTGGACGTAGCCCTTCTGCTTCACGCCGTCGAAGGTGGCGCCGGCCTGGGCGGTGCCGGACAGGGCGAGAGCGGAGACGGACAGGGTGGCCGCGATGGCGAACGCGCCCAGACGGGACTTCACGGGACGGGTCTTCACGGGGCGGGGCTCCTTCAGCCTAGGTCGTTCGGAGATCGTTCGGAGATCGTTCGGGGGGCGCCGGGTCGGGGCATGTCCCCGGCCGCCGCGCATCCCGACAATCGCTCAGTGGATTGAACAAAGTGCCCCGCGGACTTGAACGGGCGTGGCAGAGTTGTGAACAGCTTTGGACAAATCACCTCTTCTGCGGCGAAGCCGGCGGTTGCGCTTCGCCCGATACCGGTCAAGGGCGGCGCCGTCGGGAATTTTCGGGCGACATCGGCAGACTGCCCATACACGCGCCGGCTGCCGGTGCTATGCTGGCGCCGGTATTGCGTGAACGGGATGTCGATGGGTTCGGAGTGGACGGTCTGGCAGCGGGTGGCGCGTTTTTCGCTGCTTCGGCGCGGTCCCGCCCTGCGCTATGGCGCGGGGCTGTCGACCTTTGTCATCGCCCTGCTGCTGCGCTGGAGCGTCGACGGCATCCTTCCGTCCGGCTTCCCCTATCTCACCTTCTTTCCCGCGGTGATCCTGACCACCTTCGTCGTCGGGCTGGGGCCGGGGGTGGCGACGGCGGTGCTCTCCGGGCTGGCCGCCTGGTACTTCTTCATTCCGCCCTACGAAACCTTCACGCTGAACGCGTCCAGCGGGCTGGCGCTGACCTTCTATGCGGTGATCGTCGCGGTGGACATCGCGCTGATCCACGGCATGCAGGTGACGCTGGCGCGCCTGCACGAGGAGCGTGCCCGCACCGCCTCCCTGCTGGCGGCGCAGACCACCATGTTCCACGAGCTTCAGCACCGGGTCGCCAACAACATGCAGTTCGTCTCGTCGGTCCTCGACCTGCAGAGGCGGTCGGTCGGCCGGTCGCCGGAAGGGGCGATGGCGGCGCTGGAGGAGGCGGGGCGGCGGCTGGACACCATGGCGCGGGTGCACCGGCGCCTGCACGATCCGCGGTCGGGCGACGATTTCGGCCGCCACGTCGAAGGGCTGTGCCGGGACATGCTGGAGGCCGCCGGCAAACCCGACGTCACCTGCCGCGTCTCGGTCGGGGCGGCGCCGCAGTCGCCCGAACGGCTGCTGGCCCTGGCCCTGCTGATCGTGGAGGCACTGACCAACGCCCTGAAGCACGCCTTCGTCGGCCGCGAGGGCGGCATCGTCGCCATCGACCTGCATGCCGTGCCGGACCATCCCGGCCATCTGCACCTGCGGGTGACCGACGACGGCGTCGGTTTGCCGGAAGGGGTCGATGTCCTGCGCCTGCCGAGCCTGGGCTGGAAGATCATCCAGAGCCTGGCCGCCCAGCTGTCCGGCGAGCTGAGCTATGGCCCCGCCGACGGCGCCGGCACGCGGATCGACCTGCGCTTTCCCGCCTGAGCCCCGGCGGGGAGCCCGCGTGCAAGGACACGGACATGCCACGGCTTTTCCATCGCCAAGACATGAACTATCTGTGATCCTGCCGGTTGCAGCGGGAACCGGCCGGCAACAGGGGCCGGTGACAGGGGGAGGGAAGTTCATGGCGACGCTGAAGGAATTCGAGGACGCGCTGAAGGCGGCGGGCAACACGGCGGCGCTGGAGATCCTGGAATCCCTGAGGGCGCGCGACCGCAGCCAACGCTCCATCCGCCCGGCCCGGCGCCTGACCGGACGCAAGATGACGCCGGAACTGGCCGCCGAGATCCTGCATCTGCACGAAACCACCAACATGACCCAGCAGGAGATCGCCTTCCAGCTGGGCGTCAACCAGGGTCGGGTGAACGAGGTCATCAAGCGCCGCAAATGGCTGACCGAGGATGCCGCCGCACCGGAAGCCCAAGCCCGCGACATGGGCAAGCAACGCGCGAAGGACGGCGTCGGCGTCGCGCCGCGCCGGCCGCCGCGCAAGAAGAAAGCAGCGCAGCCGGAGGCGGAGGCCGTGCCGGAAGCCGCGCCTGAAGTGGCGCCGGTGGCCGCACCGCCTGCGGAACCGGTGGCGGAGGAGGTGGCGGAAGTGGAGCCGGAGGTGGTGCCGGAGGCTGCCGCCGCACCGGAGCCTGAGCCCGCTCCGCCGCAGGAGGCGCCGGAACCGGCGGCGGAACTCCCCATGCCGATGGCCGCACCGGAACTGCCGGTGGAGCAGCCCGCCAAGGCCGAGGACAAGCCGAAACGGAAGTCCGCCCCCCGCAAGCAGGGCAAGGCCACGAAAGCGCCGGAGATGCCGCTGTTCAAGGATCTGCTTTAGGCATGAATGCCCTTTCCCGCCCCGGGAGAGGGAGGAGACCCACGAAGTGGGGAGGGTGAGAGGGATGCACCGCGTGCCTTTGCGGGACTCCTCGCCACGCATCCCCCTCACCCTAACCCTCTCCCCGGGGGGAGAGGGGATTGTCCCCCACCCGCCCGAGCCATGCCCGCCGCTCATCTCGCATCTGCGGAATTGGCGGCCTGCGGCGGATTGCCTCAGCATGGGTGAGGCAAATATCCTGACCTTGTCCCGGTCGTTTTCCGTCCCCTGACCGCCGGGTTCCCGAATCCCTTCATCGAGCGGCGACAGCGGAGAAACGACCATGGCTTCTGGCGGCCATCACGGCGACATGCGTGCCGAGGCACGGGTGGCCTCGGCCCATCCCGGGCTGGTGCTTCTGGCGCTCGCCATGGGCGGTTTCGCCATCGGAACGACCGAGTTCGCGACGATGAGCCTGCTGCCCTATTTCGCCCGCGGCCTCGGCATCGACGAGCCGACCGCCGGGCACGTCATCAGCGCCTATGCGCTGGGCGTGGTGGTGGGCGCGCCGGTGATCGCGGTGCTGGCGGCACGGCTGTCGCGCCGGACGCTGCTGATCGGGCTGATGGCGGTCTTCGCCGCCGCCAATGTGGCCAGCGCCTTTTCGCCCTCCTATGGCTGGATGCTGGTCTTCCGATTCATGAGCGGCCTGCCGCACGGCGCCTATTTCGGCGTGGCCGCCCTGGTCGCGGCGTCGCTGGTGCCGCCGCAGCGCCGGGCGCAGGCGGTGGCGCGCACCATGCTGGGGCTGACGGTGGCGACCATCGTCGGTGTGCCGATGGCGAACTGGATCGGCCAGGCGCTGGGCTGGCGTTGGGGCTTTGGCGTCGTCGGGCTGCTGGCCCTGCTGACCGTGCTGCTGGTCTGGATTTACGCGCCCAAGGACCGCCCGCATCCGAATGCCAGCCCGCTGCGTGAGCTGGGTGCGCTGAAGCGGCGGCAGGTCTGGCTGACGCTGGGCATCGGCGCCATCGGCTTCGGCGGCATGTTCGCCGTCTATACCTATGTCGCCTCGACGCTGATGGAGGTGACGCAGGTGTCGCCCTCGGCGGTGCCGGTGGTGCTGGCGGTGTTCGGCGCCGGCATGACCGTCGGCACGCTGGTCAGCGCCTGGGCGGCCGACCGCGCCCTGATGCCGACAGTCGCCTTCCTCCTGCTGTGGAGCGCCGGCTCGCTGGCGCTCTATCCCTTCGCCGCCGGCAATGTCTGGCTGGTGTCGGTCGTGGTGTTCATGATCGGCTGCGGCGGCGGGCTGGGCACGCCCTTGCAGGCCCGGCTGATGGATGTGGCGGAGGACGCGCAGACGCTGGCCGCCGCGCTGAACCACAGCGCCTTCAACGCCGCCAACGCACTCGGCCCCTGGCTGGGCGGCATGGCGATCGCCGCCGGCTGGGGCTGGACCTCCACCGCCTGGGTCGGTTCGGCGCTGGCGCTGGGCGGTCTGGCGGTGTGGGCGGTGGCGATGCTGGACGACCGTGCCAGCCGTGCCGCCGACGCCCGGCTGGCCGAGGCCTGCGCCGGCGACTGAGCGGTCGACGTTCCGACCCTGGCCCCCCGACCCTAAGCAGGTTTTCCGAACTCCGCCCACGAATGGGCGGGCTCGGAAAACCTGCAAAACCATAGAGTCCGCAGGTTTCTCCAGGCCGGGCCTGTGGCCCGATCTGGAGAAACCTGCTTAGCGTCCCGACACGTCCCAGGCGATCCGTGCCGGATGTTCGCCGAGGTCGAGGGAGCCGATTACGATCTCCCCCCGGCCGGACAGTGGCACCACGTCGCCCATCTTCAGCAGGCGCTGTTCGCCGGTCTGCCGCACCAGCCGGGTGCCGTTGCGGCTGAGATCCTCCAGCGTGAAGGCGCCGTCGCGCAGCCGCACCACCGCATGGCGGCGCGAGGCGGAGGCATGGTCCAGCACGATGCCGCATTCGGCGGCGCGGCCGATGACGACGTCGCCGCCGAAATCGGGCAGGGCGACCGTGCGGCCCTGGAAGCTCAGCGTCAGGCGCAGCGCCGCCGCCGCCGGCGCCTGCATGTCGACCGTCATCACCTCCGCCGTCGAAGACGCGAAGCGCATCCCCGTCACGACGCCGCTGCCGGTCACCGATATCCTCTGGTCGTCGGGGATGGCTGCGATCTTTGCGATCAGCCCGTCGGCCAGGGCGCGGGGAATGCCGGCGGCCCGCAGCCGGCGGCCCAGACCTTCGCGCACCTCCTGGAGGGAGGCGCCGGGGGCGGCGAGCTCGGCGGCCGATTTAATCCGGTTGAACTCGTCGGCGACACGCTGGATGACGGTGCTGATCTTGCGGTGGCCATAGGCGCTGGTGCCGAGATCCAGCAGATAGCCCAGCCGCCCGGCCGCCGTGCCGAAGCGCCCGGTCAGCCTTGTCATCGTTTCCTCGAAAGGCAGGTCGCTGCCGCCGGTCGCCCACACCGTCTTGCCGCGGCGGGTCAGCGATTCCGCCATGGCCGGACCGCCCATGAAGCCGTCGAAGGCGATCATCCCGTCGACGATGGCGCCGAAGGCGCGGGCGTCGCTGGCCGCTCCGGTGCGGGTCAGCGGCGTCAGCCCGTCCAGCCCGCCGCGGATGCGGTTGAGCAGCGCCTCCCGCGTGCGGGGAAAGCCGGTCGTCGGTCCCTCGGACCCGAGCACATTCGACAGCGCCAGCAGCGGTTCGGTATGGGGCAGGCGGTCGTCCAGGTCGCCGCGCAGGGTGGCCAGCAGCGCCAGGATGGCCGATCCCAGGTCGGGCGCGTAGCCGATCAGCGCGCGGATCGGCTCCCGCCCGTCGACGATCTCCGCCGTGAACTCGTCGACCAGCCGGCTGTTCTCGCCGTCGCCCTCCTGGTGCAGGCGCAGCACCGCGGACAGCTTGGCCCCCCATTCGCGGTGCGGTTCCAGCAGCGTGCCGAAGGCGTGGGTGACGATGCGGTCGCGCTCCTCCACCGGGCGGTCGACGGCGGCGAGCAGCAGCCCGGATATGCCGCCGCGCATCAGCGCCTGATCGAAGGGCGCCAGCGTGTCGGACGCCTGGGCGAGTTCCTTCAGCCCGGCGAACAGGCGGGCGATCTGGTCGTAGCGTTCATGCGGCTTCAGCCCGAGCATCGGCGCCTGGATGGCGGCGAGCCGGCTGAGCGCCGGGTTGAACAGCAGCGCCTCCCGCTCGAAATAGCGCAACGGATAGTAGCGATGAAGCTGCTCCGCCGGAATGACGCCCTGGTCGTCCCAATAACCGCGCAGCAGCCGCAGCAGGGTCATCCGGCTGTCGAAGGAGAAGACCTGCTGCACGCTTGTGCAGAGGCTGGCCTCCTCGATCGGCGAGATGGTGGTCAGCTTGGTTCCGCCGGAGGAGGATTTCTGGAAGATCGTCTCTTCCCGACCGGTGCCGGTGACCTTCACCACCCGCACCACCGGGAACTTGGCAAGGCGCAGCAGGAAGTTGGCGCGTTCCGTCGCCGACTTCTCGTCATCGAAGACGCCGTCGATGTTCGGTTTGCCGCCCTGTTCGACCACCACCTCGAAGCGCGCCTCGCGCCGCTTGGACATTGCCATACCGCCCCCCTTTGGCCTGCCCCTGTCGGACTGCTGCCCGGCTACGTCCCTGTTCGCGATTTCCAGCGATTTTTCCCTAAAATACTTTATGAAAGCCTGTATCAGAAGCGGAAAGACCCGACCCGTGACCGTCCTTCCCGATTTGAGGCGCCGCCTGCCCGCGATGCCGCTCGGCCGCCGTCCGTTCCTCGGCCTGCTCGGTATCCTCGCTCTGCCCGCAGTGGCGCGGCCTTCATATTCTGCAACCGGAAATCTAGAAGGGGAGGGGCCGGAAGGCACCGCGGTCGGCTATATCCTGTTCGATCCCGACAGCGGCCGGGCGGTGGAGGCGCGGGCGGCCGACACCCCCTTCATCCCGGCATCGGTGGCGAAACTGCCGACCGCCTCGGCGGCGCTGGCCCTGCTGGGACCGGACCACCGATTCGCAACCCGGCTGTTGGGCGGTGGGCTATCCGGCGGCCAGCTGTCTGCCGGCAGGCTGTCAGCCGACGGGGTGCTGCGCGGCGACCTGATCCTGCAGGGCGGCGGCGACCCGGCGCTCGCGACGGAGGGGCTGCTGCAGCTGCTCGACCGGGCGCGTGCCGCCGGACTTCGCCGGGTGGAGGGGCGCTTCCTCTTCGATGCCTCGCTGCTGCCCGAACTGGCGGAGATCGATTCGGGCCAGCCCTGGGCCGCTCCCTACAACACGGGCGTCGGGGCGCTGTCGCTGAACTACAACCGCGCGCTGCTGAGTTGGGGCCGGGGCGGGCCGGAGGCGCTGACCGTCGCCGATGCCGGGCGGCTGCCGCTGGACAGCGTCACCGTCCTGCCGATGGCGGCGGGCGGCCGCTTTCCGCTGCTGCCGGATGGGGCGGATCGTTGGCGCATGACGGCGCCGGCAGCGGGGGCGACCGGGGCGACCGGGGCGGCCTGGGTGCCGGTGGCCCGGCCGGGACTGGCCGCCGCCACGCTGTTCCGCCGGTTGGCCGCCGAGGCCGGCATCGCCCTGCCGCCGCCCCTGCCGGGACGGGCGCCGGCCGCTGCGATGCCGTTTGCGACCCTGGACAGCTTGCCGCTGGCGGAGCTGGTCCGCGGGCTTCTGCGCCATTCCAACAACCTGTCGGCCGAGACCATCGGGCTGGCCGCCGCGCGGCGGCTGGATCCGGCCGTCGCGACGCTCGGGCGTTCCGCGGCGCTGCTGCAGGGCCTGTTGGCGCGGCAGCCGCTGGACGGGGAGGGGTGGAGCGGGTTGCGGCTGGCCAACCATTCGGGGCTGGGCACCGGGTCGCGCGCCACGCCGCGGCAGATGGCGGCGCTGCTGCGGGCCGGCGGGCCGGCGCTGTGGGACCTGCTGCCGGGGGAGGAGGAGGGAAAGGCGCTGCCCCCCGGCGTCCGGGCCAAGTCCGGGACCCTGGCCTATGTCAAGGGGTTGGCCGGGCTGCTGACGGCGGCCAGCGGCCGGCGGCTGGGCTTCGTCCTGTTCATCGCCGATGCCGGGCGCCGGGCGGCGATGGACGCGGCGCTGGATCGCCGGGTGACCGCCATCCCATCCGATGCACGCGTCTGGGCCGCGGACGCCCGTGCGTTGCAGAGCGGGATATTGGAGCGGTGGGTTTTAACCTATTGACTGACATAGGTCATAGGACGGAGTATGAAGCATATGGTAAAATGCAAATCAAAATTGATTGGCTGCAACCCGAACGATCGCCGCTTCGATTGATTGAGGGTCTCCACGCTCCATATCCGTCCGCATTCAGCAGCGAGGGTCCCCCGCCAGATGATGACAGACAGTCCCCGCACCTCGACCGCGCGCAGCGTCCTGCGCCGCAGGCTGGAACGGCAGGACGTCGCCGCCAACCGCTACCATGACCGGCGGCTGGGGGCGGAGATCGTCAACATCGTCGTCGGCGGCTGCGTCGTCACCGACGACCCGAACGTCGTCATCACCACCACGCTGGGTTCCTGCGTCGCCGCCTGCCTGTACGACCCGGTGGCGGAGATCGGCGGGATGAACCATTTCCTGCTGCCCGATGCCGGCACGGACACGCTGTCGCTGTCGTCCCGCTACGGCGCCACGGCGATGGAGCAACTGATCAACCGTCTGCTTGCCGTCACCGGCCGGCGCGACCGGCTGCGCGCCAAGCTGTTCGGCGGCGCCAACGTGAACCTGACCACGCTGCGCACCGCCAACATCGGCCAGCGCAACGTCGAGTTCGTGATGGAGTATCTGGCGACGGAAGGCATCCCCACCGTCAGCTGGGACGTCGGCGGCGCCAGCCCCCGCGCCGTGCGCTTCTTCCCCACCAGCGGGCGCAGCCAGCGCCGGCTGATCGGCGACGACACCCTGCACGACATCGCCCGCAACGAGTCGTCCTATATGGAACATCTGGGCCGGACGCGGATCGAAGGCGACGTCGAGCTGTTCTGATAGGCTCGACCGGCGGCGCCCCAATTCACGGCCCTCATCCGCGGGCCTCATCCATGGGCGCGCCGCCGACACCCGCCGTTCCTCCGCGGAGCCCGCCATGGTCGACACGCTGTTCCGGATCGCCACCTTCAACCTGGAAAACCTGGACGACGATGCCGACGAGCCGCCCTTCGAGGCGCGGATCGCCACCCTGCGCCCGCAGCTGGAGCGGCTGGAGGCCGACATCCTCTGCCTGCAGGAGGTCGATGCCCAGCACCCGGTGAAGAGCGAGCCGCGGAGCTTGCGCGCGCTCACCCGCCTTCTGGCGGGCACGCGCTATGCGGATTATCATATTACCGCGGGCGATGCCCCGTCGCCGGCCGACCGCCACAACCCGGTGATCGTCAGCCGCTGGCCGATCAGGGCGGCGCGGCTGCTGCGCCACCATCTGGTTCCGCCGGCCCGCGTGCGCCTCGCCACCGCCGACCCGGCCTCGGACAGGGAGACCGAAGTCGGCTGGGACCGGCCGGTGCTGCATGCCGAGGTGGAGATGCCGGACGGCCGCATCCTGCATGTCTTCGACCTGCATCTGCGCGCCCCCATCGCCGCCCCGGTGCCGGGGCAGAAGACCGGCGCCCAGAGCTGGAAGACGGCGGCCGGCTGGGCGGAGGGCTTCTATCTCGCCTCGATCAAGCGGACGGGGCAGGCGCTGGAGACGCGTCTGGCGGTCGACCGGCTGTTCGACGCCGATCCCGATGCGCTGATCGTGGTGGCCGGCGACTGCAACGCCGACCTGGAGCAGACCGCCGTCCGCATCATCCGCGCCGGCCCCGACTTCACCGGCAACCCGGAGCTGGCGAACCGCGTGCTGGAGCCGCTGGAGCAGGCGATCCCGGACGAGCGGCGCTACACCGTCCTGCACGCCGGCACGCCGGTGCTTCTCGACCATCTGATGGCCTCGCCGCGCCTGACCGAACGGCTGCGGGAGGTCGCCATCCACAACGAGGAGCTGACGGACGAGGTCGATCATGCCGACGAGCCCTCCCCCGTCAGCTATCACGCGCCGGTGGTGGCGAGTTTCGCGCTGTAGGGCTGGATTTGCCGGGGCAACTGGTGGAAAACAGCGTCTTCGGAATTTCTGCGGCGCTCGGGTCCGGTTGAGAGGGCCGGCGCCAATTGGGGAGACAGCATGTTCACTGCCGCCAGCTTCCGCGTCGGCGACCGCGTGACGATCTGCAGCGGCCAGTCCATTCCGCAATCCACCGCAACGGTGGAGCGCTATACCGAAGGCGGGCGCTGCATGGTGCTGTCCGACGGCAGCGAATGGCGCGCCGACGGGCGCCGCCAGTGGGGCTTCCGCGGCGGTTATTACAAGGGTCCGGTGGTCGAGCCCTTCGAGCCGGGCGACGACGAGTTCATCGCGCGGCGCCGCGCCATCGGCGCGCTGCGCAAGTTCGGCGATGGGCTGACGATGGAGTCGCCGCTGAGCACGGAGGCGTTGCAGCGGATTCTGGAGGTGGTGGATCGGGAGAAGGCGGCGGTGAAGAAGGGGTGAAGATGGATGCGGCTGACGCCGCGCCCCCTCCCCAACCCTCCCCCGCTATGCGGGAGAGGGGGTTAAGTACGAGGGTGGCGGAGTTCCCTCT